>CAIWXX010000084.1 GCA_903916735.1 uncultured Acidobacteriota bacterium
GTGGCCAACCCACGCGTACGGCTGCGTGAAATGGCCCTCTCCATGCGCATGAAAGCCCCGGTGTATCCACCATGCCGCTCAAACATGTCGGCAGCCGCACGCAGAGTCGCGACCGGGTTCACGAGCCCTCGCCCGGCAATGTCGTCGGCCGAGCCGTGCACAGTCTGATATTCGACCAGCCCTTCGACTTCCGGCGCGAGGTAGACGTTGCGACTGTGACGATTCTCCTGCTGCCCCATCCCGTAGCGCGCCAACAGGTCTACATGCATGATATCCAGCCACTCATTGCCGCCGATGATGAGCAGATTTCCTTGGAAAGTTCCTCGCAGCAGATGGCGGTTCATTGTGTCGGGCTGAAACAATTTCAGAGTGACATGGCGCGAATCGGAATACTCCTCGATCCACCGTGCAAAACGGTTGTCGAGCAGGTGGAACTTGTAGGCGAGCAGAATGTGATCGATCCTATGCTGACCGCCCCAGTGCGTGGCTGCAGCGGCACGTGCGTAGTCGAGAAGCTTCTCGGTCCAGTCACGGCGAAACTCGCAGGTACGCCGAATTATGTCCCCCGCACCGGTGTCATTGCTCCCGGAGTAGAACCCCTGCGCCTCGTCGCGAACGAGAAACATTTCTCCACGCGGTATCGGAATCACCTCTAGCTTCACACCGCACAGCCGTTCCCTGACCTGGTACAGAGTCTCGGCGTTGATGGCCGTACGGAAGACCGTCCGGCAGCCTTCGCCGTAGACATCCCGCAAAAACTCCATGTATTGGAAACAGTCGTCATCTTTGACCGACACCACGTGGGCCGTCGGCAGGCTCGGGTCAATCGACGCACTAAATGTCCGAAAGCGCCGTGGGCATGTGATTACCTTGACATCGACCCCATAGATTGCAGCCAGCACGCCGACGGCGTGCTGGAAGACCGATGCCAGTTCCGGCCCTGTACCTTCGCCTATGGCGAGTCCGATCGTGAAGGGGCTCGGGTGGTTGTTCGCTCTATTAATGGCTGACAAAAATAAATCTACTCCCCAAGGTGCGACAAGGATCAATGCCACGGCTAGGAAGAAACTCAGGCCGAAATTTATAGCATACGTCCTGGCATGTTAACAATGCCCGCAACCCGGCGTCAAGGTTCTTGCATCGTCTGGCATCCTATCTTGCAAATGAAATCTCAACGACATGTGGGATGGCCGCCGGATCAGGGGATGCCAGGCTATCAACTGGACCAAGGGCCGTGCTGGTGTGCAGTTCTGGCGCGGCCTTACTTCTGCATCGTCATGCGGAGGAGGACCGCGCAGGGCGATGGGGGCTCGCTACCGATCTTCGCACGCGACCGCTCCCGGCGTGGTCTAGCTGAGTGCCCTCCCAGGGGCGGAGACGGCCTCTTCGGATTGCTGTGTCAGGAACAGGCGGCGGTAAAGCCCATCACGGTTCATCAATTCCTCATGCGTTCCATCCTCGGCCAATCGCCCGCGATCGAGCACGTATATCCAATCGGCTCGGGTCACCATCGACAGGCGATGCGCAATGACCAGGAGGGTCCTGCCATGACAGTACTCCTCGATTCCGCTCATGATCGCCTCCTCGGTCGGGCAGTCCACATCGTTGGTGGCTTCGTCAAGGACGAGGACCTCCGCATCGAGAAGGAGAGCGCGGGCCAAAGCAATGCGGCGGCGCTGGCCGCCGGAGAGCCGAGTCCCCCGATCTTGTAGAAGAGTGGAATAGCCATCGGGCATCGCGACTATGAAATCGTGAGCCTGTGCCAGCCGGCACGCCTCCACCACCTGGCTGTCAGTCGCATCGGGACTGGCGAAACGCAGATTGTCCATCACGCTCGCATGAAACAAGAAGACATCCTGTGCTACGACAGCCACGCGCCTTCGCCAGCTCGTAATCTCCAGTTCGCGCAGGTCGACGCCGTCCACACCAATCAACCCCTCCGTGGGATCAGAAAGGCGCGAGAGGAGATTGACAAGAGTCGACTTTCCCGCACCCGATGGGCCAACCACCGCAACTCGCCCTCCCCGAGGTATCGTGAGGTCGAGACCATCCAGGACGAGCGGTTCGTCATGCGAGTATCGAAACGAAACCCGCCTGATGCTCACCGATTCGCGCAGCGAAGTGAAAACGATCGTTCCCCCCCTCGGTGCAGTTGGGGTTGTCGTGTGAATCGTCTCCATCAAAGTGTGCAGCATCGGTGCGACTTGGGCGATCTGGGTGTGAAGGCTAGTGAGGGTTCCGGCGGGTCCCATCAACCGTATTGCGATGACCAGGAAGACCACGAGGAGGGCCGGGACCGTGTGAGCTGATGCAGGAAGGAACAATGACCCGACGGCCAAAACGGCGGCAAGCAGAGAGACGTTAAGTGCATTGAAAAGCGGGCGTGCCAAGCCGCCGATAGCCGACGCACGGTACTCGTGCTCTTGGAGGGTTTGGATGTGCCGTGTGAAGCCGGCTTGGCTCCATTCTTCCCGCCCAAAGACGCGCACAAGCTTCATCGCAGAGAGCAGCTCCTGGATGGCACCCTGTGTCTCACGAAGGTTGTCATGGAGTTTCCTGCTGGCCTTCCGCAGACGCACCGCTACCGCAGGGCGGAGCAGGAAGCTCACGGGGGCGAGAAGCAACAGACAGAGCAGAGTCAAGCGCCAGGAGAGAGCCAGAGCCAACACGACATAAGTGATCGTCACCGCAATGCTTGCGGCCGCCTGCCCTGCCTGGAGAGTCAAGGCTCCGACGTTGCGCACAAATGAGTCGAGCAACGCAACGATGCTCCCACGGCGTTCGCGTAGAAAGGCATCGAGCGGCATTTCGCAGAGACGACGGAAAACCGCTTGCTGCAAGGCGAGCTGGACGTGCCTTCGTAACCGGAGCGACGCGAGAGTCTGTGTGATCTGCAGGCAGGCCCTCAGGAGGGCAAACGAAACTAAGGCGGTAGCGGCAATGCGGATCCGCACCCCTGCGGGCAGGCTCGATGCATACAAGACGATCTTCGTCAGCCGAGGCCCTTCTGGCACAGCGGCATCTCGCCCTGCGGCCAGAAGAATGAAGACGTAACCAATCCCGATTGCTTCGGCTGCCACTTGAAGGACCGCCGTGACCACAAGGAGACCTAGGAGCCAGCGATGGGGCGAGATCAGCATCAGAAGTTCAACCAAACATTTCGCCGCAGATGACCGAACGTCTTGTGCGGTGGAGGATTGTCCATCAGGCATCGATCGCGAGGGATGGGTGCCGGTTGGGGCTCTATGTGTATTCATAGAGTGCTGTCCCAGAGATACCTTTGCAAGCGCTGCGACCACCCGTAAACGCAAACGAATCGTCGACGTCGGCTTTCACGTTCACGATCACGACCTGCACGCCGGCAATACGAGCTTTGCGCATTTGCGGCGGCCAAGGATTGTTTGAGACACTACAATAATCAGCACATAACCCCGGCCTACAGCCACAAACATGAACGGCCTTGTCATAGCGAGACTATATTCGGGGGGGCTGCTTGTTGCAAGAATCCACATGAGACTCTCAGAAGGTGAGATGCAAAATGTGCAAAAATGGCCTAGGATATCGGTCATGGACCGCTCGGCGAAAGGGGCCACCGATTCCGCGATGGAACTCGCACGGGCGAGCACTCCGACGGATGCCTTCGAAACTCAAGTGGCGCGGAAGCCGCAGGCTGTCGCGCTGGAGGGCGATGGCGTCAGGCTGACCTATGCAGAACTCGATTCCCGCGCCAATAGACTGGCTGCCACCATCGCGGAGCGGCACGGCACATCCAATACCCCGATGCCGTTGTTGTGCGGTCACCGTGCAGAAGCCATCCTCGGAATCCTGGCCGTACTGAAGGCAGGAAAGTGTTTCGTCCCACTGAATCCCGCGAATCCGGCGGAGTATCTCAAGCGAATCTGGACGCATTCCGGCGCATCGGCCATCCTGGCCGGCTCCCCGGAGCTCCCGCTCGCCCGGCAGATCTGCGGGACAGTGGACGGTTGTATCCCGCTGGATATCCGCGCGCCATTCGAGAGCGCCGCGCCGCCGCTTCTCGATCGCGATCCTGAAAGACTGGCGGCGATTGTATACACATCGGGTTCTACCGGAGAGCCCAAAGGAGTGATGACAACACATCGCAGCATCCTGGTGCGAGTGCAACATCAAGCCCTCGTAGCGAGCTATGTCTCCGGGGATCGCCAGGGATCGATCGTTCATTGGGGCCACAGCGCCTCTTTTCCGGATGTCTTTGGGGCTCTGTTGCATGGGATCAGGCTGCTGCCGTTCGACATTGCGGCGGAGGGCATGATGCGACTCATCAGCTGGCTGCATGAGGAGAATATCACTCTCCTGCAAATGCCGGCTGCCGCCGTCGCCGGATTCCTAGATGTGGCCGTTGCAGGCGAAATTCGCCTTCCTCATATCCGTCTGGTCTCTCTGAGCGGCAGCCGATTGTGCCGGGCGGAAGCTCTCGCTTTGTGGAGAGTTTTTCCACGTGCCTGCCTACTGCATGGCTATGGATCATCGGAGGCGAACCTGGTGGCGCAGCAGATCATGCACCCCTGCCTCGTCCCCGACGGCGATCCTTTGCCTGTGGGCTACGTCGTGGCGGGAAAGCAGGTGAAAGTCGTCAACGACCTGGGCCAACCTGTCCCTGATGGAGTGACTGGCGAATTGGTGGTGGTCAGCGACCACCTGTCGCCTGGCTACTGGGGCGATCCCTCCGCGACCAAGACCTCGTTTTACGAAGAGGTCAATGGCCGACAACGTTGCTTCCACACTGGGGATTTGGGCTGGTGCAGGCCAGACGGATTGCTTGTGTTGGCAGGACGCAAGGACTTCGTGGTCAAGATCCGGGGAAATCGAGTGGATTTGGCCGAAGTGGAGATGCGTCTCAGGAGCTCCGGCTGGGCCAGGGAAGCGACGGTCATTGTTCATCACAGGAGATCGGGCGAAGCCATTCTGATCGCCTATGTCGTCCCCGGGCAGAAGGTGAATCTGGCGCCAAAGGATCTCCGTGAGGAGCTGGAGAGAACGTTGCCACCGTATATGGTGCCGGGCCGGCTCATTCTCATGGAGGCACTTCCGTTGAGCGCAAGTGGCAAGGTGGACCGTAGCGTCCTGCCACCTCCCGACAAGGCGCGTCCCACAATACATGTAGCCTTCCGATCGCCCGAGAATGAAATGCAGAAACTGGTCTGCCGGATTTGGGCGGAGCTGTTGGAAGTGTCGGAAGTAGGTATGGATGATGACTTCTTCGATCTGGGCGGCGATTCCCTCAGTGCAATGAGGATGCTGGCGCAGGTCGAGCAAGAGCTGGGAGCGAATGTGCCCATGGCTTTCTTCGAAACCCCAACCGTGTCAGCGCTCCTCGCAACTATTCGCTCGGACCCGGGGTCGGGACCTCGACTGCGCCCGACGGAGTGCCGGCCTGGAACGAACGCGTTCGTCCGCCCGGAACGGCAGTGGAGGCACATGTTTCGAGGCGCTTGGGATTGGGTGCGTGCTTTCCTCGGGAAGCCCGGCAGGAACGCCAAGCTCGCGGAGATCGCGGCCCCGACTGCAGCCATGCTGATGCCATACACGGTGGGCTGTCGATGGCTTGCCTGGTGGTGCTCACACGCCGACATAGTCGAACGGATCTACTGCCGACAGTACAGTCTCTTCGGCCGGTTTCTATCCGATTTCGGCTGCCACGCATCGGATCCTGAGGCGGCTTTCCGTAGCAGCCTTCTCGGAAATCTTGCCATGCTTTCTATGTTTCATCGGCTTCACATTCCGGCGGAGTATTCCGGCCGTCTTCTGGATGCACTCAAGGCCTCTCCGTTGCCATTTCGCCGGTCGGCGGGAAACCTGATCGAGCGGGCCGGAATCGACGAGCTTCGTAAGTGGTTTCACTATTCGGGATTGCAGTTTCTCGAAGAGATGCTGGCTCTGAAGCGGGGAGTGATCCTGCTCTCTTATCATGGCACGGGACAGTTGCTGGCATCGAGGGCGTTGCGACGCTTTCTCGACAACAGGCCGATCCAGTTCCTCAGCCGACACGCCAGCCGTAAGCGTGGGCAACGGAGAATCGAGAAGGGCGGGAGCAGCTCAACGATAGCAGCTATCGAAGTTGTCAGGGATACCTTGGCCGCGCGGCGAAGTCTGGAAAGCGGAGGGCTCGTGCAGATTGTGCTTGAAAATTCTCCAAGTCCAAGCGCAATCGCCTGTTCCATCGGCGGGCGGCTCTATCATCTCGAGTCCGGCTTCGCCGATTTGTCCATTTCGACGGGAGCCGCGATCATTCCGTGGGATGCCCATTACGGCGAGCGCGGTTGCATCCGCGCGCAGTTTCGGCGCCCCCTGACAAACGACAACACCGACGCCGGCCGCGAAGCCCAGGCTGCTGCCCTGGTGCGACGATACGCCGGGCTCCTTGAGTCAATCTGGCAGGAGGCCCCCTCCTCTCTGGACTGGCGACTCATCAAGATGCATTATTCCTTGCCCGAAGCCGTCGATGCGCAACCGACGCAGGGACCCTCGTCCGATACTGATGGCGACAACTTGTAGAGGCCTTCGGGGCGAATCAGGTTGTCCATTGTGCCGCAACGGCGGCGCCAGTTGCTCCGCCTAAACTCCTCGACTCGCAATTGCCCGCCATGCAACCCCGGCTTCAAATAGACTTATGGCGCCATGCCGGAACTGACAATTGTGATGCCCGTTGAACTGAGCCGCTGGCGCGGGCCTATGTGGATTGTTTCCCGCGCTAGTTGAACTCGCTTACTGTGATGGAGTGGGTAGCATGTGATGTTTGGTCCGGGCAGGAAACGGCGTAGGAACTGGACAGAATCGAGAGTCCTCGTCTCGAAGTGTTGCCCTCGGCGCTGTCTCTGTAGGCGAATGTCACTCACACCCAATCATCCGAATTAATATTTCGTCGACAGCATGAAGGGCGAGTTCGGGCCGGATCTCAAGCCCGTGACATGGGTGTGGAAAAAAGAAGGAAGTTGGACACTGACGCCGACAATCTATGTGCCCGAAAAGAAAGTCGAATTCGTTGGCCCGAACATGCAAGGAACTTACCTGATCACAGTGACTTTCGATTTTCTACGCAAGGACGGCAAAAATATCTTTCGAATTACGGAATGTGGATGGAAGAACTCTGATTTGCGAGCAGCCTTCATGATGTGTGAAGGCTGGACGGCAGTTTCACACTTATCTGAAAGCATATCTGCTGACAGGCAAGGATGTCATGAGAAAGGGATAGGGACAAAGCGCGAAATTCCAAATAAAAATTCAAAAAAAGGAGGCTCTACTGGAAGTCGCCGGAAAAATCTGAAATCTTTGCTGAAACAACTGATCACGGCAAAGATTGGCGGAGGGCATTTGCAGATGCTCTTGTCCTCACTCAAGCGCCCGACTGAAAGTGCATCCGTATCGAGTACCGACGTACAGAGCTTTCGTCCCCTCCGCTTGGAGCGCAACGAATCTGGGTGAGGGGAATCGCGCCTCCCCACTTAGATTACTCCACAGGATCCCGCCATTTTGACTCCGGTAGACACGTCCCTCCGAACTCACTGCATAGAGCGTCTCCGAAGCCGACGGATCGATGAGGATGAAGCTCATCAATGATCTCGATCTGTCCTATGGATAGGACATCCGAAATGTGTTCCGACTTGCTTAAGCTACTGAAAAAAAACACAAAAAATCTGGCACCGAATTTGCTCAACATCATGGTGTGAGCGTAATAAGGAGGAGGTTACTAAAATGAAGTACCTGCAAAAAACATTGGTCGTTCTGGCGGTTCTCTCGTTGAGCGGACTGCCGGCCGCCTACGCGTCCATTGACGTCGGCTTCTCCATCAATTTCCATAGCTCACTCACACCCTACGGATCATGGGTCAACGTTGGAGCCTATGGATCTTGCTGGCGTCCCTATGCTGCTCGAAATTCCGGATGGAGGCCATATCTGAATGGCCATTGGACTTACACAAGCTACGGCCCTACCTGGATGGGAGATGAGCCGTGGGCATGGTGTGCATATCACTATGGTCACTGGGGTTATGACAATTACTATGGATGGGTGTGGGTTCCCGGCTACGATTGGGTACCAGCTGATGTGTCCTGGTCATATGGCGATGGCTATATAGGCTGGTGTCCTTCCTACTGTGCTTCCAATAGCAACCCGTTCAGCGCCAACCTGTGGGTGTTCGTCGATCGAGATCATTTCGGTTACAATAATTACGCACGGTGTGCGATTGGACCCGACGTCGTCCGGAATTTCTTCTACCATGGAAATCGACACATCGATCGTTTTGCGCCTCGACGGGATGAGTTGGAGCGCTTTACACGCCGACAAATCCCCATGGAGTCTGTTCGTGAACATGAAGTCTTCGCCGACGGTCATCGAGCTCGCTTGATTGTCCCTCAGCACGAAGAGTCGACGGTGCTCAGAAATATGACCGGTTTCGCTGAACGGAGTGCCCCCATTGTGCAGGAAAGAAAATACAATGGACAGCAGAGATATGTCCCTGAAGTTCGGGAGAGGCAGTCTCGCTCCGACATCCCCGCTTATCGCGGCGAGTTCTCTCAGCAGCCGAGATACGAATCACGGACCTACGTGCCACCTCGCGACGACCAGAGAAATAGTTACGGGCGAGTAGAAAATAACAATATTCAGAGATACGCTCCCTCTATCGAGAGGACGCCACGAAATCAAGAGACGCACATCAGCCGATCTCCATATGTCGTGCAGCGTCCCCAGACCCATCAATCGCAGCCGACGAATAGAGGCGGACAATCATATCGTCAGCCAAGAAGATAGAGCTTGAAACAGAGAGGGATCCTGCCGTACGCAGGACGACTTAACAAGAGTCAGGCGCAAAGGCGCTGATCAGCCGCTTCGGCGACTCTGATGAGAGGGGGTTCAAGAACCCCCCTTTTTACTTTTCTCCCCGTTCATTTAATGAAGTAACCGGATACTCTCCACACTCCGTCCTTATCCATCATCGGAGTGACGGTCTCGACTGAATATTTCTTGTTTTCGAATGAGGATTCGAATTCCATAACAACGTACTGTCCATCGGGAGCGCCAGGCAGAGTTGTTGTGTAAGAGGCACTCTTTTCTTGCCTTGAAATAAGCTTTCCATAGGGCTTCCGATGCGCTTGCAATGATTGTTCCCACTGTTCCATCGTGACTGCATTTTTGAAATAGGCGGCTGTTTCTTTCCAGCTCTCCGCATACTTCTCTTCATCCACAATCGTCAGCCATTTCTGGGCTATGACGACGGCAGCCTTTTCCTTTTCGGTGTCCGCTGCTCGGCAGACAACTGCTGCGAAGATCAGAGTGACCGCGAACAGACATGTCATTCTGCGAAACATTTTTCTTCTCCTTGATGTGACCACTTGTTATGCTTCAGATCCAGCAAGCATGCAGGTATTTTACATCAAATATCAGCCGGCATATTTGTAGCATTCTGCGGGATCAATATCATCCAATCCCGCCGATCGGCGATTTGTCGTCTCATCTCGATCAAACTCGTTCCGAGAAATCCGTTCCCGGTTCCGTGACCGTACTTTGACCCGACTCGACTTGGCAGGGCTCTACGACCCTGTTCGAGGGACTTTCTTCCGGAGTCGATCGCGGCGTTTTTCGAAGTCGGTTTGATGCCGGAGGAGTTTGGCGCCACCGATCCCGCGGTCGCGGAGGTTGGCAATCCGATCCAGAGCATCATCGACGAGTGCCAGCGCATCAGCATAACGACGCTCATGATGCTCCAACTGTATGGCCATGTTCCGCAGAAAATCGATGGCGGCAAAGCCGTCTTCCTGAGCGCCATCGCTCCACAAAGCCATCGCCTCGTCGCGCTTTCCGGCCTTTCGATGCAGCTCGGAAGCGCGTCGGATGGCTTTGACTCGCCGCTCGCGATCCGCTCCCGTTTCAAGCGCTTCTGAAAAGAGAAGCGTCGACTGTTCATAGTTATTTCTACGTTCATAGAAAAAAGCGAGACCAAGCGTTTCCTGCCAATCGTGCGCCAGGTGCTTGCCGGCCACGAGATCGTGGCAGAAGGATAAAAGGCACATCATCGAGACGATGTCCAGCCGATTGTGGTGAAAGATTTTTGAGATCCAATATGGATTCCGCGACCGGAGATACTCGAAATAGACATGGGGAATCTCGGCGCCGGGAATATCACCGTGGCGTTCGACGCCGAGCAGGTTGTATTCGAGGCTCTTCAGCGAGCAGCTTTCGAAGCGTTCCCGCCAGATCTGCCGGCTCGGGTAGAGAAGATCCAGGTGCGGCAACTGACTTAATCGTGTCCGGCGCCGCGCCAGCACGAAGCGGCTTTCAATAAGGGGCAGATCGAAAGCGCGCCCATTAAACGTGACGACGGCATTGAATTGAGCTACAAACGCTTCGAGTCGATCGAGTATCTCGATCTCATCCGAAAAATCACGCATGAAATGCTGCCGCACACGAAATTCGTCGCCCGCGAAATATCCCAGACCAACCATGAAAGCGTAATTCGAGCTGCCGGGAGAGAGTCCCGTGGTTTCCAGGTCGAGGTAAAGAATCTTGGCCGGATCCACGGTTTGAAACGCATCATCCCGGCTGATCAGGGCGAGTATGTCGCTTTTCAGTTCCAATGCCGATCCGATACGAATGCGTCCATGATAAGAATCGGCCGGAAATGGGCACTCGGCGGCGTTTCCGCCTGCAAAAAGATCTCCTTCAAAACTGACCGGCGGAGTATCGTCGCCCTGACTTTCATCCCACCCGAGCTCCTCTTCTCGCGGCTCATCGAGGCGATGCTTCTTCGGCGGCCGCTTTTCAGATGCCCTCTGCAGCAGGCGCTCAAGCTTCTCCTTTAGAGACCCCTCCTCCTCCGTCTTGATCCGACGCCACTCGTCTTCGACATTTCGTTTATCCTGTTGCGACATGATGGCTTACAAACCGATGAATGATCTTTGCCTTTTGCATTATTAAATCAAAGCACAGCGGCGTGAAGGATTTCCACCGATAACTCCTTCCCTCAGACCCACGTCCCCAGCGCCCGACCCCTCGGTCGATCGAGTACCATTCCAACGAGAAGCACGATCACTCCATCTGCCAAATAGTAGTGACATATTGTTACTCCCCCGCGGCCGTCACGCTTCTCAGGAGATCAGACACCATCCGTTTCAGGCTGTGGGATGGTTCAATATGCGGGCCGATGCATGAAGGGCAACCGGCGGCGCATTCGCACTGCGCCAACACTTCCTGCGCTTCTTTCAGGAGCCTGCTGGAAAGCCGGTGGAGCGGTTCGCTCAGCCCGATGCCTCCTGGATAATTATCGTACAGGAAAATAACCGGTTCAAAACTTGTCGGTGTTGGTTCACGCGGTTGTCCACGGACCGGCGGGCGCATGCCGGATGCATACAACGGGGCTTTGGTCTGGTCATCGCAGACAGCTTCATCCAGATCCCGCAGATCGCACATGAGAAACAATGGTGCCAGCCGGTGCATCAGATAGCCCAAACCCCACACAGCCATCACGCGTTCATCGGGAGTACCTCCGAGGGAGCTGACGAGCTTGGAATCGATTCGCAGCCAGAAGGAGGTCGTTTGCAGGTCGTCTTGCGGGAGCTGCAAATTTCCATAGCCGACGTTCTCCATCGTGTTGAACTTCACCTTCTTGAACCCAACAACCTGGCGATCCACATGGACTTCGCCATGCGATGATCGCCCTGCCGCCGGGATGTCATTGCCGGCGAACTCGTCGAGCACTTTCACGTTCCGATAGGAAATGGCATCCGTGAAGTAATCAACTTCCGTTTTTTTCACATAAGCCTTGCGCTCGTCATAATCCATCTTCTCGACGATGAAACGGCGCCCTTCCAGCAGGTAAATGGCCTTTTCGTGCAGTGTTGTCAGAGCAGAACGGAAATCCACCTCAGCAATGATTTCGGGCTTCCCTTCCGTTTGATCGACGACAACGAAGTTGTCTGAGCTGATTGACCGGAGGCTCACCGCATCGGCCGGATAGGCTTCCTGAATCCAATAATGCCTCCCCTGGCTGATATGCAGGTAGCCGCGATCGACCAGCATGGCGAGTATTTCGCGCAGCGGGCGCATCCCAAACCGCTCCCCTTCCTCAATCGGCAATTCAAAAGCGGCGCACTTCAGATGTTCGAGAAAGATGTTGAGATTGTCGGGATTGATGAGTCCCATCTCGACATTTTGCGAGAAGAAATACGAGGGATGATTAATGATGTACTGATCGAGTGGGCTGGAGCTGGCGATGAGGATGGCCAGAGATGGCGCGTTACGCCGGCCGCAGCGGCCGGCCTGTTGCCACGTTGAACTGATCGTGCCAGGGTAGCCGGCCATGATCGAAACGTCCAGCTGGCCGACATCGATTCCAAGCTCGAGCGCGTTGGTCGACACAACCCCGCGGATCTCGCCCGATCTGAGTCCGCTTTCGATTTCACGCCGGCGCTTCGGCAAGTAGCCGCCCCGATAGCCACGCACGGTGTCGGCATCCAGAACGGTTTTTTCGAGGTCCTGTTTGAGGTAAGTAAGGAGGATCTCGGTCGAAAGCCGACTGCCGGCAAATACAATCGTCTGGAATCCATTCTTGATGAGCCGGCTCGCGAGTGTTCTAGCCTCCTGCAGATATGATCGTCTTATTCCCAACTCCCGGTCGACGATCGGGGGATTGTAGAAAATAAAATGTTTCTCAGCAGTCGGCGCGCCGTTTCGGTCAATGAGCTCGACCTCGTCTTCGATCATGGTGCGAGCGAGATCGGCTGGATTGGCGATGGTCGCCGATGAGAAAATAAATGTGGGGTTGCTGCCGTAGAAGCGGCAGATGCGCTTCATGCGGCGGAACACGTTGCAAAGGTGGCTGCCGAAGACTCCACGATAGACATGCAGCTCATCGACAACAACAAACTCGAGGTTCTCGAAAAACCGCGCCCACTTTGTATGGCACGGGAGGATCCCCGCATGCAGCATATCGGGATTCGTCAGCGCGATGTGAGCTTCGCCGCGAATGGCCTTCCGAGCATCATTCGGAGTATCCCCGTCGTAAGTATGCGTTTTGACCGGTTGGGGCAGGAGGTCGCTGATGCGCTTGAGCTCGGCCAGCTGATCCTGCGCCAGGGCTTTAGTCGGGAAAATATAAAACGCACGGACCGATGGATTTTTCAGAATTCGATCGATGACAGGGAGATTGTAACAGAGCGTCTTGCCGGAGGCTGTCGGAGTCACGACAACGAGATTTTTTCCGGCGCTGGCTGCTTGGTAGGCCGCTGCCTGGTGTGAATACAATCGATCGAGGCCACGATGACGAAGGGCGGCATCGAGAGCCGGATGCAATCCATCGGGGAATTCCACGTACTCACCTTCCCGGGCCGGAATCTGACGAACTGCCATGATCCGGCCGGACTTGCCATAGCGACCCTCAAGATCTCGAACAGCCTCGGAAATGGAATCGACCTGTGCATAGAGCTGAAGCTGCGATTCCGGTTTCTCGTCCGGCGGAAGATTTTTCAAGCTTCGCCTACTCCATTTGCAGAGGGGCCAGGGTTGAGGGGCCAGGAACCAGATCGGAAAAATCGAACTCCCTTCGCATCACTTCCAGGCACATGCTGAATCTAGCACTGCTCAGCTCCGGATCGCAATCTCTCCTGTGACTGAATGTCATCGACCTCCTATGATGAGGCGTCGTCGATTTCGTTAAAGAGATGATGATCGATGAAATGGGCCTCTTCGGATCGGTCCCTTCCTACTTGATCAGCAGAGGCACCCAATCCGTTGCCGATTTTCGGGAGATCTTATCTTCCGCATAGACCTTCAGCCAGCACAATCCCGGAGGAAGTTTTTCGGTCTGAATCTGGAAAAGATATTCCAGGTTCGTTTCTGAAATCCGATTGGATTTTTCCATGAGCTGATAGCCGGGTGTTGTCAGATGCTTTCCCGTTGAATCCATAATTTCCCACGAAATAGCGACATCCGGATCCTTCTTCCCAGGTTCGAGTCCAAAATTGTACAGCTTGACCAGCAACCCACGGCCCTTGCCATCCAGCAAATTCGGATAGATCTCTACCGGGCACGGCTTGCTCCGATAGGTGATTGGATATTCCTGAGCGGTTAATCCAGCGCGGGCGGGAGGTTTCTCCGGATTGTATCCCAGAACATTGGTCCACTCAGACTTGCTCGGCACGAAAAAGGGTGTGGCCATATTAAAGGAATTCGGGTCTTTGCGAGTAGTGACTTTCACGGTCATCGCACCGAGCTCGCCGGTCGAATTGTCTCTCACAACGACACGAATCTGATAGTCGACACCTGCCCGGAGCACCATCACATCGGAATAGCGGATGCCGTTCTGTTGGAGTTTTCCATTGGCATCGCCGGATGGCACTGTGCAGAAGCCGTGTGTATAGGCCTCAAATCCTTTCTCAGGGCCGACCGCAAATGTATATACTTCGATCGGAATATCGCGTTTGGCTCTTTCAAACTGCTCCCCCGGGATCTGCAAACAGACGGCGACAGGGCTTCGACCGTCCTTTTCAGGGAAGGCGATCGCCTCGGCCTGGAATCGCAATCCTTCCGGAGCCAAATTATTGTTGATGATCTCAGCAACCTGAAGCTGTCGGTCCTCTGCTGTCAGGAGCTTAAACGGCAGCGGTTCGTTATATCCTTTCCGAAAAGTGAAATCGATTCCGGGTCGTGTCATTTGAACCTTGATCTCGTGATATTCCCCCGGTTTTTTCGAAGTGTGTGAAGGCGGCGTATAGGCGAGCATGTAATAGTATTCGGTTGATCGCACGATATCATCGATAGCCTTGTCCGGCTCAATAGCATTCTTGTAAAAGGTCCCGCCTGTTTCATCGGCAAACGAGAAAAGTGATGCCTGTCGTCGTCCGATCGATTGCTGGTCGATGGTGGTGTCGGTCACGGATGAGATATTGGCATCATTGGCCATTCCTCCAATATCGACGGGATACACACGGCAATCGGCAGAGGAGAAGAACCTCATCGCCTGGGCCAGCACGCTCGCCAGATCAAGTCCCGTATTCCGTCCACGGGCGCTCTCACTGGCGCCCCACTTTTCAAACTCTCCGCGCATCAAGGTCTCAGCATCCTCGGCAGCCAGATTCGGATCGCGATCTCCAAGAACTTTCGTGTCAAATCCACTAGAGAAAAAGAGAAGGAACTTGCGGCCTGGAAAATACTGCATGGAACGTGCAAAATCCCTGATATTCGAAACATAGCCTGCAACGGTGTTGACATAGAAGTCTTCATCATTGCGCTTGAATCCGGCATTAAGATCCCGTATAGCCTCTTTCACGGCTATGTCGGAGACGACGCGGCCTCCAGGCGTTGTTTTACCATTAAGAATGGGTTTCTCAACCTTTAGACCGGACAAGGTCATTTGCTCGGCCAACATGACCGAATTGAAAAAGCCGGCGGAATCGGCCACTGATTCAAAACGGCGGTCCATGCTGAGAGAATCGATAGCGGCGTGCAGCAGCCGTCGATCAGATGTGAAGTTTGACACCATGAAAACGCCCTTCAGTGATGAAAAAGCATAGACAGACGCTTCATCTCCATCAGGCATCCCGGTATCCACAAATCGAGCGGCGGCGTTCCTTGCCTGCACGAGCGGCCCGAGCGAATTGAATGTCACATCGAAGAAGAGAATGAAATTGCGGCGCGTTACCTCTGTCGGCAGCCTAATATCCTCCCGCTTCCGGAGATCAATCGGCAGAAACATCTCAACCTTTTGCTCTTTGCCATCTTCAAAGACACGCACCTCATCCTGCCGGATGTCGATCACCGGTTTCCCGGCCTTATCACGCACAAAAACAGGAACTTCCACAATCGACACACCGGCCTGCTCCTGTGGCTCAACAGCCGGCAGAGGAAATGGAAGCGTCAAGAAGAACGATGCAATCACAGCCAATCTTTTCAACATGACCCTCTCCTCCTTCAAAAATTAACCGACAATACAAACCCATATGTCCACGCCTTCGATCCTTCTACATTTTACTTTGTATAAGGCGGCTCCGGTTGGATAAACAGATATCGCAGCGTCGGGATCAACTCGCGCATTTCATTCTGGAGGATGTCATCGAGTTCATGGATCCGGCGCACCAACATATCCTGAGACAGGGTGCAGTGACAGGAAATGTCGATGACACTGGAGCCGTCTTTTTGCCGCGCCCCAATGTGATGAACGATGAGGTCATGAACATTGTCAATTTCGGGGTGAGCCAGCAACACATCGCGCACTTTTTGTATCGCCGCTCGCATATCGAGCGCCGCCGTCCCCAGGTTGTCCACCACGAAGCTTCTTGGATCAAAATGGACATTGATGCTTTCGGCGTTGGGGAGCTCCCGACGAATGGACGTTTCGAGCTGCTGAGCGAGCACCCACACATCCCGGAGCAACGAATCATCGGGCACTTCCAGGTGATAATTCACGTGTTGCTTTCCGCCGGACTCAAAAACGACGACGTTATGCACCTTCATATCCAAGCGGGCCGCGCTGACCTGTACTTTTTCGATTGACGATTCAACGCCGGCGGTGATGGGTTTCGCGTGAACGGTGACATCCGCGCCCGGGTAGAGCATTTGGAGCTGTTTCTCAATTTGAGCGCTGATCTCGGCCGCTCGTTCGAATGCCTTCTTCCGATCCAGTTCGATTTGAATCTCGATGAAATATTGCCCGCCGACCTCTCGCACTCTGACGCGGGAGACCTTACTGACACCAGTGACCTTCGCCGCTTCTGATTGCACGGTGAGGCTCACATCGGGGCGGACACGGTCAAGAAGCGCGTCAACCGTCTGCCGGCCCAGCCTGAAACTCACGTAAATGACGATGGCCGAGACACCGAGCGCGGCGAGTGAGTCGGCTCTTTCAAGAAATCGCAATGTCGGATGACGATCGCCGAACCAGACACAGAGGAGGCCGAAGATGACAACCAGAGAGCTCCAAATGTCGGTTGAAAAATGAAGCGCGTCCACTTCCAGAGCCTGGCTTCGATGCTTTTTCGCCGCCCGCATGAGGGACCGCGACCGGCCGTAGTCGATGACGATGGATATGCACATGACGGCAAATCCCCAAAAGCTTGGATCGACTTCCATGCTGCCGCTGCGGAGACGCTGGACCGCCTGGGAGATGATCCAAACACAGGTTGCCAGAAGCAACAATGTTTCGACGAGCGCCGAAAGATTTTCGACTTTGCCGTGGCCGTAGGTGTGATCCAGATCGGGGGGGCGTCCGGCAAAGCGCACGGCGAAATAGGTCACAAGAGCTGCCACCAGATCCAGCCCTGAATGAGCGGCTTCGGCAAGGATGCCGAGGCTCCCAGTGGAAAGGCCGACGATGATCTTGAAAACGGTGAGGCCGATGGCAGCCAATGCGGACTTCGCCGCGACAGATGCCTTCTCCTTCTCGGCTGATTTGTGTTCTTCCAGGGTTGTGTGCATTGCCTGTGCATCATAGCCCGATTTCCCGAAAGAAGGAATCCTCATCTGAGTTCGAAATTCCTTGGAGTTCAAGGCTGCAGCCCGCACGTCGACTTGCTGGTGATTGAACGAGCGCAGGGGCTTATGAGCCGGAGTCAGGCTCATAAACACCGCATTCATTGAGTGCATCAATCGTTTAAATATCCTGTCCGATACCGAAGTCGCACGCCTTGCCGCCCGACCGTATCGATTTTGATCTCATGCCATGAGCGCTTGCTGGGCGGAGGAGGATATCCGAGGGAATACTGCCAGCGGAGTTCTTCAGCGATGGCGGCGTAGAACTTGCCGACTTCATTAACATCGTTCGTGAAGAAGGCGCGGCCGCCTGTCTGGCGGGCCCAATCTTCCAGGATATCACGTTGCTTCTCTTCGATGTTCAGCAGCCCTAGCCCGACGGCATACACCGTCGTATCGCCTCGCAAGAGGGCGTCGGTGGCGTCTCCAAGGCTTGCGACACTGTGCTCATCCCTCCCATCCGAAAAAACAACAATCACTTTTCGCCCTGGCCTTTCATTCAGCTTGCGCGTGGCGGCAATGAGTGTGTCATAGAGAGCCGTGCCGCCGCCGGCGACAAGACTCTCAATCCGCGGTGTCAGACTCGCTCTATCGGTCGTGAAATCACCGAATGAATACACGCCGTTATTGAAAGCAATCGCCATCACGTGATCCATGGGCCGGAGAGAATTGAGGAATTCGCACGCCGCTTTTTTTGATTTCTCGATGCGCAAGCCCGTCAGCATGCTCTTGCTGACATCCAGAAGCATCGCCAGGGACAATGCAGCATCCCCCTTGTAAAAATGCGTTGCCTGTCTGCGGGTCCCATCTTCGAAGACTTCGAAATTGGCGGCTTCCAGGTCTTTGACGAAATTGCCTTTGCCATCCAGCGCGGTGACTGAGATCTGCCGGAGTTTGACATCGACCGTCTCTGTACTATCGACCCCGGCTGTCCGTTTGGAGGCTCGTGCCGTATGTCCATCGTCATCGGTGGCCACGACCATGATGGTTCTGACTCGAGGTGTCGGCCCCGCATCCCACTGGTATTCATATGGGGGCGCCGGGTCGACAAACGCCAATCGGCCATCAAAATAAAAACTGACCTTTGCCGTTCCCGTTCCGCCGATGACATCGGCGTGTACCGTGATCGGCCCGGCCACATAATCGCCCGATTTCGGATTGACCAGATCGACTCTCAGTGATCCCACTTCTCCCGTGACCGCCTGGACCGTCAAGATCATAGCCACAACAGAGAGCGCATATTTTCCAATGTGGGTTTCGTTGCGGCGAAAATGCATCCGCATTTGTGTACCTCCCCTGTCGATCTCAATCCGCCGTGAGTATAGGATTTGGGCCCCGCGTGAGTGATTCCACGATTTCGCGGAGCGTCGTTTCAGTTGTCACCCGTCTCGCAGCTTCCTCCACTGTCAACCAGTCGGTGGCATAGAGCTCGCGTGAGCCATTGAGGATTCGATCAAGAAGTGCCGGCTGCAGAGCCGGCCGAAGCCGCGAAGGAAGATTCATGCGAGACATCATCACGCAGAGCAGGATTCGAGGGTTGATACGTTCCACGACGCGGCCCCCCGTCGAATCCAGTTCAAAGAATTCATAGGGCAGGAGTTGTTCATCGACGAGACCGATTGAGCCTGTGGTTCGGCGCATTGGTATTCCAATCAGTTCGCGCACCGACGCGCGAACACCCACCTGCTTCCACTGGTTCAAAAGCCGCGCCACGTGAACCGGATCGACGATGGCTGCCCATTTTTCGAGGTGAGCCCGGTCAGCCTCCTTCAAGATGTCAATCCCCAGCATGTAAACTTCTGAAGGCGTCAGTTCCTCTTCGCCGATTCCCGTCACATGAAGATAGGTCTGCAGAACGGCGAATCGCCGGGGTCCGACAATTTCTTTGAGAGCGGACATGACAATCTGCCGTGATGCAGGATCCGTCGCGGCCACGGCGGAAGCGCCGAGTCCATAGCAGTCGGTGACAAAACGAAGGCCCTCATCGGTCATGTGCATCGCGGAAGGCAGTGAACAGATGGCGCTAAACTGAGCCTGCAACTCGGAATTGGCCCGGCTTGAGGAGGCATTGAGATCAAGAATCTGCCCGAGCCTGTACTCGCGCATGGCGAACGGGATGTAATCGACGCTACCCGACACTACACCCTTTTCTGTACATTGCCCGCTGTTCCAGGTGAGATCCACTCGCTCACCGTCAGCCCACGGATTGGAATTCTCTCCTCGAGGCCCGCCCGACTGATCAAAACAGTGTCCGATCACAATGCCTGACTTGACCGGGTATCGCGGATCGATGCATTCAGCGTAGATGTAGCCAAGCAGGGTATCAGAGAGAATGCGATCCAATGGCCCCGCTGCATCATCGACCAAATCCGCGATCTTCTCGGCATGTTTGCGGATATCGGCGTACTGGTTTTTAGAGTCCTTTCCTTTTGATTGTGATTCGATGAGCCGTTTGATCTGAAGGAACTCTTCCTGTATTCCTTGCGATATCCGAATGATCCTCGTTTTCGTATCAATGAGTTCCTTGCTTATGGGATCGCACTCGTAAGAGGCCCACAGCTGAAGCTCCGGCACGGAAAGTCCCTGGCCTGTTATCCGCTGCTCATGAACGAGCCTCCTGAGACTCGACGTATCCGGAACGGGAAGCTCATCGACACCTTCGAGAACCATGCCGACCTCTGTCTCAAAGGACTCCAGCCCTCTGACGGCGTCTTTCGGATCAGGCATCTTCATGCTGAGGTCGCGACACTGGTGGAAGGCGCCTTCCAGAGCAAAGTATTCATCAATGCGGCTGACTTTCTGCTGCGAGAGGAAATTGGCAGCAGCGGCCGCAGCAATCCGGGCCGGATCGTATCGATAATAGTAGATCCCGACTCCAGGCCGTTCCAACGGAACATCGATCGGCTGATCCGATCCTGTCAACGCAACAACAAGAGTGCCATGCGTGTCCCCGCCCACCGGGCAACCCAGTGCCTCAAAGAAAGATCTGAGGCAGTCACCGGCCCCGTAGCCAAACCCGGAATCGCCATCAACGGGCAGAGCCATGAGCCTGTCGAAAAGCTGTTGAACGACATCATCCGACGGCCTTCCATGAAGCGCGACCAGTTGAATCATACGTAACAGCGATTGGAAAATTTTGACCGTGGTGTTCCTGACTTCCCGATTCTGGATTCGGTCAATCCTCTGCATTTGGATCAGAAAGTTGATGATCCTCTGCTGCAGGCCGCCCAGTGGGATTCCTTGAACAAGGCGATAGGCCGCACCATATCTTTCGAAGTTCCAATACAAAGCTACGAGCGCGACATCTTCTGCCGCCTGTGGATCGTTTCCAAAAATGGCCTGGATCGCTTCGAATGCCTGCACCGGGCTGATGCGATTCGCGAGCAGGATATCTCCCCGGTCGCTATTCAACCTTTCTGCAATGCAGAGGAAACTCTCAAGAGGACTGATGCTCTGCTGCTTGTCCTCGGGGAGTTTCCGACGGATGTCTTCGACATCTCGCTCATCGTGAAAAGAACCCCCACTGCTTTCGAGTGCCATGTGCCAGGCTTGGGGGCTACCGAGAATTCGCGGTATGCCGGCATGTTCATCGACGTCGACGAGAGTGACCAGATCCTGGAAATCCCACCGGCGGGACCAATCCATGCGACCCGCATCATAAGCGCTGGGATAGGGAAGCCGAACAGATTCGAAGAGACGATGAGCGAAGGATATGGCTTCAGACGGAGGAAGGTTGACACCGAGAAGTATCTGTTGCTTGGCGGTCGGCTGTTTCGACATCACATCGTAGAAGTAGGCCATGGTTGCGTTTTCGAAGATGTGATGGATGAGCTTTTCAGGGTCGTCGACGGAACAGCCGAGTAGTTCCGACCAGATCCGGATCGAAGTTGTTTCCAAACGCTTGATGTTTGCGAAAGCATCACGATTGTTCTGATCGGCGTCCAGATCCGCCAGCGAAGGCATCCCCGGCAGCCGGATGCGCGTTGTCTTATCGGAGGAATCGACGATGAGTGAATCGCCGAAGTTGAAAAGCCCCCAGAGAAGACGACGGTTCAAATAAACCTGGCGAAGTCCGATGGAACGGCGCACCAGTTGCCGAGCCGGCTCATCCATTCGAACCAGCGCCATGTAAAGCAGATCGGCATTCCAATCGGTCAGGAAGAGAGGGAGAATGCGATCTGAGGTTAAGCTGGGGTCGTGCAAAGCATCCTTGAACCAGGCTGTCTGCTCATCTGGAAGCTTCGCATCGAAATAGGGAATGTGCAGGTCGATTTCCTGACCGGCGCGCAATCGCTGAACCAGAAGTTCGATGTCAACGCCTGCTCGTTGGATCATCATCCGGCGAAGGCGACCTTCCTCTCCGCCCGCCGGTTCGATAATCCGCTCGGGGATTTTCTCGTACCCCATGAATGTCAGCAGAGCAGTGGTTTTTGAATCCTTCTTCACGAGGCTCAGAGGGCCCGGGCCAAATTCACGGTCCAGATCCCGAAGCTTCGTCCTGAGGCTCTCCAGTGTGCGGACTTGCCTCCTAAGGTCGGAGTGCTCTTCCCATGACTCGTTCGGCTTGAAGGTGAGATTGTGGCTCAGGAACAGATATTGGAGATATCGGGGCATTCCATAATTCCCACCGTTGAAATCGATCACAGGGGTCGCGCCCATAATTGAAGAGGCGGGGGGAGCTTGGGGAACGGCGACGCCGACAGCCAACGATATTCCAATGGCAAAGGATCCCACCAGAAAAAGGATTGCGCACAGCCGGATGTGCTTCACAAGACAATCCTCCATTTGATAATTCTCCGTCGCGCGCGATTGGAAATCAGGATCGCCGGCATCGTCGCACGGGATTCCAGATGACCGCCGCATGCAGAGCTTTTAGGAAAGGAAACCCGGATGGGGGAATCCTTGAACCCCCGGCATCCATCTTTCGATCCAGAGTGGCCCTGATTTTCATACGGTATTCATAGCTTGCCAGAACTAACCATCGTTTGCTACTGCCGAAAGACAGTATTTGGAAATATCTTTTGAAAAACTCACTTTTCAGAATTCCCGTTGTCGTATCTCCATCCCGGCGCTTTTATCCGGCTTGAATATCGGAAAGCATCGTCACCGGAGCTGAAGGCGCAAGCCGGCGTTTTAGTGCTTCCATGACCGTGCCACACAGGGTGAGTCCACCGGCGGGCCTGATTTTTATCTGCGTTCATCCGTGATTCCTTTCCTCGGGCCTTGGCGTCTTTGCATTGAAAAAACCGGCCGATTCGCCGGTGACGCCTGATGCGTTTTGAGGAACAGGTTGGTAGTCATGCACCTGCGCATCACCCGGAGCTTGAAAAGCAATGTAACCATGGCACTCTTCTGTTGACAGGAACACGGATCAGGCTGATCATATTATAGTAAACAGCCGGGGGGTGGCCGCCGGCCATTATCAGAGGAGTCAGCAATGGGGATCATGGATCGAATCATGGGGCAGTTCATCGAGGTTATCGAATGGGTCGACGACTCGTCCGACACAATGGTCTACCGTTTCCCGGTCTACAGCAAGGAGATCAAAATGGGCGCGCAGCTCACTGTGCGCGAAACACAAGCGGCTGTTTTCCTGAATGAAGGAAAAGTTGCCGATGTCTTCAGTCCCGGGCGCTATGAGCTCACGACGCAAAACCTCCCGATCCTGACGACACTCCGCAGCTGGAAGTACGGGTTTAATTCTCCATTCAAAGCGGATGTTTTTTTCCTGAACACGCGGCAGTTTACCGACCTTAAGTGGGGCACGGCGAACCCGATCATGATGCGCGACAAGGAATTCGGCATGATTCGGCTTCGCGCCTTCGGCATCTATTCAATGAAGATCATTGATCCGAAGACATTCTATATGGAGATCGCCGGTACTCGAGGATTATTCACGACGGAAGAGATCACCGAGCAACTTCGAAAAGGGATTATTTCATTGTTCACCGATCTGCTGGCTGAATCAGCAATACCGGCGCTGGACCTGGCCACCAAGTACGATGAGCTTTCAGCAGCCGCGCGACAAAAAATTTCTCTCGATTTCAACACCTACGGGCTCGAGCTTGTCAAATTCTATATTGAGAACATCTCTCTGCCAGAAGAGGTGGAGAAGATGCTCGATAAACGCACTTCGATGGGAATCGTCGGTGATCTGAGCAAGTTCACATCCTTCCAGGCTGCGACATCGATGGAAGAGGCCGCACGCAACCCGGGAGGGGGCGCCGCCGCGGCCGGTGTCGGCCTCGGTGCAGGCCTCGGCATGGCGCAGGCAATGAATCAGGCATTCGCCGCGCAGCAGGCGGCTTCGGCCGCATCGCCTGCTGCTGCAACAGCCGGGATCAAATGCCCGACGTGCCAAGCCGTGATTCCCGACGGCAGCAAGTTCTGCCCCGGCTGCGGCAAAGTTGCCATGGCTCCCGGCGCCATTCTCTGTCCGAAGTGTGGGATGTCCGCGCCGGCAGGAAGCAAGTTCTGTCCAGGATGTGGCGCAACGATGGTCAACAAGTGCCCCGGCTGCCAGGTCGAATTGCCCACCGGCGCGAAATTCTGCGCCTCTTGTGGACAAAAAATCTCCTAGGGAAAACACTGATCGACGCGATGGGCAATCACCGGTAACAACAGAGCAACTAAAACGGCAGATGCGCGTAGGAGCTGAGAGTCGGTCGAGTCACCTCGGCACCTCCGCTCTTCCGCTCTTCAGCCACTTCATTTTGTATGGAATCCTCATCAGAAACGGATAGCAAACATCATGGCGGAAAAAATTCATAAGTTTCCCTGCAGGCAATGCGGAGCGGATCTGGTTTTTACCCCTGGCGGACAGAGCTTGAAGTGTGAATACTGCGGCTATGCCGAGGAAATTCCGAAATCGAAAGAAGCCATTGTCGAGTATCCTTACAACGAGAAGCTCGCGCCGGCCCGCCAGAGCGGCTGGGGAACAGAGCGGCGGAGTATCAAGTGCGAGAATTGCGGGGCGACATCTAACGATGATCCGACGATTGTGTCGAGCCGATGCCCCTTCTGCGGTTCGCCACGCGTTGTCGAGTCTCAGCCGTCAGTGGACCTGATCCGGCCCGAAGCGTTGCTCCCTTTCGCGTTCGATCAACCGAAAGCACGAGATTCCTACAGAAGATGGCTGTCATCTCTCTGGTTTCGTCCATCCAATCTGACTCGCGAAAGCACTCTCGCAAATCTCTCCGGCATCTATGTCCCATACTGGACCTTCGATGCAAGCACGCACTCTTACTGGGAGGCCGAGGCCGGTTATTATTACTACACGACCGAGACGCATACAGAGGGTGGGCAGACGAAGACGAGGCGGGTTCAGCACATCCGGTGGGAACATGCATCAGGCATTTACGATGCGTTTTTCGACGACGAGCTTGTCTGTGCATCTTCGGGCCCTCCGAAAAAAATCGTGAAGGATATCGAGCCATTCGATACAACGGCGCTGACTCCCTATGATTCGAAGTACCTCTCCGGCTGGAAAGCTGAGCAGTATTCGGTGGAGCTCAAGGATGGCTGGAGCCAGGCCAAGGATTCCATCGATAATAAGATTCGAAATGCGTGTTCACAGAGAGTGCCGGGAGATACGCACCGCAATCTGAGTGTCAATTCGGCCTATAGCGGGATCACATACAAGCATGTCCTGTTGCCGCTTTGGATCGCGGCCTTCCTCTACGGGGGCAAAAGTTACCAGGTCATCATCAATGGGCAAACAGGACGCGTTTCCGGAAAGGCACCTCTCTCCTGGCTGAAGATCACACTCGCATTCATCGTCGCCTTTATCATTTTATTGTTGATCCTCAAGCTCGCCGGTTGATGACCGCCCCTCAATCGCCGCCAAATGGAGAGTTGAAGAAGGCGAAAACCAAGTGACAGCCAGACACAGCGCGCACGACCAGAGTCTTCACAGAGGGCTTTTCTGATGGGCATTTTCATTCACAATGTATTTTGCATTTTGCACCTGGAAATGTAAATTTAAGAGCATAGGGTCTGAACGCTCAGTCCCTGAACTCAGGTTCTTTATTATCGGCGTGCCTTGCAGAGGGGGATTTCAAACTAACGACAGGGAGATAGAAAATGACTCCACAGATGATTCACGGTGTTCTTGTGCACTTTCCGATCGCGTTTCTTGTCGGAGGGTTCTTTTTTGAGCTTCTTGCGCTGATCTTCGATAGAGAATGGCTATCAAGGGCGGCGCTCATTCTCCTATTAATGGGAGTCATCGGAGGCGCCGGCGCCATCATTACTGGCGATAGGGCATCGGGCAATCTGTCGGGCGATGAGGCGCTCAGTCAGATGGTTGAAACACATGCCACAATGGCCCATATGGCAATCGCAACGGCGGGGATTGCGGTGCTGGTGAGGCTGTTCCTGCTGATGAAAGGGATGACGGGCCGCCGAACAACATTGATTGTGTTTCTTCTGGCGTTGCTTTCCATGGCATTCGTCTTGAATGGCGGCCGGATCGGCGGCGAGTTGGTGTACAAACACGGCGCCGGAATCAGCCATTGAAGGTGGAGTTTGCCAGCCAGCGGGCATCGAGTTACGAGAAACTCAATATCGCAAAAGCAACTGATTCTGAACTCCATCATCTTCTCTCGCTTCGTCCTGATATCACACAAGGGAAAAATCTTAATGTCCAAAACCGAATATCCCCCTGGGTAAGACGCCTACCCTGCCGGGTATGAGCCAAAACCGCAGAAACAACATATATTTCCACGCCAATTCCGGGATAGTCTGTCGATTGAACCATACCTGGTGGGCCTTTTCAATCGAAGGGCTGAGGTTCTGAATTACTTGAAATGAACGGCTTTTATCGCCTCGTTTTCGTTGGCACGCAAAGTGCTACTATGAGGAGTTGTGATCGATGATGAACCGATGAAAGGACAACACCGTCATGGGATATTGGTCGGAGATTATCAGGAGGGTGAGAATGACCAGTCGGAATTCAGGCCTCTCCGGCGAAATCCGTTTCCTATGGCGCTGCTGCAACATGCTTTCGATTGATTTCTGGGGGAGGATCGTTTTTTCTGATAGGGCGTGTCCTCACTGCACACAAGAATAATTTTCCTGGAGGTATTCAAGATGTATAGACTCAATCTCATTGCGGGTCTGGCTCTCGTGCTTTTGCAATGGACTCTCTGTACGGGCCCAATCAACGCCGGCAACTGGCCTCATTTCGGTTACGATGATCAATACACTTCGTTCAGTCCTGCGGCTACTCGGATCAATCCGAGCAACGTCGGCAAACTGCAGTTCCAATGGGGCCTCAGTTGTGACGACGGCTACTTTTTCTTGGTCTATGGCTCACCGGCTCTCTATGCGGGTGGCGTCTACGGGAGCGGCGCCGGCCAGCAGCTGACCGGCATGAATGCGAGTGATGGAACCATACTCTGGCAATTCGGCCCGAATAATTCTGGATGGGCTCCACAGCCGGCTATTTCAGCCGATGGTATCATCTATTATTTGCTGGGCGCGAACCCGACCAATTTGTATGCTGTCACCAGGAGCGGCACGCAGATCTGGAAAGCCCCAATCGCGTTCGACTTTGGGTTCCAAGAAGCAACGCAGGCCGTGCCGACCATCGATGAAGGAAAAAAAATCATCTATGTGGTCGAGAATCCGTTTGCCTCAGAAGGCGGAAAGCTCTATGCACTCAGCAAGGCTTCCGGAAAAGTGCTCTGGTACAAGAGCAAGGCAAAAGACGGAATGGCCTTCCGCGGGCGGTACGTTCTGCTGAAGGGGTCGACGATCTTCGCCGATGCTCTTATCCCAGGAACCAGCTATTGGGGCGATGAGACACTAGTGCGCATCAACCCGACGACAAAGAAGATCGAAATCAAGTATGCGCGGCCTTCGTCCAGTAGCGAGCTCGTGATCGGACGCTATTCCCTCTGCAATGATACTCTCGTCGTCGAGTATTGCGACAGAGACCTGATCATACCCGGATACAAGAAGATCAGCATTGTCGCAACATATAATGTCAACTCTCCGAAGATCGTCTGGCAGAAGGACTTTTCCAAAACACCGCTCACAGGCGCCTTCGCATGCAATACAAAAACCAAGCGGCTTTACGTCCCGACCAATCCCTATCTCTACTCATTCGATGTCGCCACAGGGAAGCAGTATTGGAGATACACCGGCTATGATGAGATCTACTCTCCTTCCATCGCGAATGGAGTTATTTTCTTCACATCCGAAACCAATATGTACGCTCTTAACGAAGCGACTGGGAAAAAGCTGTTCGCCTATGACTACGGCTATCATGATGATTCAGGAACTGCAACAACCCAGGTCGCTATCGGAGACGATATGGTGTACCTGTCAGGGAGCGGCGGCACATGCGATTTCGTCGCGCTTTCACTGCCGACGAGTGAATCTCAAACCCCGTAGAATATCGGCATGGGCAGGGGCACGGCAGGGCCGTGCTCCTGACACCTCTACCCCCGACGCGCAGGTATCACGTGCCCCAGAGGAGCGATGGCGTGTCATGACTGAAGCAGATAACAGCCAGTGGCATCGCCCCCCCGGCAGGAGCCGTGCCCTCACCTCTCGCTCAGCATCGATCGGCGGTCGGGAGCACTAACCTCCAGATGAACTTTCATGTCACAATGATGTCGCGCGCGGCCTGATAATTCTTCCGCATTTTTATTTGACCTGTGACGGGCCTGAAGATCGATCTTCGGTCGAAGCGCCTGCTTCTACCAGGCGGCGCATCAGGATGCAGAGAGCGCTTGCGCATACGATCGCAAGAAAGAATCCCTTAAATCCAGTAAGCCCGAGAAAAGCCCTGGTCGCGAGGCCGACTGTGCCAAACGCGAGGAAGAATATAGCGGTGGTCATCGGCCATAGAAGATACGATCTGATTCTGCCGCAAGCATCTCCCATGCTTTCATCTTTTCCGATAAAAAGAGAGAAAACAAAACTGACCAAAGTGAGGAGACAGCCTGTCATGAAGCAGAGTGAGTAAAAAATCACATTCGTCATCATCTGGCTTCGCCACAATTTATTATAACGGATTTCTGCTGCATCAGAATACGAATCGCAGAGCGGTCGACTTGAATCCGTTATTGAAGGCCTTAGTGTCTAAACGGCGAAATGTCGACACGAAATGGTAAGATCTTCGGAATATGCGAGATCCCATCCGAACCTCTCAGGAATGCAGGAAGTAAGGAAACCAGGAACGAACCGGTCATTGCCAGCACACCGTTTTTCGTTCCTGCATTCCTCCCTTCCTCGCTTCCTGAGAGGTCCAGAGTCGCGCGGGTGGCGCGGCCACCGTCTTTGGTTCTGGCTCCGCCAGGCTAGGTTGGAAGCAATTCACGGTTTCACTATTATTTATGGCGTGAGCGGGGAGAGATGGCATTCATCAAAAAACAAAAAGAGTCGACCTACGTAGTAGTGGGTGTACGAACTGGGAGGTTATTAAATGCCCCGATCCGGGACAAAAATATTCGCCATCTTTTTTATCATGGCCTTGATGGCTCTGGCAGCCATTGCCGGCTTTTTTTATTGGAGATCATCGAGAGGGCCATCAATTTCCGATAAGTCGGTGCTGCTCCTAAAGATCGAAGGGGAAATGCCTGAATATGCTCCACCGCCGCTTCTCGGCACGGGAACTTATCAGCTGAGCGTCTGGGAGACACGCGACCTGCTTCAGAAGGCAGCTGTGGATCCACGAATCGCGGCTGTCTGGGTCTGGATCGACATGCCCTGGATCGGTTGGGGGAAGGTCGAGGAGCTCAGTTCCTACATCGAACAATTCCGGAAAAGTAAGAAGCCGATCATTGGATATCTTAACGCCGCCGATGAACGAGGATATTCCCTTGCACTTTCATGCGATCAGATCTTTGCTCCTGGCGAAGCGTTTCTCGAAATGAACGGGCTCGCCGCCGAAATCATGCACTATCCGGGACTCCTGGAAAAACTCGGCATCAAAATACAATTCGAAAGGTGCGGCAAGTACAAATCGGTATCGGGTGAAGCCTACGGCCGGAAGGATCTCTCGGAACCGGTCCGCGAAATGATCAACTCTCTTGTCGAAGATGATTTCCAGATGTTGGTGTCACGCATGAGTGAACGGCGGAAAATGACCAAAGAGCAGATTGTGGCGATTCTGGAACGCGGTCAGTATTTTGCACGAAAGTCCATCGACGCGGGCCTACTGGATGGGGATCGCGATGAAATCGCCATGGAGGATTATCTGAAGCAGAAGATCGGCGAATCCGGAAAACTGCACATTGTCCATGGGGCGAAATACCGCAACGTCCCACGATCGGCTGTCGGGCTCGATGAGAGCGGCGACAGGATCGCCGTCGTTTTCGCTCAAGGGATGATCATGCAAGGGAGAGGTGGTTTCAATCCAATCTTCTTTGAAACAGAGCAGGGGTCGGATGCCATCAACGAAGCCCTCGATAGTGCCGCTGAAGACGATAGCACTAAGGCCATCGTTCTGCGCGTTAACAGCCCCGGCGGCAGCGGCTTCGGTCCCGATGTTATCTGCAACAAGATCGTGCAGGTTCAGAAGAAAAAGCCGGTGATCATCTCGATGTCCGACTACGCTGCATCGGGCGGCTACTGGATATCGATGGCCGCGCGTAAGATCGTTGCACAGCCGATGACGGTCACAGGATCGATCGGGGTCTGGGGCATCTTCCCGGATTTTTCAGAGTTCCATTCCAAGCTCGGCCTCACGGTGGACATCATCAAGCGAGGCTCGCACGCCGACATGCTCCTCGCCGACCGTCCCTTCGATGAAACAGAGCGCGAATTATTCCGGCAGAGTATCTTCGATACCTATAATGATTTCGTCAGGAAAGCATCGCAGTATCGGCACATGCCGCTCACTAAAATGGAAGACATCGCGCAAGGCCGCTCTTGGCTGGGCGTCTCAGCCCTGAAAAACGGCCTCATCGATGATCTCGGCGGAATCGACCGAGCAATCGAGATCGCCCAGAAGGAGGGCAAGGCACAGGGGCCCGTGGAACTATGGCTTCCTGGACAGAAGAGCTGGTTGGATCGAGTGATCGAGAAAATCGACTCGCAAACTTCCGAGGATACCCCGCTCTTGTCGGAGGTCGAAAAAGTCATCCGCGAGCTGAGGTCGGTGTGGTTGTATGAAGCCGATCCTCAGCTCGTGGAAGTGAGATAAAGACGGCACTCCGATGCCACGGAGGCATCGGAGTGCTCGCAAGCCCGATTACTTCTTCAGAAGAACCGAGTCCTTGGCGATCTTGGCGATTCGGAATTTCAGAACTCTCTTGGCAGGAATCTTCATTTTTAGGCCGGTCGCAGGATTGCGGCCCATCCGAGCCTTGCGATTGACGATAACGAGTTTTCCCATGCCAGGGAGCGTGAAACCATTCTTGGCTTCTTTGTAAGCGATACCAACCAGACAATCCAGGATGCCGACGACCTGTTTCTTCGACAGCTGACACGCTTCAGCTACCTTCGAAATGAGTTGGGACTTGGTCATTGCTTTTGCCATTGTTTGTATGCACTCCTTTCAAGTAATGCATTATAAACAGTCGCAAGCCTGTAGGGAAGCCCTTTTTTTATCGGGTCTCCGACGCAATCACGATTCCGGGCTTGCGAGAAGCGATGAGAATGATTGTCGACTGCCATTAATGAGATACGGAAAGAAAGAAAACGAGTCGAGCTAACGAATGCATTTTGCCGCGACGGCCGCCTCAGAGGCAAAGCAGCAGGGGTTGGTGTTTTTGACAATAGGCGCTTCAAAATAGTGCCGGTGGAAGGAAGGAATCCTCCCACCGCCAACATGCGCAATATTAATTGCCGGCGATTTCCTTGATTTACTGCTTCACGTTCAGAATGGATTTGCCCTTGGAGACCCGATTGAACTGCGATGTGGGGAGCCTCAAGGAATGAATCAACAGGCTTGCGAAATTCGACGATAGCCCCTGGTCGGATTCAAGAATCAGTTCGTCCAATGATACCGGACGGCATGATTGGTTACGAATCACGGTAGGAGATGTGAGGGAGAGCACAGTGTTAAGAGGCGTCGCGAAGTTGACAATTCTCTGAGGCCTCAACACGGCATCGCCGCCTTGCTTGATCCATGTTAGGACCGGCACATAACATCTCGGATATGCAGATGAGGGTTGGTGCGAAACGCGGCCCTGGAAAAACACAATCCGCTGGATCCTTATCTCCTACTTCCGCGTAAGGCTCACGGATGGCTCCGATTCGTCGTCGTTCGACAACGCTAAAGGCTGAACGAGTTGCCGCAGGCACAGGATCGAGCAGCCTTCGGATTGCGAACCTTGAAGCCGCTCCCCACGGGGCTCGTGACGAAATCAATGCTGGAGCCCTCCAGAAATGAGAGGCTCTTCCTGTCCACGATGACCTTCACGCCGCCGCTGTAGAGAACCTCGTCGGTCTCTCCGACATCGGTATCAAATTTCAACACATAGCTGAACCCTGCACATCCTCCCCCCTGCACGGCGACTCGAAGTGCCGGTTCCATCCCTTCTTCGGGATCCACTAGCTTGCGAATTTCCTCAACGGCTTTGTCAGTCAGCGTTATCATTTGTCTCTCAGCGCTCGTTCCTGGATTCGGCTCAACCATATCCTTCTTCATTCTATATTTTACTCGTGAATTTTTCACTATGGATGGGTTATCCGAAATCCGCATCTTGAAACCAGGCGATGTGATCATTCCGAATCGGCGGGCATTGCGTGAGATGTTGAGTACGGGTCCTGCTCAATGCACAACCGATGGTGAGGTCAAGTAAAACCGGATCCTGGTTAATAACAAGAAAAGAGCGTTTTGACAGCCCGTCCCAGGGTCGATATATTTCATCGAGAGCTTGGTGAAATGAACATCCACCGGATATTCAGCGACGAAAATCGCCCACGACGAGAGAAAGAATAATCACATGTCAATTTTTGAAGTCTATGGGGGCAAGCAGCTGAAGGGCGACCTCTATCCCCAGGGCGCCAAGAACGAAGCGTTGCAGGTCATCTGTGCCTCTCTTCTGACTCCCGAAAAGGTTACAATTCACAACATTCCGGAAATAAGCGACGTGATCATTCTTATTGACTTGTTGAAATTGCTTGGGGCGGGCATCGAGAAAATTGGACCATCCTGCTATGCATTCAAGGCTGAGCAGATTGATATCCAACAGATGAGATCGGCGCCATTCCTGAAAAAGGCCGTCCGCCTCAGGGGATCCTTCATGATTATGGGGCCTTTGCTGGCTCGCTTCGGCAAAGGGTACATTCCCAAGCCCGGCGGCGACATGATCGGCCGCCGTAGGATCGATACGCACATCTTCGGATTCAAGAAACTCGGAGCGGAATTCGCCTTCGATCTCAAACAGAATGTTGTTTCGGTGGAAGCTCGGGAGCTCAAAGGGAGCTACATGTTGCTCGATGAAGCATCAGTCACCGGGACCGCCAACATCATCATGGCAGCCGTGATGGCCAAGGGTACGACCACCATTTATAACGCCGCTTGTGAGCCCTATGTTCAACAACTCTGCAGGATGTTGACACTCATGGGAGCTAGCATCCAAGGAATTGGTTCGAACCTGCTGACGATTGAAGGCGTCAGTCGCCTCAGCGGTTGCGAGCACACGGTTCAGCCGGACATGATTGAAGTCGGCAGTTTCATCGGACTGGCCGCCATGACCCGGTCTGAGATCACAATTAAGAATGTGTCTTTCGAGAACTTGGGCATCATTCCGGATTCCTTCAGAAGGCTTGGCATTGCCCTTGAACGCAGAGGCGATGATATTCACATTCCGTCACAAGAGGAATATGAAATTGAAACATTCATTGATGGGTCAATATTGACCATCGCCGATGCACCATGGCCTGGTCTCACGCCGGATCTTCTGAGTGTCTTCCTCGTCATTGCCACTCGCGCGAAAGGCAGTGTGCTCATTCATCAGAAGATGTTTGAAAGCCGGCTATTCTTTGTCGACAAACTGATCGACATGGGTGCTCAGATCATCCTCTGCGATCCGCATCGTGCCACTGTCATCGGTCTGGGCAGCCGTCTGAAGTTGCGCCCGACCATCATGAGCACACCGGATATCCGGGCCGGCGTCGCTCTGCTGATTGCTGCGATGTCGGCCAACGGCAAGAGCATTATTCATAATATTGAACAGATCGATCGAGGATATTTTCGGATCGACGAGCGATTGAATTCCATCGGCGCGGATGTGAGAAGAACCTGACACCAACGCTGCATGGCCGCAACCAAACAAGGTGGCTTTAACAATCGTCTCTCCCGAACCTCTCAGGAATGCAGGAAGAGAAGAAAGCAGGAACGGATTTTTATGTCGACCAGCAGCGGTGGTTTCATAAGCCATTCCTGCATTCCTTTCTTCCTGGCTTCCTGAGAGGAATTCAAGATTATGCCCGATCACAGGTCTTGCCGTTTTGTGCACAGAGTCTAGGTTCATTCCACGGCTCCGTTTTTAATGAAGGGCTCACTGCGCTCGCAGACCACTTTGTCGATCGGCGCCTTTGGCCCACGTCTCCGACTACGATATGTGCTCTGGAGTCTCTGACAACATGTTGGTAAGGATCAAGCACTAAGGCGCCTCTAGGCTTGTAGAGAAAAGCGGCCTGTTTTTAATAATGCGGTTGAAGACCCTCTATGGCACCATAGAGAGGACATTGGTGAACGAGCGGGGAAAGGCCGGCGTGAGGAGGAAATCTCATGGGAAGCAATTTCGTGGTGCGATTCGGGATATTCTTGAATATTCTGTTTATCAGCTGCAACGCGTACGCAACTCCGCTCTTTCAAAAATCTGTGGAAACCAGCCGTTTTCGAATTGTCGCCGACGTTTCGGAAATCGCCAACCTCACTTATCAGCTTCATGACCTCATTCATTTCCTTTTTAATACGGCGCTCACGGAACGATCAGACGACATGACGATACTGCATTTGCCGGATGTGCCGCATGATGTCCCTCGCCAGCGGTAAAATCGCCATCCTTTTGACGCCTTGACTCTGAGCGCGACGGATCTCCCGGCTGGGAAATCAGCGGAACACAGCGTAGGGCAGTTGATACCGGATGGACTGCTTGTGACATGGCCCTTTCCGTTGATGGTCACAGCAAGGTGTTGGGTCTTTCCCCCTCCATCAATGTACGTGAATCCATTATTAAGGACTCCACTCTGACCATCAGGATTCTTAACCTCAAGGGTGACGGGGCCTGCCGCATGAGGAAGAGTTGTGGAGTTGATCGTCGTCGGAGCGAAGATCGTCGCTGAGGTAGTGACCCCGCCAATCTTGAGGATGGCTCCATCAGCGAAATGTGCGCCTTCTATCACGACAGAAGTACCGCCTGTGACTGGGCCGGAATGCGGGGACACAGTACTGATCGCGGGGGCAAAGACCGGCGTCGATTCATTGAGAAAAACCGCGGCGGAGTATGGAGGTAATGTCACATTTGAAACGGCCTGATATGCGAGGCTCCCTGTCGGGATGCCGTTTTCAGGCACAGCGCCTCCTCCACTCGGCTGAGCCATCTTGTATGTGCCGCCAAGATTGACATCCACGGTTATCCCCGTACCATCCCACGGACTCGTCGGATTCACGAGCACAAAACCGTTGGCAAAATTGCGTCGATAAACCCGATGACTGCTATCGTAGAGAGCCGAGATATTATTGCCTGCACTTTGAGTAGCCGTGCCGATGGGAATATCGTATTCAGGCCACCATTCGGCTTCAAGGCCGAGATCAATGTTGATGTAGCTGCGAGAGCCTTTGATTAGCAAGTAGCTGCCGATGGCGAACATTCGTTCTTGAGCGCCGGCGGCGTAGCTTTGAGCGAGAATCGCCTGATTTCGGCCAACCGCGCCGAGAATACGGTTCATCTGCAGTTGCCAATCTTCGAGGTTGTAAGGGCTCAGATCGGCCTCGATCGCAAAGCCCTCGATCATGAGCCCGTCAGCAGCGCTCATATCGGTCGGATCTCTTGTCGTGACCCAACTGCCGACATTCGGGACAAGATAGTACGCGCCGAGTGGGCGGCTCTGGAGCCATGAGAGCCAGCTGTTGATGCGGTCGGCCCATGCACTTTCAAAAGAACCATCTACAGATGGCAAATGAGGGCTGTAGCTGTCGGCTCCAAGGTAATTGGGCACGCTGAGGCTATCCATGAACACGCCGTCATCATCATTTGCCTGAACCTGACGGAGGACCTCATCGTGCCACCAGGACCGCCAGCCCGCATTGTTCAATTCCATGAGATACCATCCCCAATCGCAATTCAGGACACGTGGCCCGCCGCTCTCAGGCCAGTGATAGAACCAGCTTTCCTGCACAACACCATCGCCGGGCCATTCCTGTACCCAATTATCGCCTTCAATCACACGCAGCCACTCTCCCGTCGGCAGGCACCCCGATTGAGTTGCACGATAGCCAAGCCCATGCCCAAGGCGATAATGCAGGATCAGGAAATTTGGGTTAAACGAGCGCAGGCGATCGGCGAAGGAGCGCGTCATCTTCTGGGTTCCCGCGTAATGAGTCGCCGAGAATCGAAGTTGTGCGTCGGTGAGATACGACGCCAGCTGATCATTGAAGACATGAATCCCGTGGGTTGTATCGGGCCATGGTCTGGATCCAGCCGATGCCTGCCACGAAAACACCCAAAAAATGGCCGTTGTAAGCCCGAAAAAGTTAATCGTCTTGATCATCTGACCACCCCCTTAATATGTTATCGGTGAAATCCGTGCACAAAATGGCAAAAGTTGTGATGGGGCAGAATTGTGAATACCTCTCAGGAAACCAGGAAGGGAGTAATATTTTTGTTAGCCACTGCTGGCGGAAATAAAAGTCCGTTCCTGCTTTCATTTATTCCTGCATTCCTGAGAAGTCCGGAGTCGCGAGTGGTGCGACCTCCGTCTTTGGTTCCGGCTACGCCAGGTTATGGAAATCGTGTCGCTTCCGTCATTGGCTGGGTTCACGGAGTGGAACCATGCGCTGGTTAAGCCGCCATAGGCCGTGTGCCATGGCAAATGGCTCCTCCAACGGCAATTGTGAGAGCAGTTTGCGTGATGTCAGCTCGCATGATCGGCAAAATCTCTTTTGACCCTATACGAGAACACGAATTTAATCTAATCATAGCAAATATATTCAACAGGAGAATACCAGCGATGGCCAAAACAAAACGTGCGCTTATTTATTGTGGATCTGCGGCGATCGTTCTTCTAGGGGTCGGTCTTGCCGGCAAACATGGCTATGAGCTCCAGAGTGGCGCGGAGCCGGGCGGGTTTGTTCGACCGCCTGTGGCCGAAGCCGACAAGAATGACAAGCCAGGCGAAGCGCAGGAATTCTATCTGAGCAAGCGTTCGCCCGACGGGAAAAGCGCGATACCAGTTGCACGCTATCTCGTCGCGCGGAAATCAATGAGAGACATGCCGCACTACTCCACCGTCTCCGCCGCGTACCTGCCATCAGATGCAGCACACGAAACGTCCTCAATGGCCGATTTCGCCTCGCCCTGGACCTACCTCGGGCCCGGCAACATCGGCGGCGCACACGTGCCCTCGTGATTGATCCCACATCTCCAAACACGATGTACGCGGCCGGAGTTGCAGGGGGGATATGGAAGACGACCAATGGGGGCGCGAAATGGACCGCCCTTGACGATATGCTCCCCAATCTTGCTGTCTGCTCACTGGCCATGGATCCCAAGAATTCGAAAATACTGATCGCGGGCACCGGCGAGGGGTATTTCAATGGAGACGGTGTCAGAGGCGCAGGCATGTTCAAGACGACGGACGAAGGCTTGCATTGGGCACTCCTGCCGTCAACACAAAACTCGGACTTTTATTATGTCAACGATATCATCATCAGCCCGAACGACTCGCAACGCTTCTATGCCGCTACTGGTACCGGTGTCTGGCGATCCACGGATGGAGGGTCGATCTGGAGTCGTGTTCTTCCAACGAAAGTGTACGGCGGTTGTCTCGATCTCGCAATTCGAACCGATCAATCGACCGACTATCTTTTTGCATCATGTGGAACATTCCAGCAGGCGACCATTTATCGCAACACGGATGCCGGCAGAGCAGGATCATGGAGCTCGGTTTTCACCGATCCGGATATGGGGCGCACATCATTGGCGATTGCTCCTTCGAATCAAGCGGTCATTTATGCGCTTTCGGCGAGTAACGCCGATGACGATTACCAATACGGACTCCTCGCCGTTTTTCGTTCAACCAGCAGCGGCGATTCCGGGAGTTGGAAGACGATGGTGAGGAACACTGACAAGACCAGGCTCAATACCGTTCTGCTGACCAACCCCGTTTACGCATTTTACAAGGAATGCGGTTGGGGATCTGAGGAGTACTATTACAATCAAGGATGGTATGACAACGTGATCGCCGTCGATCCGAAAGATCCCAATCGTGTCTGGGCCGGCGGGATTGATCTTTTCAGATCGGATGATGGCGGAGCGAATTGGGGCCTGGCTTCGTATTGGTGGCTGGATCCCGATCGACGCTACAACCATGCGGATCATCACGCCATTGTTTTCCATCCGGGCTATAAAGGTGCAAGCAACAAGGTGATGTTTATTGGAAACGACGGTGGAGTCTTCAAGACCTTGAATGCCCATGCCGCAACAGCGAAAGGCACAGCAGCTCCGTGCGCGGCCCATGGAGGCTTCGCCTGGATCAACCTCAATAACAATTACGGTGTGACTCAGTTTTACCACGGCACAGCCTATCCTGGAAGAGGAACATATTTCGGGGGAACTTAAGATAACGGTACGGTCGGCGGCCAAACCAGCTCCGGTCCCAACAGATGGACCACACTCATGGGTGGAGATGGGGGCTTTGTCGCGGTTGATCCGACGAATACCAGCACTTTGTACGCCGAGTACACCGGACTCTCCCTCCAGAGATCAATCAACGGTGGAAACGATTTCTCAAGTGCCACAACAGGAATAACCGAGCCATCCTATGGCTTCCTTTTCATCACACCCTACGTGATGGATCCAAATAACTCTCAGCGACTCTGGATCGGGGGGAGGTATCTCTGAAGGACGACCAATGGAGCTCAGAGTTGGACCAAAGCCAGTGCGGTTTTCTCCGGGAGCACGTATTCAGACCTCAGCGCCGTTTCCGTCGCCCTGGCCGACTCGAACTATGTCCTCGCCGGCACCTCCGAGGGCTACATCCATCGCACGAACATCGGACTGACGACCAAGAGCACGACGAAATGGGCATCGACACGGCCGGCTCACGGCTACATCTCTTCATGTGCCTTCGATCCGAGCGATAAGAACATAGCCTATGCAACCTACTCGACATTCGGCGTCAAACATGTCTGGAAGAGCACCAACGCAGGGGCCACCTGGAAATCAATCGATGGATCCGGCAACACCGGGATTCCCGATATCCCCGTTTTCTCGATTGTGGTGAATCCCAATAACAGATCGACTCTTTACATCGCCACTGATCTGGGCGTGTTCATCAGCATCGACGGTGGCAATACATGGGCCGTGGAGAACACCGGGTTTGCAAATGTCAGCACCGAGGCGCTTTCGATTGGTGATGACAAAGGCGTGCCGGCTGTGTTCGCATTCACTCACGGCCGCGGCGCATGGCGACTCGCCTTATCCGCCCGCTCGCGTTAGTGTCACCATCAATCAGGACTCTGCGCCTGCGTGAGATTCCAGCGGGCGCAGGGTTCTCTATTCAAGGGATGGCATCCGGCATTCAGATCAGCCGATCAGGGTTCCTGTTGAAGAATGATCTCTCCGATGCCACCTTCGATGCTCAGATGCAAGGTCACAGCGGACTTCCCATAGGCCTCGTTCACATAAGCGCCGGCCTCTCGCCTGAGCCCACCTCGCGCTGTGATCGAGCCCAGACCTCCCTTGGCATTCACATACACTCCAACGTTCTTCGGCAGACGAATGGTTGCAGAACCGACGCCGCCTCGGATACTGGCATCGAGATCTTTCTTCCAATCCCCTGTGAGGTCCACATCGAGCTCCCCGGCTCCAATCTGAATATCAAGTTTCGTCAGCTGAAGTCCCTTCAACCGGAGATTGCCTTGGCCGGCGCCCATTCTTAATCTGAGTTCCAACGGAACGGCATCGCTGAGCCGAATATCCCATTCATTATTGGTCTTTCCGATGTGCACGCCTGTGAAGCCGGTGCCAGGCTGCACAATCGATAACGAGCCGTGGTTACCCGAAACATCGTAGCCGACCCGCGGCTTCCCATCGGCTTCGCTGTAAACAAAATCGGCTTCCATCAACTTGCTCGCACCGCCATTCAGCCGCATCTCCCCTGCACTCATCTCGATCCGCGCATCGACGGCCTCAGCGCCTCGGAGCTCGACAGATTCAGTCGACCGAATTTCACGCTTACTGCCGCCGCGATGCCGGTGGAGGACGGCGCCAAAAAAGAGAAGGATGACTAGAAGAGCAATAACCAATCCACTGAAGCCGGATGTCTGAGCGGCTTCAGGATGGCGACGGAGCCAGAAATAATCCCACAGCTTTCCAATACCAAGAAAAATAAGCAATGCGGGCCAGTAGCGCGCGATCAGCGGCCAGGGATCCCATTCCGGCCGAAGATTACCATAGAGGAAGAAGACACCAAGACCGATGAGCAATACCGCTCCGAAAATGGACCCCTGGCGATAGATCCTCTCTTTTGACATGCTTGAACCTCCACTCTGCTGGGCGATCCCAGCTCAATCGAGACAACTTTACATCAAGTGCCTCTCAAAGAGTATGGTACGGATCTGCCTAGCAATCAGTTCCATGTCGGCGGCATCACAACGGACTTCACTGTGGTATCCTGGGCCGCAGTATGACGATCAATGAAACGGCACATCGTTCGGAGAGTGGCGTTGATGCTAAGCGAAATGGACTGCACCGGCGAGTAACAGACTCTTGAGGCGGACACGATCGCATTTTTTAATTGAGAACCGCATTCATCATGGATGCAGATAAGACGTTTTCTTTCGCTGAGCTACTTCGGCGAGCCATGCCGGCAGCAGGGATGGAGTGTGTTCGCATCGGGAGAGATGTGGAGCCCCTGGCGAAATTGGACTACGCCTTGGAGATCACTGTGAAGACGAACGCCTTCGCCGGCTTCTGGGGAAAGCATACATTACCCGGCTCGCCTGAAGCAGTGATTCCCTCGCCCAAGGCCCGTCATTATCGTACGACGACGAAGCGTCGAGCTGTGATCGCGCGAGGGAGATTATCCATCGCCTTCGCCGAAGACGAGGCCACGAGTGCGCTTGCCAAAGACGTGGCCTTCAGAGAGTCCATTCTGGAGCCGCCCGAGCATGCGCGGATTTACCGCTATCTGCTTAATGCCTTCAATCAGCCGGCCTTTCAACCGGCGGCCCGCTATCTGAATTACCTGATTGTAAGAGGGAGCTACACCGAGTTCGCGACCATCTTCAACGTCAATCGTCTGGATTCAGACCTCATCCGCAAATTGAGATCCCTGGCAGATCGTTTGCGCACGGCCGAACCGGCAGTCACGGCCGCATTTGTTTTCTTTGATCCAACTCGTTCCATATATTACCTGGATCAAAAGCGGCCCCCGCATGGCCTCAAGCTGAAAAAGCTGTTCGGGCATGAGAAGATTCGCATTGATTTCAGCGGCTATCGCTATGCCTTTTACCCGACTGGATTCTGTCAGATCAACGGCGCCATGGTGCCCGGGATGATGCAAACAGTCCGAGAATTGCTGATGCCTCAGCCAGGCTATCGCCTGATCGACCTGTATTGCGGCTATGGGCTCTTTTCTCATTATCTGACAGAATGCTTTGCCCAGGTATTGGGACTGGATGCGGACCCGCTCTCTATCAAGGCTGCAAGGGAAAATGCTGCGCTTCATGCGGGAGGCGGGCGTGCCACGTTCGCCGAAAGCCGGATTTTCAGCCGGACCTTGGCGTCAACACTGCCCAAGCCGAGTCGTACTGGAGAGGCAATCCTGCTGGATCCGCCGCGACAAGGGGTGGATCGGGGCGTCATCGAGATCCTTGCCGCACGGCGGCCGTCGGTAGTCGTTGAGGCCTTCTGCGGGATCGAAGCAATCCCCCAACAGGTTCGCACATGGGTCAGGAGCGGATACCAGGTGGCTCGGATTGTTCCCTTGGACATGTTTCCAGGCACCCCCAATCTGGAGGTGCTTGTTTCGTTCACACCCGCACCAGGCGTCATAGGAGCATCAGGGTCATCACAATGACCCTTGACTGAGCTCAATATTTTTTCTTCTCATCTCCTATCTTTTATGATAGAAGGAGAACCGATGCAACACGTGGGCAGGAAGTCATCCTGTACGCGGCAATTCATATTACGCTGCACGCGCGATTGTGACTTTCATTGCGCCACGACATCTGGACAGCCAAGGAGGGCCGGACGCCACTTGATAGGCATTCAACAGGGATAAGGACTTCTTGGAACAACTATCCACGTGTCAGCGGGAACCAGGAGAACGCACTGGAGTGATTCTCAGTACTCATCGGGAGAAATGTATGACTCAAGACCAACCGGCAACTTCATCTCACTCTATGATTATCGATCCGGTCAATCGGAAAGCACCGATGGAAAAAGGCACATCATATAAAGGCCCCGAGCGCCGTATCCATCACATCTTCGTCACAAGACATACTGAGTACCATATCCGTGAAGGCATCTGCGTCGCGGTCAAACAGAACGAGAATCAGGAGTCCGCAGTGAGTCGGCAGGCTTTGAATATGCGAATGTTGGGCTACTACGGCCCTGGGACTCTCTGTGCACATCCCGGCCCTCCGGATCTCGGCTTCAGTCTCCACTTTTCCAATCAATCTAAATTCGTCGTCACAAGCCCAGTCGTCGCCGTCAAGCGGCCTCCAAAAGAAATCGCCGACTCCTATCCGCCCCGCACGATTCTGGTCGTCGATGATGATCAGGGAGTTCGGGATCTCATTGAGAATATGCTTGTCGCGAAGGGTTATTCAGTGCGCTGCGCCAAGGATGGAATTGAAGCAATCGCCCTCTACAAAGAAAATATGGCCACCACAGGTCTGGTGATTCTCGACATTCTCATGCCTCGCATGGGCGGCCGGCAGACATTCGCCGTCATGAAAGAGCTCAACCCGAACGTGCGCATTCTCTTCATTTCCGGGTATTGCCATGATTCATTGAGCCTAGAGATGGCTGACAAGAGCGTTTTCGGATATATCCGCAAGCCTTTCAGCCTTTCAGAGCTGATATCGAGTGTTGAAGCAGGAGTGGGGCGCGGAACCGGCATGGCCTACAATATCGATGTGCTTGCAAGCCCCCCCTGCAAAAAATCCGAAGTATCGGCCTGATTGCCTCCTGGCAATTTCATCGCATGGCTCTTCCATCTTTACTGTGGAATTCTGCAACATGTGATCGAACTCACAGAAATTTCCTCGGTATTGATCCTCCAGTCGTGTCAGACGCCTATTGCCGGGGAAGAGCCGATGCGTCAATGATTGCTCCTGGCGTGAGCACCGGACTATACTCGATAATCTGAAATGAATAAGTACATATGTCTTCTTAATCTCAGGAGATCAAGTTTATGATTCTTGCCCGATTGTTCGACGCAATTCTTCTTGCAGGACTATCCGTTACTCTCGTCGCCGGCGATCAGCCTAAGCCCCACTCCGAAAAGCCTTCAACCGTGCCCATCGTGGCGACAGCCCCGCGCATTGAGGCGGTCATGCTCAAGGCCCTGAAGGCCCGCAGCATTGGGCCGGCGCTGATGAGCGGCCGGGTGTCTGACATCGCCATCGATCCTCAAACACCGTCCACATTTTATGTCGCGCTGGGGACCGGCGGTGTCATGAAAACAACCGATAATGGATGGACGTTCCAGGCCATCTTTGAGAAGGAAGCAGTAGCGGCAGTCGGAGCAATCGCAATCTCGCCCTCTGACCCCAAGATACTGTGGGTTGGAACCGGAGAGGCCAATGACCGGAATAGCTCAAGTTGGGGCAATGGTGTTTATCGCTCGACGGATGGTGGATCATCATGGACAAACACAGGACTATCCGACAGCAAAACCATTGCACGTATCGTCGTGCATCCCACAGATCCAAATACGGCATGGGCGGCAGTCGTGGGGGATTTGTGGGGCCCGAGTCCCAATCGAGGCCTTTTCAAAACAACTGATGGCGGCAAGACATGGAAAGCAGTTCTTCATGCACCTGCTCCTTATTCCAATCGAGTAGGCTGCGGGGAAGTGGTTTTGGATCCTAGCGATCCCAACGTGCTCTATGCGGCGCTTTATGCACGGCAGCGCACGCCCTGGTCTTTCGTCGCAGGCCCCGATGAGACGGATGGGAAAGATCTTGGCGGCATTTTCAAAACAACTGATGGCGGAGCGACATGGAAGAAACTAGAAAAGGGACTCCCTGCAAAAACCGGCCGCATCGGATTGGATATTTTTCGGAAAAATTCCAAGATCGTCTATGCGATCGTGCAGTCGGACGAAGGCGGACAGAGCGGGATCGATGAGATACGCAGCAAGCGAGGTGGGGTCTTCCGTTCTGATGATGGCGGAGAAACATGGACACACATGAACCCACTCAACCCGCGCCCTTTCTACTTCAGCCAGATCCGAGTGGATCCCGCGAACGACCAGCGCATTTATCTGCTCGGATATGCCTTGCATGTTTCGGAAGATGGTGGCACATACTTCCGCGAGGACCATTTTGAGAAAGTTCATCCGGACTGCCACGCCTTTGCCATCGATACGCACGACCCAAAGCGGGTCATCCTTGGTACTGATGGCGGAGCCTATGTCAGCTACGAAGCTGGGAAATCATGGGCGCTTTTGAATAATTTTGCGGGTGGCGAGTATTACCGCATCGCTGTCGACATGAGCCGACCCTATCGAATCGCAGGCGGATTGCAGGACAACACGAATTGGGTCGGCCCAAGTGCAACTCGATCCAAGGATGGCATCATGAATTGCCACTGGACCAACATCCTCGGCGGCGATGGGTTTTATTGCGTATTCGATGAAGAAAATCCCAACATACTTTATGCGGAATCGCAGGGGGGTGAAGTCCATCGCCTGAATCTGGAGAACGGCGAACAGAAGAGCCTGCAGCCCCAGCCGGCAGAAGGCCAGCAGCGTTTTCGTTTTCATTGGAATTCGCCTCTCATCCCGAGCCTTCACCACAAGGGGACGATGTATCTGGCCGGAAATCATGTTTTCGAGCTCACAAACCATGGCGATGAATGGAGCATGATCAGCCCGGATCTGACGATGCAGGAGCCGGTCAAAATTGACTCGGTCGGAAGCGGTGCAGAAAATTACGGAGTTGTGTACACGCTTGCCGAATCCCCAATCAAAGCCGATTTGCTCTGGGCCGGAACCGACGACGGCAAACTCTGGGTCAGAGATGGCGAGACGTGGATTGATCTCACGACCAATCTCCCCGCGGCTGCAAAAGGGCAGTGGATGAGTCGCATTGAAGCAAGCCATTACGACGCGATGGTCGCATACCTCGCCGTCGACGCTCATCGCACAGGAAACTATGCGCCACTCGTCTATCGCACGGCTGATCGAGGGAAGACGTGGCAGAGCATCACATCGGACCTCCCGCAAGACGGCCCCGCCAAGGTCATCCGGGAAGACCTGAAGAACCAGAACCTGCTTTTTCTGGGCACCGAGTTCAGGCTGTGGGCCAGTTTTGATCGCGGCGGCCATTGGATCACGTTCGGCGATCTGCCGACTGTCGCCGTCGACGACATCGTGATCCACCCACGCGATCTGGATCTTGTGGTTGCTACTCATGGCAGGAGCCTCTATATCCTCGATGACATCAGGCCACTTGAGGAACTAACGCCGGAAACGGGTGCGAAAGAAGCTCACCTCTTTTCTCTCCGACCGGCCTTCGGAATCTATCAGATTCCTGACTGGGTTGATTCGAGTGGAAATGCCGTTTTTCGAGGGGCCAATCCGCCGGAAGGCGCAATCATCAACTACTACGTGAGAGAATACACAGGCGACCCAGTGAATATCTCCATCACAAACCCCAAGGGTCAGCCGGTGGCGAAAATCACCGCGCCCGGCACGCCTGGGATCAATCGTGTCATATGGGATCTCAAGCCGGGGAAGGATTTCCTGATCGAGTATGGCGGAGAAGGTTCCAAATTCGTTCGCCCGGGCGACTATGACATCACCTTGACATACGGCAAAGTGAAACAGACACAGAAGTTGCATGTCGAGATTGCGCAGGGATTGGAGACGCGCTGAGGAGCATCATCCTTGAGCCAATAGCTTCCCGATGCACCAGGCAGGCCAGCGGCACTCGACGAGAGCGCCCAGAAACAACAGGAGAAAGCCGGCAGCCGCGAGCGTCAGTGATGCAATGATGACGCGGCTGAATCGGCGGTCTCGCCATCGGTATTTTTCGAAGGCCTTGGCCACAAAAATGCCTGCCATTGTTCCAGTGATATAGGCGGATGCCTCGATGACAAGATGCGGCGTAATGCCGATAGCGACAGCCGTCACAATCCGTGTAAGAGAACTGCCTCCCATAACAACCGTTAATCGGGAGATGTGCGCATAGCTCAACGCCCAGATGGATGCGTTCCACGAGAGAATCAGCAGGGCGCCTCCTGAGCGGAAGACAGCCGAAACAGCGATGGTCATGAGGAGTAACGAAACATTGTGCCAAAACAAGGGTTCGAATTGGCCGAATTGGAGGCGAGTGAGATTGATGGCCTCGAGAGGCGATAGTTGAAGCTGCATTGAAAAAATCACGCGCATGATATCAGCCGGCAAGGACCAGGCAATTCCGCTGAACGCAAGAAAACATCCCATGAAGATGGAGACGAGCGCCGAGACCAGCCAAACATTTGCCATGTAAGGATCCAAGCGTCCTTCCCAGATATCCTTCCTGTTGCATTCAAGGAGGATTGAGAAGCTTTCCTGCATCCCAACGCAGATGAGAAAAACGGCGATGAGCCCTGCGGCCGCCGGGAAAATAAGCCACGCAGTGCCTGTTCCGATGAGTGTGACGAGGACCGATTCAAGGAAGATTAATATGAGAGCCGGCCGGACTCTCTTGCGATGCCAGATGTCAATTGGAAACACGTGATTCCCCTCACTGCTTTTTCTGCCGATCCGTCTTAGGATACACTAAGAATAGATCGGAAAGCGGATCGTCGGCAAGGAGGACAGAGATGTTTCGCAAAGAGGGCTTAATCCTGATCATGATCACACTGGTTTACGCGGCCTCCTGTTCGAAAATGCAGAAGTCGCCGACAGGTCTGGCGGCCGGGCTGGGCGCCAACTCGAGCGACCTCATCGCTTCAGGCGATCTGCCTCCCTATAACGAAAATCCGGTTGCACAATCGGCTCAGCCACTCAAGACATCCCCTCCCGCAGCAGCCAACATCCATGGAACATTCAGCGTGCAGGATTTCATGGGTTGGATGCCTGAGCTCAACCACACACACGAATCCGCCGCGGGGTTTCGAAAATACCTTGCTCGCTGGTATGCTCCCAATTTCGTCTATCGCGATACCGGCGTTGGCGCATGGGCCTTCTTGGACGATCCCAATGGCGATGAAGATACCTGGGAGAGCAAGGGAGTCGAACGCGGAGTTGATGCGGTGCTCGTCGCCTACCACTCGAGTCACGGGAATATGCGTGCCGATGGGATCTACATGACATGGATGGGCACGAATATCACCGGCAAAGGGTGGTCGGTTCGTTCCGATCATATGGCACTCGGCGGGGGTTACGACAAGCCCGATTCCGAACGCCTCCGATATATGTTTTGGGATACGTGCTACGGCCTCCGATTCAGAAACGGACAGAATCCGATGCGGACATGGGCGCCTCATGCCAAGGGCATTCGGATGATCTTCGGCTACGAATCTCCATCCTTGGACAGTCCGAACTACGGGCAATTTTTTTGGGAAGAATGGAACAAGAACAAGAGCCTGTCGACGGCGTTTCTTGACGCGAGCTGGCGGATTTGCCGGCAGCAGACCCCGGTTGTTCTGGCTTTCGGGGCGACCGACAACGAAGCGTCGGCCCGGCGTGACGGCGAACGGCTCTTATTTTCCGAAGGCGCGTCGTCACAATGCGGAGCATGGCGCTGGTATTCAAGTGAGGCAGGCAGTGCTGCCTCACAACAACAGGCAGGTGCCGCCCTTATGCCGACGCACGCGAAAATTTTCGACGTCGCCGCTGATGGCAATTCCGACACCGAAGTCGAACGGATTGCGCAGTCCGTCGGAATCATGGTTGTGAATCCGAGCGCCGTTGAAGCTCGCCCATTCGGTATGCGTTCCATAAGGACGAAGGGACTGACGCTGACCGTCGGTCGCGATGGCAGCTACGAACTGGCACTCACCACCAAGCTGAAACGAACGGCTTCGGCATCAGCCGTTGCGAATGATGCTGAGCTGATCCAAAAGGCCAAAGATATCATCTCAGAATTCGATCTGGCTCAGGGCAGCGACTATCAATTCTCTGTGATGCGTTTCACGAATGTGAGCTCAGGGACAGTGGCGGCGCCGTCAGGGAACCCGGTTGTCGTCGAGAAGACCGCGATTTTCGACCAGATTGTCAATGGTCTCCCCTTCATCGATCCGGATGCGGGGCATCTGGAGATCACGTTTGACGCACAAACGGGCGAAGCGAAAAAGTTCCGCAACACCATTCATCGAATCCGGGATAATCCGACCCGGATGGCAAGCGCGTCGGCACCAGCCTTGACGATTGAACAGGCCAGGGATGCGGCGCTTCAAACAACTGATCAGACACCCTCTCCCGGTGAGCCGTCACTGGACGCAGCGTATGAAATCAAACATGAAAACGAATCAACGGGATACTACATTTTGGATGGCAAAGCCATCCCTGTTTACCGAGCCTACATAACAAGCAGGAAATTTCCTGAAGCGCGCCCGCGCGAAGTGCTCATCCCGCTGGCAAAAGCAGAATGATATTGTTCATCAAAGAGTAGCGGGCGGATTTCAGGGCCCGCTGCCGGCTTGACACAGCATCTTCTATCCACTATTTTCACAGTGTCATTGGGGTGCCCGCCGGGGCTGAGAGGAACAGCCAGTTCCAACCCGTTGAACCTGATCTGGGTCATACCAGCGTAGGGAGCTAGCTATGTTATTCATCACGCCATTTCGCCATCGCGAGGCGACGGTTGTTGAAAACACAGGCGAATGTTTTCCA
>CAIWXX010000085.1 GCA_903916735.1 uncultured Acidobacteriota bacterium
CCCCCCCCCCCCCCCCCCCCCATTTTCAAGCAGAAGACGGCATACGAGATGGAATCTCGTGACTGGAGTTCAGACGTGTGCTCTTCCGATCTGGCTTTTGCAGATGGTTTACGAATGCGATCCCCTTCTATGCGAGTGCGGCGGTAAGCTGAAAATCATTTCGGTGATCGAAACGCGTCATCAAAGCGACGTGGTCGGGAAGATACTCAAGCACATCAAGTATCGGTTCGAGGTTCTCGCCATACCCGGCCGCGCGCCCCCGCCTTCGCAGCCGTGCCTCGGCTTTGACTGGGACGACAGCCCGGCCGCCGGCGCCTGCAGCGCCCAGTAGCGGCTCGTTCGCCCCGCCCGTTCTTCCACGCCACGGGTCTCGCTAAAATTGACAAACCACCTCCCTAGTGCTAGGTTTTGTCCATGGATTGTTCGTTCGCCCCCGGCCAAAAACGCTCCAGGCCGCCATCGGGTATATGCGCATATACCCGATGGCGGCCTGGATTCCTTCCAGCGGTGGCTTCTTACTACGTTGGTAGTATTCCTCCGGCTGAGACAAAAAAGCAATGTCCTATATCTAACCACACAAGCCGAGCCCAGCATAACGAACGCGGAGTTGGTCCTGCTCCTGGCCTGCGCGATCATGTCTTCGTCATTCCTATTCTTCCCTAGCCGATAGATGAACATGGTCAGCCTCCCAGCTCATGGCAGCAGAATAGCCACCGTGTTGTTCGAAACATCGATATCACTCGAATTCTGTATCACGGCAACAAGATATTTGTGCTTCGAACTCGGTGAGGTCCTTATATTTAGGGTGTGGCTCTGGTCCGTCGACAGGTTTGGTATATTGAAGCTCTTTACGAGCTTGGCCCTTCGCCCGGCCTGTTGATTATTCGAGAGGTAAATCTTAACCGTGCCTGCACCTCCGCTGATTGTTCCGATATTGGTCACCGTGAACCGGCCCATGACCCGCAACCTCTTCCGCCGGAGGTTCTGCCAGGCCCCCGTCCAGTCACTCGCGTTGCCGAATGAACAGAGTATTGCAGACACGGAGGATGGTGTGGCGGGCGTGGCTGCTGCGATTGCGGCTACGAGAGGGCTGCTGTATGTTCCAGACTGGGAGACGACCGCGGCCGATGTCGTGGTGACTACCGGCGTGCTTGGTTGCACAAGGCTCCCGCAACTCGCGTCGATGGAACCATCGAGGGCTGTGCGGATGACAATGCCGTCGTGGTTAGCCCCGGGTGTGAAACGGCCACAGAAGGCGAAGCCGCCTTCGCTCGTCTGCTGTCCATCTTCGGCGCCATAAAGCCAATCGCCGGTCCCGTATGTCCGCGCCCATGATACCAGGCCACTACTATCAAGCTTGATCAGCCATGCATTGGTTCCCCCGCCTGGTTGATCGGTGCGACCAAACATCGCATAGCCTCCGTCACCTGTCTGCTGAATGGCTGTGGCAGCGTCATACCCCGCTCCACCATATGCGCGTTGCCATACCATATTCCCATTGGCATCGAGCTTGAAGCACCAAGCATCGCCTCCGGATCCCCAGGAGTCGGTCTTTCCCGCTGCCACAAACCCTCCGTCGCTCGTCTGCTGGATGGAGTAGCCCTCATCAGCGCCAATACCGCCGTATGTACGCATCCACAAAGGATTGCCGGCTGCATCCAGCCGGGTCACGAGCACATCAAATGTGCTTGCTTCCGCTCGACCGATTGCCACATAGCCCGCGTCACTGGTCTGATAAACGTCGCTGCCATAGTCGTCTCCAGCCCATCCGATGAGCTTCTGCCAGATGATGTTACCGGAGGAGTCCAGCTTGGCCAGGAACATGTCAGGATCGTGATGGCCTATAGGACTTGCATGCCCCGCAAGGATATATCCCCCGTCAACCGTTTGCCGGATTGCACTGGCCGAGGAGCTTACTCCGAGCGCTTCGTAGGACTTCTGCCAAACTACATTCCCCAATTGATCGAGCTTGAGGCACCAGGGGTAAACCAATGCTGGATGCTTGCTCCCGGCAACGATGTAGCCCCCATCAGAAGTCGGGCAGACCGAGTTAGGTACGTAGGCGACGCTACCTCCATAGGTCCGCTGCCAGACGACATTGCCCAGAGGGTCCAGCTTCACACACCATGCGGCGCTGAGGCTATGATAAGGCTGATAGCCCGCCAGAATGAATCCACTATCAGCTGTCTGGCGAACCGATGTCAATGCCTCCCATGCAGGCCCGCCAAGGTCGAGCGCCCACCGCGCTGCCGCCTGGGCCTCAGTGCCAGCCAGCAGAAGAAGGGCTGAAAGAAGCGCAAAACTCAGGAACTTGTTCGCACGCATAAATCCTCTCCTTGTTAATTCAACTTTACTAATCTTGCTCCCAGGATCTCATCTTCATTCTGTTCTCCGAATATATTTTCGCACACCGACATGCATTTGAACCTGAGAACTATGCCAAGATCAGCTCATGCCTATCTAAGCTTTTGCTTAGGAATGTGTATGTATTTGATTTGTTTGATATTGGCCCTCACTCGTGCTTGCCAATTCCGGAAGAGGACACAAAAAGCCCGGTTGCAACTGACTCGTTCAAAGCTGCTTTCGGGTTGAGAATACGAGCGCTCCCCACGTTCATTTCGGGATGGCGCCCCATAGCCATCAGGAACCTCATTCATTCCATCCGTCATTTCGATCATTTCATCCGGGCGATTCCTCATTCCGTCGGTATTGTCGGGAAATCTCCGGCCCTTTCGCGGATGATTGATGAGGCGAAAGAAGGAGGACTGAAGATGCAGCGTATCATTCAACTGAACGGCATCCATAAGAGCTATTCATTGGGCAAAACAAGGGTGCCGGCTCTCGGCCCCATCGACATCGAATTCGAGCGCGGTGAATTCACCGCCATCGCCGGTCCATCGGGAAGCGGCAAGACGACTCTGCTCAACATCATCGGCTGTCTCGATAAGCCTGATCAGGGGCGGATCATCTTCGAGGGTGTCGACATCACCGATCGATCCCTTGATTCACTGGCGGGGCTTCGAGGCCGGCGACTCGGATTCATCTTCCAGAGTTTCAATTTGATTGAAGTGCTCACTGCTTTTGAAAACGTCGAATACCCGCTACTGATGACCGAAACTCCGTCGGCGGCCCGGCGTGAGCGGGTCGATTTGTGGGGCCATGGGGCCAGGTCTTCATTTTTCACTTTTCGTGATCAGGCGTTGACCCAACTGCTGAAGTTTTGCAGCCAAACTCAAATCGTTCTCAGATTCCCTCTTGATTGCCTTCACCGCCATCGAGACAGCAGACGAGCCTTTCCCGTATCGTTCAGGGATCTCTCGCACGGTCATTAGAGAATACAGCCTTTGAGCGCAGAGGAACATCCGTGCTCGGCGCCTGGGATGCTCGTCTCGAAACAGGTCTTCAACCGCCTGTTCGATCTGTTGGGGACTCCTTCTCTTTTCGTGATGTCGCCGAAGTTGCCGGGCAGATGGTTCTTCTCCACTCACAGCAGCCCTCATGAGGTACACAAAGCGCCGAGTGAATTCCTCGCCGCCCAGCGCCAATCCTGCAACGGCTCGTTCGAACGGGTCGACTGGCTTCTCACCCCTCCCAGCCTCAACCCAAGCCCTGTAATGTAACGATGGCGATCTCCCCCGAACTCCTCTAGAGTCCTCCCCGTCGTCACCCAGTCCACGTATACCGGACCGCCCACAACGTAGTTGCGGTAGCTCGACCATCGGTACCGTTCGGCCGGCCTCGTCAAATGTGACCGATTCGGATTGAGGTGGATGTAGCGTGAACATTCAAGGAAGTACTCGCCTTCCTGGACCAGGATCGCCTTGTAACGGGCCTGCCACAGAGATGGCCCACGCGCCGATGGCGTCGATTGAAAATCTGGGCATATACTGGCCGTTGAGGCCCCGCATCATCCGGCCAAGGTCTCCTCCAGGCGTCTCACAGAGTATGTGATAGTGATTCGGCATGAGGCAGAACGCGAACAAGATGCCCATTGCCGACCAACGCCGCAAGAATGTCCAGGAGCTCGATTCGGTCGGAGTCGTTGACAAATACCGGCATGCGTACAACTCCGCGGGACATTACATGATACAGCGCGCACCATCAAACTCAATTCCTGTGGGCCGAGCTATACATCTATCCTATCTCACTGCTCCTCCAACAACAACAAAAATGAAAAGTGAAGACCTGGCCCCTTCTCCGACGATTAATCGTCGGGTTTTGAAATCTTGCCGCCGGTCAGAGCGTGGGCAATGCTGCGGAAGAGTGACTTTCGAGCGGAGTCTTGCGCGATGAGAATTTGTTCGAGCTCTCCTCGGTCCAGAAAAATCCCTTCGCATGCCCGGCAGAAGTCGATTTTCACATCGTATTTCTCGACTGTCTCCATCGTATGTCCGCACTTCGGGCAGTGCATCCAGTGAAGCTCGCGCAGTTTTTTGGCCTCATCGGCCTCGACCTTTGCCCGGGTCTCCTTTTCCTTGCGTTCACGTGCGCGTCTTGCGGTCGTGATAAGAAGGATCTCATGCTTCTTGAACCATTCGTTTTCGTTCGCCTTAACGGTCATTTGCCCTCCTGGGTTCTCATCCCCCTGTTCATGTCGCCGTCCCGACTATCGACATCTCTCCGTTCTGTAACCATCCGACCGTCCGATAAAAGAACGGATCTGTACGCTTCATCCCGGTGGCCAGTGCATCGGCCGCCCGCCGAGTAGATGGAGATGGAAATGAAAAATGCTCTGCCCAGCGCTCACTCCGTAGTTTGCCACCACCCGGTAACCGGTTCTGTCGATCTTCTTATCGCGAGCGATCCTCCGAGCGACCAACAGGAGGTGGCCCAATATGGATTGGTCTTCAATTCGCGCCTCGTCGAGGCCGGCGATGTGCTTCCTCGGAATGATGAGTGTATGGATCGGCGCCTGCGGATTGGCATCCTCGAATGCCACGGCAAGATCATCCTCGTAAATAATTCTCGATGCCGCCTTCTTCTCGATGATCTGACAAAAGACGCATACAGCCATGAGACCTATCCCTCTTTCTCCCGGTTGAACCGGGATTTCTTGAAAATTCGAAAAATGAGGCCGGCGATGCAACCAGTAATTCTGAGATGGTCGCTTTTCTCCCTTGGTCCACGTTTTCTCCAGCGGCTTCAAGACGGGCTTTGTTGTGGATCAGAGGCGAAGGAGTGAGGTTCGATGCCGGAAGCGCCGTGTCTTTGGCCTTGACAATCGAACCGAACCCATCGAGCCACGTCCCTTCAACGCGGTGCAACCTTTCCATGAGCCTATTCTAGAAAAAACCACGAGATGAGTCCAAGGAAAACGGCTATGCGCCGAGGCTCCGTCGAGCGGATGGTGTTGCACAACCGTCGGGGTTTACATCGGGTTGTTGAAAAGCGGCCTCTTTCTGGATTAAGATCGTCTGTTGAATAGTCGTGAGAATCAATGAAAGCTGAAACACTGGAAACATACAGGCCGCTCCTGAGAAGCATTCTCAGCTTGGAAGGTTTTCAGTTTGAAAACGTTTTTTCATTCCGGGTCAAGGGCGAGGACATTGTTGACGCGCTGAGCGGCAAAAGCCAGTTCTTCGATATCGGGACAAAGGGCAACAAGCTGCTGAAAAGCCTTTACCAGCAGTGGAAGACCACTCAGCGACCCCCATCGGTCGTTCTCAAAGATCACATCATGTCGATTTTCCCGATTCAAGAAGATGTCGACGGGATGGATTTTCTCGGGATGTTGCGAGATCGGAAGGATGGGGAGTTGACATCGAAAGAGGAAAGCCTCATCCAGCTGTTATGCGCCGTGTTGACATCGATGGAATCGATGCCGGCTCTCTCGCCGTCTCCCGATGCCGCAACAAAAGTCGAAATCGAACGGTTACAGACAACACTGGACGGGGAACGATCGGCCTATCAGAAGGAAATGCGCCAGATCTTGATCCGGACACGGGAGCTCGAAGAGAGCCTCCGTGTCGCAGAGGAAAACGTATCCTCCTTCCAGAAGCTTGCCGAAGAATTGCAGGAGGCTGCCGCCAGAGAGCAGCAGCTTCGCCTCTCCGTCGAAGAGGAATTGCATCGGCGTGATGAAGAGGATCGAAGTAAGGGCGGTCAGGTAAGTCCCGAACAAAGCCGGGGTCTCGCCGCGCTCGATCTGGAAAGAGAGGACATGACTCGCCGGCTGCAAACTGCCGAATCTGAGCTGAGCGAAGTTCAAGGGAATCTGGAACAGCTGGAAGAAGCAAGATCTTCAGAGAATATCCAGCATTCGAACGAGATTGATACGCTCATGGGCGATCTCTCGCAGACTCAACTCCGCGAGCGGGATCTGGCGGCGAGAATCGAGGAGTTGGAGGCTGCGCAAAAGGCAGCGGATTCCTCCGGCGGTACATCCAGCCATGATGTCCAAGCGCTCCGCGATGAAGTCGAGAAGCTGCGGGATGTCCTGACGATGAACGAAGCGGCTTTCGCCAAGCAGGATGACGATCTGCAGCAGGAAAAGGAAATCACCGCACGCACTTTCAGTGAGCTCGAAGACGCGCGTAACCAGCGCGATGATCTCGAACTGAAGAACGAATCACTCCTCTCTCAAATCGCCGAACTGCAGAAATCCGGCCAACAGCTGAGGGAGCTCCAGACAACTTTGGACGGCGTCAAAGCGGATCGCGATCAGCTTGCCACCGAAGTCGCTGCTCTACAGGATGAGGCCGCGGCGAACAAGGTCCTTGGTGATAAGGTCGAAGAGCTTGAAGAATCGCTCCACATCATGCAAGGCCGATTCCAGGAAGCATCCGATTTGCTCGGGACACTCATAAAGAGCCGGGACAAATATCGGACGATCCTCGATAGCCAGGTCAATCCGATCTTCTTGCTCGATCGCAACCTTGTCATTCTGCACCTCAATCGGGCCATGCTCTCATATACGCAGGAACACCAATTCCAGCAGATCATCGGGAAGCGATGCTACGAGGCGCTTGGGCTGTCCGGCATCTGCAAAGGATGTCCGATCCTCAAGAGCATCGAGACGGGCCAGCTCGAGGGAAATCTCGTGACCATGGATATGCCCGACGAAAAACGCCTTTTCTCTGTCTGCGCCTATCCAACTCTCGATGCCAAGACCAACATTACGGCCATCACCGAGTTCATGGAAGATGTGACCGATCGAGCGGCGATCATCGAAAAAGTGAAGAAGCTCAACGAGGAGCGAGAGAAGTTAATCGAGCATGCTGAAACCACACCGATGGCCTATCTGAGATTCATCCTCGATTCTCTCGGCACACGCGAAAAAAGCACAACAGAAATCCAAGGCGACGATTTCGCGATCAAGATCACATAGGGCATCCCTTCAGCGGAACAGGCATTGAAGGGCGAGGCTCGGGCGGTGCCGTTTGATTCACCATTCGAGCAGATTCAACTACGATGGTTGTTGGTGAGAAATTCCGTATGCTTCTCCCTCGGCAGAAGGGCAAGGAACGCGTCCTCGAATCGACATTCGGCAGTAACACTTCCGGGAGGCGGTTCCGATGAGATCAGTTTCAAACGAACATGCCCATTAAAGGGCCGCTGGTCGGTGACCAGGAAGCGCCCTTCGAGCTCGGGGATGCGTTCCTCGTCGACATCAATTTGCCAGATCCTGGATGCTTGCGATTCGATGAGATCATGCGGCTTGCCTGAAAATTCCATACGGCCGGCAACCATCACGCAAAGCTGATCGGCGGCGCTGGCGATATCTTCGAGGATATGCGTCGAAAAGATCACGCATATGTGCTCGCCGATTTCGGCCAGCAGGTTGCGGAAGAAAACTCGCTCACCCGGATCCAAACCCGTCGTGATTTCATCGCAGATGAGCAAATCGGGGCGGTGGAGGATGCCGAGGGCGAAGCCGAGTTTCCGGCGTTCGCCGCCGCTGAGTGATCCGGCGCGAGTGTGCGCGATCGAAGCAAGACCCGTCAATTCGAGATGCTCGTTGATCCAGCGTTTGCGCAAAGGCGATTGAATATGCCGGAGATCATAAAAAAGCTCGAGATTTTCGCGGGCGGATAGATCATCGACAAGATGAATCTGCTGCGGCACATAGCCGATTCGCCGGCAGATGGCACGATCCATTTGAGGGCTGTCCATTCCGAAGAGCTTCACCGAGCCGGAGCTCGGTTCGAGCAAAGTGGCGAGTATCCTGAGCAGCGTTGTTTTGCCGGCTCCGTTCGGCCCGATCATGCCAAGAACGCCCGACGACATTTCCAGTGAAACGCTTTTCAACGCTTCGGTGCCGTTAGGGAAAAATTTACCGATTTCGGTGGCTTCGATGTTCATGGCAAATTTATGATGCTTTGCTCGGATGTCTGTCGATTAAATTGACCTCCTGTCCGGGCAATTCTCAACAAAGGCATCCACGCGGCGATCCGCGAACCAGCTGACTGATGTGTCGGGATCGAGGCTTTTTGTATTCAATTGGGCTGAAAGGTCACCCGACGTGTCGAAAATACACTTGTGATTGGCAAAGATTTTGTGTATTCATCCCGATGGATGGGTGTTTTGACCCTTTTCGAAAACAACTCATCACAAAGCAGTGACCAAATAACAATAACCGGCCTACATTCAATGTGTACGAAGCGGATTTGAACGAGCCGATGGCAGGGGGGTCATTCGGCCAGCGGATCAGCGGACATTCCAAAAGGGAGGATGCGATGTTTATGAGGAATCCGTTCATAGGATCGGCTGCAATCATGGCTCTCGTGCTTATTGCAGGCTTTGGGGTTCCTGTGTTTTGTGAAACCAAACCGATATCGGAAAAAGCTGAAGTTTCCATTGTCGACCTCCGGGTCACTGTCCTGGATAAGGACGGCAAGCCCGTGACGGATCTCAAGGAAAATGAATTCAAGGTCAAGGATAACGACACGCTTCAGAGTCTCGTTGCTGCGCAGCTTGTGAGCAGCGGGGTGGCAACAACCTCGACGAACACGACGGCCTCTTCTGCGCCTCAGGCCTTGCATCAGCCTCGCCATTTCCTTCTCCTGTTCGATTTGACTTACAACGATATGATCGCATTGAAAAATGCGCGCAATGCTGCGCTGCAGTTCGTGCAGCAGGACCTGGTTGAGACGGATGACGCGAGCATCTTTACGATTGACATCACGGAGGGAGTCAAAATGCATATGAACTTCACCCGTGATAAGGAGCAGCTTTCTGATGCCCTGCTGAACCTCCGTTCAACCAAGGGGAACAACTTTCTGACAGATTCCGCGGGTCTTGTTCGGATCGTCCCGGAAGCACGCGGCAATCAACTCAAAGGGACCTGGATTCGCAAGGGGATGACTTATAATCCCAAGGATGCCGCGAACGACGAAAGCCAGTCCTATCATCAGCAGGTGAAGCGAAACGAGGTGCTCGACTACCGCAATAGCGCCGGCAAATACCTGACCTGCCTCGATGCCTTCGCTCAGAGCATCGATACGATGCCGGGAAGGAAAATTTTTCTGCTCTTCAGTAGCGGGTTCGATTCGAAGGCGCTCGGTGGTCAGACTCTCCAAGAGACAGAAGAAGACACGATGAACTTCATGATGGGCGAATTCCAAAAGATGGACTCCGCGGGGAGAGAAGTCGATATACAAAATATCGACCTGCTGCAACAAGCGGCATCGCACTTTTCGACGAGCGATTGCCGGATTTTCTGCATCGATCCGAGCGGCAACAGGCAAACCTCTGCGGATTCCGATACGCCGGCCGATATCAATTTTCGCAATCAGACACTGCTGGAAACCCTATCCTCCGAAACCGGAGGGCAGGTTATTCGGCACACGAATTCCTACGAAGAGGCGCTTGGCCATGTCATCGAATCGACCTCGTCGTATTATCTGCTCGCCTACAGCGCGCCGATCGGCAAGTCGGGGAAATACCATAGCATCGATGTGGAAGTGACCAGACCCGGTTGTCGAGTCAGCCATCGAAAAGGGTACTTCGAGGACAGGCCTTTTGAGAAATACACCTCGCTGGAACGTCAGCTTCAGGTGGCGGCGATCATTAACGAAGCCCGGTCGCCTGCAGGCATCTCAATTACGACAACCGCATTCCAGCTGCCGATGTGCCGGTCAGAGGCGGCGGTTGCTCCTCGGTCGGCCGAGAACAGCATGTATTCTATTGAAGGCATCGTCGAGCTTCCGGTGAGCGTGCTCGCCGATATGGGATCGAAAAAGGACGAAGATATCGAATTCTTCCTGTTCGCCATTTCCGAGAAAAACTATGACGTGATCAGCTATTCTCACGGTCTCGGCAAAGCTCCGGCGACACCGCACACAGCCGACGACGAGGCGTTGGACACCGTGCGTGGCGGTCTCCGCTACCTTGGCGTTGTGGCCGTGCCGAAAGGCACCTACAAGATCCTCGGCATCGCCCGCAATTTGATCACGGGAGTCTGTGCCGTCGGATCGATGTCTCTCAACACAACGCCTCAATCTCAGCTGACCATCGCATCTTGCCTCGTTTCGGAAGGCGGTGAATGGATGACGGTTTCCTCGAATAAGAACGGCTGCAGCCCGCTCACTTTTGAAGGCAAGCTGGTGGCGGCTCGAGCCAAACCGAATGTCAAGAGCGGAGAAGAGTGCCTCATTGTGGTGACGTTGAACGGACTCGGTCGCGATCCCATTACCGGGAAACCAACGGCTGATGTGAGCATCAAAACCATCGGGGAAGATGGGAGTGCGACTCCTCTTTCCGGTTCGCAGCTCCTCAAGGGGAATTGGACGAAGACAAACGATTACGAAATGATTTTTAAGGTCAAACTTCCCAGTGGCCTGAGCGACGGGACATATTGGTTGGATGTACAGGCCGTGGATCGTGTGGGTGAGAAGAAAGCAGCGACCAGGATACCTTTTGGAGTCGGTCGCACGAATTCCTGACATCGCCGGCGCTGTGGGAAGAATGGCAATGGGGAGCGGCTCTTCTGGGCAGAGAAGGGCCGCTTCCTGCCTTTTTGGAAGATCGACATGGAAGAATGAGCTCGGCGCAAAGCCATGTCGATTTCGGCAGGGGGCTAGGGCCGCTTCACGAGCTGTCGATATAGATCCTGCAACTGCCGGACATTGCTATCGAGGCTGAACCGCCGGCAGGATTCAATCGCCGTCTGAGCTATGCGCCGGGCCGTTTGCGGCTCCGTCAGCAGCAACTCGATCTTCTCCGCCAGTGCGTTGAAATCGGTGGGGGGAACCAGCAGAGCGTCGACGCCATCCTGCACGATCTCGGAAATGCCCCCGACTCGCGTCGCCACCACGGCCTTCCCGACGGCCATGGCTTCGACCAGCACCAAGGGAAACCCTTCTGTGAGAGATGGCATCACCAGGACCGTGAACATCGACATGCACACGGGAATGTCCTGACGGAATCCGGTGAAGAGGACCGAGTCGCGGATGCCCAGACGCGCAGCCTGCGACTCGAGTTCGCCGCGCAGCGGCCCCTCTCCGATCAGCACGAATTTCGTCTTCGGGAACCTATGCACGACGCGCGCAGCGGCATCGATGAAGTACCGGTTTCCTTTTTCTTCGCGGAGCCGCGTGACGGTCCCGACGACGGAAAAGCCATCGGGGATGCAGAGCTCCGCGCGAAGTGCGGCAACTTGATCGGGCGAGGAGGCGTGGAAGTCGTCGAAGCTGACGCCGTTGTGAATGACCCGTATCGTTTGCTCGGGAATGGATCGGCCGTGGATCATGAAGCGCTTCACCGCCTGTGAGACGGCGACGCCGGCTGTGGTCTTGTTCCGGAGGAGAAAATCCGCACAGTACTGGTGCGGGCGAATGGTGAGAATCGCGTGCTCGTGGACGACGGCCGGGATGCCGCACCTGGCCGCGGCAAGGCGCCCGAAGTTGGCCGAGCTGTAGCCGTGCAGATGCACGATGGAGACCCCTTCGCTCCGGATGACCTGTTCTATCGCCGAGACGGTGCTCGGCGAGAACTTACCCTTGTTCAGGTAGATCACGGTGTTTCCGAAGTCGCGCAGCCACTGTCCAGCTGGCTCGGGAGTCTTGATGCCGCAGAAAACCATCTCGAATTCCTTCGAATCGAAATGCGGCACCCAGGCCGCGAACAGGCGCGTGCAGCTGGTCGGGTTCAGGCCGTCCACGGTGAATTTGTCGATTATGTGAAGGACCTTGATCCGGCTGGTTGTCTCAGTCACAGGCGTTCCCCTTTCTCGGAATTCGCTGTCCGTCCGGCGACGGTGTCGGGACCGGCGCTCACCAGGGTCCCTTCCAGATCGAAGCTCGGCGCGTCGATCTTCATCGGGACATGCTGAACCGGTAGATCATCTGGTTCACCCACGCGCGGACCCGCTGGGGGACCTTGGCACGCAGGGTCGTGAGCAGGCGGTAGTTGGAATCGAAGAACAGGCAGATCAGGGCCTTCACCAGGTCCTCGTCCTTGTACACCATGTACCGGAACCGGCTCTTGTACCGGCGGATGGCCTTCCGGGACAGGCTGGGGTATTCGACGATCGAGCTGAACTTGTTGGACCTGATCTGATTGACGTCCTCCCGGAGCCATCCCTCCCTCTCGCAGATGGCCTTGAGTTCCGTGCCGGGATACGGCTGGAAGATGGCGGTTTGCATGAAATCCGGCTTGGCCCGGCGGTTGAGATCGATGGTCCGAAGGATCTCCTTGTCCGTCTCGAATGGCAGCCCGACCATGTTGTACACGTACACGGTCATGTCGGCCTGCCTGGCCATGCGTATCGCCTCCAGGATCTTCTCGTTCGAATGCCGGCGCTTGAGCACCTCGTTGCGAATGTACTCATCTCCGGCCTCAATGCCCATCTGAAGGCTGGAGCATCCCGTATTCCGGAGCAGGGCGCAGATCGGCTCGCTGATCATCTCGGGCCGGATCTGACACCGGAAGGGCAGGCCGATCTCCTGGCGGTACCGGGCGCAGAACGCCTCCAGCCAGTTGCGGTTCAGCACCAGGACATCATCGCAGAAATAGAGGCTCTTGATCCGGTACCTGCCGACCAGGTCGTGGAGCTCCTTCATCACGTTTTCCACCGACCTGTACCGGACGAACCTGCCGCCGCCCCGGTAGAGCTTCTGAAGGATCGGGTTGACGCAGTAGGTGCACTGGTACGGGCAGCCCCGTCCCACCATGACCTGGCCCTCGTAGGCCCTCAATGGAAGCAGCCGCTCGTAGTGGAAAAGCTCCAAATCCACCGGCGGAAGGCGATCCAGGTCCTGGATCAGGGGCCGGACCTCGTTCCGGAAGATCCGGTCCCCCTCCTTGATATAGAAATTCCTGACATCCCGCAGCTGCTCGCCCTGCTCCATCCGCGAGACCATCTCCAGCAGGGCCTCCTCTCCCTCACCCACGCATATCATGTCCACCGCCGGCTGGCGGATCGTCTCCTCAGGCTCGATGGTGGGGTGAACCCCGCCGAACACGATCGGCGTCCGCGTGACTTTCTTGATCCGGCCGGCAAGGCCGCAGCAAAACTGAAAATCCCCGGTCGTCACCGAAAATCCGATCAGGCCCGGATCGAATTCCTTGATCCGCCGCAACACCTTCTTCTCCGACAGCCCATACGTGAAATCCAGCAGGTCCGTCTGGTGCCCGAAGGCTTTCAGGTACGAGGACAGATGCCCGATGCCGACAGAGATATTCTCGTATTTCAGGATGTTGGGGAAGACGAACAAGACCTTCACGACCCCGATTCTCCCCGCACGCGGAGAACCCGGGCGGGCACGCCGACGGCCACGGCGTAGTCGGGCAGGTCCTTGACCGCCACGGCTCCCGCACCCATAACCACGTGCCTTCCCAGCCGCACCCCGTCCGCCACCACGGCGGCCGCGCCTAGCCAGCACCCCTCGCCGATCACGATGGGGCCCCGGGTATAGGACCCCTGCTTCGCCACCGGAATATCGGTGCGGTCCATGCGGTACATCCCCCCACCGACGTAGCAGTTCGCCGCGAACAGGGTGTCGGCGCCCACCTCGATCCGGCCCATAGAGCCTATCAGGCAGTTGGAACCGAAATTCGCCCGATCACCGATGTGGATCGATCCGTACTTGCAGATCAGCATGCTGTTGCGACTGATGATGACGTCGCTGCCGACGACAAGCCCCATCTCGTCCGCCCCTTGCGCGTCCAGCAGACACCCCTCGTCGACATACACGTTCTCGCCGAGGGAGATCTTGTGAGGATGGCGCAAGGACACGTTGCGGCCGATAACCACACCCCGGCCAACGGACCGGAACAGGCTGGGATAGAAGACCTTGCGAAGGAACAGACCAAGAGCTCCTGGAACATACCCAAGCAGGAACGTCACCAGCTCAAACTTCATGAAATACCACAGCGACCTGTCGCCGGTCATGATCCCCCGGTATTTCCGGACTGCGGAACTTCCTTTATCGGCAAGCCGACCCTGGAGCGTTTCTTTGCCTTCCACAGTAAAAGAACCTCCTTGTTTGCGCTGCGTCCTGCCCTGCGACGAAACGGCATCTCTCTTCTTATGCGATCCGCCGTTGAATGTCAATAAGTCTCCTTTTTTGTCAGCGCTGACGCATGAAGGATGTTTGGGTGTCAAGGATGCGTTCGTGTGAGGCCCTCTTTAGGACTTGGGGACGGATTGTGTGCGAATGGGTGCGAAGTCTGTGGGCAATCATCCGATTGTGGGACGTACTTGGATGCAGTTCATCGGGGTTGGGGTAAGGCTTCGGCGTGTTTACGAGGGGGATGATCTGAATTGCGTTAGTCCCACCGGAGTTGGAATGTGAGGGTTGAGGCGCTCACGCACCCAGATCCGATCGAGCCAAGGGCCGGCGAGGGTCTCTCTGAGAAATTCGATGAACGCCCGCACACCCAAAGACCGGACGATTTTGATAAGAGCAGTGGAGTAGATGGCCAAGATGTTGAGGGTGTGCGCGAGACGCATCAGGTAGTGATAGCCCTTCATGGCTTTCCAGTCGAACGAGAAGCAGTGCTCGTAGTTGTAGCCGTGACGCTTTTCGACGAGAAACGCGGATTCGATAGCCCAGCGATGCCGTGCTCCGATGTTGCATCGTTCGTGGACGTTACCCAACGGGCATCACCGTCCCCGCCAACCGGATGGCGAGCGTGAATACCATCCCTCACAAAGTCTTGCCTGCATGGAACTGCACCATTGTTCCCGACACACCAAAAATGTGAATTGGTTCTTGCGCCGCCCCTTGGTGAGTATGATTACACCAATCTGGTCGGTGCCCTAAATTGCACCGATGATTCGGAAAACACGGGCGGACACATTCGATGCGATTCGCATATTGGAAAAAGAACCGCTGAAGCTGTCGAGAAGCGTCGAGAAGCGAGGAAGAAAATGGAGGAGTGAATTTTTCCACCCCTCCTCAAATGCCAGGACCTCTTTTTGAACGGCGCCTACTGTCCGTACATCGCGATAATTTCTTTCTTTCCTTTGCCGAGAATATCGTGCTTCTTTCCGACCTTGATGAAGGCGGCGATGGCCTTGTCGAGGTGATGTGTTTCGTGAGCGGCCGACATCTGCGTGCGGATGCGGGCTTGCCCCTTCGGCACAACCGGAAAGAAGAATCCGACGACATAGATACCTTCAGCAAAAAGATCGCGAGCGATGTCCTGTGCGAGCCTGGCGTTGTAGAGCATGACAGGAACGATCGGGCTTTCGCCTTCTTTGATGTCGAATCCCGCTTCCGTCAGCAGCTTCCGCCAGCAAATGGTGTTCTGTTCCAGCTTATCGCGCCGCGCCGTTGTTTGCGAAATCAGGTCCATCACTTTCAGAGCCCCGGAGACAATGACGGGCGCGACAGTGTTGGAGAAGAGGAACGGACGCGCTCGCTGGCGACACATCTCAACCAGCTCCTTGCGACCGCTGACACAGCCACCGGAAGCGCCGCCGAGGGCCTTGCCGAGTGTCGTCGTGATGATGTCGATTTTCCCAACGACTCCGCAGTGTTCGTGAGTGCCTCGGCCGGTTTTGCCGATGAAGCCGCTGGCATGCGATTCATCAACGAAGACCATCGCGTTGTATTTCTCGGCGAGCGCGACAATCTGGTCGAGTTTGACTAGATCGCCGTCCATCGAAAAAACCCCGTCCGTGATCACCATGCGAACCCGCTTGTCCTGGTGCTCCTGGAGCTTTTCTTCGAGATGAGCCATGTCGGAGTGCTTATAGGTGTCCTGCATGGCTTTGCAGAGGCGCATGCCGTCGACGATCGATGCATGAACGAGCCGGTCGGCAATCATCACATCTTTTTCCGTGAGGACGGCTTCGAACACCCCCGCATTAGCATCCATGCATGACGGGAAGAGAAGCGTGTCTTCGGTTCCCAAAAACTCGGTCAGTTTGTTTTCGAGCTGGCGGTGAATATCCTGTGTGCCGCAGATGAAACGCACGGAGGACATCCCATAGCCGCGATAATCGAGCCCTTCATGGGCGGCCTTGACGACATCGGGATGGCTCGACAATCCGAGGTAGTTATTGGAACAGAGGTTGATGACCTGTTTCGGCGCGGCCCCCACTGGGAACTCAACTGCAATTCCCGCTGCTTGAGGCGAATGAATATAGCGTTCCTCCTTGAAAAGCCCGGCTTCGCGGATACCGCTTATTTCATTTTCATACCATTCTCGTGTCTCTTTGCTGTAAGCCATATTACACTCCTGTCACACACGACCTTTGGTAAAGCGCGTGACTAGATCGGCGATGTTGTTGATACTGTCGAATGCCTGCGGAGTTGCGTCGGCATCCGGTATCTGGATATTGTACTTTTTTTCCAAAAACCGTTTCAGCGACACCATTGAAAAGGAGTCCACAATTCCGCCGGTGATGAGCGGGGTGTCTTCCTTGATCACCCGGTCATCGCCTTCTTCCAAGTACTCCCGGGTTACATATTCCGTGACCATGCGTTTCACTTCGTCCATAGTGTTCTTCCTCCTGTGCGTGAATCTTCGTTCTCGTTCAGTCTTCCATCAAAGTCGAAATATCCCCGACCGGTTCGCCCCATTCCTGCGCGCGCAGAACGCGGCGCATGATCTTGCCGCTCCGAGTCTTCGGCAGTGATGGAACGAACTCGATCTCCTGCGGCATCGCCAGCGGGGATAGTTTTTTGCGGATGAAATTCATGATCTCAAGTTCGAGATCATCGTTCACCTCATACCCCTTTTTCAATGTGACAAAAGCCTTGACGACTTCCATGTTCACCGGATCGGGCTTAGCGACCGCCGCCGATTCAGCGACAGCCGGGTGTTCGAGCAGAGCCGATTCGATTTCAAACGGGCCGACCAGATGGCCGCCCGTGTTGATGACATCGTCATCACGGCCGACGAACCAGAAATATCCATCCTTGTCGATGCTCGCCCGATCTCCCGTGACATACCATCCATTTTTGAACTTATTGGCATAGCCGGTCGGGTTGTTCCAATAAGTACGGATGAGCGACGGCCAGCCGGGCCGAAGAGCGATCAAGCCGACTCGTCCGGGCGCATCATATTGCTCAAAATTCTTGGGATCCAACACCGTGGCGGTCATGCCGGGAAATGGCCTGCCCATGGATCCAGCCTTGATGGGCATCCCAGGGAAATTGGTGACAACGATGCATCCGGTCTCGGTCTGCCAGAACGTATCATGGAATGGAAGCCCGTATGCCTCCTTGGACCAAATCACCGCTTCCGCATTCAACGGCTCGCCCACGCTGCAGAGATGCCTCAGCGATGACAAATCGCATTTCGCGACGAGATCCTTGCCGTCCCGCATGAGGAGGCGGATCGCTGTCGGCGCCGAATACCAGACCGTCACGCGGTGCTTCTGAATGAATGCGTACCAGCGCTCAGTATTGAATCCGGAATCCAAAACAACCTGCGTGATCCCGTTGGACCATGGCCCGATGATTCCGTACGACGTGCCCGTCACCCAGCCAGGGTCGGCATTGCACCAGTAGATGTCATCCGGCCTGAGATCCAAGACCCATTTGGCGGTGAGGTACTGTGAAATGAGTGAATAGTGAACATGCTGAGCGCCTTTAGGCTGGCCCGTCGTTCCGGATGTGTAATGGAGAACAGACGGAGTTTCAGCCATCGAAGGAAAGACGTCGAAGTGATCGACTCGAGGCACTTCTTCCATCGCGAAGGAATGCTCCCCTTCTTTCAGCGGCGAACCGGCCGCATCAACGACGATGACATGCCTGAGCTCAGGCAGCTTGTCGCGGATCTTCCGAACCTTCGGCACGTACTTCTTCTGCGTGAATATGGCGCTGGTTTTTGCATCATTCAGTCGAGTCCAGAGGGATTCGTCTCCGAAGGCGGAAAAAAGAGGTTGCACGATCCCGCCCATCTTGAGAACTCCGAGGAACCCGATATACAACTCGGGGATACGATCCATGAAAAGGCAAATTCTTTCCCCGGGTTTCAATCCAAGGTCGCAGACATATCTGGCGATTGTATTCGACAAGATACGCACATCATCATAGGTGAAGCTTTTGCCTGTGCCAAGGAAATCCTCCCAGATCAACGCCGGTTTCCGGCCGTGTCCCAGTTTGCAGATGCGATCACTGCAATGCCAGCCGATGTTGATCGTGTCGCCTTTTCGATAGCCCAGTTCTTTCTCGGAAATGGACCAGTCAAAGCCCTTGAGCCGATCCTCGTACATCAGTTGATCTGTCATCCGTTCACCCCCTCCTCGGGAAGAATATGTGTGGTTCAGAAGTCCAAGACGAAGCCGGCGCCGGCGATACCGTACACCTGAAGGAAGCCGGCCGATAACAAGGGCCGATGCTGATTATCATTTTTGAGGGTTAATCATCGAATGTGGGGTGTGCCGCATAGGTTTGAATCAGCAAAGGGAACTTCCTCCGGAGAAGTAAAATACCCGCGCCGTCTGATGCTGTCAAGATTAACTTCACAGCTCTACCAATTGCCGGTCATCAACTCACAGTGCTTAATCAATCCCTCACGGTCCCGAGGTCATCGCTTCGATTCCGATCTTCGGCCTTCTCAAGATCAAGGTATGGGGTAAGCCTGACTCCACCAAGAAGCCGCCGATGAATGATCTGGTTTCGTCCTCCGCCCTATTTTCGGAGGGAAATTATGTCACGGGTATGGTCGTGAACCTGTGGATGCAATGCTGAGATTTCATTTTTCGCGAAATAAGAAGCGCCATATGGTCCACGCCACTCAAACCGCATCTGGGAGCAGGCAACTGTGACACATGTTACTCGCTCTCAGCGAAAATCATCTCCGAAGGCGCGCCTCCACAGCAGCTCTGACCGCCGTTCGGTGCGCCCCCCGATAAAATTCCTGCTGCGAAGTAGCGAAATGAAATTGTGCACATGCATCGTCCCATGTGAAACCGATCCTCCGGGCCAATTCGTCATCACGCAAAGAAGTGTCCAACGGAGGCTTCTGGTGAGCAGCCTCTGCGATTCGGCTTTCCACTTCATCGAAATAGGCCAGATTGAGGTTGATCACCGAATCGTCGTAACGGCCGACCGCGTGGCAATAAAAAACCTGCCGCGCCGCGAGCGACTTCATGCGCACCAGCGAGGACCGCATCTGGGTGTAAGTCACATCGCTGTCCACGAATGGTAGTGGGTACTCGGCCGCATCTCCCGCCAATAGCGCCGGAATTTCCGGTATGAACACTGCGATATGATCGGCCCTGTGCCCTGGTGTCGCCACGATGCGCAGGGTCAGGTCGCCGGTATGAATTTCGGCGCCGTCATTCACCGTGATCGTTGGTGGAACGAGTCGCACGGACCCATAAAGATCGGGCTCTTCGATCTTCTTCTTCGCAAGCACAGCCCACTCCTCAGCCGATTCCATGCGCTGTCGGCAGAGAGGATGAGCCAGGATCGGTGCCGGATGAGGCGCCGAATCTCCGGCAAAGCAACCATTCCCCCAGGCATGATCCCAATCCGCGTGCGTGTTGATGACCAGAAGCTCTCTGCCTTTCAGATCTTCCGACATCAGATCAATGGCCTCACCAGCCATCGGCGCGTTAAGAAGTGTGTCCACGAGAACAAGATACCGCTTGGTCACGATTCCAAAGACGGTGACAAGATCCGAATATTGCAAAACCTTCACTCGGGGATCCCATCCATCGTTGGGAGTCATCTCGATCGGGCAGCCCATGATTTTCTCCTCATGTTCTGAGCGTCACAGCCAATGGTCAGATCAGCTGTCATTCGATCCTATGCAGCCGGCGCCCTCTTCTCCCTGGCAGCGATTGCGCGGCTGACGAATGTCAGAGCCGCCGCGGCCAGGAGCATTCCGATGATGATGAAGTAGGTCAAATCATTAGAGCCTGTCACATCCTTGATCCTTCCATGCACCCACGGCCCGATGAGGCCGGCGGCGCCCCAGGCACTGAAGAGGATGCCATAGTTGAGTCCGAAATTTTTTAAACCAAAATAATCTCTGGCCGCAGATGGGAAAAGAGACAGATTCGATCCATAATTGGCTCCGATAAGTAAAACGATCATCATCATCGAAAGCCAGCCGGCTCCTCCTTGGACGAGGTAGAGAACTGCAAGGACGACGGCTTGTGTGATCAGCGTCAGGAAGAGGGTCCATTGCCGGCCGATGATATCGGAGAGAGTTCCAGCAAGAATTCGACCACCGGCATTGCCGATCGCCAGTACGACGACGGCGAGGAAGGCAAGCTCGCCGAGAGATCTCCTACCGAAGTCCTGCGCAACACTGATGAAAGTCAGCCCGGCAGAAGCGCCGGCAAAAAAAATGATCCAGAGGATGTAAAACTGGGAGCAGCGAAGCATGTGCTTCCAGGTCGTATCGGAGCCTGATGGAGCAACAATCGAAGATTTCCCATCCTTCGATGGTGACGGATTCGGCTGAGCGGCCGAAGGATTTCTCAGAAATTGCGAAAGAACCGTGACCACGAGGAGGAATCCGATTCCGAATGTGATCATCGTGCTGGAAACGCCCTTTTCAACAACCTCAACTCCTGTCAATGGATCCAAAAGGCCGGTGCCTTTGCTGAAAACGTGGAGGAGTTTATTCGCCAGAGGTGCGATATAAACTGAAGCGAGTCCGAAGCCGGAAACGACGATGCCTGCAATCATGCCGGTCTTCTTCGGCGGAAACCATTTCACAGCGGGCGGTGTTGCGGATGCATAGCCGAAGCCGATGCCGAAGCCTGCCAGGATGCCGAAACCGATGACAAAGCCGGTCAGCGAGGAGCCCGAGAGGCCGGCGATGATGCATCCGAGGCCGGTGAGAACACCGCCAATCGTCGCAACCCAGCGCGGACCGATGGCATCCTGCAGGCGGCCGGCCGGAATCATGGCTATGGCAAAACAGATGCAAGCAACCGAATACGGCAAAGCCCTCGCCGCATTGCTCCATCCCCATGAAACAGGAATGCCTCCCTTGATGACGCTCCACGTATAGAGAATCCCCAGCGCCAGATTGATGCCCGTCCCCGAGAGAGTGACGATCCAGCCGGGTTTCGTTTCAAACTTGCTCATCCTCATGACCCTTTCAATGTCGTTGCATTCAGTGCGCAGCTGTGAAGTGGTTTCGTCGCTGAAGGTCAATGTTCATGGGGTTGTCAATGGGCTCTTCCTGCAGGGGGTTGGGAATTGCCCACATCTGAATTGACCGACAGATCTTTGACCAAGTCCACGATCGACCCATCCACATCAGGTTGAATATGGATGTCCATTATCGCCACCCCTGGTCGTTCTTAGTTGTCGGTCCCCAGTTGTCAGTCTCTCGTGATTATCGTGCATCATCGTTTCTGTTCCCGAGTGGTCGCACCAACCCGCCTCGGCCATGGGCGATCGCGCGAGCAACTTCTTCATGGAAAGAATATGGTAAACTGCGGCCGGCGATGCGACAGAATGCATCAATAACCTGTGTTGCTCCAGTGCCGGGCACGCTTGTGACAATCTGTGCGCCGGCATCATGAATCGCACGAGCCAGGATCTGTATCGCAGTTTCTTTCATCATGAAAAGCTAAGGCCGAGTTATGCAAAAGTCAAACGGCGCGGGCGCCAATTTGTTTATATGGGAACGAGGAGCTGAGGTATGAATCGAATATTAAACCTCTTATTTCTACTGACGCTCCTTCCCGGTATTGTCGCGTGGTGGCAAAGTTGAAAACAGGCCAACCGCGGCCGCCTCGCTTTTGTGACAAGTGGCATTTATGTCGTGGTCATGATAACGACTTCAGTTCCATGGCCTCTTATTTTCTCAGTTTCCGGACATCCTTTGTCTGGAGCCTCAATGATTGAAATGGCATTGGCCGCCGGGCACTCAGTATGAGCGGCACCGTGACAGAGGTGGATATCGTTATTGTCGGCTGTGGAGCAGCAGGGATAGCGACATCCATTTTCGCAGCGCAGCGGCGTCCCGGGAAATCCATTATGCTGCTCGATGGAGCGGAGAAAATCGGCGCCAAGATCCTCATGAGTGGCGGCGGGCGATGCAATGTCGCCAACCGAAATGCATCGGCATCCGATTACCATGGCGGCAGCTCGATCTTCATTCGTCACGTCCTGCAGGCTTTTCCTGTAGATAAAACCATCAGATTTTTTCGCGATGCTGGAGCCGATTTGCATGAAGAGTCCGATGGGAAGCTCTTTCCCGCAACAAATCAATCTCGCACTGTCCTCAATGCTCTGGTCCGCCGGATGAACGATATCGGAATTCGCCTGTGTCCACGACATCGGGTGGTGGAGGTTATTCGGAAAGGCGGCGGCTTCCAGATCAAGACCTCAGCTGGAATCATCGCCGCGCCACGGATCGTGTTGGCCACTGGAGGCATGTCCTATCCGCAAACCGGAAGTGACGGATCCGGCTATCGGATTGCCCGGAGCCTTGGCCACGGCCTCATTCCGCCGGTGCCGGCGTTGGTGCCGCTTGTCCTGGAAGGCACAAGGCACCGACAGCTGGCCGGAATATCGCAGGAAATCGTGCTCACATTGAAGCGAGACGGTCGAGGCGCGGCGCAGTTTCGCGGCCCCATGCTCTGGACTCATTTCGGCATCAGCGGACCGGCGGTTCTCAATATGTCGGGTATTTGGCACCGCACAAAACTCGGGGATTCAACGGCCCGTCTCCAGGCGAATTTCCTGCCGGATGATGATTTCACTTCCGCTGAACTGAGGTTGTTGAATTTAGCATCCACACACGGCCGGCCTTCATTGCAGAGTGTTCTTTCTCAATTTCTTCCGGCACGTGTCAGCCGAGTCCTCCTCCAACAAATGGAGCTTGATGGGCAAGGGTGTACCTCTCACCTCTCACGCGCCGATCGTCGCCGGCTCCTCCATTCACTTCTGGAATGCGAGTTGCCAGTGAGTGGCAGTCGAGGCTATGCAGAAGCGGAAGTCACCGCCGGCGGAGTTCCTCTTGATGAAATCAATCCGACGACGATGGAATCACGGATCTGCTCGGGCCTTCATTTCGCCGGCGAAATTCTCGATGTCGACGGCCGAATCGGAGGGTTTAATTTCCAATGGGCATGGTCCAGCGCCTGGGTCGCAGCATCGGCTCTTTGAGTCGCGATCACATGAAATGGCTCGTTGTCAGTTTCCCTTTCTCAGGTCAGAGACAGCCGATTCAATCAATCGTGATTTCGATGTTAGGATACTTTCGAGATGAGAGGGGCGCGCTCCCCTGCACCTCGGCTCCAGCGCCATCGCGAGAAAAAAAGGGCTATTCAGCAATTTTCAGCTTTTCGCGTTATGGCATGCAATCTATTATTGCATTCTCATTGCAACCGTGGTTGACTGGGTGAGCAGAAACACGGTAAGGAGAAAGTGATGAAAATCGATGCCCTTTACGCCCAGCACATTGAAATTTTGAGGAAGCGGTATGCAGAAGCCATCGAGGCACTCACAAAAAGCGGCCAGGCCATCGATGCGGTCCTTCTGCACAGCGGTTCTGAAACAGTGTATTACGCCGATGATGAAATTTGCCCCTTCAAGGCATACGGTCATTTTGCGCAATGGCTCCCTGTTGAACGCCCCGATCAGATGGTGCTTGTTGAGCCCGGCAAGAAGCCTGTCTATTACCGGGTTGTTCCACGAGATTACTGGTACGACCAGACGGTGCCGAGTGCAGACTGGTGGACCGGCCAATTTGACATCGTTGATCTGATCGCGCCTGAAGAGGTCTTCGATCATCTTCCTCCTCATCGGCGGATTGCTTTTATGGGTGAGAACACGGCATTCGCGGCGACTATCGGGCTACCATCCACCTTGCAGAATCATCCCCAATTGAAAAACCGCCTCGACTACCCACGCGCCTATAAAACCGATTACGAAGTTGCGCGTTTGCGTGAGGCCAACAAGATGGCGATTGTGGGCCAGGAAGCGGCGCGGGGAGCGTTCGAGCGGCGCGGAAGCGAATGGCGGATTCATATGGATTATCTAAACGCGTGCGGGGTCACCGAGCATGAGACGCCTTTTCCGAATATCGTTGCCCTGGACGAAAAATCTGCAATCCTTCACTATCAGCACCGGAGGCATGACGGTGGAGATAAGAGTCGCGTGCTTCTGGTGGATGCCGGCTATCGCCTGGCCGGCTACTGCTCAGATCTCACTCGCACCTATGCCCGCGACGATGCACACCCTGTTTTTCGTGCTCTCCTGAAAGGCATGGATCGCCTTCAGAGGGAGATCGTGGCGCTTTCGAAGCCCGGCCTTCCCTTCGCCGATCTCCACATAGAAACCCACCGGAAAGTCCGCGAGCTGCTTAAAGAGACCGGAATCGTCACGGGCTCGGATGCTGAAATTGAAACTCATTCCATCAGCCGGCTTTTCTTTCCACATGGCCTTGGGCACCTTCTCGGAATTCAGGTTCATGATGTGGGAGGGCACCTGAAGAATGCCGAGGGAGAACTCAACCAGCGACCCACAGAGCACCCGTTCCTCCGGCTCACACGGCAACTCGAACCCGGCATGGTTTTCACCGTCGAACCCGGACTCTACTTCATTCCGACGCTGCTCGATCCGGAGAGAAACACTGAGAAGGGTTGCCTGCTCAACTGGAGGCTCATCGATGAACTTCTGCCCTTCGGCGGAATTCGAATCGAAGATAATGTGCTGATCACCGCTCAGGGTCATGAGAACCTGACGAGGTGAACTACCGGAAATTTGGAATCGTAACCGGGCCGTGCGAGCCGAGTCCGTCTTCCTGAGCGAGCATTATTGTTTGGACGCGAATAGAGTCGAACAAGACGGAAATCGATATGGAAATCATCCGTAGAGTTCGCGTTCGATCTCCTCGGCGAGCTGTCTGATTTCCTTCAGTTTCCGGCGGAGGCGTTCCCTTGCTTCCTGGCTCTGCGATGGAGTCGGGGTACGCAAAGATCCTTCGGTGGGGTAGAGACGTTTAAGTGCATCGTAGATTGATGTTTGAGGAGCAATTTGCGACCTGATCTGGCATCCTGTTTCCCTTTCCAGAGTCTTCAGCGCCTCCCGATCCTCCGGATCGACGAGCACGACCGTCAACGTCTTATCCGCTCGTGATACAGGGATAGCGCCGAATCGATATGCCGTTGCGGTTGAGACGAGCGTAAGGACTTCGCGCGGGATCAGCCGCTTCGATAAGGATATCGTATCGGTTCCGCGTTGCATCGCCAGAAATGTCGCCAGGACATCTTCATCAATCGCCCCGATTTTCACGAGAGAGGAGCCGAGCCGGCCTCCTTCTTTTGCTTGGTATTCGAGTGCCCTCGCGAGTTGTTCTTCTGTAACAATGCCGGCCGATAAGAGCATCTCGCCGATCTTAGTAGGCTCGCTTTTCTTCATGCTCGTCATGCTAACCCCCGAATTCCTTTCCCAGCAATTTAGCCCCAACCGGTTCAAAGGTCAATCACGGAATTGAAGGTGTGTCTTTTCATAAAATGAGGAATGATTCACAGACTGTTCTCATGATCTGGGATCGAGGGGCTGGATATGTGGGGCTAGGGATTGAACGTCGATCCGGACGGCTGGAACTTGCCCTCTGCTCCTCGTTCCTGGTCTCTGAGAGGTTTTCTCTCCAGCTTTTTTTTGACTCTGCCAATTCAAAATTTCCTGATGAGGCACCGGCTTGACTTTGACGTTATCCTTGTGGATCAGGATCTGCATCTTGACACCACCGACACTCATCCCTACCCTTTAGCTGAGCGGTGTTAATAAAACCATGAAACGCCTCAACCTTCGCAAGACGCATGTTGCCATTGGATTAATAATTCTCAGCATCATGCTCCTCCTCTGGTTCAGCGTGAGGAAAAGAATCGTTTTGATCACACCTGCTCCGACGATTCTTTTCGAGGACGTCCAAGGGAGATTTATCGCTGAATTGAGCCAGGACTCACGTCGTAACGGCTACTGGCCCGTCCCTCATGAAATCCCAAGCAAGATCCTCGCAGCGACGCTCGCCGCAGAAGACAGCCGCTATTACGAACACAGCGGCGTGGACGTTCGGGCCATTCTGCGAGCGCTCTGGCAAAACATCGCTCACTTACAAATCGTCTCGGGAGCGTCCACAATTCCCATGCAAGTGGCTCGAATTCAGCATCCCGCCGAAAGGACTATTTTTCACAAAATCACCGAAGCAATCACAGCCACAGCGCTGGTCCGTGTATATGGGCATAATGCCGTCATCCGACAGTATCTCAGAATTGCACCGTATGGCTGCCAAAACCACGGCATCGTCTATGCGGCGCGGAAATATTTTGCAAAGCCGGTGGAGGATCTGACATGGGCCGAAGCATCTCTACTGGCCGCATTGCCGAAACTCCCGGGACGCATGAACCTCTATCGATTCGAAGGCTGGCATTTGGCGACGCAGCGGGCGATCTACGTCCTGAACCGGCTTCGGAAGATTGGGAAGATCACCGATGCGGAATACGATGAAGCCCTCTCGCATTTGCCGGCTCTGCGGCCGGTTCAGAAAGAGATACGCCCCTCGATCTGCCTCCACGCCATCCTGCAGATCGAGAAGAAAATGCGAGCCGCCCCAGCAGCCTGGAAGAAGCATGATCCCATCATCAGGACATCCATCGATCTTGATCTCCAGAACGATATCTCCTCCGAAGCGGTCCTCGCGATGCAGGAGTTGCGCAGGGACGGGGCCGGCAATATCGCGGTCATCGTCGCCGAAAAGGAAACCGGCAATGTCATCGGATATTTGGGGTCCGAGGATTTTTGCGATGTGGATGCCAAAGGCGGCATCGACTATGCGCAGGTGCCACGATCTTCAGGAAGCATTTTGAAGCCCTTCATCTATGCGCTTGGGATGCAGGAACGAGGATTTACAGCGGCGACATTATTGACTGATATTGGGTTGCCTCTCGATGGATGCACTGGCGCATATGCATTTCATAATTACGACGATTCGTATCTCGGCCCCATCCTCTACCGCAATGCGCTCGCCAACAGCCGCAACATCCCTGCCATACAGGTTCTGCAGGCTGTCGGCATCGACGTCACATGTCGGCAGTTTTATGATCTGGGCCTCATCCATCAACGCATTGATCCGGCCTACTATGGCCTCGGCCTGGCCATTGGGGGACTTTATGTGAAGCTGTTTGATCTTGTTCAAGCTTACGGCATTCTTGCGAATGATGGCACGCCCTTCAAGCTTCACTGGTATCCGGAGCGGGTGGCGCCGCCTTCGCACCACATCATCCCGGAAGACATTGCAAGGCAGATCAGCCTGTTCCTCTCGGATCCCATAGCCCGTCTTCCATCGTTCCCTCGTATGGGATCACTCGAATACCCGTTTCCTGTCGCCGTCAAAACGGGGACGTCGAAAGGATTTCGTGATGCGTGGTGCGTTGCATATTCGAAAAAATACATCGTCGGGGTTTGGGTTGGTCATCCGGATAATTACCCGATGAAGAGACGAGCCGGAGCGGACTCGGCTGCGAAACTGGTTCACCGAATCATGGAAAAATTGCACCCGGAAGAGATGAACGGCCTTTCAGATAACGCCTTTCCACCGCCTCGCGGATACATCGCGAAGCGAATCTGCATGCTTTCAGGGAAGCTCGCCACCGATAATACTCAGCATACTGCCTACGAATGGTTCAGACCCGGCACTGAGCCGGTTCTGGAGAGCGATGTTTATCGTACAGTCAAGATCGATGCTCGAACCGGCAAACCGGCGGGGGATCGCTGCCCGGCGAGTGTCGTCAAATTGAAAACCTATGTGGTGCTCGATCCACGATTCGCAGACTGGGCGAAGCAATCCGGGCTTGAGCTTCCGCCCGTCGACGTCATCCGGACCGCTGGCGTGCCCAGGCTGCGTTCAGATCCTCGATTGGCGGTCAAAGAGCCGCCAAACGGAGTGAGATTATTGCGGGATCCAGAGACTCCACCGGAATATTCAACAATTCCTTTGCAGGCACTGGTCGATCCTCCGGTTCCACAGGTCGTCTGGTATGTGGATGGAGAGCCATACGAAGTGGTCGACTATCCTTATTCAACCAGATGGAAAATGCTGCCCGGCCGGCATACTTTCCAGATCAAGCTTCCCTATGCGCGATTGGCGAGCGAAAAGGCCAGAATCATAGTGAAATGACACGTTCCGGGTATTCAACTCCCTCGCCAATGTGCAGCGGAAATGATCACGACAACAATCTCTCACAGCATCCGGATGAAGATGGCCTTGCGGCAATTGACCTTGTCATTCAATCGGGCTAGATTCCATGTTGATGATAGCCTTTGGAATTGAAAGACGCCGAATCGAATGTCGCACGAGCGGTCCCATTTTCTTCGATATCGCAGCCATCGAGTGGAATGATTGCCTTAGGCGCCTTAGCAGACGATTCTTACCAACATGTTGTCAGAGCCTCCAAAGCACGAATCTAGACGCAGACCTAGATGTAAACGTGGACGAAGGGCACCGACCGACCACGTCTACAACCACGTGGTCTGCGAGCGCATCGAGCCCTTCAATCAAGGCGGAGCCATGGAATGAACATAGTATGTGATCGGTGAAATCTGTGTATAGAATGGCAAAAGTTGGGATAGGGCGGAATCGTGAATTCCTCTCAGGAAGCCGGGAAGAAAGGAATTCAGGAATGACTAATAACCCCACCGCTGGTCGATATAAAAATCCGTTCCTGCTTTCCTCTCTTCCTGCATTCCTGAGAGGTTCGGGTGCGATGGTTGTCAAAGCCGCCTTGTTTGGTTGCGGCTATGCCGCGTTAGGTAACTGGGAACCAGCCACCAAGAACCTCTCGTGGAATTTATGAATAAGACCGCACTCGTCGTCCCATGCTATGACGAAGCACGAAGGCTCGATCAGGAGGCCTTTTCCGCGGCGGTCGTTGAGAAGAAGAATTTGCACATTCTCTTTGTCAACGACGGAAGCCGCGATGAAACGTCCAAGATCCTCAGAGACCTTTGTGCGCGCTACCCGGCACAATTGAGTCTTCTCGATTTAAAAACCAACACCGGCAAGGCAGAAGCTGTCCGTCGCGGGGTGTTGCTTGCATCGAAAAACAACCATACCTATATAGGCTATTGGGATGCCGATCTTGCCACACCCTTGAGCGCCGTCGCCGCATTCGAAAAAACGCTCGATGACAACCCTCACATCAACCTAGTCATGGGCGCACGCGTGAAGCTCCTCGGCCGGCGCATCGATCGGCGGGGTATCCGGCATTATGCCGGTCGAGTGTTCGCCACATTTGCTTCCGCGGCCATCGGCCTGGCTGTTTATGATACTCAGTGCGGAGCGAAGCTGTTCAGATGGACAGAGAATGTGGAAGCGATTTTCAGCAGGCCGTTTCACGTGAACTGGACATTCGATGTCGAGATACTCGCCCGCCTCAAGATGCTTCACCAACTTAATGGCGGCCCGTCGGTCGAGGATTCCACCATCGAATATCCTCTTGAACAATGGGTTGATGTCGCCGGTTCCAAGGTAAGAGTCATCGATTTCGTGATCGGTGCCTGGGAAATCACGAAAATTTTCGGCATTCTCCACGCTCCCGGATTCGAAAATCGTGCGAAGGAGCTCACGCGTTCTCGGAAGAGCGACCTGGGGAGATGAGTGCGCATCGTATCGGGAACAGGCGCGGGGCCGCAAGGATGATGGGCACTGGAGAACTGATGCCTCCGAGGACTGAGGACTGATAGCGAGGAACAAAAAATGGCAATACACCCGCTTCCCGAAAACCTTCCGACTGACGATCTACTTCAGCTCGCTCATCGAGGCGACAACGAGGCATTCAATGCGATCATACTGCCATGGCAGAAACCGCTTTTTGCGTTTCTCTACCGCATGGCGGCGCATAAGATGGATGCTGAGGATCTCATCCAGGAGACCCTCATCCGGGCTCTGGAAGAGCTCCGCCTGTCAGCAGGTCACGAACATGTGAAAATATGGCTCTTCGGCATCGCCGCTTGCACAGCTCTTGAGCATCTCGCCCATTGCCGGCGCTGGCGCTCAGATGCGCATCTCATTGCGGAGCAATCAGAGGACTCGGATCCGGTTGCACAGGAGCTCATTAGTGAAGCCATTGCTGCACCGGGGTTTGCTTTCGATATTCGGGAACACATCGCGTTTTGCTTCACGTGCATCGGCCGATCACTTGCTCCGGCCGATGTCGCGTTGCTCCTGCTCCATGATATCTTCGATTTCACAGAGATTGGATGCTCCGGCGCCTTGGGGATTGCCGAGGAATCGTTGCCCGGGCAATTGAAATCGGTGCGCGCCGACATGAATAACAGTTACAAGAGCTATTGCAAACTCGTGACTCCCGAAGGTCGTTGTAACCAATGCCGAGCTCTTCGCGAAGGAATCCCAAAAGCCTGGCGAGGCGAAGATCTGGAAAAAATCGAGGCGGACTCCAGTCAGGAATCATCTGATGGGACTCAGTTCAAAATGCTGCTTCGGATTGTCAGAGAAGCTGATTTGGAAAATGGCCGAAGCAGCCACTACCACAGTCTCCTGTTCGATGGGTTGAGCCATCAGGAAGATGCACATCCTTAACCTGGCCTAGCCAGAACCAAAGAAGGAGGTCGCACAAATCGCAAGTCCGGACTTCTCAGGAAGCAAGGAAGGGAGGAACGGATTTTGATATCGACCAGTAGTGGTTCCATAAACTATTCCTGAATTCCTTTCTTCCTGTCTTCCTGAGAGGAATTCACGATTTTGCCCTGTCACAACTTTTGGCATTTTATGCACAGATTTCACCGGTAACACCCCAAAATGCTTCGATCTTCTCCAACATCTTGAAACCTCGGCGCAAAATATTCGTCATTAATTTATTAAGGTTCGGTTCAACATGATTGTGAGTTTCAACGACAAGGACTGGAAGCCACACGATAAAAAACGAGGAGAACGATATCGACGCCATCCAGACAACAGCCCGGATACAAGAAAGGACGATTCGAAAATGCATCCTCGGCACCGGCTTTAGACGTGGAGCCATCTCCTCTGCCTCTTCGGGGATGCTGGATGTGGATCATCGACATCGCGCACATTCGGGCCGTATGCTATAATTTAAAATTGGATTAGTGGCGGCTTTATTGTGCTGATCAGACAGCGGCATGAAAGGCGAGGCATATGTCGAGCTGGAGCATCTCATTCCCGACTTCAGGATCCGGGATGCCTGTGTCGATGGATGCGTCACGGACCAAGAGTCAGAGCGACGCCAAGAATGCGCGCGAAGTCGAGGATCTGAAAACAAAGGACGCCAAGGTCCGGGCGCACGAACAGGCTCATGTGGCAGCGGCGGGTCCATATGCAAAGGGCTCTCCTCATTACGAGTACGTCACGGGGCCTGATGGGAAGAGATATGCAGTGGGCGGTGAAGTCGAGATCGACACCTCGCCGATTCCAAATGACCCCGACGCAACTGTCAGGAAAGCAGAGACGGTCAAGCGAGCGGCGCTGGCCCCAGCCGACCCTTCCGCTCAGGATCGTCGCGTTGCCGCCGAAGCAGATCAGATGGAACGTCAAGCCCAGACGGAAAAGAGCCAGGAGCAGGTACAACAAGCAGTCGCTCAGACCTATGACGGGAATGGCCTCAAGGCATCCTCCAAACCTCAGCCGTTTGCTTTCGATTTTTCCGTCTAATCGTGCCGGGGATGAGGAGCTTGTAATGGAAAATGTGATCGTCTTCGAGGACAGGTTGACGCGGGCTGTCGCAATCAGGTGCGATTTGTTGCACAAGCTGTATCCGGGCGAATCATTCGAACCGTTGCGTCACTTGCCGGATCTTTATCGATTCTTCTGGCATCTCGCCTTCGATATGGAAATCATACCTGCTGTTCGGCATTATGCAGCAAGCCTCGCGTTCTATATCTTCTCCACCCTCGACTATGTTTCCGAAGACACTCCGGTCGCGACGGGATATCTGGATGATCTGGCTGTGAGCATCCGAGGATTTCGCAGCATTGAAGCCGAGCTGGGGCCGGCGAAAATCGCCGAGCATTGGAAGTCGATCGAGTCCCTGGCGCTTCTCATCCCGCGGACTGAGGAGCTCTTTTCACGCCATCTTCCCGATCGCGTCGAAATAAAAATATCGCTCTATCTGCAGAGATAGTATCGAGCGGAGTCACGCTCCATCTGCGAGTCCCGACGGAGAGAGGCCGGCCTTCGCGATCATCCTCAATTCACATGCAATCGCACAACTCCGATCACGATGGTCGCAATCGTGAGAATGGATCCCGTTTTGACGTACTCCCAAAATGTGATTTCGACTCCTTCACGATGCACACGCTGAACGACGATCAAGTTCGCAATGGATCCGAGTATGATGAGATTGTCGGCGGGTGTTGATGACATGGCGAGCACAAGCCAGCCGCGCTGCGGATCAGCGAGATGAGACATCAAGGGTTTGAAAACAGGAACAGCAGGGACGTTGCTGACAAGATTTGAGAGAAGAGAGGCGACGACGCTCATCACGCTCATATTGTCCAATCCAAATCGATAGTCGATATTATCTACATTTGTAGTAAAAACTGACTTCTCAACCCCGGCAATGACAATGAAGAGACCGATGAAGAGCACTCTTTCAAAAACATTTGAAGAAGCGGCCGGAAACAGGTATGGTGAGAGGCTATGAAACAGAAGCAGAGCAGGGCGATATGAATTTTGTAGAGACTGCACTCAGAGGGGCCTTCCTGATTGATCCGGTGCTATTCGAGGATGAAAGAGGGTATTTCGCGACATCTTTCTGCCGGAGGGAGTTCGAGGCGCATGGGCTCACCCCGAACCTCGCTCAGATCAACATCTCCTACAATAAAAAAAAAGGGACTTTGCGCGGGATGCACTTTCAGAAAACCCCTCATCCGCAAGCCAAACTCGTGCGATGCACAATCGGCGCGGTTTATGACGTCATCCTCGACCTGCGCCCTGGATCGCCGACTTTCATGAAATGGACGGCAGCGACGTTGACATCACAGAATCGCAGAATGTTGTATGTCCCTGATGGGTTCGCACATGGATTTCAGACCGTGGAAGACTGTACAGAAGTTGTCTACAACGTATCGGATTTTTATGCTCCCGAGCTGGCGGATGGTGTGAGATGGGACGACCCGGCCTTCGGGATCCAATGGCCGGCCATCGAGGAACGCATCATGATCGCTCGCGATCTTCAATATCCGGATTTCCATCCACCGACCTGAGGTGCTCGCTATATCGTAGCCACCGGATTTAGGACAGATCGGATGCGGGGTATCTGAGTTCATCTGCGGTTCCCTTCGGTGCGTTAGGCGCCTTAGCACGCGATCCTTACCAACAGCTTGTTAGAGCCTCCAGAGCACGTATCGTAGGCGTAGTCGTAAAGGCGTAAAGGTGGACGAAGGGCACCGAACGACTACGTCTACGTCCGCGTCTACGATTACGACCACGTGGTCTGCGAGCTCATCGAGCCCTTCATTCAAGGCGGAGCCGTGGAATGAACCTGGATTCTTCGTGTGCGGTTTTTCTGACATATAGCTATTTCAGGGCTGATATTGAACTTCTGAGAAGCCCTTGATAGAGTGGATGTTTCAATCCTCTAAAAAGGAGAGACATAGTGCTTCCGGCGATTGAATGGAGAAACGGTACCGTTGTCATGGTGGATCAGCGTCGGCTGCCGACAGTCGAAGAATATTTCCACGCACACAGCTATGAAGACGTCGCAACGGCAATTGAGACGATGGTGATTCGCGGCGCACCCGCAATCGGCGTCGCCGCCGCCATGGGAGTGGCGCTCGGGGTTTCATCCCTTGATGAAAAATTGAGTGGCGATCAACTACGGGCTGAATACGAAAAAATTCACTCCCGGCTTCAACGCACCCGGCCCACTGCCGTTAATCTCTTCTGGGCACTCGCGCGCATGCGCACGGTTTTTGAAAAGTATCTGGGGAATCCCGATCTCCGCCGCCGTCTCGTCGAAGAAGCGCTATCGATCGAACGCGAGGACATCGATATGTGCCGGCGCATCGGGCAATATGGCCGTGAATTAATCCAGAAAGGCGCCTGCATATTGACCCATTGCAACGCAGGCGGCCTGGCCACGGCAGGCTACGGCACGGCGCTCGGCGTTATTCGAGCCGCGTTCGAGGCCGATTCATCAGTGACTGTTTTTGCCGATGAAACGCGCCCTTTCCTGCAAGGCGCACGTCTCACGGCCTGGGAGTTGATGAAGGATCATATTCCGGTCACTCTCATCACCGACAACATGGCCGGATTCATGATGAATCGCGGCGCCATCAATTACGTGATTGTCGGGGCCGATCGGATTGCTGCCAATGGGGATACAGCGAATAAGATCGGCACTTATTCGGTCGCGGTTCTTGCCCGCGAAAACGGTATCCCGTTTTATGTTGCTGCTCCGGTTTCGACATTCGATCTGAGTCTGGTGAGCGGGGAGCAGATCCCGATTGAAGAACGATCACCGGATGAAGTGACCAATATACAAGGGGTGCGAATCGCCCCTCAGAACGTGGTTGTCCGCAATCCGGCTTTTGATGTGACGCCGGCACGATTTGTGACGGCCTTTATAACAGATCGCGGCATTCTCAAGGCTCCTTACACGGAAACCCTGCGGCTGATGCGTGATGCTGGTTCTGGGGATTGAGACCTCATGCGATGAGGCGTCGGCCGCGGTCGTCGCCGACCGGCGCACCATCCTGTCCAACATTATTTACTCCCAGGATCACATCCACTGCCAGTTTGGCGGAGTTGTTCCGGAGCTTGCGAGTCGTGAGCATTTAAGAAAAATCGACGGTGTTGTCGCGGCGGCCTTGGAGCAATCCGGCGTCGGACTCTCCACGATCGACGCCTTTGCGGTCACATGTGGGCCGGGGCTCATCGGATCGCTTCTTATCGGGATCTGCTACGCCAAATCGCTGGCCTACTATTGCGACAAGCCTCTATACGGCATAAACCATCTCATCGGGCACATGCACGCCGTTTTTCTGGAGCATGACGAGCCTGCAGCGCCCTATTTGACTCTCCTGGTTTCCGGCGGCCACACAAGCCTCCTTCACACCGGCGACGATCGAGTGACACGCACTATCGGACGCACGCGGGACGATGCCGCAGGCGAGGCATTTGACAAGGTTGCCAAGATGCTGGGGCTGGGTTATCCAGGAGGCCCGCACATCGAAAAAAGAGCGGCCGAGGGCAAAGCCATCATTCGTTTCTCACGAGCGAAGATGTCGGATGGGAGTCTGGACTTCAGCTTCTCGGGGCTCAAGACGGCGGTTCTTTATCACCTTCGTGAGAATCCAGTCACGGATCGTTTGATCGCCGACGTCGCCGCATCATTCCAAAAGGCTTGTATTGAGTCGCTTGTGCAGCAGACCGGGCGAGCGCTGGATCAATTTCCGGCCACCGCGCTTCTTCTTTGCGGAGGCGTCGCGTGCAACACACCCCTTCGGACGGCGCTCTCCCATCTTGCAGCGCGCTACGCCCTCCCTTGTCTCTATCCTCCTCCCCGGCTCTGTGCCGACAACGGCGCCATGGTGGCTGCCGTTGCACTGGCCGGACGAGCCGATCCGGTGTCGCCTTTGGATCTGGATGGAGACCCGAATCTCCGGATACAATCCTAAATCGGGAGGGGGTTCACAGCGACGGTTGCTGGAGACGACTCAATCTCCCAATCGATTCTTCAATCGCCCTCGGATTTCCCTCTCCTCATCGCGACGCTTGATGGTTTCCCGTTTGTCGTAGGTTCGTTTGCCTTTGGCGATGCCGATTTCGATCTTGACGCGATTGTTTTTCAGATAGACGCGCAAGGGGACAATTGTGAGGCCTCTCTCGGCGGTCTTGCCGGCAAGCTTATTGATTTCCCGCCGGTGAAGCAGGAGTTTACGATCGCGGAGTGGATCAAGGTTGTAACGGTTGCCCTGCTCATATGGGCTGATGTGTGCGCTCATGATGAAGAGCTCGCTGCCGTGCATTTGACAATACGAATCCCGCAGGTTGATCCGTCCCTGGCGGACGCTTTTTACCTCGGTGCCCGAAAGGACGATGCCTGCCTCATGGCTTTCGAGAATAAAGTAGTCATGTCGCGCTTTGGAATTTGTAGCAACAACTTTAAGGCCGGATTCTTTTTTTTCAGTCATGATCGCATCCAATCTCCGCGTGGATTATCTCTCAAACTGGGAAAACTGCAACGCCGGGAGAAACGCCTTGCGTCCGCAACAAGATCCATGCAAACAAGATCGTGGGTGTCAAGGAAGTGAACAGAGGGTCAATCTGAAAACTCCTCGATCGACCTCTGAAGAATACATCCTAAAACAACGTGAAAATATGCTAGGATATTCCATCAGAAAAGGAATGCCATAATGGAATGCGTACGCTGCCAAAAATCCGACGAGGACACTCATCTTCTGAAGTGCCCGATCTGCTTCAAGCATGTATGCGAAGAGTGCCAGGTCAACAGACACGGGCGTATTTTCTGTTCCAAGATTTGTGCCGACCTTTTCTTCTTCGGCGACGAAGAAGACGAATAATCTCGAACGGCCTGTTCCCCGCTCTGACGGTTGAGACCGCCGGATCAAATTCCGATAGCCAGGCGCGAGGCGAGAATCGGGGGGAGGTTTGCCTTGAGAATTTTCTCTTGCGTCCGCCGCAAAAGATAGTTCCGCCGTTGGATCGTGATGATCCGTTTTTCGCTCTCATACGTGGCAAACGACAGCCTGGGCTCGCGGTCCCGCGGCTGGCCGAGTGAACCCGGATTCACGAGGTAGCGGCATCCTGCCTTCAATTCAATCTTCAGGCCGTTTTCGTGGAAGCCGATCATTTCGATGCGCCCATCCGGGAGTTGAACATAGATCCGCGGGACGTGAGTATGGCCGAAGAAACAGAGATCCTCTTTGAAGGATGAAAATGCCAGCAGCGCGTCATAATCACTGAACATATAAGCATCCTCATCGAAAGGCGAGCCATGACAGATGAGGAATTGATCATCCACGAGACGCGGCCCTTGGGGGAGAGCTTTCAGATAAGCGGAATTAACTTGGCTCAGCCTCTCGCGGGTCCATTGCGCTGCCTGAAGAGCGGCCGAATTGAAGTCATTGCCATCCTCGATCTCAGTCGCAACCTTGTCATGATTTCCTCGCACCACCTCGATCGGGCGAAGCCTTTTAATCCGGTCGATGACCTGATTAGGGGAAGCCGCATAGCCGACAAGGTCGCCGAGGACGATGTACTTGTCGATCTTTTTTCTCTTTGCCCATCTCAGGAGGACCTGCAGAGCTTCCACATTCGAATGGATGTCGCTGAAGACCAGATATTTCATTCGGAGTGCTCCATGTCCTTCAATCTCTGCAAAATGGCTTCGACGACCTCATCCGGTGTTCCGACCGCCGGCACGTGGAAATGTGCGTCACGGTAGGACGTCATCCGGGCATCCAGGAGTGATTTCAATTCCACCGGCTGACGCCGAGCCAGCGGACGATCTTCATGGCCATCGAGTCGCTTGAGAATCTCATCGAATGGCGTATCCAGGAAGATGCAGATTCCTGAGTCGCGAGCTATTTTTCTATTTTCGGGATCGACGAAGGAGCCTCCTCCGAGAGCGACCACGGTTCCGGGATCAGTGGAAATTTCGCGAAGTATTTCTTTTTCATGTTGTCGAAAAACCGTTTCGCCTTCGGCGTGGAAGATATCGATGATTGAACGTCCCGAGCGCTCTTCAATCACTCGATCCAAATCCACGAACTTCCAGCCAAGTTCACGACTCAATATTCGACCCGCCGTCGTTTTCCCAGCGGCCATGAAGCCGACGAGATAAATGTTCCCTCTCATTCGGGGAAATGGGTACCCTGCAAGCGTGTTATCAAGTTTCGCATGAAATGTCCTTCAGCCGCGGGGCGACGTGAATATTCACGGAGAAAACCACTCCCCCCAGACCATCAATATAGCAAATGCCGCATCATCCCTTCAAGGAGGACGTGACTTCCCTAATTCCGCGGCATTATTATTGCGCTGGAGTTGCTCTATTTCTCACAACAGCAGAGGTGCGGAGGAGCGGACGTGCACGGGAGTTTTGTGAGCACGCTTGGCAGGATTGCGAGAGGACATCCCTCTTGGTTCACAAGCGTGGTCAAGGCAAGGACCGACCTGCGCCTGCTTCCAGAAACGAGTCGTTGGCAAAAGCTTGTCTGATCGATCAGAGTCATTGTACTGGACGTGCGTTTCGAGCAACACTAATGCGGACATACTGAGTCAAATGGTTGAATTTCAATGATGGTGATGGTATCTTCAGCGCGCACTTTTTAGGGAGTACACTTCAAGAGGCCTGGTCGTTTGAGTGCTCCAGCATAAAGCCATAAGCGGTATGTTTGATGATGTGGCGGGTACAAATGTACATTCAGGGACTCACTCCAAACGGAGGACTTCAATGAGCAAGTTCTATACGAAAGCGTTAAATCTTTCCATGTATCTATCGAAAGTATACAAAACGCAAGGGTATGAAGAATTCATGAAGGAATTTAGCCGATGTATCGACCTTTCTCTTGAGGGCTTGGATACAAACCCTGAGGAAGTCGACCGAAGGCTGATCTCACTGGCCACAGGTATGTCGCTTTCTCTCTTCAGTGATAATCGGGAATCGATCATGCAGTTTATTGTGCATCTTCCCTTCCAACTGAAAGAGGATAAACCCATAGATATCAAACGAAAACGATTCATTGATGGGTTTGGAATGATGGTGAAGACATTGGAGCAATCTTCCAGGAAGTTTTCAGAAAGAGTGATTATGTTACTAAAAAGTTATCCTCTTCAAAAACTGAATCAACTATCCGTCGATATTTTGGCCAATCAGTTCCAATACAGCAAAAGTTATTTTTCTCGAAAATTCCACGAGGAACAAGGTCACACGATCCATGACGCTATCACTTATGAAAAGTTGAATCGGGCTTTTTCGCTGCTTTCCAACGCCAATCCGCGGATGAATGTCAAAGATGTCGCCCAGACCGTCGGATTTTCAGATCAGAAGTACTTTAGTTCTTTGTTTAAAGAAAACTATGGATTTTCTCCCTCCGACATCGCTCGTCTGGATGAGGCGATACATCGATATCCGAAGCAGGAATGAATGGAAATCCATCGTCACAGAAGGGGGACGAGGGCTTCAAGTTTGAATTTTGTCTCATCATAATCCCTGAGTCTCATAGTGATATCTTTTTGAATCATCGCCATGGTGAAATCAGATAATTCCAATGGGACATCCGGATTTTGTTGGGCCGGGCGAATCGGCTCCTGGTGGACAATTTTAAAAATCGTCTGATAAACATCATCCTGATCGATCGGATACGGTGTTTCTCCGGTCAGCATGAGGTAAAGGATAATGCCCAGGGCATAAAAATCCACGGTCGGTTCAGGAGAATGTCGGTTCCAAAAATATTCAGGCGGAAGAAATAATGGGGTTCCGCTATCCAGATCGATTCGGGTCAGCGTTTGATTCTCGATGAAGCGGGCAAGGCCGAAATCCAGAATTCGGATATCACTCTTCACTTGTCCAACCATATCGTGAAAATCAAATGAATTGAGAGGATGAGATCCTCTCATAAAAAGAATATTCTCTGGTTTTAAATCGCGGTGGATCACGCCACAGGTATGAATCTCTTCAATAATGTCGAGCAGCACGGAGGTGATGGCAAGGGCAAATTTAGACGTGATGGCGCGCTCGTCAATCATCCTTTGCAGGGATCTGCCGTCAACGTACTCCATGAAAAGATAGCTCCGGCCATGAATGGCTCCGCGTTCCCAAATCCGTGTGATATTCTGATGGAGAATGGTTTCGCAGACGAGTCCTTCCTGAAGAAACTGGGCTTGCATCCTTGGTGAGATAATGCTCTCATGAATGATCTTAAGGGCGCCGGTTTTTCCAGTAACGTTGTCCTTTGTCAAAAAAACCTCGCCCGTCCCGCCTGAGCCGATCTTCTCAATGAGCTTGAACTTCCCGAATCGAGTCATCCTGTGGCGTTCAGCAAATTTAGTGAGAAGCTTCGATCCGACGGAGTAGCTGATCCCCCCTGCCGCCAATAATCCAATGATGACCAGGGTAAGAAACCATCCGGTCCGATAGAAAGGCGGGCGAATAGTGATTCGAATTGATGTCCCTGTTTCATTCCATATTCCCTCTTCTCCAGCTCCCTTGACGCAGAAAACATATGTGCCCGGATCCAGGTTGGTATAGATAGCCTGCCGGCGAGATCCTGAGAAGATCCAATCCTTGTCAAAGCCGTCCATTCGATAGGCATATTGGCAGCGAGCGGGTTCGCTGAAATCCAAAACCGCAAATTCGAATGTCAAAACATTTTGCCGATGGTCAAGAATGATGGTCTCTGTCTCGCTGACTCTTCTTGAAAGAATCGCCGTCGCTCCTTCTTCTATTGGAACCGGTTGGTTGAAGAGCTGGAATCCGGTCAGCCCGATCGAAGGGATTTCCTGATTCCTTCTTGCGCTTTCAGGTCGGAACCAATCCAAGCCGTTGTTGCCTCCAGCAAAGATCTCACCATGACGCGTTCTAATAAAAGTCTTATAGTTGAGAATATTGCTTTGTAATCCATCTAATACATTATATTTATGTAATACTTTGCCTTTGGGATTTGCATGAAAGATTCCATCGCTGGTTAATAACCAAAGATAGTTGTCGCTGTCTTCCAAAACACCGAGTATTTCGCATTTTGGTATCCCCATAAGAGGGGTGCAATAGATGAACCGGTTCGCTTCCGGAAAATATTGATACAGCCCATCAGCTGCTCCAATCCAAAAGGTGCCGGTTGAATTTTTTTTGACAATACAGTAGATGGCCTTTTGGCTGAGGTCGTCGGGGATAGTCGTTTTTTCATCATGAGTTGTAAGTTTCCCCGTAGCAGTTTCGAAAAAGAATAGGCCTTTGCTGGTGCCGAGCAATAGAGTGCCTTGATCTGCTTCCTGGATCGCAAGGATTGTAATGATGGGATGTTTTTCAACACTATCCTTGAATTGAAATGATGCAAGTACTTTGCCATTTTTATCCATTTTGACAATACCCTGAGGATTGACCCCCACCCAGATGTCTCCTAACTGGTCTTCGTATAAAACATATGGTATTGAATCCTCGGTTTTGTGAGGGGAATAGTCGATGAAGTGGAACCGGTCTGAAGACTGTGGAAGCCGGCCTAATTTGCCTGAAAGGGTTCCGAACCACAGCGTTCCCCTGCTGTCCTCAAGGATGGAGATGACGGCGTTTCGAGAAAAATCCTGAGGGTCGGTGGAATCAGGGGAAAAATGGACGATCTTCCCAGTAGTTCGATCCCATCGGTTTAATCCCCCTCCCCATGTCCCAAGCCATAACGTTTCATTTCGGCCTTCACGAACGCATTGGATTTCATTGTTGCTCAGGCTTTCCGGATTTTCCGGGTGGTTTTGAAGATGTGAAAATGCCAACCTTCGTTGGTTGAGTTTGCATAGCCCGTTGCCCCACGTCCCGATCCATAGGTTTTCAGACCGATCTTCATAGACTGAAAGGATTTGGTTGCTGCTGATGCTCCCCGAATCGGCGGGATTCGTGAAGAAATTCAATATTTGATCACTCTGGGGATCAATCCGGCTGACTCCGCCATTGAATGCTCCAGCCCAGATGTGTCCGGAATGATCGGCAATTACTGCCTGGATATCTTTGAGGCTTGCGCCCTCAAGGCTCTTTGCATTTTGGGGATAATGAAGAAAGCAACTCCGGTCGTTCTTATGAATCAGGCGATTGACCCCTCCACCCCTTGTCCCAATCCATAGGGTTCCATGAGAGTCCTCAACAATACATGAAACGATATCAAGGCTTAGGCTGTCCGGCTCAGTGGGCACATTATGGTAATGGCGGACTGCACCTGTCTTCGGCGTATATTGAAATAGCCCTTGTCCCCATGTTCCAATCCAGATGTCGCCATTTTGACTTTGGTAAAGTGCACAAATGTGCATGGATTCGCCATGTTTCTGAAACGGATGCAAGACAGCTTGTTCGGATCGGTGAGTGACCGGGTCATACCAGAATAAGCCTCGGTTGGCTATTGCAATCCATAGCAGCCCAGACTGGTCTTCTATGACAGCTCTTATAAGAGAGTGTTTATTGCTATCTTCCATTCCGGAAGGGAGGGATACTCCTTGCCATGACTCTTTCAGGACATTAAATCGCCTCAGACCCACTTGAGGCCGACCAACAATCCACAGGTCTCCGGTCCGACTCAAGCATAGCGAATAAAGAGTGGCGTCTTCCGGATTGGTTGTTTTGAGTGGAGCAGGACGAAAGGTAGTGAAGGCGTAACCGTCATATTTGACAAGGCCATCCTCAGTGGCCAACCAGATAAATCCACGACGATCTTGGACGATTTCGGAGATAATATGCTGATTCAAGCCTTGCTTGGCTGCGATTCGTTCAAAATCAAGACCACCGAAGCAATCGTGGCGTACAAAAAAGGGCATCCCAATCAGCAAAAACTCCGAGAAAGCACTAAGGATAAGGAAAAATGCGCCAATTTTTCGAGGGAACTGCATTTTCATACAACCGATAAACCAAAAATAGAATTCCATGTACTTTCTCAGTAAGTCAATATCTTCCTTTCACAAGGAAGAAGTCCTAAGCAGGGGGAAATTTATACGATAAGGCTGAAAAATTCAACATAGGAATGAAAAACATGTTCAATAGAAAATCTCCAATGTTATGAATCAGATAGACAGGAATAGAGCATCTCGGCACAAATTCAAGCAGTTTATGCATTTCTTTTCCGTCTAAGTTTAATATCCCAATCCATTGAAACCTATAGGGTTACCGATCACAATTTCTTACCCAAAAGGACAGAAAGTCCTCATTATGTTGCTTATTACCGTCTTTACACGCTGGTGAGATCGTAGTTATCATATCGGCATGGCCATAAATATTTGCAAAAGACGAGGCCCGTGTGGCCGTTCTTCTCTTGCCATGAGGGAATCTGGTTGATTCGATCTCGTTTGTCCCTGTGCTGCCGCTCTCCAAATTTGAAAATAACGGAAGGGGAAAACTCCCTTGTCCAAAATAGACACTTATCTTCAAGCCCTCCCAAATTCATGGACGAAAGTGATCTTGAGTTCGGATGCTCTGAATTGGGACTCGTATCCAATTGTTCAAGGAGAATGACTGTATGAAACAGATCCTGAGTGCCGTTTTTCTGATGGGGATGACCATCGGGATTCTTAATGCTGAAGAAATCGTTCGAGACTATGACAACAATTCATACCATGTTGTCCGGATCGGATCTCAATCCTGGCTCAAGGAGAATCTCAAATCACTTCACTATTCTGATGGAATATCGATACCGGATGTCGTTTCCTTCAATAACGATGAAAGCCTGGCAACGGTCTACGGACGCCTGTATACATGGCCTGCTGCCATGAAAGGATCCAATACTCCCATGACTCAGGGAGTCTGCCCATGTGGGTGGCATGTCCCGAGTGATCCGGAATGGACAACTATGGAGGAATATCTTGGCGGGGCAGCGGTTGCGGGTGGGAAACTAAAGGAGGCGGGCACGGCACATTGGAAGACCCCAAATACCGGTGCTGACAATTCGAGTGGGTTCAGCGCACTGGGTGCCGGTGAATGGGACACCACCGTATTTCATCAACTGACTGAACAGGCTGTATTTTGGACATCGACCGAAATCAGCGCCGAGGATGCAAGAGAACAATATCTCAGTTTTGATAATGCCGCCAGCCATATCTACAATTGGCATAAACCTTTGAAATATTCAATCCGCTGTATCAAGGACACCGCAGGCCCGCGTTGGGCGACGACATACGGGGGAAAAACAGCCACCGACGTATCATCCATGCACGTGACATCGGATGGTGGTCAGATCATTGGCGGCATTCTTAGCGGATCCAAAGCTGGCAGCGAAGATTTTTTCATTATGCGCACGGACAGGGGTGCAAATGTCAAATGGACCTACAAATATGGCGGGAATAAAGGCGATATCCTGGCGAGCATCCAACCGGCCTCAAATGGAGGCTACGTGGCAGTCGGGACATCTGATTCATTTGGATCCAAAGGGGACGACGATATTTGGATTGTGAGCCTGGATAGTCAGGGTGCCATCAAATGGCAGATGAGGTATGGCACAGGAAATGAGGATCAGGCGCATCATATCCAGCCAACAAAAGACGGCGGGTATGTGGTCACGGGATCCATGCATTCAACTACCTCCAAGGATAGTGCATTCCTCTTGAAGCTGAATTCATCCGGAAGTGTTAAATGGCAAAATGCCTATCGAATTTCGGGATTTGAAACGGGCATCCACGCGGAGCAAACATCTGACAGTGGGTATATCCTCCTCGGTCAGACTATTTCAACGGGAGGAGATTCCGATATTTGGGTTCTTAAAATGGATGCACGAGGCATAATCAAATGGCAGGTTGCGCTCGGAGGATCTGAAGATGATGTTGGAAAGGTGATCAGGCAGACGTCAGATGGAGGATACATCCTGATCGGGACCACGTCCTCTTTCGGCGCAGGTGATTCAGATATTCTCGTGATGAAACTCACATCAACAGGTGCGATTAAATGGCAGAACACATTTGGATCCTCCGGGAAGGATGAAGGAACCTGCATCCAACAAACAACGGACAGTGGATTCATAGCTTCAGGGTTGACACCGTCTTCGACAGGAGATGCGGATGTCGTCATTTTGAAGCTCGACAAATCGGGCAAGGTTCAATGGCAAAAAGCCTATGGTGAAACGGGCAACGAGACGTCTCCATTCATCGACAAGACCTGTGATAGCGGTTTCGCTGTTGCCTGCGGCATGGAAATGGCCAATTCAAAACCGACGACCATTTTGGCAATGAACATTTCAGAAAGTGGCGATTTCGATACAGCGTGTGAATCATTTTATCGCACTTCTCAACTCATGACTAAGAAGTCCACATGCCGGAAGGTTGTGACAAAAGCCGTCAAAAGCGATCCCAAATTTAAGATGAATACGGCAACCGGGAAAGGAACCAAGATGACGTTTTCATCCGATTCGATTTGTGCATCAATGCAATTGTGGCATGAGTGTGGCGAATAAAAAGGGAGATAACCCGCGACAAAATATTGATGTTGTATTGTTAATACGAAGGATAAAAGAGGCGCTTCCGGGGTTGGAGTGGCCGGCCCCAAGATGTTGTGATTGGCGATGACATGGGGATCAGAGGGCAACGGCGCTGGCCATGGGGCAGAGATCAAGCCCATCCCAGTGAAAGTAGATGGCGAGGCGGTCGTGAGTACGATTGCGGAATCCATCCAGTCATTTCCTTCACCCCATCCACCGCCTGCCCCAATCCCCCTCCATCGGATCTCTCGAACACAACATGTTGGGGTATGCTACTCCATCGCCGGAATGACCGCTTTTACATCCAAAATATGTTTTTCGCATATACCTTTGGGATGAATTCACTCTCCATGGAGGCCTGTTCATGGTCCACAAATTGCACAACACCAGTCAGAGCGCGACAAATCCGTTGGCGATTGATGTTGCTTCACTCTCCTATTTTTCCTCCAGCCCGATTCATTCACGGGCTGGTCATGACTCCGGCGTCGAGGCGCATCGCCATTTGACGAAGAAACACATCGAAAGCCGCATGAGAGTGCTGGTCATGACGGCCGTTGTTTGGATGACGCCCTGGTGGAGCAGTGTCGACGCGAAGCCGGATAGTCTCCCCATCCCAGCGCCTCTCTCGACGCCCGCCAATAAAACTGTGGAAGTACGAAAGCTCTATAGCACTAGCCGTGACTCCTGCCTCAATAGCAGCGGCAGCCACAGTTGGGCTCAATTGACCCCCGACGGAACAACAGCCGGCATTGTTTATCGTGAAACGCAGGGAGGAGCCGGTGACAGCTCAATTTCTCAGCTCGTTCTGAAAACCATCACCCCCGATGGCCGGATTCAGAAAAAGCAGATCACCCATGGGACCTGTGTCGAAAACAGTGTCCTTCTTTACGATGCCTTGCTTCATCCCCATATTTTCACGCTTCTGCAGAACGGTGTCGCTCAGGACTTGTTGCATTTCACCCTCAGTAATCGGACCAAGTGGCACAGCGAAAAAATTGCCCATTTCGCCAACAGCAAAGGCGAATACGTCTATGAACTGGCCGCTGCTCTTGGACCCAAGAATTCTCTGCACCTGGCCGTGCTACAATTCGGCTCAACCCCCGATCATTATCTGGTGGCCAACGAAAACAGCAATCTCTTCTACATGACCAATTTAAGCGGAGCATGGAAACAGGAGTTGGTGCAGCACTATGATTCCGTCTACATTTTAATGAATATAGGATATTGGTATATGCGACCCCTGCGCCGTCAGGATCTGGTGATTGACAATTCCGGTCATGCTCATATCGCATACGGTGCCTTGGTGCGCGAGGGGTTTGATCCATATCCCACCGAGATGCGCTATGCTACCAACGCCAGCGGAAAGTGGGAAATCTCGACTGCTCTGCCGAAATCCGACACCTCCTGCGATGCCGGCTATAATCCTTCCATCGCCATCGACAGCCATGGACGCATCGCCATGGCATGCACCTATGTCGAGCGTGTGCCGGCCAAATCAGCTCAATATTCTCAATTAATATATGCGCAATTGAATAGAGGGAAGTGGACTAGAAATGTACTTGTCACTGTGGCCGATAATTATTTCGGTTACGATGAAGGCCAGTTCACCGGCGCCATTCCTCATTTATGTTTCGATAAACGGGATCGGCCGCATATCGTTTTTTCCGATATTGCCTCTTCACATGTGAGGGAAGGTAGTTTTCTTAATGTGGGGCAGATCCGCTACATCCACTACAACGGGGTCGGTTGGGAGCTTTCCACTCTCTATCACCAACCCAGCCCCTATGATTACAATACTTTCAGCGAAATCCACAGCATTTGCCTCATGTTGTCGCCTACTAGTGACGAGTTTCAGATCATCGCCGAGGAGTATATCGGAACTGGTAGCAATCGCACATTCAATCTACTACATCTCAATTCCAAATAGCACATGTTCACAAGGAGCATCGACGAGAGGCGATCAGCCGTGTCGTTAATGCAACTTTGAGTGCCCGTTTGCCTGCAATGTGGGGAGAGGCGACGACAGCCTGCGCATCGGATTCGAAGAAGTTCCCTGTCTGTGACCGTCTATCCGTCACGCGACTTCTTCATCCGCTTCGACCTCCGTCGCCGGACCCGCCTCGCCGTCAGGTTTCCTGCCGAGCATCAGCATTCGGCGCAGGATAATTTCGGTTGTGTATGCCTTGGATCCACTTTTGTTCATATAAGAACGAGTCTGCAAGCGCCCCTCCACAAAGACACTTTTGCCCTTATGCAAATAGCGTTGGACCGTATCTGCCAAGCCCCCGAAAGCCACTACCCGATGCCAATCAGTCCGTGCTTCGACTTCACCGGAGACATTTTTCCATCTCAGACTGGTCGCCAGTGAAAAATTGGCCACGGGCCGCCCATCTGGTAAGTGTCGCACTTCAGGGTCGCGTCCCAGGTTCCCAATTAGCATAACCATATTCAGGCTGCTCATTAGTATTCTCCTTATTCTCCGGAAGCTTTCGCAGCCGCACTCGATTCTGTAGTCTTTGTCTGCATGGCGGCTGCAATCTGCCGTGTCACATCGGGGTTTGCCTGCAGGAATTTTCGTGCATTATCCCGGCCATTGCCGAGTCGAGTGCCATTCCAGGTAAACCAGAAGCCGCTCTTTTCGACGACTCCTCGCGCCACTCCGCAATCGAGCAGATCCCCTTCAACTGAAAACCCATCTCCAAATAAGAGATCGATTTCTGTTTCTTTGAATGGCGGTGCCAGCTTGTTCTTGACGACCTTCACTCGAGTGCGATTGCCGATTATGCTATCGCCATCTTTAATGGCCTGCCCGCGCTTGACTTCAATTCTGAGTGTCGCATAGAACTTCAGAGCCCGCCCGCCGGTTGTCGTCTCCGGATTGCCGAACATCACCCCGATTTTTTCGCGCATCTGATTGATGAAAACGAGGCATGAATTGCTTTTGGAAACCGCGCCTGTCAGCTTTCTCATCGCCTGGCTCATGAGTCGTGCCTGCGAACCGACCTGCGCATCTCCCATTTCGCCTTCGATTTCCGCTCGAGGCGCCAGCGCTGCCACAGAATCCACGACACACACATCCAACCCCTGGCTTCTAACAAGAATATCCACAATCTCCAGCGCCTGTTCGCCACAATCCGGCTGAGAGACGAACAAGTTATCGCAATCGACTCCTAATCTCCGTGCGTAATCCGGCGCCAAGGCATGTTCGGCATCAATGAACGCGCAGACTCCCTTCTGCTGCTGTGCCTTCGCAATGATCTGTAATGCAAAAGTCGTCTTCCCAGATGATTCCTGGCCGAAGACCTCTATGATCCTGCCTCGCGGAACTCCTCCCATCCCGAGCATCTGATCGATAGAGAAGATCCCCGTTGGAATAACATCGACCGCATCATGCGCCGAGTCTTGGCCTAGTCTCATGATAGATCCGCGACCAAATTGCTTTTCGATCTGTGTCAGCGCCGCCTCAAACGACCTCGCCCGCACCTCCAGCTCTTTTGCTGATATCATGTTTCCTCCTCAAAATGGCCCCCAACGAGGCGAGGAGTCAGACTCCTCGCCTCGTCCTGCAGCCGTCGATTTTTCACTTGCTGGGTGTCACAGGGGCAGCGATCAATATCTGGGGTTTCATTTCCGCAAATGTTTTTTCGCCGATTCCTGAGACTTTCATAATATCTTCGGGGCTCTTGAAAGGACCGTTCTTGGTCCTGTATTCCACAATCCGTTGCGCGACTTTTTCGCCGACACGTGGAAGCTTCGTGAGCTCCTGCACGGACGCGGTGTTGATATTGATCTGAACATCCTTGGATTTCGCGGCTTGTACCAGAGGTGCCCAAATGGTGAGGGCCAATGCCATGATGGTCAGAAGGCCCAGAATCCTGACGGCTCTGCTTTTTTCCATGAGATGACTCCTTTGTTTGTTTTCATTTTTTTGCGGTACTGAAATCGCCAATCTTGCTCTTGGATTCCGATCTTAAGTGTTTCTACTTTGGTTCCATCACCTCCTTTCAGAGATGACTTAGGAGCAAATCTCATGCCAGCCTGCGAGTCATTGCATTTTTCTTTTTTTTCAAGAAGTTGCGGAGAAATCCAATTCGAATGCGGGTGACAACCAGCGTTGACAGGTCGATTCTAACGCGTCCTAATCCATTGCGTTTCAGGAAGATCAGTCGCGTGTAAACTATCGTTGACAACGTTAACAAACGTTGACCACCTCGTGGACTTTTCACAATTCTCAGATATGGTCGGGGTTGCTTTCCCACGAGAAAACTCATTTCCCCGATGAAAGATCACCCCATGGCATTAGTGTCAAAATGGCGAAATGTCGACACGAAATGGCAGGATCTTCGGAACATATAAGATCCCACCCGGACCTCTTAGGAATGCAGTAAGTAAGGAAACCAGGAACGAACCGACCATTGCCGGCACACTGCCTTCCGTTCCTGCATTCCTCTTTTCCTGGCTTTCTGAGAGGTCTGGAGTGGCTCTGTGGTGCGGCCACCATCTTTGGTTCTGGCTCCGCCAGGTTAGGGGAAAAAGCATCCATAATGTAAATTCTTGAGTTGCGCTCAGGCGACGATGCGATAGGATGTATTTCGCAGAATGAGAACGAGGAGGTTCATACATGGGAACGCCCATTGTTCAGGTTGATGCATTCACGAACAAGCCGTTTTCCGGCAACCCGGCAGCAGTCTGCCTTTTATCAAGACCGACGGCGGATAATTGGATGAAGGATGTCGCCCGGGAAATGAACCTTTCAGAGACGGCTTTCTTATGCCGGCAGGAGGATGGTTACAATCTGCGATGGTTCACACCGACCATCGAAGTCGATCTTTGTGGTCATGCAACCTTGGCCAGCGCGCATGTGCTCTGGGAGGAAGGTCACCGGAAGCCTCAGGAGGCCATACGTTTCTCCACGAAAAGCGGGCGCCTGACCGCCACTCGCGATGGAGATTGGATCAAGCTGGATCTGCCGGCCAAGCACGAAGAGCCCGCCGTCGCACCGGTGTCGCTTTTGGATGCACTCGGCGTTCAAGCCGAGTACATCGGGAAACACCAATCCGACTATATTGTGCTCGTCTCTTCCGAAGAGATTGTGCGGCGAGCCAAGCCGAATCACAGCATGCTGCGCACGCTGCCTGTGCGAGCTGTCATACTGACGGGCCACTCATCGACGGCCGGATTCGATTTTGTGTCACGGTTTTTCGCCCCGGGATCCGGTATTGACGAAGACCCCGTAACGGGATCGGCCCACTGCTGTCTCGGCCCGTTCTGGAGCGCCCGATTAGGCAAGAAAGAATTGACCGCTTACCAGGCATCGGATCGCGGAGGCATCATCCAGGTCAGCGTACGCCAGGATCGGGTGGTGCTTGGGGGTCAGGCTGTCACGGTGATGCGGGGAACGATCCTCTAGTGTCTAAGCGGCGAAATGTCGACACGAAATGGCAAGATCTTCGGAATATGCAAGATTCCATCCGAACCTCCAAGGAATGCAGGAAGTAAGGAAACCAGGAACGAACCGACCATTGCCGGCACACTACCTTCGGTTCTTGCATTCCTGGCTTGCTGAGAGGTCTGGAGTCGCTCTGTGGTGCGGCCACCGTCTTTGGTTCTGGCTCCGCCAGGTTAGGTTCAACCGCAATCAAACTCAAATTAATTCCGTTACTCCGCTTATGATCTGTGTTCATCGGTGTTCATCTGTGGTTGAACAGTGCTATTCCCGTTCAGAGTACTCCAATTGTGCGCTCACGATCCGGGACTCAGTTGACTTTTCCTCACAACAAGCTTATTTTTCTAAACGATAACTATCATGAAGAGACTTTGTATGCTGATTGTATTGACCCTTTTTGCCGCTTCACTCTCAGCCGGCGTCCTTGTCCCTCCCGTGCTCGTTCTGACTCCTGAGAACCGGACCGGCAAAGCGGAATTCAACTGGATAGGCCTGAGCTTCTCGATATATCTTTCCGAGAAACTCCTCCCTCTGCTCAATGTCGCCTCTATTCCTCCTGAAGCCCGTGCAGCGGGGTTTGAATCTATCGACATACCGGAAAGCGGCGCAATCTCTCATGCCACCATGATCCGCCTGGCATCTGAACTGAAAGCGCTTTATGTTCTGTCCGGCTACTATGAGCTCACCACCGACGGAAACCTGCAGATCACCATTATCCCCTTTGATACGGCGAACAATTCCATGGGTCACGCCACGTCGGTGAAGAGCAAGCTCGGAGAGATCATCTCAATGGAAAACACCATCGGATATAACATCGTCAAAGAATATTTTGCGGATCCAGATTCTCTGAAAGCCAAAATCCTGGGACGTGATGCCGGGGTCCCACTGGAGGCATACGAATACTTTATCAAGAGCTTCGGCTATAGTGATTCCCAGAAGAGGCTCTATTATCTCAGCAAAGCCACGACGGCATTCCCAGGCTATGCAGAGGCAGTTTTCGAACGAGCGAAGATACTCTACGCGAAGCGTGATTTCGCCGACGTCATCAAACTGCTGTCATCTCCTCCACTGGATTTTGCTGACAATTTTGCCTTCCTTCAGGGTATGGCCTATTACTCCAGCGGGGACCTCACACAGGCCGCCGCGATCTTCACCGATCTCATCGCCAAACCATCGCTCAGCTGCCCGGCGATGAACAATCTGGCCGCAGCCTTCTCGGAACAGAACAATCAACAACAGGCTGCTTTTTATCTCCTGAACGCAATCCAGCTGGATGGATCAAATCCTGCTCTCCGGTTCAACTTCGGGATCGTCAAGCAGCGCGCCGGGGCGAAAGATGAAGCCATCTCGGCCTATAAGGATGCCGCGCGCCTGGATCCAAACGATTGGCAAGCGCAGTATATTCTGGCCGATCTTCTGGCTCAGGCCGGTCTCAAGGAAGAAGCTCAAGCCGTGCACAGTCTTGCTATTTCGCACGCTCCTCAGCATCTTCCCGACATCAAGGATATGCTCCGTCCTCGCCTGCTCCCAATTCCTCACGGTGGAATTCCTCCCGACGAAACGCTGCCTTCGACGGCATCACGGGATGAAGTGATACGATTTCATCTGGAACGGGGGTTCGATTACTGCCGGCGCTCATTGTGGATAGAAGCCACCGAGGAATTGAAGAAGGTGCTTTATTTGGACCCATATCATGGGGAGGCACGGTATATGCTGGCAAAGGCTTACTTCGGAGTCGGAGATCTCGACCACGCCATGATTGAAGCGAAGATGTCGTTGTGGAGCAGCGAGACGGCTGCCGCACATGTTCTTCTCGCAAAAATTCTCAATCGATTGGGCCGCCAGCAGGAATCCCAGCATGAAGCTGAGCGCGCGCTTGAGCTCGATCCTTCCAATGCCGATGTTCGCGCTTTGCTGCCAATGAAGGAATCTTCATCGTTGATCTGGCACGACGATCCGTCGAGGCCCCTTTGTGATGAATTCATGGTTGCTTAAGAAATGGCAAGAGTCAAAATAATGAAAAAGAAACGATTCGCCCAAACAGTTGTGCTCTTCATCCTTCTCACCGCACTTCCCGCGGTCGCGGCCGCAGAGATACTCGTCGCCGATCTTTCTGAAATCATCCAGCCGGTCACGGCGCGTTATCTTTTAAATGCAATGGATCAAGCCGAGCGCGAACATGCGACGCTGCTGATTATCCGGCTCAACACACCGGGTGGCATGATGGATCCGATGCGTGAAATCATCATGCGAATGCTCGATACCAGAGTGCCTGTGGCGGTGTTGGTAGGCCCGAGTGGAGCGCGAGCGGCATCGGCCGGCTGCCTCATCACTATCTCCTCCGACATCGCTGCCATGTCTCCTGGAACGAACATGGGCGCCGCTCACCCGGTCTCGATCGAGGGCGAAAAGATCGACGAAATCATGTCCAAGAAAATAGAAAACGACACGGTCGCCTGGATCAAATCCATCGTCGAGAAGCGCGGACGCAATGCGGACCTCGCTGATAAGGCCGTTCGCGAGAGCAAGTCCTACACCGAAAAAGAGGCCTTAGAGGGGCATATGATCGAATACGTCTGCAAGGATGTCGACGATTTGATCAACCAGCTGAACGGAAAAACGATTCACCGGTTTAACGGACAGGAAGTCACTCTCCATCTTTCGGGACAGCGGCAGAAATGGATCCCGATGACATCCAAAGAGAAAATCCTCAACCTTCTCGCACACCCCACCGTGGCTTACCTGCTGTTCATGGCTGCCTTGCTTGGTTTCTATTTCGAGTTCGCTCACCCTGGGGCCATTTTCCCCGGCGTTACTGGCGGAATCTGCTTGATTCTCGCCTTTTTCGCATTCAACATACTTCCCATTAATTACGCAGGACTCATGCTGATCCTGCTGGCATTCGGATTTTTTATCGCGGAGGTGAAATTGCAGAGCTTCGGTGTGCTTGGTATCGGAGGTGTCATCGCTCTCATCCTGGGATCGATGATGCTCATCGACGCCGCTGATGCCGCACTTCGAGTCCCGATCAGAATCATTCTTCCAGTTTCAATCGGGATGGCACTCATCGTCATCTTCCTTCTCCGTCTGGCCCTCGGCGCCTTGCGACGACGGACTGTGACAGGCGAACAGGGGATTGTGGGGGAGATTGGGCAGGTGATCGAAGCTGTGCATCCTGAGGGCATCATGCCGGCCGGAAAAATTCAGGTCCACGGCGAGTACTGGAATGCAATCACTGAAGAGGGGGATTTTCAGCGAGGCGAACGCGTCATCGTGACGACGGTGAGCGGCCTCACATTGACCGTCAAACGTACAAACCAATAGAAGGAGAAAGAGATGCCTGGATGGATCATTTTAATCGGGATTGTCGTACTCTACCTCTTGAGCTCGATCAAGATCCTTGCCGAATACGAACGGGGTGTCATTTTCAGGTTGGGGCGGTTGTTGTCGGCCGACAAAGGACCCGGCCTCATCTTTGTCTTCGCCCCGATCGACCGGATGGTCCGTGTCAGCCTGCGGACCATCGTCCTCGATGTGCCGCCTCAGGACATCATCACCCGAGACAACGTATCGGTGAAGGTGAACGCCGTCGTCTATTTCCGCGTGATGTCACCACGGAGGGCCATTGTCGAGGTCGAGAATTATCTGTATGCCACATCACAGCTCGCCCAGACAACACTTCGGAGCATCCTCGGTCAGGCGGACCTCGACGAGCTCCTCTCACAGCGTGAAAAACTGAACATACAGCTCCAGTCAATCCTGGATCTGCACACCGACCCATGGGGGATCAAAGTGTCGGCCGTTGAAGTTAAGCACGTCGACCTCCCAACCGAGATGCAGCGGGCCATGGCGAAGCAGGCGGAGGCCGAGCGCGAGAAGCGAGCGAAGATCATTCACGCCGATGGCGAGTTCGCCGCTTCGCAGAAGCTGGGAGAAGCCGCGGAAATCATTTCCAAGAATCCATGCACTCTGCAGCTCCGATATCTGCAGACCCTGACGGAGATCGCCACCGAGAAGAATTCGACCATTATTTTCCCGCTGCCGATCGACCTTCTCAAAGGAATATTCATTAAATAACCGATTGTCGACCGATTGGATCAATGACGGAGGGCTTTGGCATGGTTCTCTCCTTCAGAATGCGAGGTTGGAAATCGGTCCACGAAGGGGGAATCAAGCCGGGATGTTCTACGGATGTAGTAAGAAAACCTGGAAAAATCAATGCCAGTTGTGGTATGTAAGTAGGAGGAGGCCGATGAATCGGCCATAAGGGGCCCGCAATGAGTGAATGGAACAGCACGGGATACCATGAAATTCGGTTGGAACATAAACAGATACTGTTTGTGTTCCTGATCGCCGCCGTCATTGGAGTCGCTCTTTTCCTGCTGGGTGTCATGGTCGGGCGGAAAAGCCCTGCCGAAACTGCAGCGGCTGAAGGAACGGAGGTTGTGGAGAAGGTTAAGGCCGAAGCGCCGAAGCCCGCCGTGGATCACACGACGGAGGCGAGTTTCTTCGACAAGCCGTCGAAGCAGCCGGCAGCCGTCAACGAAGAACAGCCGGCCGCAACCCCGCCGGTCGCCAGGGCGGTTGACCATCATGCTGAGACGCCGCCTCCGCCAACCCCCAAGCCCGGGCATTACTACTCGATTCAATCGGGTGCTTTCAGCACCGAGGCCAACGCAAAGCATTCCGCGGTGGAACTTGAAAAAGCCGGCTACCCCATAACGATTCTGCCTCCTGGAGCCAAGGATACAAAGAAACTATACCGCGTGCTTGTCGGTGAATTTGCGACGCGAGATGAGGCGATTGGGGCAAAGAAGCGTCTCGAGGGCATGGGGTTCAAGAATCTGGTTGTGAGATAGGCATCATGGAAATAGTCGGTATTCGCTCGCTCTTGGACTTTCTGATCGAGGAAGGACTGATTGGGCACACGGATGCCGACAGGGTTCTCAAGGAAATGAAGCTGCAGGGCGGGAGCATTTTCTACAATCTTCTGAAGCTCAAGCTCGCAACCGCCCCTAAGCTTTTTTCTTTCGTCGAAGAGAAGCTTGGACTTCTTTATTGGTATGCCGAAGAGGTTTCCATCGACACGACGTTGCTCGATTTGATCCCCCCAAATATCGCACATTTTTACAAGATTGTGCCCGTCAAGCTCGATCAGAATATCCTGACACTGGCGGCGTCGGCTGTGAGCTCCGCGCAACTTCTGCCGGCGCTCGAGGAGTTGACCGGATATAAAATCCGGGTCCTTCTGACTCACCCGGCCATCCTCAGTCGCGCTCTCGAAAAATATTACAGTCCGAGGGTCGAAGCAGGCGTTCTGGATTCCAGTTCCGGTGAGAAAATTTTCGTCCTGAAGGATGACGATAAACAGATTCGGCCTGTCAACATTCATATGATGAACGAGAGCTCCTCGGCCGCCGACTGGCTCCGGACAATCCTCGCCGAAGCCGTCATCAAGCGCAGCCGGCAGGTGATGTTTCGGCAGAACGATCACGATGAAATTCTCGTGTATTTCGTCAAGGAAGGGGAGCCTTACATCGAGTTCCGGCTGGGGGCTACGCTGTACCAATCCATTGCGCTCTTCGTGGACTATCTCACGAGCGTCGGGCCGTTCGATACGCAGGTGCCGCAGGAAAAGCGCGCCAAGATCAAGATCAGCGATCGGACGATTTATCTTCAGATCAGTTCAGTTCCAGTGACGCATGGGCGGAGCCTCACGTTCGATCTTTATGATGAGAAGAGCTTCGAGCAACTCTTTGAGACCCTTTTCGATGCGCGAACCGGCGAAGCGTCCTATTTATCCAAACTGATCCAGCAGCGGAAAGGGCTCATCATTCTTTCTGTCGCGCCGGGCACTCAGAAAAAGCTCATTCTGTATTCGACTCTCGCTGAAGCGCACAAGACGACACCGGCCGTCTTCACACTCGAGGAATCCATTTTCTACGCGCTGCCCGGGATTCACCAGATTTCCTTCGGCAGCGCATCACACAAGATTTTCTCGCGGATGCTGGAAACATCACTCCGACAGCACCCCGATGTGCTGGCCATCGATACCGTCCGCGATGCAGCGTCGATGGAACTGGCGCTCCTGAGCAGCAGCCGGTGTCTGGTGCTGGCGACATGCACATTCCCGGATCTGCGGTCTGTTTTGCGATGGCTCACGGAAAGCGGCCTGCGGCCGGCCCTCAAAGCGCGCCTCATCCCAACCGTCCTCCAATCCACATCGGTTCTCCGCCTCTGTAAATATTGCAAAAAAGAGGCGCTATTAACCGAGGAGGAAATCGCTCAGTACGATCTGGCGGACTATCGCGAAACGGTATTTTGGTTCAATTCCGGATGCCCCTTATGCAAAGGCGTCGGTATGCTGATGGAGGAGGTCCTCTGTGAGGTGACGCCGATCGACGAAACAATCCTTTATTATTTGGATCATCCCGAACAGAGCGCAGCTGTACGCAGGCAGGCGGGTCGAGTCGGACCCGGCGGGCTGGATAACAAACGACCGAATTTCCCATCACTCCTCCAAAAGGGCGTCGCCCTGGCGGCTGCAGGCAAGGCGGATATTCGGGACGTGCTCGCGAAGTGCGCGTTCCTCGTCTAGCACCGATCTCCGCATTCCTCGTTCTCAAACCCCCATTTGACAGTCGCGGCATCCGGCCGCGATACTGAGTTGTATGCCGATTGGGCCGTTTGAAAAATTGCGCCGCGAGGTGATCGATGCGGGGCTCTGCACTCGCTGCGGTTCCTGCGTCGGCGTGTGTACAGCTGAAGTCATCGAATTTGCCGATCCTCTCGGGCGTTGTTTACCGATTCTCAAAGACAACGAACCGTGCGCGAAATGCGCCGCCATGTGTGTGAATGGATGCTCAGGTCAGGACGTTCATTTTCCGACTCTCGCCCAATTCACCCATGGATCTCCTTCGACCGACACACGTCTGGGAGCCGTGAAAAGTCTCTATGTGGGATATGCCGGAGACGAGGAGATACGGAAAGCCGGCGCCTCCGGAGGGGTCCTGTCAGCAGCGGCCATCTACATGCTGGAATCGGGAATTGTCGATGGCGCTATCGGGCTCTCTCCGAACGCCTCCGAGCCGTGGAAATTTGAGCCGCGAATCGCACGCCATCGGGACGAGGTTCTCGGTTGTGCTCAGAGCAAATATTCCATTTCGCCGGTGAATACGATCCTCCGGCAATTGGAACAGGAACCCAAAGGATTTCGCGCTGCCATGGCGGCAATTCCATGCCAGGTTCATTCCATTCGCAAGCTTCAGGCTGATGGCTTCCCCGCTGCATGCAAGATCACGCACATACTCGGCTCCTATTGCGGCAACATCTTGCATTTCGATGCCGTCCGAGGATTTTTGGCCAAGCATCGCGTGAAGGACTACAGGCAGATCGCTCGACTGGAATATCGAGCCGGCGAATGGCCGGGCAAAATGCGCGTGACACTGGTTGATGGCCGCCTGCTGGAGATGCCCAAGTTTTACGCCAATTACCTCATCCCGTTCTACATGATGCGCCGATGCTTGCTCTGTACGGATTTGGCCAACGAATTCGCCGATATCTCAGGGGGAGATGCGTGGGCCCCGATTTATGAAGAACGAGGCAAAGGATTCTCTCTGATCATGGGGAGAACCGAGCGCGGCCGACAGGTTCTGGATGAAATGATCAGGGAAGGCCGGCTGACGGTTGAACCCATCGAGTTGGAAGCGGCCGTCGGCATGCATTCTCACATGCTGGATTTTAAAAAGCGAGGGGCCTTCTTGCGGATGGATTCGTTGCGGTTACGACACAAACCAGTCCCATCCTATGGCTATCATCCTCTGACACCGGCTCCGTTCGGCAGGCTGGCTTTTGAGATGCTTCTTCGGACGATCTATGCGGTCTGCTCCTGGAGCCTCAGCCAGTGGGCGGTCGCACGGCTCCCAACGGGAATCACGGGACGGATTTTCGAACAGGCACGCCGCCGCTGGAAAGGACTCACGGCGTCGACCAAACGAAAAGGATTTGGGACGATTCAGTTCGAAGTCGAACCGCCACGGTTATTGCAACACGAAAGAATCTCGCCTATTGAAGATCACTCGCGAGGGGTTGAAAAAAACGAGATCAGCGAGAGACATGTAAAAGCATAACCACGGGTTTCTTTTGTGGCGTCTCACATCGAGGAAAAAGGGATCCGAGCGTTGCCTTCTACTTGGCTATATCCGTCGTGACGATCGGCTGAGGATCCCCGATGATCTGAGTCAGTTGCTCAATCAAGGCATGGCCATCATCCTTGCAATAAGGCTTTGTGTAGAAGGAGTCGAGATCGAGCGGCCGATGAAGAGTGATGCTGCACGTCTTGAACATTTTTCCAGGAAACTGCTTGTGCATAAGCAAATTTCTGAATCCGTCGACGCGAACCGGCACGACAATGGCTTTTGTGCGGTGGAGAATCAGTGGAACGCCTGGCCGAAATGGGGCTCCTTCCCGTGTCGTGCCCGCCGGGAAATGAAGCAGCCAGCCGGCGGCAATTGCCTGTTCAATGCGTGCCGCACCCTCAAAATCAACCGGCCGTTTCACTTCCTGCCCGCCGTCACGGAAACTACGCCTGATTGTGACTCCGCCGACTTTGGTCATGAGCGAGGTCAGAAGATTTTTCTTCATTGTCTCTTCAGCGGCCGAGAACCGGATAATCGGGCCTTCCCATGGAAACATGTGCCTGACGTAGATCACGTCGAAGAAGGCGATGGCCTCCATGAAATATGTCTGATGATTCGATAGAAAAACCACTCTTTTTTTCGGCAGGGTTTCAAGAATTTCGTCGCCCATCACGCGAATCCTGTTCAGGAGATGGAAGTAGGGCAGAGAAAATCCGAGACCAAAGCCGGCGATGATCGCCCGGCGGATCCAGCGATCCAGGTAAGTCTGCTCGAATAACTCGGATTCAATGGGGCTCGAAATGATGGAACTGTCCTCTGTTCGAGTCAGCATATGCCGGCTCCCGAGGCAAAATGAAACAGAGGACATTCGAACCGGAACGTGATCGGAAAAGTCATGCCCCTAATGGAAATGTCCCCCGTCATTATTCATTCCCGAATCAAGATGGAATTGTGGTCCGGGCGGAAGAAAATGTCAACTCCGGTACAGGCGCACGGGCCTTTTATCTTTTCAGGCTACCCATTTTTCCGGACAATCAGATCTGCCAGCAATCCGGTGGCTCCGAGCTGGACGCCCGAAATGATTGTCATCAGTGAAATGTCCGTGATGTTCTTGTGAACGAGAACCTCATAGATACCGAATCCGACGCCGAAAGCGATGAGCAAGACGCTCATCGGAAGGAAGACGCGGAGCGGGTTGAAATAGATGATTGTCCGGAGGATCACCTGCAGGAAAAGCAGGGTATCACGGATCGGGCGGATCTTTGAGTGGCCGGTACGGGCGTAGTAGTTGATAGGCACGAAAACAACTTCTTTGCCGTCTGAGATGAAGGCAAGAGTCGATGTCATCGTGAAGGAGAAGCCGTTCGATATGATATGAAAATATTCTTTGATTCCCTGCTTCTTGAAATAACGCAATCCGGAATTCAAGTCGGGAATGGTCTCTCCGGAAAGGTAGCTAGCGAGCTTGGTCAAGATCCATTTCGCGGGCCGCCGGATGAGAGGTATCTTCCGCTTTCGGCCGGTTCGAGCGCCGATGACCATGTCGCACCCCTCTCGAGCATCCAGGATCTTGATGGCTTCTTCAACATGATAGGTATCATCGGCATCGGTGATCAGGATATCATCGAAACGCGCATGGTGAATCCCAACTTTCAGGGTTGCGCCATAGCCGCGGTTGGTCCTGTTCTTGAGGACGGTGGCGCCGTGCGATCGAGCCGCCTCAGCCGTATTGTCCTTGGATCCATCATCAACCACCAGGATCTCGAATAAATCCATCGAACCGAAATAAGCAAGTAATCCCCGGCGATATGAATCCACCACCGAACCGACGGAATTTTCCTCGTTAAACGCCGGCATCAAAATTGTGATCGATCTTTTTTCTAACATGCGCGTGTAGAGTAAGTCCGAACGGGAAAAAACTCAACCCCCTATTCTTGCCATCAATCCGCGAGTAGAACCGGCGGATTGAGCTACTCGGAGAATCGAAAAGCGCCGCCGTTGGACCGGCGCCGGCAGTGGGTGTTCCCGCAGGAGAATCGCTGGTGAAGAAACAGGAACGGATTTTAATATCGAGCAGCGGTGGTTTCATAAGTCATTCCTGCATTCCATTCTTTCTGGCTTCCTGAGAGGTTCGGGTGCGATGGTTGTCGAAGCCATCTTGTTTGGTTGCGGCTATGCCGCGTTAGGGGTCAGAGGTCAGGGATGTGTTGTGTTTCCAAACTGTGTGCATCGTTGCAATCATACTGGCACGCGCCTCAGATTCTGCAAATCCTCCGGCCCCATTTCCGGCACTAAACTCCAACCTCTAGCCCCTTGCTGCCTCAGCAAGGCCTCGCCGCGATCCCAGACATCCCACTTTGTAGAATTTCCGAGACGTATCTATACGCACGTTCTGAATCGCGGAGACCCTGAAAAGCCCCGCGAACACCTTGTGAAAAATCAATCCGAACATTGAGTACATCATAGGAGACATGGCCACAGCAAGAATCGCCGGCCAAATGGACTTGGGAATCTGCGCATTTGATTCTCTAAACTATCTCATTGACGAAGACATGCATTCGAAGAGGTGTGCATTTGGTACATTTTGACTTTGGCATTACTCTGAGGACTTGACGCAAAAGCTATTCTTCTCGATTGCCACACAGTAGAATGAGGGCGAGGAATCCGTCATGAATCCCAAGATCAGGCTCATGGCCGTGTTCAGCGCCTGCCTGCTCGGAGGCATTGCCGGCTACGCCTATTTTTTCAGCTCGAAAGCAATCATCAGGCGTGCGATCGCATCAAGCAAGCAATCGTTTGAAAAGCGGCACATGGCTGGATTCATGGAAATCATCTCGAAAAATTTCAGCGATGAAAACGGCTTCTCATCTGCTGACATTCAGGAAGGCACAGGACAGGCGTTTTCGAGCTTTGAGTCTTTCAAAATAACTCTGGAAAACATGGAAATCACCATTATCGATAAAAAGACGGCTCGATGCACCTGCCTGGCAACCGTTGTTGCGACGACCCACGAAAAAGAAAAATACCTGGTGCTCGGGACCACCGAATCCGGCCAGCGAATTGACCTGGACCTCCTCAAAGAATCCGACGGCCACTGGCGTGTTGTTCGAGCGCGTGGCTACGCTCGCCCATCCTGATGCGGCATAGCCGCAACCAAACAAGATGGCTCCGATAACCATCGCTCCAGAACCTCTCAGGAATGCAGGAAGTAAGGAAACCAAGAACGAACTGATCATCGCCGGCACACAGCACACTACCGTCCGTTCCTGCATTCCTCCCTTCCTGGCTTCCTAAGAGGAATTCATGATCCTGCCCTATCACAGGTCATCCCATCTTATGCACAGAGTTGACTGGCCAGATACCAAGGCACCTAGAGCAGATCGACGATCGTCACGCAATCAACAAGGCCCGAGCAGCCGTACATGACAGGCAGTATTTTCTCGGGCGGGTGCTCTTGGCGGAGTTTGCCAATGAGCTCTGTGCCGATTTTGTAGGCCGGGAGGTACATTCTCCCGAGTAACGGGTGACGGCCCCATGCACCGGAGAGTTTGTCGGCGCGTTCTTCAGAGACGAGGAAATCCCGGCGGAGCACCTTCGCGACCTCATCTTTCGGGCGCTCTTCACCCCATGTCAACCAAGAAGATTGGTTTTTGGCTTGATCCTGCAGGAGAGCGAGGAGGACGCCGACACGCAGGTTCGGGTCTTCGAGCTCTTCGATCGACGTGACCCCGTGCGCCATCAGAATAGCGTTGTTGGCGATGCCTTCGGCGAGTGTCGCGAAGCGGGTGTTCATTGTCAGCACTGTTGCTTCGAAGCCGACCCGCCCCAGCATGTACAGCTTCTGCATGAAAGCGAATGTCGTCACATGTCCGGGGACCACTTCATGACTCACCAGTTGCTCGAACTCGGGCATCGAAATCTGCAACGCCGCGTTGATCTCGTAAGTGGCTTCATATTGCGGTGAACCGTCGGCGTTGCGGGCACGTCCGATGTAGTTCATGGAACCCGAAAACCATGCATTTTCAATCGATAAAAAGTTGATATTGGCCATCGGCACATCATGCATTTCGGCTGGAAGATACGGAAGGAGATTCTTGCGCGTGAGCGTTTCATACATGGCAATGACGCCGGCGGATTTGGAAGCCACATCGCGCCCGGCAACAGCGCGTTCGCTTCTCCAGAGGTCCACAGCCGTGAGAATATCTCCGCCGGCTTTCGAGAGATGTCCTGCCTTCCCGAGGATTTCCTTGACCAGATTCCTGTCATGCGATGGATCGGACGGCGATGGATCTCGGCCTGTGGACGCTCGCACCGCCCGCGTATAAGGGACTTTGTCGCCTTCGCCGATCATTTCAAGCGCCAGGTCGAACATGACACGACAACATTCCGCGACACTCAGCAGGAAAGCTCCGCGAGTTCCCCCGAGATGAATCGCCCCGGCGGCGACTCCTGCGATGGCCCCAGGCACATCGACGGCACGAAGATACTGCTTGATGGAATCCCGATCGATGTCTTTGGCCGTAACCGCCCCGGTCTCGCGCAGCTTCGCCGCTGTCGGGTGCGTATAGGCTTCGGGCAAGGCATGATCCGAGCACCATGAGTCGGCGATGAACCGACCCATGCCGGATGGGTTCATCACATCGCCTCCCCAGAGTGTGTCAACCCCAAGAATCGCGTTGGCAATGTTACGATCAAGCTCATTCAGCATAGCTGGAATCCTTTCTGATGAATCTGCCGATGATTCTACATTCTGATGCCGCTCCAACTCAACAGATGGAATCCGCCGGGGCGTCCAAATTGACTTTTCAGATCCGAGATGTCATGAATCTCTTTCTCTGATGACAGAGAGCAAAGCTCGATTGAGATCAGGAATGCGCTATGAACTTGGAACCCGGTAACACTCCGCCGATCACTTCTCATCATGAATAGCTCCTCTCCCAAGCCTCAACATCATTCATCGGCCCGGCTGATGAAGCTGAAGGAACGGCTTGACCTCCTCTGTCACACGTTCGGCGAAGAGTATCTATCGAGCGATCCGCTGCTATTTCCGCATCGTTACGCGGATCGTCACGATCAAGAAGTTGTGGCTCTCATCGCCTCTCTTCTCGCCTATGGGACTGTGCGCCAAATTTTCCGATCGATGGAATTTCTTCTTCAAAGGATGGGCCCGGCGCCGGCGCGATTCCTTCTTCAATCCCGCCCTGATGAAATGAAAGGCCGCTTCCAGGGCTTCTCGCACCGGTTCCATAAAGCTGCCGACATCGAGCTGCTTGTCATGACAATCGGTCTTGTGCTCAGGGAATTTGGTTCAATCGAAAAATTCTTTATCGGAAAACCCGACCGTGAGGGCGATCTTCGTGTGGCTCTCAGTCGCTTCTCCCTACAATTTCTGCGACTCGCCGCACGCCTGAAGAAGCAGCGAAGCCGCGCCTTTGCCTTTTTCTTTCCTGACCCGATTGCTGGCGGGAGCGCCTGCAAGCGCCTGAACATGTTTCTCCGATGGATGGTTCGCCGCCAGCCTCCGGATCTCGGCCTTTGGTCCTGTCTCACGCCGGCGCAGCTCATTATCCCGCTTGACACTCACATCGCTCGGATCGCGCGACGACTCGGGTTGAGCGATCGCCGCACTTCCGACTGGAAAATGGCTGAAGAGATCACAGCCGCGTTACGGCAATTCGATTCCGTCGATCCCGTCAAATATGATTTCGCCATCACCCGTCTCGGAATCCTGGGATATTGCCCTCACAATCTCGACCCTCTTCGCTGCATCACTTGCAGGCTTTCAGATGTGTGCGATGCCGGCAACAACGGCCAAGCCGGGCGAAAAGGGAATAGCCGGCGCAATGAAGTTTTATTCCGCTGACTCGACGGTCTCCGGCGGCACGTCGGGGCGAGCCCGAGCTCGGCAGGCATTCGCCTGCTCGTTGAGCCCCAGCTGATCATAGCAACGAGCCGCATCGAGGAGATTTTCTATTTTCGTCGACTCCCACCATTCAACCGAGGCAGCTTCGTCATAGCAACGAGCGGCCTCTATCCATTCACCGGTAGCCTCATGGCACCGGCCTCTGCATCGAAGGGATTCCGATTCGCAATCCGCTGTCGCGTAGCAGACAGCCGCGGGTTCGAACCTTTTCGACTCCTCCAACAACTGCGCCGCTCGCAGCCAATCTCCGGCCTTTTGGAAGGAAAAAATGGCCTTTTCTATGTCACCTGATTTTTCAAAATGAAGGGCGGCGAGGTGGTGCTCAGCGACCCGTTCATAGCACCGGGCGGAATCAGAAGACCGCCCCGCTTTTTCATGGCACCGCCCAGCGGCAGCATGTTCGCCGGATGCCTCATAGAGCGGCGCCGCGGCGCTGATGTCGCCTGATCTCTCAAAGCATCTAGCCGCGCTCAAATGCTCATGCGCCCTCTCATAGCGCACAGCCGCCGTGGCATTCTGACCGGCTTCCTCGTAGCACTGTGCCGCATGAGCAGCATCGTCCAGCTGATCATAATAAGCGGCAGCTTCCTCATACAGACCCGCCAGGCAAAAGCAACGGGCCGCATCTGGAATCGATTGAGCGATGGCGTGCCTTCGGCCCGCGCTTGCATAGTTCCCAATCTGTTCAAAGTGAGAAGCCGCATCAGCATGTCGTCCATCCCGTTCGCATTCAAGCGCCGTCTGAAGAGCCCCTGAGGCGCCGGCATCGACGCCAAGGATCTCGACCGTGATCGGCCCCTTCGGAGTACGTATCTTCACAATCGATCCAATTTGTTTCCCCAGCAATGCTGTGCCGATGGGCGACGACATGGATGCGATTTGAGTTTCCGGTTCAATCGATGTCTTTCCATCAAGCGCGTCCCTTGTAATCCTGTATTTCCGAAACTGCCCGCTCTCGATGCCTTTCACAATCACCAACTGCCCACATTCAACGACTGATTGTTTCATTGTCGATCTCCCCACAATTCAATGCGCTGTCTGACGCGTCGCCATCGGTCTGAACTCCATGGTTCCATCTCAGGCCCCCCGTGTCGCAAGAAATCCGCCGGCAACGATCAACGCCGTCGACACGGCCAGACGGGCGCTCACCGCTTCCCCCAGCAACAGAGATGCAAAAATAATCGAAAGAACAGGATCGATGAAATCGATATAAACGATTTGAGAAATGTCGACATGCTTAAGCATCCAAAAGAACAAGACATAGGCAACGCCGCTCGACAGCAGCGCCAAATAAAGGAGCGAGACAAGAAATGCAGGAGTGATAGTCATCTGCTTGTAGGATTCCATCAGAAGACTGGCGATGAAGATCACCGGCGCAACCATCACCATTTGATGGGGAAGCGCGACACTAGGGTCTTCGTGATGGAGGTATTTCTTCACAACGATCACTCCTCCGGCCCCGGCAAGGGCGCCTACCAGAATCAAGAAGAGCCCCATATTGGCCCTGAAGCCCGCTGAGAGCAGCGCCGGCAGATATAAATAGAAGATGCCTGAAAGCCCGAGGAGGATAGCCGCAATTCGATACGGCGTCAGCCGCTCTTTCAGAAAGATCCTGGCCATTGTGACCGAGAAGACCGGACCACAACTGAAAACGACCGCCGCGATCGATGCATCAACCGTCTTTTCGCCGATGAAAATCGTCACGAAGGGGATTCCGAAGAAGAGCAGCCCACCAAGGAAATTGACGCGATGCGTCACATAGCGAAGCCGCATCGGGATTCCCATGATGCGTGCGTAGGCGAAAAGGAAACCAGCTGAAAGAAGACACCTCACCGAGGCGAAGAGCAAAGGAGGGAAATCCCGAACCCCGATTTTGATGAAGATCCACGATAGAGACAATAAGACACAGCACGTTGCAAAGGCGGAGACAGTCCTGAAACGACTCATTTGAAGCCTCGGCATCGATCCAGTCTGCCGTCGATCACGCCACCGCCTTCAGAAGACTGCATTCTCTCCGTTGGCCAAGGACGTTCCTCGAACAACGAAAGAACACTACAGGCGGCATGACCATTGGTACCGTCATGGGTTGTCGACAATCTCGTAAATCAAAATCGTTGGATTCTGAATGTTGTCGTTCCCTTCATAGCGACCGATTTGTTTCGCATTCAGAGCCCGAAGGTATTGACCATAGGCGGGTGTGTTCTCCGCATTCATCGTGTAGATGGACTGACTGATGAGGATGTATCTGACGCCATCGGCTCGACATCGCTCGATTGGGAAACCAATAATATTCGGGACGACTATTTCATGAGTGAAGCGAGCCGGGAGGAAAGGAGTTCGCTCTTCGCGAAGAATAACGGATGTATCGGCCACATTGTTCCGGATCCAGGAAAAGGCCTCCGCGCACCCAAGCGGTTCCCGCGAATGAGTGAACCACTCGATCTGGCGCCGTATCGGATGAATAAGGACCATGATGCATAAAGCGGTGCCGGCGAAGCTACGAGTGTATCGCCCCACTTTGTTCTTCAGCAAATTCAATAGATAAAAAATACCTCCAGCTGTGAAAAGAAAGAAAATGGGTTCCAGCGGGCTTAAATACCTCGTAAACACCCCATGGTAAAAACCCAGAAACGCAAAATGAATGATGAAGAAACCCAAGAGGAGAAGTCGCTTATGGTCCCAATCCAAAAGCGAATTGAAACATCCCAGGAGGAAAAGCCCAGCAGTCGCAAATCCGAAGGCGGACAGGTAGCCGAGTGCATAGTTGACGGCAGTGGCGCCTGGCTGCTGGCCACCGATGCCCCAGACGCGGCTCCCTCCAAAATAGGACAGCTCACCGAGACTTCGAAGAAATGTCGGGAAATCGAGTAAAGCATAAGGAGTCGTCATAAGAAAAGAGACGCAGGCTGCCACAATGACGATGACCGACATCTGCCACCGTGAATGAAGCACAGCTTCCTTCGGCATCCAAATCCAAATGGTCGCACAAAGGAGTATAAGGAGAGTCAGACAATAGTACATGGTTGAGCACGCCAGACCTGCCAGGCCCCCGGCCACGGCAATCTTCCAGAGGGATGGAGAATCGAGTATCCAGGCGATCCATCCCAGAACAATCAGCGCCATGAGCGTCGCGAGGCCGTGAAAGGAGGCGCTGCGTGCGGTCTCCGAGGAAAGATGCGACACTGAGAGAAAGAGGGCTGCCGCAAAAGCCGCCGGCCGCCCGAAGATTTTCCGCCCCAGGAGATAAGTGGCCGGAATGGTGAGGGCGCTGAAGATTGCGGCGGCGGAGCGCGCGCCGTTGTGAAGTGCTGAAAGAGGGACATCCTGTATCGCCAAAAATAAGCCGGCGGTTGCATCACGAAGGAACCCGGCAATCATCAGAGGCAACGTCGCGTAATATCCAAAAGACGGGTAATCGAAAAAATGAGGATTATAATTTCCGCTGGTCAGGATCCATGATAGAGGGTTCAGGATGTGCTGTTCATCGACACCATAACAATAGGGGAGGCCGAAATAGAGTCCAATGCGGCGGATGCTCCACGCCACAATACAAAGCAGCGCCGCGATGAAGACATCGGCATTCAGCCTGATCCATTCAATGGTTCGCCCGACTCCAAACCAATGTAACCAAAAAGTGACGAGACACACTGCGGAGAGTGCCACATCGAGAGTTGATGTCAGGAAGAAGAAAAAAAGCGAATGTTTGAAGATGACAGCGCAGAGGAAATTCAGTATGAGTATCGGCAGCAGTATATCTCTCCCAGGCAGTTTCTTCATTGCATTTGCCATTCTTCTTTGAAAAAGCCCTGATTCATTTTGCTATGTGGGATGTCAGGTTGTTCGTGCCGTGGAGTCGCCGCCTCGGCCGATGATCGAGTTGGCTCGTTGAAGGCACCATCCCGGGCGAGTCAGGAGATCCGGATTTATCCGGCCTCGGCGGCACTTGATAAATATCGATTGCCGGATTCTGAAGATTGTGATTTCCGGCGAAGGACACGATGGGACGCGCATTCAGCTTCCTCAGATACCACCGATATTTCCTATCGTTTTCCAGATTTCGTGTTGAGTACGATTGGCTGACGACGATGTACTCGACACCTCGCTGCCGGCATTGTTCGACCGAGAGGTCGATCACCCGGTCCAAGCGCAACTGATGGTTGAAGCCCCACGGCAGGAACGGCGTGCGCTCCTCCAAGAGGAAAAGGCTTTTCGGATTGAGATTCGCCTGGATCCAGGTGTATGCACGCAGGCACGCCACGGGCTCGCTCGTTTGGCAATACCATTGAGCCTCTTTTTGTACCGGGGCATAGAAGAGAGTCCCTATCATGAAAATTGATGCCGGAAGCCACACGAATATGCGCAACCGGGATCGCATCCAGCCGATGACACGCACGCACCCATCGGCAACGAGGAGAAGATAGAGAGGCTCGAGCGGCGCGAGGTAACGCGAGAAGGCGGCCCGGTAGGAGCTCATGAACCCGAAATGGAGCACAACGAACCCGAAGAGGAGGAGGCGATGCCGGTCTCGGAGTTTGATCGTCAAAAAAGCATCCCCAAGAAATAAGCACGCTGCCAAGAGGCCGAATGCTGCGAGATAACCAATAGAATAGTTTCGAGCAGTGATGCCTCCGGCTCCGCCAAGCCCTATATTACCGCGTGATACTGAAAGGCTGAGGCGCTCGGCGAATTGGTTGACGAAATTCGGCATATCAAGGACGGCGTAGGGAGTTGTCAAGAAAAACGCGAAAGCGGCAGCTGCCAGCATGCATCCAGTCAGTGCCAGACGATAACCGTTCGATCTCTTCGAATATCCATCCAGCCATACGAGGAAGATGACGACCGGGAGGACCGTGCTGCAATAATACATTGTGGAAAATGCAAGCCCGGCGAGGGCTCCAGAGAAAATGGCCCACCCGGCAGATCGAGTATCCAGGTAACGAAAGCCGGCGCCGAGAGCGGCCAGGACCAACAGTGGCGCCATGCCGTGAAAGCCGGCATTCCGCCCGTTTTCAGCGGCGAGGTGAGACACGGCCAGAAGACCAGCGCCAAGGAATGCCGCATAGCGCCCGATCGTCCGGCGACCAAGCAGATAGAGCGATGGGACCGTGATGGCGCCGATAAGGGCTGAAATATGCCGAGCATAATAGTAGGACACATAATCCGGCATCTGGCTCAGGTGAAGGTACAATCCTTTCCCTGCTTCAAGAAGAAAGCCTCGCGCCAGAGCCGCCGCCGTCAGATAAAAGCCAAGGGATGGATAGTGGAATCGATGCGGATTAAAATCGCCGGTCTGGATCATCCGGATGGAGCTTTGGACGATGTAGGGCTCGTCGATTCCATAGCAAAAGGGCAACCCGAAATAGAGGCCGATTCGGCGCACACCCCATGCCCCAACACCGAGAATCACGACAAGATAGGCATCCGCATATCGTCGAAAGTGCTCTTTGATGTCAGGCCACGTGACGTCAAACCGCCGGATGATGAGGAAAAGAAGAAATCCTAAAGAAAGAGCGCGATCCACAGATGTCGGCAACCAGAAGAAGGCGGGCGAGTGCCACAGAAGAAGAGAAGAAAGAGCGTTGAGAATAAGAAAAGCGCCCCAGATGCCCGGCCCCGGTTTCTTCGTCACGACGAATGCCTCATGCTCCTCGCCGGCTGGTGAAGAAAGCGAGTGTCATCTTCAAGCCGTCATGAAAATCCACCGAGGGCCTGTAACCGAGAAGTTCTTGCGCCAGAGCTATCTGCGCCTCCGAATGGCGCACGTCGCCCGGACGAGCATCGGCGAAAAGAGGCGTCTGGTCAAACCCAGTGAGTTTTTGAATCACAGCATACAGCTCTTTCACCGAGTTTCTCTTTCCGGTGCCTATATTCACGACCTGACCGGAGGCTGATTCGTACTGATCGGCGGATAGGATGGCGGCGATAACGTTGGCGACGTAGGTAAAATCGCGGCTCTGTTCGCCATCTCCACAAATCGTCGGCCTCTGCCTCTGAAGCATTCTTTCAATAAAGATTGAAATGACACCTGAGTATGGAGATGAAGGATCCTGTCGAGGCCCGAAGATATTGAAGAGCCGCAGAGAGATTGTCGACAAGCCGTAGAGATGTGAAAAGAGAGCGCAATAATGCTCACCAGCCAGCTTTGAAAGAGCATAGGGAGATGCCGGCGCCGGCAGCATTGATTCTGTTTTGGGCAAGGTTTCATCTTCTCCATAGACAGCGCACGATGACGCGAAGACAACTCGCCGGACGCGTGCGTCACGAGCTGCCAGCAAAAGCTGTAAGGTGCCATGAATGTTCACCCGGTCGGTGGAAACAGGATCTTCGACGGAATGTACCACTGACGGGATCGCCGCGAGATGAACGACCGTATCGATTCCGTCAGCAGCCCTCCGGACGTCATTGGGATTCTCGATGCATCCATGAATGAACTCGATACGATCCATGAAGGTGTGAAGGTTTTCGAGTCTGCCTGTTGAAAGATCGTCGAGGACCCTCACGCGATCGCCGCGCATTACGAGAACCTCGCAAAGATTGCTTCCGATGAAACCAGCTCCGCCGGTGACGAGATATTTTCCCATAATCAACCTCTGTGCAGGTTCTCCCTTCTTCGTGGCAAAGCGTCTATCGTCTCGCGAAAACAGTTTGAACGCAACCCTTGCGTTGAAGATTCACCAAACAAGGATTCTGCCGGATTCCGGCGCAGGGCTTCAGCGCATGATGAATCGGTTCGGCGCCTGGTTAAGATTCCGCAGCGGCCGATGCACTCTCCGAGGTGGCAGCCAAGGGGCTTCTCCGAGGACGAACGCGCGCCATGCAAGTTTGCGCCAGGCGAATGGCGGAGAGTGAATCCACCCGACCGGCTCCCTGCTCATCGGCAGTGCACTTGAGCTTCTTGCACGATCTTTGCAGAATGTCCTTGATAGAGGCCGGATCGAAGGGCAACTGACTTCGCCGGAAGGATTCAACCAGCAGAGCCACGACACCCGTCACATGAGGTGTTGCCATCGATGTTCCACTCATCCGGATATATTTCTTGATGGAACCCGCCGGCTGCACATCACACGGGCTCTTGCCCATCTTCCGGCTTTTCGCCGAGATGATTCCAGGCATATAGAGACATGGCTCGGAATCTCCTCCGACGCCTCCTCCGACGCCGAGGAGATCGGGTTTTGAAATGATCCTCCGCCGCCACTTCACGGGACCGCGGGAGGAATAGGAAGCGAGACGGTCGTTTTTATCGACAGCTCCCACGGTGATAACCGATGGAGCGCAGCCGGGTGAACCAATTGTCGATGGATCAGGCCCTTCGTTGCCGGCAGCCACACAGACGATGATGCCATCCTTCACAAGGGCCTCGCATTCGCGGGCGAGCGGATCGCCGGGGTTGCCGGCACCGCCCAGGCTGAGGTTGATGACATCCACCTTCTGTGTCGACAGCCAGGAAAGACCGGCGATCACATCCGCGCTTGTGCCACCCGCCTCGGTCAGCACCTTCGCGACAATGAGGCAGGCAGCGGGCGCGACTCCACGATATCGACTGCCGGCCCCGGCGATAATCCCGCAGACGTGAGTGCCATGGCCAACCTTGTCACTCAGGTCGGAATCAGTAAAATCGTCGTAGTCGATGAGCCGCCCTTTGAAATCGGAATACGACGCATCGATACCAGTGTCGGCAACCCCAACCCGGATTCCTCGCCCTGTGAAACCGAGCCTCCAAACCGAATCGACCGACATCTGTGGGACGCTCAGATCGAGCAGCGGGGCCATCGGCATCGAGCGCTCGACCTTGTAGCCCCGCTCCTCGAGCGCCTTCTCCAGCCCGGCCACCTTGTTCTCATCGACTTCGACAACAACCGCGTTGATCCGACGATGTGTGCATGTGATACGTGCTTTGAATTTGCCGAGTAGCGTCAGATCGAGGCCGGCTTCGGAGCCTTCCACAGAGGCCTCTTCAAGATTCAGTGAGGCGCGCACGGAGCGAGTGACTTTGCCGGGTGGAGTGATGATCAGCTTTTGCTTGCGTTCGCTGGCGGCGAGAGTCTGCAGCTTGATCTTGGGCTTCCAGCCTAACATGATTTCCTCCCGCTATCGGCCGATGACGGCCGAAGCTGAATTCCGCGTCGCCTGGAGATATTCCTTTTTTGTGTCCATCGAAAAAAATAGAGGCTTTTCGCTCATAGAATTTCGAGATGAAAGGATTGTAAGACTCTCGTGAGGAAGATGTCAATGAAGGAGCAAGGCTACGGCAATGTCGCGGAGGCAGGCTTGTAGTGAATGGCGAAGATAGAGGGACGCGTCGGATCAGATGGTCTTGGTTATTGGCCTCCCGGGTTGTGTTGAGCGGTGCGGGGATATGATGACCGATGTGAATTGTGTCGGATGAGCAGCATCGCGCGTATTGAATTGGATTAGAACAAGATGCAGGGAGACCAGTGGGTGTTTGGCCTGCTGTTTCATGATCGACAAAGGAGAGGCTGAATCACTGCGCAATATTGATGCCGACGAGCCGCAGTGGCCGGAGCTGGTTCATCCGGCAATGGCGGATAGCGTCGGCGATGTTTACGGCGCCAGCGAGTCGAAGCAGACTTATTGCAGCATTACGAAGCGAGGCCATGATGCGAGGGCCGCTGGATTTCCTCACACGGGAGCGATCTTCGTCATAGGTGACATCGCGGACATAATGCACACGATTTTCGATCGTCCAGTGTTTACGATTGCGGAAGTTGAGGAGTTCAGCCGGCGAGGTGGTCTTATGAGACAGGCTCGTGACACAGTAGGCCGTATATACAGTTGATTTTGCGTCGCTGAGCCTGACTACGGTTCGCCGGACCTGAAAGACCTGCGCAACGTAAGGAAACTTGAGATACCCGTTGAGCTCTGTGCTGGTCCATATTTCTCGAGTTTCAATCCGGCCATGCCCCTTCTCAACTGTTATGTGGTGAGGGGGGAATAGCTTCGCCGCATCACGGCATAATGGCCGAATTAAAACCTTCTTCGGCTGCCCGTTGTATGTGTATCCACTCCGCTTCCGAGTAAACCCCAACGTCAGCCCTACTTCATCCCATCCCGCCGCCTTGTAGCAGGTCCCCACAAATCGTGAAATATCGACAAATGTCTCGGCCAGCAGGACAGGATGATTGTAGAATACCTCCCAGTCATTACTGAGCCGCCGACAACTAGCGGCCAGTACTCGAGAGGCAAGGATTCCGTATGTTCCATCCTCTCAACAGGAGAAATCGCACGTTGTTCACAACATATCGCAGACGTTCCCGCCGCATGCATGCATCCCACCCAATCCACCTGTCGAGCCAGTCAATCTTCAATGCCGCTGCGCCCCACGCGAGCAGCCCCACCCACTCATCTCCAACCGTCGCTGCGTACTTTTAGCGACTCGCCGACGATCCCGCGAAACCCGAGGTAGTGCTGCTCCGACATCGCCTGCTTCCATGCGCCTACTTCCTCCCGACGCACCAATCTCACTTCCACTCCGCTCAA
>CAIWXX010000086.1 GCA_903916735.1 uncultured Acidobacteriota bacterium
CTGTCGCCGGTCAATTCCAAGGCCTGTGTCAGCGGGAGAAGCCGTATAGGCGTATTCGAAAATGAGGGCATTAACGCCCGGCCGAAGCCATTGGCCCGGAAGATGAACATTGTAGTCATGAAGTTCGTTATTCAACGAGAGTTTCCGACCCTCTGAAATCAGCTACTTTCTGACGAATCAGGCAATATTGGGACTCTTCGGAGGTACCTTTTGATATCCTGTAAAAGCGAAGCTTCACTGCTCTCAAACATTCAGTGAACTTTTTTTCATATCTTCGACAGGGCCCCATTCTGAATTCTGAATTCTGGATACCTAACCTGGCGGAACCAGAACCAAAGACGGTGGGCGCATCACAGAGGGACTCCGGACCTCTCAGGAAGCCAGGAAGGGAGGAATGCAGGAACGGAAGGCGGTGTGCCGGCAATGGTCGGGGTCGTTCCTGGTTTCCTTGCTTCCTGCATTCCTAAGAGGTTCGGATTGGATATTGCATGTTCCGAAGATCTTGCCATTTCGTGTCGACATTTCGCCGTTTAGGCCCTAAGCAGTTACATTAAAGGGGCATAAAGGAAAAAATTGATCATTTTTGAGTCAAGTTTTTAGATCGTCCGGATAGAGCGTTGAATGGTTATGGTTCTTACTCTCAACTCTCGACTATCGACTCTGGACGCGAGGCGCGGCAGAGAGCCCTGTAATGCAGCGACCCGGCGAGTTTGTCGTGAAAACCCTTTTGATGGCATAATCTCACCTGCCCGTATCTTGATGAGTTATTGACATCCAGCGGATTTGAGGGGGAGTGACGATATGCAAAGAGATCAGCGCATACGCGAGTACTTGCTTGAGGAGAAAATCGGCGAAGGCGGCATGGCAGAGGTGTGGCGCGCGAGGCACGTGCACCTCGACAAGCTCGTCGCAATCAAAGTGATGTCGGCGACTCTGAGGGCGGACCCTCAGTTCGCGGAGCGATTCCTGCAGGAGGCGCGCGCCATGTCGAGGCTCCAGCATCCGAACATCATCGGCGCGACCGAGTTTTTCATCGAGCAGGACATCCCGATCCTGGTGATGCCGTACGTCGATGGCGGGTCTCTCGAAGACAGGCTCGATAAGCAAAAAGGCCCTTTGACGCCGAGAGAAGCCATATTCATCTCGAAGCAGATCCTCAAGGCCCTCGACCATGCCCATCAGAAAGGCATCATCCACCGGGACGTGAAACCATCCAACATTCTGCTCGATCGCGAGGGCCACGCTTACCTGACCGACTTCGGTATCGCATTATTGATGGGGCAGGAGCGGAAGACCCGGACTGGGGCTTCCATCGGGACGCCTTACTACATGAGCCCCGAGCAGATCATGCGGCCGAAGCAGATGGATCACAGATCCGATGTTTATAGCTTCGGGTGCGTGTTTTACGAAATGCTCGCGGGGCGACCGCCGTTCGAAGCCGGGCCGGACGAAGACGGCGACACCGATCTGATCGTGAAGAATGCTCACCTGCAGCAGTCCGTGCCTGATCTGGGAAGAATCGCACCACAAGTCCCGGATGCGATTGAAAAGATAGTGGGCAAGGCCCTGGAGAAAGAGGCGAGCCGGCGATTCTCAGGCTGTGGCGAGTTCGCGCAGGCACTCGATGCACTTGATCAGGACGGCAGGCCAAAGCCGGTGGTACAGCGCCCGGTAGCTCCGGTGCAGGAGGTCCAAGCACCGGCGCCTCAGCCGCGCACCTTAACGCCGCCCCCGGATTTCAGCGCTGCAGCGCGGATGGCCGGACCATCCAAGCCGGCGATCTCGCACACTGCCCTGCTTGTGGGCATCGGCGCATTGCTTGTCATCATTCTCATCTTCTGGGGTATCAGTGCACAGCAAGACAAGAAACGTGCCGAAGAAACAATGGTGGAGGAGCGTGCGCGGCTTGAACAGGAAGCGCGAGACCGTGAGGAACGCGCCCGTACTGAAGCTGCGGACCAGGCACGCAAGGATGCCGAGGAAAAAGCGGCCAAAGAACGTGCCCGCCTGATTCAGCAAATTCAAGCGGATCAACAACAGAATGTGGATCAGCCAATCCCATCCACAAACCAGACTGTGTCAGGAACTTCCACATCTGGACTGCCGGGCGCGCGTTTCGTGTCTATCCGGCCGGGCACATTCTGGATGGGATCGAATAACGGCGATTCAGATGAAAAGCCTGTGCACCAAGTGACGATTACAGACGGCTTCTATCTGCAAACGACGGAGGTAACACAGAAGCAGTGGAAGGCCGTGATGGGCACGAGCCCATTCAATTTTAATGGCGACGATCTCCCGGCGGAAAATGTTTCCTGGAACGATGTGCAGGAGTTCTTGCGGAAATTGAACGGGAGCACGGGGAAGGGTTACAGTCTTCCGACAGAAGCCGAATGGGAATACGCATGCCGCGCTGGGACAACCGGAGACCGATATGGCGACTTGGATTCGATCGCTTGGTACGATGGAAATTCGGGCAGCAAAACTCATCCGGTTGCGACGAAGCAGCCGAATGCCTGGGGTCTCTATGACATGATTGGCAATGTGTGGGAATGGTGCCAGGATTTGCATGGAGAATATCCCAATAGCACCGTAAGTGATCCGCGAGGTCCTTCTGGGGGCTCGGACCGCGTCTTTCGCGGCGGCAGCTGGTACGTCGTTGCCGGTTACTGCCGGTCAGCGGACCGGTTCAGGCGCGACCCGGGCTTCCGGAACAGCCTCCTGGGCTTCCGGCTCGTCTTGCCCTCCAGGTCTGCCCCTTGAGCCAGGGAAAAGAGAGCAGACAAGTAAGGATGCGAGCGCCAGCCGTGCCCCGGAGCGGAGCGGAGGGGTTGGCGGCGCGATCCGTGGAGCTTTTTTCTCGTAAGTCTGCGCGATGCTGCAATTGAACAGAGGTGGGACGGTGCAGCTGAAGTTCTTCACTATTCACAAATATGACATTCAAGCGGGAGAAGCTGAATTGAACCGGTTTCTGCGCGGCAACCGTGTGCTCACGATCGAAAAGGAATTGGTCGCCTCCGGAGCTGATTCCTATTGGTTCATTGGTGTCGAGTATCTTGACGGCCAGGAGCCAATAGCACGAAGCGAGGCTGCGCATCGGGGCAAGGTTGATTATCGTGAAATCCTCAACGAATCGGACTTCGCGATCTTCTCCGCGCTGAGAAAGCTGAGGAAGGAAATTGCTGAGCGGGAGGGAGTACCGGTCTACGCCATCTTCACGAACGAGCAGCTTGCAGAGATGGCGCGGAGGCGAGTGCTCAGTCCGGTGGAGATGCAGCAGATCGATGGCATTGGTGACGCGAGGATCGGTAAGTACGGCGCGATGTTTCTGGAGGTGATCGAGCTTGAAAAGGGCAGGCAACCTGATGCCCCTGATCGCCGGGATGGATAACCTGCGGCTGGCCTTCCTGAAGGCCAAGCGGGGAAAAAGCATCAAGACCGATGTAATCGATTTCGGGCACGCGCTGGAAGCGAATCTTCGACTCATGCGAGAGGGGCTGCTCTCGCAGATGATACCAATCGGCGACTATCATTTCTTCACGGTTTACGACCCGAAGGAAAGGCGCATATGCGCCGCGCCGTTCGCGGAGCGGGTCATGCATCACGCGATCATGAATATTTGCGAGCCTATGCTGGAGCGTGCCGCAATATATGACAGCTACGCATGCAGGAAAGGAAAAGGCAGGCTCGCGGCTATCGGTCGTGCATTGGAGTTCCTGCGGAAGAACCGTTACTATTTGAAGATGGACATCAGGAAATATTTCGACAGCATTGACCAGACCGTTCTGTCGGAGCTCCTGGAGCGCAGGTTCAAGGATCGGGCAGTACTCACGCTCTTTCGCCTGATCATCGAATCATACGAGACTTCACCTGACAAAGGGCTCCCAATCGGGAATCTGACGAGCCAGCATTTCGCCAACTACTACCTTGGGATCCTGGATCGATTCATGAAGGAAGACATTCGATGCCGTTATTATGTCCGTTACATGGATGACTTCGTCGTGTGGGCGGATGACAAGATAAAGTTGCGAAAGGTCCTTGATCAGACCGAGACATTCCTAAAAGAGCGGCTCAAATTGAACCTGAAAGAGATGCCATGTCTCAATCGGACCGCGCACGGAATGGATTTCCTCGGGTTCCGCATTTTTTCATGCGGGGCCAGACTGAATCACAGAAGTAAGATCCGGTTTATCAGAAAGGTAAGGTCTGCAGAAGAGGACTATCGGCTGGGATTGATTTCCGAGCTTGAACTTCAGCGGCGCGTCACGTCGCTGTTGGCTTTTGTGACGAAAGCTCAGACGCTCGGATTACGGAAGTCCATCTTTTCGGAACGTGGGTCAGCAGGCCAAGGGGCTCGAACCGCGTCAATCGCGGCGGCAGCTGGAACAACGATGCCAGTAACTGCCGGTCAGCGAACCGGAACAGGAACGACCCGGGCAACCGGAACAACAACCTGGGCTTCCGGCTCGTCTTGCCCTCCAGCTCCGCCAGGCAGAGTAGAATTGCCAGGTCTGGCAGACCCGGCCGCTGTCCTGCCCGCCGCCGGACGCCGTGGCGGCGGCAAAAACGGTCGGGCGCATCCGGTGTGAGTAGGCGCGGATGGATTTCCGGCCGAAACCTCCGGATGCGCCTTTCTTAAGCTGTGCATGGGATCGCTGCTTGCAGCGCAGCGGCCCATTTTCTCAAAAACCTTGTTCAGGTGGCTTCAACAGTAACTGTTTCACACCTGCTCCATGAGCTCGAAGTACTGTTCTCTGGTCATCCCTGCCGTCCTGAGGTTGTTCTTGATGATGAAGACAGGAATTGCATCCCATTCTGGAATGACGACTGGGCGAGGAACCCCGGGTTTCACATAGACAAAATGGTCGCCTTCGACTCGCACGCACTGAAATCCTGCCTTCTCGAAAACGAGCCGCAATCTTCTGGACGAAATCGGCGTTATGCGGGGCATACTTGCTGCGACATGATTTCGGTCGCGACAATCCGAGGAGAAGTCCAGGCGCCATCAGCCGTGTGCTTGTATCCGGATTCCAGCAGAATATCATCGAGCGTGCCCAGTTTCTCACACTCCTCCAGGAACAAGCGTACCGCAGTACGCAGTTGCGTTCTGGCATGTTCGACATCCCGGCCGCAGCTTGAGACATCAAGTTCCGGGCAGTAAGCCACAAACTCTGCGTCCTCCCGGAGCACGATCACATCATATTCGATTGGCTTCATTATCGACTCCTTCCCGGCTGCCATGTGACAGTCCTGTATGGATTGTAGCTCTTTTAGGAAGCTTTTCACCAGTTGGCGTTTCGTTCGGGACTTGTTACAACCAGCGGGCTGACGATTTGTTAATCAAAACTTCTTCCCGCAACGCTCGCATATGTACTTGGGCTTCATCACCTGCACTGCGATGATAGCTCCAATAATCAGTACGGCGAAGATCGCGATGGGCACCGGGTTCTCTTGGATGATACGAGTGATGCCGAAGATGCCCACCGCGCCAGCGGCGCCGCCGACAACTCCGAGCACGAGCAGGACGGGCCACAAGAGTATGACGAGGAGCAGGCAGAGAAGACACCCGATGCATCCGCTCATTCCACCGCCCTTCACCTTCATTTCCTTCGGATTCTTCTGGTTGAAGACTTCAATCGACATCACCTGATCGGAGCCGCATGAGGGGCACGATTTCCAGCCACCTTTGCCTGATGCCTGGTGCGGAGGTTTCTCAGCAGGCGGAGCGGGCATTGGTGGCGCCGCCGGGAGTTTTAACGCTGCGCTGGGAGCCGGTATCTGCGCATCTGATTGTTGGTACACCGGCTGCTGTGGCGCCGCTGGAGATGGTACGGCTGCAGGTTGTGCCACGTGTGGGATCAAATGCCTGAACCCGGCGAGAGAGATTTCGAAACTTCCGAGTGAGACACGGTCAGTGATCACCACCTCGGCGCATTTAATACGGCTGCCGTTCACATAAGTCCCGTTCGAGCTGTCGAGATCCGTCAGCAGATACCGATCCCCTCCGAGATGTCTTATTTCAGCGTGGCGGGCTGAAACCTGAGGAGCCGGAACGACGATGTCGGCGGGTGGTTCTCGACCCATGATGCTCATTAAGACCTCTTATCGCGGAGAAGTAGGGGTTGGGCATGCCCTGTCACTATTTCTCCGTTGGATTGTTGTTTTGTTTCCCGGACGGAGTGGCAGCCTTTCGGTGGCCTTTGCCCCTCTCAGCCTCAAGCTGCTTCCTAACGTTCGTATTGAGGTTCGGCTGAGATTGTTGATATGAGGTGGAGACCCATTTGTGCATGGCAAACCAGCACAACAATGCGGCGGCAAGCGCCATGGCCGCGATCACGGCGCGCCTCATTCCCCGTTTTCTCTTGATTGAGAGCGCCGGCGGAATTGTGGTCAGTGTCTTCATTCGCTGCCAGGCGCTCTTTGGCATGCCCTTGTACACGACCTGCACGGTGATGTTGTCGTGCCCGCCCCGCTCGTTCGCCAGGTCGACGAGCCTCTTGCATGCACGCTGCGGCCCATACCTGTCGACAATCCATGCGATCTCATTGGGCTTCACGGAATCGTGCAGGCCGTCGCTACAGAGCACGAATGCATCGCCATCGAGCAACTCGACTGGTCCCGGCGAGAGGTCCGGCACAATGTCAGAGTCACGCCCCACAACGCGGCTCAGGATGTTCCGGTCGGGGTGCTCGGCGGCATCCTCCGCCGTGAGCATTCCGGTGCGAACCATCTGATTGATTCGGGTATGGTCTTCTGTGATCTGCTCGGCCCGCCCATCGCGAATTCGATAGATGCGGCTGTCGCCGACGTGGGCCCACCATGCATTCCTGTTTTCGATAAACAGCAGATCCATTGTGGTACCCATGCCCCGCAAGGACGGCTCACGCTGCTGGTATTCCACGCATGCTGCGTTGGCGGCGCACACACAATCGGTAAGGAGTACCTGTGGCGTTCCTTGGGGATTTGTCTCGAATATATGCTGCACCTGCCGGATCGCCGTCGTACTGGCTTCACGTCCCCCGGCTTCGCCGCCCATCCCATCCGCCACCACAAAAAGATGCCTGTTGTCCGACCGGAAGTAGCCGAGAAAGTCCTCGTTCCTGTCACGCTGACGGCCGATGTCGGTAGCATTTCCGAAGAGAAGCGGCGGCTCCTGACTGCGCGCCACGTATTATGCCTCGCCGCGGAACAGAAAGCGCGTGCCGCCTATGCGAATCTGCATGCCATTGATCAGCTGGATTCGGCCTGTCAGACGTGGACCTTCGTTGATATATGTGCCGTTGGTGCTATTCTGATCTTCCAGCCAGAAGAGTCCGTCATGGCTGCTGATCGCTGCGTGCAGGGACGACGCTTTCTCATCATCCACGACGATTTGGTTTTCCGGGCTGCGCCCGAGTGTGACTCGGCCTGGAGGCAGCGGCAGATGGCTTCCTTGCAGAGGCCCTGTCAGAACCTCGATGATTCCGCCACGGTATTTCGTTTCGGGCACGGCCGTGCTGCCGCTCTGGAAAACGGTTTTTCGTTTCTGCACTGGCGATGAAGCTGCAGGCGGCTGACTTGAAGGAGGTGCGGCCTGGCCTATTATAGCAGGCGCGGCAGGCGCCTTGCGTAAATCACCGATGCCTTGGCTGACAGCGTCGAGCTTCTCGCCGAGACGTTTCTCAGTCTCGCTTTGTTTCGCGGCCCCTTCCTCAAGCTTTTTCTTTAAATCCTCCATCTCCTTGCGGCGCTTCTTATTGCGCTGGAAGATGAAAAATAACACTGCACTGATGACCAGGATGGCGGTTGCGACGGCGGTCCATATCTGCCACTGGCGCCACCATGGAATTGCAGGAGGAGGAGGAGCCAGAGGTGCTTCGATTTGGATGTCCTTGAACACCGCCGCTCCGCCATATGTCACTTGCAAGCGGACTTGATGCTTCTGCCCATTCTGCGGGAGATTGCTTGTCCATGTGAAGACAACTCTCGATCGTGCATGTCTTGGCACAAGCGCGATTTTCTCGGTCCAGCTCTGACCTGCATCGATTGCGGAATAAAATCCGCTGGTGAGCTCAGCCATCCGCTCCAGATTGAGAAGGTATTTCTTCTCGCCAATCGTGACGCCAAGCCCGATTACATTCGCCCCGGCCTGCTTCGCCTTGGAGATGCAGTCGTCAAGTGTATATGCAGTGCCCTCGTCATGGCCGTCCGAGACGATGAGGAGGATTCGCCTTGCCTGCACTCCCGGCTGAGCGAAGAGCTCGATCGAACGGTAGGCTCCAAGGTATAGCTGAGTCGTAGTTCCACGAGGGGTAAGCTGATCGAGCGCGGACTTGAGGTCAGCATGGTCGGCGGTAAGTGGCCGCACGACTTCTACGGAATCATCACATCGCACAAGCGCCATACGGTCTTTCTCGCCGAGTGAATCGACGAGCTTTTGGAGGCCTGCCTGTATTTCCGGCAGAAGCCGTGTCATCGATCCGGATGTATCAACCAGCACGACATAGGCAATTCCGTCAGCGGGCTGTGCTGGATGTAGCTCACCTCCCATGAGTTGCTGGCCTTCCAGAACATTCACGTCAGCCGATGTCAGTGTATCGACCAGCTCGCCGCCTGGGGCCGAGCGCAGATCGAATTGGATGGAAATCGTAGGAAATGCGCTCGTGTCAGCGTGTTCATTCTCGATGCGGGCCGTCTGGGCATTCAGGACGGGCACAGCCGCAAAAAGGAAAACTATGGACAAGAACATCGCGAATCTTTTTTGCATCTCGCTCGGCTCCTCTACCGTGTCAGCTTGTTCAGCAAGTTATCGACCGTGTCTTTGACCCCCTTGCCGGTCTCCTCGGCAGTTGCCTGCAGGCGGCACGCACTGGAGCAGTAACCAGCCTGCACTTCCACATCTTTCGGCTCGGTCTTCCTTGGAGCCGACATCGCAACCTCTCTGATTACCCTCTTGCAGAATTGGCATAACTCACGCCTATAGTAAGTCACGGGCTCGTCGCCGCACTTGGCACACCATTTCTGCTGCTTGGCTGCTTCTCCCGCGGCTGTGTTCCCCATGACATCAGCTCGGCGGCCCATGATGTCTTCGCCGCATTTCTCGCACTTCTTGACGGGAATCATCTCGTTGGCGCACTTGGAACACCACCGTTGCTGATCAGCTTCTCTCCTCACATCCGATGCGTTGTAGAAGTATGCTTCGCGGCGGAATAGTTCAGTGCCGCAGTTCTCACATTTCTTGATAACTTCCTGCCGCGTGGCGAAGACAAACGCGAGCCCGCCTCCGACCAACACCGCCACGACGACTGCGGCTGCTACGAGCCAGGTACGCGAGTTGGCGGAGTTTCGAGGCTTCCGGTCAGCCGGAGCCACGGGCACGTGTGGCAGTGGATGCTGAGATACAGGCTGTGGCTCCTGAGGCCGAGGCGGTGCAGCGGCGGGAGGAATGGCTCCGATTGCCCCGCGTGCCGCCAGGAGTCCGAAGAGATCGATAGGCATGCTCCCGAAGAACACAGAGTCGCCTTTCGATACTACAGCCGTAGCAACCGGCCGGCCGTTCACCAGAATACCGTTGGACGAGCCGAGATCCCGTATCAGCAGTGAGGATCCCTGTGGCACAACGCGGGCGTGCCTGGCGGATACCCGTTGGTCGGAGATGACCACGTCGTTGCCCGGCTCACGGCCCACCGTGAGCCCACGCGGCCCGCGCTCCTCGGCTTGGAGCTTGGCGATGTTTACGTTCCAGTCGAATGGCGCCGAGCCGAGACGGACGTCGTCGTGGATACTCGCAAGACCTTCGCTAACACGCTCGCCATTGATGTAAACTCCATTTGAGCTCCCAAGATCGACGAACCTATATCGCCCTGCGCCCGCCGGCTCTACCAAGGCGTGCCTGGAGCTTACCTGCGCCATGGGCATCGTAATATCCGCCCACGATTCACGGCCTATGATTGCCATGCGCGTCCCCCCCTATACATCGACAACGTGGAGCGTGAGCTCGGTGCCGCCAACACGGACCTTGTCGCCTTTATTCAGGACAACGGCACCCTTGCCGAAGATATCAGAACCGTTCACGTACGTGCCGTTGGTCGAATCGTTGTCGCGGACCTGGAATACCCCGTCACGGTACATGATGACGGCGTGTTTGGATGATACGGCGGAGTCGTTGCCGAGCAGGACGTCGCACTCGTTCGAATCCATGCCGATCGTGTTCCGGCCCTCGCGGATGCGGTAGTCTTCACCGGTGGGAAGATTGGAGAATGTGACGAGCCACCCGACAAGCTTTGATATAGCTTGTGCCGCTGGGGCGCCGCCTGGCGCCGCCCCAGGACCTGGATCAAAGACAGTCCGGCCTTTAGGCGTTTTTATGGCTCCCGGTGCGCCATAAGCTACACGGCCCGATCCAGGGCCGGTCTCAACCTTGGTGCCTCCCTTGCCCATGGGCGCTCCTTCGAGGAGCGTCGCACCCTTCACGAAACCGCCCGCGGGCGCACCCGAGGACGCCGGACTCTCGATGACCGTCCGGCCTTTGCCTCCACCCGCAGCCACATTGACCGAGGGATTGCAGTACGGGCACAAGGACCAGCTCGGGTCCATCACGTGTCCGTTGGAACAAAGCCGCGAGGAAATCGATGTCCCGCAGCGGCTGCAGTAGCCATTGTTGACCTGGACTTCGGTCTTACAGTTCAAACAGTACATACGAATCCTCCATGCAATTTCATTCGAGAGTGAGTACGATGCCATCGGCCACCGTGATGATGTCGCGGATACGATGACAGATTCACGATAATAGCAGAAAATCTCAAGCTTCTGCCCAATTTAGTCAGGACTGCTTGAGAAGTATGAACCTCTTCTACCAGTGTTTTCATTATTTGTAACTCTAAGGCTATAGGAAAATGGCTTTCCGCTACTGGTGCTGGATCGATGGAGTGGCATCCGGCTACTGGTCAGCGGGGTTTCCATGGCAAGGATGGTATCAGGGGTTCAGATTACGGTCAACATGAAGATGATGCGCTCAGCGAGGAGAGCCGCGCGCGGCGCCAACACATCACCTGTCGACAAGATCCTGGCTGATGAGGCAGCCGCGGAGCAGCGGGAAAACCCCAGGCCGCGAACAACTCCCTGATTGTGGACGAATCAAACGCCGGACACTCGATGAAGGGCCCGTCCGCGCGAAAATGAAAACAGTGCCGCCGGGTAGCAAGACAAGTTCACTTCACAG
>CAIWXX010000087.1 GCA_903916735.1 uncultured Acidobacteriota bacterium
GACCCGGTGGTGGCGGCTGTTGAAAGCCTGCGCGTAGTCTCCGTTGATGTGCCGCATCAGCGTCCGCAACCCTCCCTGCGGCGTTTCGCACAAAAGGTGATAATGGTTCGGCATTATACAGAAGGCGTGAATCGTCATGTCGTCATTCTCGACCAACCGCCCGATGCGATATAGGAAGTCGAGTCGATCATCATCCTCCAAGAAGACAGGCATTCTGGCCACGCCTCGGGACATGACGTGGTACATCGCTCCATCGAATTCCACCCGAGTCGCCCGGCTCATGTAGGGAGTCTACGCACAATGGGTGGATTGTCAAGATAATTGAAAAATTGAAGACACGGTCCTTAAACGGCGTAGGTCTCCCAGAGAAGCTTCTCGAGGTCTTCGACCAGCGGGTAGCTCGGATTGGAAACCGTGCACTGGTCTTCGAAGGCGATCTGGGCCATCGCGGCCACCTTCTCTGCGAAGTCCTTCTCTGGAATCCCGGCTTCGCGCAGGCTGGCTGGAATGCCCACCTGCTTCTTCAAGCCGGCAATGGCCGCGACCAGGCTTTCGACCCCCTCCTCTGCTGTCGAATGCGGCAGTTTCAGAGCCTCGGCGATCTCGGCGTAGCGCTCCTTCGCCTTCGGATAGAGATAGTTCGGGTAGGCGGCGAACTTCTTCGGAAGCGCCGCGTTGTATCGGATCACGGGAATCATCACGAATGAGTTGGCCCGCCCGTGCGGAATGCGGAAGGTCGCGCCGAGAATATGGGCGAGGGAATGGTTGATCCCAAGAAACGCATTCGTGAACGCCAGCCCCGCGATGGTGGCGGCGTTGTGGAGTTTCTCCCGGGCCACAGCATCCTTCCCATCCGCGCAAGCCTGCGGCAGGTGCGCGAAGATGAGCTGGATGGCGCGCAGCGCGAGAGGATCCGTGAAGTCGGATGCGACGACCGAGACATAGCTCTCGATGGCGTGGGAAAGCGCATCCAGCCCGGTGTCCGCAGTGACCTCGCGCGGCACCGACATGACGAGGTTCGGATCGATGATGGCCACATCCGGCGTGATGGCGTAGTCAGCGATCGGGTACTTCTTTTTGGTCCGCGCGTCCGTCACGACGGTGAATGCGGTGACTTCGGATCCCGTTCCGCTCGTTGTGGGGATGGCAATCAGCCTGGCCTTTCTTCCGAGGGCCGGGATCTTGACGATCCGCTTCCGGATATCCATGAAATAGAGCTTCAGATCATCGTAGGTCGTCTCCGGCTGCTCGTAGAGAAGCCACATCGCTTTTGCGGCGTCCAGGGGAGAGCCTCCACCGAGCGCGATGATGAGGTCAGGATTGACCTTCTTCAAGGCGGCGAGCCCACTCTCGATGGTCTCGAACGTCGGATCAGACTGGACATCCGAGAAGACGCTCGATCCGATGCCGGCCTGCTCCAGGTAGTCCTCGATCCTTCGGACCGTGCCCTCGCGCACCGCCGAGCCCGAGCAGACGATGACGGCGTGGCGGAACCCGTAATCCTTGATCTCGTTCATGAAGAAGACATCCAGACAGCCGGGCTCGAAGTAGATCTTGGGCGGGACGCGGAACCATTTCATGTTCATCATGCGTTTCGTGATCCTCTTGATGTTGAGGAGGTGGGTGACAGTCACGTTGTCCGTCGTGATGTTGCGACCGCCGGCCCCACATCCAAGCGTGAGAGACGGGTGCAATCGGTTGTACAGGTCGCCGATTCCTCCATGCGAGGACGGTGAGTTCACCAGGATCCTCCCGGCGTTGATCGTGTCGGAGAATTTCTGGATGACCTCCTGGTTTCGCGAAAAGATCGACGCGCTGTGGCCGAGGCCTCCGAAGTGAGTCAGATCGGTGCAGAGATTCGCTGCTTCGTCAAAATTCTTCACGGTGTAGAACCCGAGAAGGGGGCACAGCTTTTCCCGGGAGAGAGGGTGCTTCTCGCCGACTCCGTCCAAGTAGGCGATCAGGATTCGCGTGTCCGGCGGGACCGTGATACCGGCCATCATGGCGATCTGATGCGGTTTCTTCCCAACCACCGTCGGCGACATGCTCTGCTTCTCGGGATCAATGACGACGTCCTGGATCTTCTTGGTTTCATCACTGGAGAGGAAGTAGGCTCCCATGGCCTTGAGGCGCTCCACCACCTGCTTCTCGACGGCCTGATGCACGACGAGAGATTGCTCCGAGGCGCAGATCATCCCATGGTCGAAGGTCTTGCTCAGAAGCACATCATGGACCGCGAGGTCCACATCCGCATCCTTGTCTATGAAGACCGGGACGTTGCCGGGGCCAACCCCGATGGCGGGCTTGCCGGAGCCGTAGGCAGCCTGCACGAGGCTCATGCCGCCCGTCGCCAGAATCAGCGCCACGTCGGGGTGAGTCATGAGGGCATGCGTCATCTCACGGGAAGGCGAATCCACCCATCGGATGACATAGTCCGGCGCCCCGGCGGCCAGCGCCGCCTCGTAGATGATGCGAGCCGCTTCGTTGGTGCATTTGAGGGCATTCCGGGAGCCGCAGATGATGATAGTGTTGCGGGTCTTGAGCGAGACGAGACACTTGAACAGCGCGGTGGAAGTCGGATTGGTGACGGGGGTGATTCCGAGGATGATGCCCAGCGGCTCGGCGTATTCCCAGATGCCCAGTGCGGGGTGATGGCCGATGAGGCCGACGGTCTTGACGTGCCGAATGTCGTTGTAAATACTCTCCGTCGCGAACTGGTTCTTGATGACCTTGTCTTCGAAGACGCCCATCCCCGTCTCGTCGACGGCCATTCGAGCAAGGTCGATCCTGTGTTTCGCGCCTTCTCTCGCTGCCGCATGGACGATCCGATCCACCTCTTCCTGCGAGTACTGCGTAAAGACAGCGGACGCCTCCTTGGCTTGGCGAACCAATTCGTCGGCTATCCCCTTGACGTCTGTTTGCTTGGTTGTGTTTTCCATCACGATTCCTTCTTCCAGATCTCGTTCAATGCCTGTGTCTCATCGTTGAAAACGGCAAGGAGCGGATCCAGCCCGGCAATCTTGAAGATCTTGTAGACCTCCGGCTGAAGACGGGTCATCGCCATCTTCTTGCCCGAAGACACGGCGCTCTTGAAGGCATCGACAAGCAGGCGGAGACCAGCGCTGCTCACGAAAGACACGTCCCCGAGGTCGAGGATGACTCCGGACGGGCTTTCCTCGATTGTCTGAAAAATGACCGGACCGATCGATCCGACCGTGAGTGTGTCGAGCCGTCCTGACAGCCGAACACACCTGACAAGAGGATTCGACTCACTCGGCGTGACAGGGATTTCTGGAACTCCCACGTTTCCCTCCTATTCGCACAATTTCTTTCTCGTCGTGGACCAGAGTCCGAGCGGAATCGCGTGCACGAAAAGGCCCGCGCATCGCGAATGTTCGGCTCGGTGCATGATGAAAAGGTGCCACGAAACCGCCCGGAAAGCAACTCAATTGCGTAGACGGATCGAAGTGCCGCAAGTGGGCATCGATGGCAGGATCTCTAACTACAATTGTGGAATACCGAGTGAGGTCGACCACAGCCGACTCCACAGGCGTCATGCCCGACAGGCGAAATCCCGATCGACCGAGAACGGCCGCGTCACTCCCATCGTCACAATTCCGTGCCTCTTCAAATGACGAGGATGGGGAGAATCATTCTGAGGAAGGGATTTGTCGGCGGCTCCTCCACATTGAAGGGAGCGCAGATCCCACGAGAGTCCGGAATCTCGAAAGAAGAGGGATTCATGCAAAACCTGGTGTCTTTGATCATCCAGTTGATCTGCGGCGCGCTGGGCGGCAACGGGGCCGCAGCCGTACTGAAGAAGCTCTCTCTGGGCCCGATCTGGAATTCGATCGTCGGCATTCTGGGTGGTGGCCTGGGCGGGCAGCTCCTGAATCTGCTGGGAGTCGCCGTCGCCGACGGAGGAAGCCTGGACATCGGCTGCATCATCGGCAACATCGTGGCCGGCGGCGTGGGAGGCGGCGTCCTGCTGGCCATAGTCGGCGCTATCAAGAAAGCCATCAGCAAGTAGAGGGCTCCGTGATCTCGGCATTGACGACAACGTGGAGACTTCGGAGTAGCCTCCTTGCTTTGCTCGATCCGACGATTTGCTTGGTTTCCGCACTGACCCGAGGAATCAATTTCCCGGCACGGGTTAAGACTCGCCCCGCCATCGTGAACACCATGTATCGAATGCGATTGGGCCTTGCATCCAATGCCGGCAAGTCTGTTCAATTTTCGTTTTGTCTTGACTCCGGCACGCCGAAAGTTTACATTTTGATGGTGTATCAACCATCGCAAAATAATGGCCGGCTGCGCGATCTTCCGTTCCCCAGGGACGGAGGACGAGTGTCAATATCGAGGCGGGGATACTCGATTTACCACGTTCGTGGCATTTGAGCATCCAGAACAGAATAAGGAAATTTTATATCCTCGGGTGCCGCTCAGCCATCTCCGGGGATGGCGAAGCGGGAAGCAAATGGCGATCTCAGTTTTATTACGTGGATGGTATTTTCGGCCGCGGTCGGGAAAAGCAAGTTCCTGTAGCCTTTCTCGATGAAGGCGTCGGTGCCGTTGTGAGAGTTCATCGTACAAGCAGCATCCTTGTTGCGATCGTCGCGGCAATGCTGCCTGCGGCGCTCCGCGCGCAGCAGGATGATCTCCTGTTCAAGCATCTGTCCATCGAGCAGGGGCTTTCCCAGAGCATCGTCGGCGCCATGCTTCAGGACCGGCAGGGGTTCATGTGGCTCGTCACCGAGGACGGGCTGAACCGGTTCGACGGTTACGGGTTCAAGGTCTTCAAACACGACGCCAAGGACCCCTCCACCCTCATCCACAACGAGATCAAATGTATCCGCGAAGACCGCGACGACATCCTCTGGGTGGGCAGCTTCTACCGGGGGCTGGAACGGTTCGACCCGTCCACGGAGCGTTTCACGCACTTCCAGTCCGACCCGGCCAACCCCGGCAGCCTGAGCAACGACATCGTTTGGGCCGTCCTTGAGGACCGTGCCGGCCGGCTCTGGGTGGGCACTGGGGGCGGCGGCTTGAACCTTTTCGACCGTTCCAAGGGGACCTTCAAGCACTACGTGCACGACCCGGCCAACCCCTCTTCGCTCAGTCATGACGATGTGAGGGTCATCTACGAGGACGCAACCGGCGCGATCTGGATCGGCACCGCAGGTGGAGGGTTGAACCGGTTGGACCCCGCCACCGGGACTTTCACGCGGTACCTGAACGACAACGACATCCGGTCCATCCTCCAGGACAAAGACGGTTCCCTCTGGGTAGGCACCGCCGGTGGCGGCCTGAACTGCCTCGAACCCGCGACGGGTGAATTTCTCCGCTTCAGGAACGACCCGAATGACCCCCGCAGCCTTGGCAACGACACCGTGCTGGCCCTCCTTCTGGACGGGACGGGGACCCTTTGGGTAGGGACCGACGGAGGGGGGCTCAACCGGTTCAACCGGGAGAAACGCACTTTCGTACGCTACACCCATTCGCGTGACCAGCCGGGCAGCCTGGCCGGCAACCGCGTTTACTCGCTGTGCATGGACCGGTCGGGGGTCCTGTGGGTGGGCACGTACGGCAGCGGAGTCAGCCGCTGCGACCTAAACAAGAAGCAGTTTCTACATTACGCCAGCGACCCGAATGACCCGACCTCCCTGAGCCACGACATCGTCTGGTCCTTCTGGGAGGAACCTGCCGGCGTCCTGTGGGTAGGCACCAACGATGGGGGCTTGAACCGCCTCGACAGGGCCAGCGGCCGGTTCACGCGCTACCTGCACGATCCGGCAGACCCGCGCTCACTCAGCCACAACTCGGTCCGAATGGTCATCGCCGACATAGCCGGCACGCTCTGGTTGGCCACCAACGGGGGCGGGCTCGACCGTTTCGACCCGAAGACCGGTGTTTTCCGGCACTACCGCAACGACCCGAGCGACCCGGGCAGCCTCAGCTCCGACCAGCTGAGGATGGTGTTCGAGGACCGCGAGGGGAAGCTGTGGGTGGGAACTTACGGGGGCGGGCTCGACAGGTGGAACCCCGGCACGGACAGGTTCGACCACTTCCGCTCCGACCCCGTCGACGCGAAGACAATCTCGAACAATTACGTGCGCACGGCATTCGAAGACTCGGCGGGCGTGCTCTGGTTCGGAACGCACGGAGGAGGACTCAATCGCTACGACCGGGCCTCCGGCACATTCACCCGGTACCGCAGCAACCCCATGGACCCGACGACGCTGTCCAGCGACTTCGTCTTTTCGATCCACGAGGACCGCTCTGGAACGCTATGGGTCGCGACTTACGGCGGAGGCCTCGACCGGTACGACAGGAAGACAGGGACCTTCACGGCGTTCCGCAAGAGCAACGGCCTGCCGGACGACGCCATCTACGGCATTATCGAGGATAGCGCCGGGAACCTCTGGTTGAGTACGAACTCGGGCATCGCACGCTTCGATCCGCGGACGGGTGTGTCCAGGAACTACACCATGGCCGACGGGCTGCAGAGCAATGAGTTCAACGGCGGGGCGTACTACAAGAACTCGCGCGGCGAGATGTTCTTCGGCGGCATCAACGGGTTCAATGTCTTCGACCCCGCCCGCATCAAGGACAAGATCTACAAGGCGCCCATCGTCCTGACCGATTTCAGACTCTTCCACCACACGGTCCCCATCGGGAAGCTGCCTGACGGCAGGACTCTCCTCTCCCGTTCCATCTCCAGCACGCCGCAAATCGAGATCTCCCACCGCGACCAGGTGGTCTCATTCGAGTTCGCCGCGCTGGACTTCGCATCGCCCGAGAAGAACCGCTACGCCTACAAGCTCGAGGGGCTCAACAGGGACTGGATCGACTACGGGAACCGGCGCACCGTGATGTTCACCACCCTCCCGGCGGGCCACTACGTGCTCAGGGTCAGAGGAACCAACAGCGACGGCGTCTGGAACGAGGAGGGAACATCGCTGAGACTCATCGTGCGCCCACCCTGGTGGCGCACGGTTTGGGCCTACCTGAGCTACGTCCTTCTCCTTGTGGGGGTCATGGCGCGCATCGTCCTGTTTGTGAAGGCGCGTGAGCGGGAGAAGGGGTGGCTGGTGGAGGCCGAGCTGAAAGCGCAGGCAGCGGAGCTCCAGTCCCGCACAATGGAAGCCGAGGCGCGCACCCTGAAGGTGGAAAACGACCGCAAGTCCCAGGAGCTGGAGGAGGCCCGCAAGCTCCAACTCTCCATGCTGCCCGCTCGCCTCCCGCAGCACCCCGACTACGTCCTCGCCGCACGCATGCGGACCGCCACCGAGGTCGGCGGCGATTACTACGATTTCCACATCGGCGAGGACCGCGCTCTCACGGTTGCACTCGGAGACGCCACCGGCCACGGAACACGGGCCGGCATCATGGTGGCCATCATGAAGACCCTATTCTCCCGTCTCTGCACGGAACCGGACCTCAAGGTATTTTTCCGCGAGTGCGACAGGACCATCAGGGACATTGGGATGGAGCAGATGTACATGGCGCTTGGCATCCTGAGGATCAAGGGCCAGGAGGGCCGGGCCGTCTGCGCCGCGGCGCCCCCGCTTTTCATTTACCGGGCGGCCAGTGGGGCGGTCGAACAGATCACCCTCCAAGGGATGTTTCTGGGTACCGATTTCGACCTGCCTTACGGAGAGGCCTGTTTTACGCTCGCCACCGGAGACAAGATCCTGCTCCTCAGTGACGGGTACGAGGAACAGTTCAACGCCTCGGAAGAGCAGCTCGGTTACGAGCGGTGTGGCACCTATTTCGCGGAAGCGGGTGGGCTTCAGCCTGAAGAGATCATCTCACACCTCTTTCGACGATTCGACGACTGGCGGGGCAAAATCCATCAAGGCGACGACGTGACCATCGTGGTGGTGGAGTGCAAGGGAAAGTATCGGGCAATCGAGTGATCACGTAAGATGGGGCAATCCCAACATTCGTGTCACCTTGCGCCATGACGGCGCGGATGTCGTGTTCGGTGGCCTCGTGAAAGCCGATCCATTTCCGGATTTCGGCCCGATGGTATTTCACCATTGGCCCATTCCATAGGTAATTCTTCAATAGCTCCGTATCCACACCATCTGTTTGGCGAAAAACTGAACAGCCTGAGCCGGGTTTACTTGATCGATAGCCATCTCTACATGCCCAAGAATCACGCCGAGCATATTGTTGAAGTCATGGGTCACACCGCCCACCAATCGGCCAACGGACTCCATCTTCTGGGCCTGATGAAGCTGGCTTTCGAGGTAGACGAATGTCGGCCTTTGTTTCATTCGATGACTCCGCGACCCAGTGTTTGTTGATTTGGGAAATAACTGGGAAATTTCCTGTTGTCTGAAATCCGAGCATTTTGAAATTCGCATTTTGCATTTTGCCTTATCGTATGACCTCCAACCAAACTATCACCTGATCCATTCCGGCCTAGCCCCCAGCCCCTCATCCCTATTCCCTCCACCCCGGATCAGGCATCCGGACCACGCGCCAATCATCCCACCGGCAATCCCGCAGTGATCTTGCGTCCCGACCCCCTGCCCGAGTAAGCTTCCCGCCTTATGGATACGATCTATCAAAAAATCTCACAAGAGCTCGCGGTCGAGGCGCGGCAAGTGGAAGCCGCGGCCAAGCTACTCGATGAAGGTTCCACAGTCCCGTTCATCGCTCGATATCGCAAAGAGGTGACCGGCGTGCTGGACGATACGCAGCTCCGCCGGATCGAAGAGCGCATCCATTATCTGCGGGAGCTGGAAGAACGCCGTGCCGTCATTCTCAAGAGCATCGAAGAGCAGGGGAAGCTCACTCCCGAGCTCGAATCGGCGATTCGTGAAGCCGACACAAAAGTGCGGCTCGAGGATCTCTACCTTCCCTTCAAGCCCAAACGACGAACGAAGGGACAGATCGCGCGTGAGGCAGGACTCGATCCACTGGCTCACGCTCTCTTCGCTGATCCGACACTCTCGCCCGAAGAGACGGCCGTCGCCTACATCAACCCCGACAAGGGAATCGCCGATGTCAGCGCCGCTTTAGAAGGCGCGCGTCATATTCTCATGGAAGAGCTCTCCGAAGATGCCGAACTTATTGGTCGCCTTCGTGAGTATTTTTGGGACAATGCCTGGATGCGATCCCGGGTTGTCGACGGCAAGGAAGAGGAAGGCGCGAAATTCTCCGACTATTTCAAGGCTGAGGAGGCGCTTAAGAATATACCGTCGCATCGCGCTCTGGCGCTCTTTCGAGGGCGCAAGGAGGAGATCCTGCGATTGGGCTTCCGGGTCGGCGAGAAAGAAGAGGACGAGGCCGGCCAGAGCGCCGGCGAGCGCATGGTAGCCTCGCACTTCAAGATCCGCGATGACGGCCGCGCGGCGGACCGGTGGTTGCTGGAAACCGTTCGCTGGACATGGAAAGTTAAAATTCTCGCGCGACTCGAAACGGATGCCGAGACACGGCTTTGGGAAAAGGCGGAAATCGAAGCCATTTCTGTTTTTGGAAAAAATATTCGCGATCTGCTTCTCGCCGCCCCCGCCGGCCCTCGTTCCACGATGGGGCTCGACCCGGGCTATCGCACCGGCGTGAAAGTCGCTATCGTCGATGAAACCGGAAAGCTTCTGGAGACTGCCACCATCTATCCTCACGAACCACGCAAGGACTGGGAGGGGTCAATCGCCGCGCTGGCAGTAATGGCCAAAAGGCACCATGTCGAGCTTATTGCATTCGGCAACGGAACGGCTTCACGCGAGACTGACAAGCTCGTCTCAGATCTCCTCCGGCAGCATCCTGACTTGAAGCTCATCAAAGTGTGTGTCTCCGAAGCCGGCGCATCGGTCTATTCGGCATCTGAAACAGGGGCGCGCGAATTTCCGGATCTGGATGTTTCGCTGCGCGGCGCCGTCTCGATCGCTCGCCGCCTGCAAGATCCGCTCGCCGAACTCGTCAAAATCGATCCCAAGTCAATCGGCGTCGGCCAGTATCAGCACGACGTGAGCCAAACATACATTTCGCACACGCTCGATGCCGTCGTCGAAGACTGCGTCAACGCAGTCGGCGTCGATGTGAATACGGCATCGACCCAGCTTCTGGCGCGCGTTTCCGGTTTGAGCGCCGGACTGGCCACCAACATCGTCGGCTTTCGAGATCAGAACGGTGCCTTCAAAAATCGCGCGCAACTCCGGAAGGTCCCGCGGCTCGGTGAAAAAACATTCGAACAGGCAGCTGGATTTCTGCGAGTCATGAACGGCGACAATCCACTTGATTCCTCGGCTGTTCACCCGGAAGCCTACCCGGTCGTCGAAAAAATAATAGCCCACACCAGCCGTTCCATCCGGCAACTCATCGGAGACGGCCCATTCCTGCGAAAACTGGCTCCTCGCGATTTCACAGACGACCGCTTCGGCGAACCCACGGTGAAGGACATTCTGGCTGAGCTCGAGAAACCCGGTCGTGACCCTCGCCCTGAATTCAAGACCGCAACATTCAAAGAAGGCATTAACGAGCTCGGAGACCTCGCACCGGACATGGTCTTGGAAGGTGTTGTCACCAACGTCACCAACTTCGGCGCCTTTGTCGACATCGGCGTGCATCAGGACGGCCTGGTGCACATTTCCGCGATGGCTGACAAGTTCGTCGATGATCCAAGGAAGATTGCCAAGACCGGCGATCTTGTGAAAGTGAAGGTTCTGGAAGTGGACCTGAAGCGGCGCCGTATCTCGCTCTCGATGCGCCTTGGTGAAGCACCCGCGGCAGGGAAATTGACTCCGCCGGCACAACGGAAGGAGTCACTGGAGAAGCAGCCGCCGCAACGCACGAAGGAAACCCCGCCTCAAACAGCAATGGCTGCGGCTTTTGCGAAACTGAAACTCGATCGCTAATCAGCTGTTTCGAAGGCTTCTCTGCATTCGCCGTATTGCTCGAATTTCAGGGCCGCGAGTTCGGACCGGAGTTCGGACCGGAGTTCGGACCGTGTTTTCAATTTTCATTTTTGTTGACAAAAGCCGTGTGCCGGTTAGAATAGGAGGGTGAGTCGAGCGGTTCGGATTGAATTTGAGGGTGCACACTACCATGTTATGGCTCGCGGCGTAGGGCGAGCCGCC
>CAIWXX010000088.1 GCA_903916735.1 uncultured Acidobacteriota bacterium
ACTAATAATTTCGGGCACGACAGTGGTGCGAAATATATCACTTGTTGACTTTGCCGCAGTCACGTTCGTCAGCTTGCCTGAGAAACTGAGCCCATGTTTTCCCTCTCTTTTTGATCCATCCTTTTTCTTATTCGGCAGTCACAGTTTTTGTGCAATCATGAAAGCAGGGTGCGGAGCAAGCCTTCGCGTCCTTGCCACGCCGATCAAATCTGGAAACGCCGCAGGATTAGTAACGCGTCCACAGCCGGTCTGAGGAAGAGAAAGTACAGAAGCACAAATGAAGCGCCGAGTGCCAGAAGGAGTCGTATGTTGTATACAAAACTCTTCTTGTTTGCACAGAGAAGGAAGAGCACAAGGAAAAGGGCATGGGTAAAGCAAAACGTCACGACTCCCAACAGGACCAGGCCGAGCGAGACGTAATCCCTTCTGTGATAGATCTTCCGCAGGGCCGTGATTGCACACACGAGGAACGAGAAGGCTCCCGGCTCAATCTGATTGAAGTCTTCTTCAGCAAACTGACGCGATCACTCCTGAGAGCAATGCGAGTCCAGTCCAGGAACGAACTCGTAGAAGGTATCCATCGGTGCATTACTCAAATGAATCACGAGCCAGTCGTTTTCACTTGGCGGTACAAGATGAGTAAAATCTCCGTTACCCAATATGATGCGTTATATAAGGAACGCTCTACAAGTGTCGATGGAAGAGCCGACATCAACCCGCGAGGAAATTGACGGGCGACAGAGGATGATCACCGTCCGGGGCGCGGCGGAAAACAATCTCCAAGCTGTCGACGTCGATATTCCGCACAACCGGATCACGGTCGTCACAGGTGTCTCGGGATCGGGAAAATCATCACTTGTTTTTGATGTCATTTATCAGGAAGCGCGACGCCGGTATTTGGAATCATTCTCAACATATGCTCGCCAATTCATGGGCAAACTGCGGCGGCCTCATGTCGCTCACATCAGCGGCCTCGCACCGGCCATCGCCGTCGGCCGGCAGTCGTCGTCTGCCAATCCTCGGTCGACCGTCGGCACCCTCACCGAAATCTACGATTATTTGAGGCTGCTGTACGCGCGACTCGGCGACGCTCCACCCGGCATCCGACTCGAACGTCGACTCTTCTCCTTCAACTCACCCCACGGCGCTTGTCCCGCCTGCAACGGCCTGGGGGTGGAAGATCGCATCGATCCCAACCTGCTCATCGCCGATCCCAACAGATCCCTGCGGCAAGGCGCCCTGCGCATCACAACGCCGAACGGCTACATCATTTATTCGCAGGTGACGATAGATGTGCTCGATCACGTCTGTCGCGCCCACGGCTTCAGCGTGGATATCCCATGGAAGGAGTTGACAGACGAACAGAAAGACATCATCTGGCAAGGTTCCGAACAGGTCCTCATTCCCTATGGCAAACACCCGCTCGAATCCCGCATGCGCTGGAAGGGCATCACCGCCAAGCCGCGCGAAGAAGGGCACTACAAAGGCATTCTTCCGGTGATGGAGACGATCCTGAGGCAGAAGAGAAATAAAAACATTCTGCGTTTTGCGCGTTCGCTTCCTTGTGGACAATGCGCCGGCCTACGGCTGAGCTCAGCGGCTCTGAGCGTGATGTTCCGCGGTCAAAACATCGCCGAGATGAATTCCCTGGCAATCGCTCAGATCGACGCCTATTTTCGCGGCCTTGATTGTGCCGGCCCTGAGAATGCTGCAAGCAGCGCGATCCGCGAGGCCATCATCAAGCGGACGACTCTTCTGATACGACTCGGTCTTGGTCATCTAACACTCAGCCGTGAATCCACGACCTTGTCGGGAGGTGATATCCAACGCATCCGGCTTGCAACACAAGCAGGCAACGGACTTCGAGGAGTCCTCTATGTACTCGATGAGCCATCTGCCGGCCTGCACCCTGCCGAAACCGAAGAGCTGCTCTCGGTGCTGGCCTCGCTCCGCGACAACGGCAACACGATCATCATGGTCGAGCATGATGACATTTGTATGCGTTTTGCCGACCACCTGATCGACATCGGACCGCACGCAGGCGTTCATGGCGGACGCATTCTCTGGAGCGGCTCGCCCGAAGACATCCATCATCTGGCCCGCGGCGAAAGCTCGACCCGCGATTGTCTGGCTGGCGATTTTTCAATCATCATCCCCACAGCGCGGAGGATCGGCCAAGGCACAGTGATCGTCAAATCCGCACGCACACACAATCTGAAAAATATCGATGCCGTATTCAAGCTGGCTGCATTCAATGTTGTGACCGGCGTCTCCGGTGCCGGCAAGTCGACACTCGTCAAACAAATTCTGGTCCCACGACTTTCGACCCGCTGGTACGGGCCCGGCATCGACGCCGAGGGAATTCTCGTCGACGGCAAAGTCGGTCGAATCATCGAAATCGATCAATCCCCCATTGGCCGCACACCACGGTCTAACCCGGCTACCTATACGGGCGTCTCCGACGACATCCGGGATCTTTTCGCCGCACTCGATGAATCACTGGCGCGTGGATGGGACAAGGGAAAATTCTCCTTCAATGTCAAAGGCGGCCGCTGTGAAACCTGCGAAGGGGCCGGGCTCCAGCATATCGGCATGCATTTTTTGGGCGATGTCGACGTCATCTGTCCCGACTGCGAGGGGCGGCGATTCAGCGATGAAACATTGAAGATTCGCCTGCTAGGAAAAAACATCTTCGATGTCCTCGATCTCTCCATCGAAGAAGCTACGGATTTCTTCCAAGATTCGCCATCCATCCGCCGCTTCCTTGAAATCATGCTCCGACTGGGACTCGGCTACCTGAAATTGGGCCAGAGCTCGACAACCCTTTCAGGAGGTGAAGCGCAACGGCTCAAGTTGGCCGCCGAACTCGGTCGACCGGAATCGGGCCATACGATTTACATCCTCGACGAACCGACCACTGGCCTTCACCTTTACGACATAAAAAATCTCCTTATCCCGCTTAATGAATTGGTCGACAAAGGCAACACGATCATTGCCATCGAACATCATCCGGATTTCATCAAAATGGCAGATCATGTAATAGACATCGGACCGGGGAGCGGCGAACGAGGAGGCCGGATCGTGGCGATGGGAACACCAGAAGAGATTGCCAAGGCCGGAGATTCCTTGACGGGACGCTCACTCCGCTGCTCGATCGGAATGGCTCAGAGCCGCCCGCCATCCAAACCAACAACAGCCCCCATTACGCTCTCCGGAGTCACAACAAACAACCTCCGTCACATCGATGTTCAATTTCCGTTCAACCGCCTGACGGTTGTCACCGGCCCATCCGGAAGCGGCAAATCGTCGCTGGTTTTTGAAACGCTTTTCACAGAATCACTCGAACGCTACATAGAAAGCTTTTCGACCTATGTTCGAAGCCTGGTCACCAAAGGCTCACACGCCGACCTCGCCTCATCCTCAGGGCTCACGCCACCGATCGCCATCAGTCAAAAAACCGCCGGACGTCACCCACGTTCAACCGTCGGAACAATGACTGAAGTCTACGATTATTACCGCCTGCTTTATTCCAGGGCTGGGAATGTTCCAGCTGGCATCGCGGCCGGCGAGCGCACGGCGTCGCATTTCTCATTCAATCATGAACAAGGCGCTTGCTGTCGGTGCAAAGGACTCGGCCTTCTGACAGTCTGTGATTCCGAGAGCCTGGTGACGGATCCATCCAGATCCCTTGTTGATGGGGCGATGGATGGTACCAAAACCGGGAAGTTTTATGGTGAACCTTATGGGCAGCATGTCGCGGCGCTCAAGACCGCCGGCACGGCAGCGGGGATTGATTTCTCGATCCCATATGAACGTTTGGATGAGAAATCCAGCCGCCTTGCCTTGCATGGGAGCGGCGACCGGACCTACGACATTGTATGGTCGTATCGGCGTCTGGCACGATCAGGGGATTTTCATTTCAAGGGGCCATGGAAGGGGTTTGTCAATCTGGTGAACGAAGAATATGAGCGCAAGCATGCCGATAATCGCGGCGAAGCGATACTGCCGCTCATGAAGGAAGAATCCTGTCCGGACTGCAGTGGGCACCGTCTCAAGCCCGAGGCCCTGGCGGTGAGGGTTTTCGGAATGAACATCGCCGAGTTGGCTGCGCTGAGCATCCATGAAAGCATCGCGTTCTTCGGAGAGGAATTGCCTCGGCATCAATCCGGCGCCGTGATCGACGCCGTGAGCGAAGAAATTTTGCGGAGGCTCTGGCTCATCCGGGATGTTGGCCTCGGATATCTCAGTCTGGATCGGGCGTCGGGTACGCTGTCGAGTGGGGAGGCCCAGCGGTTGAGGCTTGCGGGCATGCTTGGAGCACGACTCACCGGGCTGACCTACGTTCTCGACGAACCCACAACGGGGCTTCATCCACGCGATACATTCCGGCTCGTCGGACTCCTGAAAGATCTGACCCGCCAACACAATACAGTCGTTGTGGTTGAACACGATCCGGATATCATCCGCAATGCCGATTATGTCATTGACATAGGTCCGGGCGCCGGAAGAAACGGCGGAAGGATCGTCGCAGATGGATCACCAGAAGAAATCATCTCAAATCCTTTATCAATAACTGGGCGATATCTCGCGGATACGGCGACGCAACATCCTCCCCTCCCCGGCAACCCGCGACCGGGAATTCACGTCATTGGGGCCTGTGCCAACAATCTGAAGCATATCGATGTCGAGATCCCGTTTGGAGGCATGACCGTGATGACAGGAGTCTCGGGCAGTGGCAAGTCGAGCCTCGTTTTCGATGTGCTGCTTGAATCCGCCAAAACGGCCAAAGCCGTGAATTGCTCATCCATCAAAGGACTTGAGCAGTTTCATCAAGTCAGGCACGTCGATCGGGAGCCACTCAGGGGCGGTTCAACGAGTATGCCCATCACATTCACAGGGCTCTTCGAACCGATTCGCAGCCTGTTCGCAGCCACCGCCGATGCTCAAGCCCGCGGCTTCAAGAAACCGCATTTTTCCTGTCTGACAAAAGAGGGAGGTTGTGAGGCATGCGGCGGTGCGGGAATCATGCGAATCAAAATGGATTTTCTGGCTGACGTCGTGACGCCATGTGAGGATTGTCACGGCAAACGGTACAAGCCGGAGATCCTGGAAGTCGCCTATGAGGGGATCAACATCGCCGGCATTCTGGGCATGACTGTCACAGAAGCCACCGTATTTTTCTCGAAACCAATTTCCAAATTCTTGAAGCCTGTCATCTATGGTCTTTCCGTTCTTGATGAAATTGGCCTCGGATATCTCCAACTCGGCCAGCCGCTCGATACACTCTCAGGAGGCGAAGCTCAACGCCTCCGCCTCGTCGACGTACTCCTGAAACCATCGACCGGCCCGACTCTCTTTCTCTTCGATGAACCGACGACGGGACTTCATTTCAAAGATACTGAAAGGCTGCTGACCCTTTTCGGCCGGCTTATCGAACAAGGCCACACGATCATCGTCATCGAACATAACCTCGACGTCATCTCGCGCGCACACCATGTCATCGACCTCGGTCCAGAAGGCGGCGATGAGGGCGGTGCCATTATCACATGCGGGACTGCTGAGGAAATTGCCGCCTGCAAGAATTCCCATACAGGACGTGCTTTGCTTCAGAGGTTTAAAAAATCTTCTCAAAAAACATCGTGGCCGTAACAAGGCGTCAAGTCAACAAAACGTATTCCTCTTTTCGATCAATCATCTGACGAAATCTCATCGGCTTTCTTCTGCAACGAGGGCCAGTTTGCCGGCGCGCGAGAAAGTACGTCTCCGCCGCCGAGCTCAACGGTGAGAAGGCTATCGAAATCGCGCGCAATCCTGCCGGCCAGGCACCTCTGCGCTCAGCGTGTTTCGGGGCTCATTCACTTGACGGTGACAACCCAACCATATTTATCCGGAATGCGGCCGCTCTGAATGCCGGTAATGGTATCGAATAGCTTGAGGGCGCATGGGCCGGTGGTTTCGGAAATGAGATACTCCTTGTCGTGATAGTTGATCTTACTGACCGGGCTGATGACAGCCGCCGTGCCGGCGCCGAAGCACTCTGTGACCCGTTTCTCCCTAATACCTTCAACCACCTCATCGATTGTGAGTGATCGTTCGTCCACAGGCATGCCCAGCTCAGGCGCAATCTGTATGACCGATTTGCGAGTAATACCATGCAGAATGCTGCCGGTCAGTTTGGGGGTCACTAATTTGCCATCGATGACAAAGAAGATGTTCATAGCGCCGACTTCTTCAATGTAGCGGCGCTCCTTCGCATCGAGCCACAACACCTGGCTGTAGCCTTTCTCTTTGGCCAGCTGAGAAGCGAGCAGACTGCCGGCGTAATTGCCTCCGGTTTTGGCTTCGCCTGTGCCGCCCGATACGGCTCGCACATAGTCATCGCTGACATAGAGGCCAACTGGATTGAATCCTTCGGCAAAGTATGGCCCGACGGGCGAGAGAATCACGTAATACAGATATTCATCTGAGGGGCGTACACCGAGCGCTGCTTCAGTGCCGATCGCGGTCGGCCGGATATAGAGCGACGTGCCGACCACAGTTGGTATCCAGCGCTGTTCCAGTCTCAGCAACTCGCTCAAGGATTCCATGAAATAATCCTCAGGCAGCTCGGGCATACACATACGGCGCAGGGACATGTTGAGGCGCCGGGCATTATCACGAGGCCGGAACATCAGAATTTCGCCGGCCGCTGATTTATAGGCCTTGAGTCCTTCGAAGACCTCCTGGCTGTAATGCAGCACATTGCAGGCCGGATCCATCAGAAGCGGGCCATAAGGCTTGATCTCAGGGCTGTGCCAGCCCTTGTTCTTGAACCATTGCATGGTAAACATGTAATCGGTAAAGTTTCGGCCGAACTGCAGCTTGAGTGGGTCCGAGAAAAGCGGCTTCAACTTATTGGCCGGTAGCAGAGTCCTTTTGATTTCCATGATCAACCTCGTTTGTTGGAATAAAACATGATTACTGATTTCTCAATAATGCAACACGATATGGAAATAGCTCAGCGGTCATAATGCCATCGATCACGGCCGGATCGCTTTCCATCATGCGGCGGGCTTCATCATCATCCGCGGCTTCAAAGACGACCAATCCCATGGTTCGCGAATCCAATGGCAGAGTTCTGCCTGCTAGAATCAAATTTCCTCGGGCCAACATTTCCTGGAGTGCAACGAAGTGTCTGCTGACAATTTCGTTTTCGCGTCCGGTCCAGCTTTTCTCGTCCTGCAAACGAGGAATCGGTCGCAGAACATAAAGGTATTGGTTTTTGTTCATCCCATTATTCTGACGACATGTGACCGCATCCTGATACCATCGCGACTATACAATATCATGCTGGTATGCTTGTCGACCAGCCCGTAACGACGCCCTCAGGGATGCCGCAACGCCGGAGGCACCGAGGAACCGCTGGTGCTTATCTATCGGGATTTCTACAATTGTAGTAAAATATTGCACATGAAGAGGGCTGAGTATCATGGGCAGCCCTCCTCATCCGGATAGGGCGCAGGCGATGAAGCACCCTGGATCGCCCGCCATGAGAGAGGAATTTCCATTTGTCACATCCACTCTTCATGGGATCTCTGAGTTTCTTGATGGAGCTTCCCGATGAAAACTTTTTATCTCTCTGTTCGTATATGCTTCTGAGAGTGTAAACGAGAACTGTTTGAGTGTCTAGGATGCAGGAGTCTTGTCGTTTCAGATGATACAATGGTTTATTTTCCGGCTGAATCACGGGGCAGCGTGATCTGCCCGTTGCCCCCCTCCTCTTTAAAGGGCATCGCGAAACAGAATCTCTCGGCGTCTTGCCCGATGGCCTCTATGGACAACCCGGTACAATCAACATATATCAATTGGCGCTCAGAGACCGTCCATCGAATCATGCAATTTTCATTACATTGACCAGATATCAGAGCCGTGCCATGAATGGTGACGGCGAGGGAGGTTGATATGCTCATACGTCGGGGGCTCCTTGCAGCCCTGCTGTTATTTGTTGCCGCACATGCGCGCGCCTTCACAGTAGACGAACTTATCGCCAAGAACATCGAGGCCAAAGGCGGGCTTGACAAAATCCGGGCGATCCGAACGCTTCGCACGAGCGGCCAGATGCGTGTCGGAGGCGGAGGCTTCTCACTCGACTTGGCCTACACGATGATGGCCCAGCGCCCAGCGATGATTCGAACTGAAGCATCCATCCAGGGCCTGACGGCCGTCACCGCCTATGATGGGAGTATCGGCTGGCAGCTCCAGCCATTTCAGGGCCGTCGTGATCCCGACAAAATGTCCGCTGATGACATGAAGGGACTCAAGTTGAGCGCCGACATGGAAGGCCCACTTGTTGACTATAAGGCCAAAGGTCACAAAATCGACTATCTCGGCACTGAAGATGTCGACGGCACAGCCGCGCACAAACTCAAGATCAGTCTCAAGGAAGGCGACATTCGCTATGTCTATCTCGATCCGGATTATTTCCTTGAGATTCGCATCGTCGATCAGATCAAAATCCGCGGCGTTGAAATCGAACAGGAAACCGATCTGGGAGATTACGAACAGGTCAACGGCGTGTATCTGCCATTTTCGATCGAATCCGGCCCCAAGGGCGGCCCCAAAGGTCAGAAGATCACAATCGTGAAGGCCGAGGCCAATGTCGATCTGAATGATGCGCTCTTCCATTTTCCGGCAGCACCGGCCGCCGTCAGCAAGTAGGCATGAGGAGAAACCCCACAATGAGAGACACCTCTTTAATCGCGGCGATATCAGCTGTCATTTTTTCCTTTGTGACATCAGCACCGGCCGGCGCGGAAGCGGCGACCGCACCAACGGCCGTTCATTTCGATGCGGGCATCATCTCGGGATTAGGTGCGCGTAACATCGGCTCGGCGCGAATGAGCGGTCGAATTGCCGCCGTCGCTGCCGCCACGGTCGATGGCAAAACACTCGTCTATGCCGGCGCTGCCAGCGGCGGCGTCTGGAAATCCAATGATGGCGGGACGACGTTCAAGCCGGTTTTCGATAAGAACCCGGTGCAGACCATAGGCGCCATTGCAATCGATCCATCCAATCCGAAGGTCGTGTGGGTCGGCACTGGGGAATGCTGGACACGTAACTCAGTCTCCGTTGGCGACGGCATCTACAAGTCCGCCGATGGAGGAGAAACATGGTCCCATATGGGACTGGACGCATCCGAACGGATCAGTGAGATCGTGATCAACCCTAAAAACAGCGATGTGGTCTATGCCTGTGTGCCGGGCAAACTGTGGAGTGACTCCGCCGATCGCGGTCTCTATAAAACAGTCGATGGCGGCAAGACATGGAGCTTGATCCTCAAGGGTAAAAATCTATCCACCGGTTGCTCAGCCATCACAATGGATCCGCAGAGCCCAGACCTGCTCTATGCGTGCCTTTGGGACTTCAGGCGCAAAGGGTGGACATACCGCTCAGGCGGCGAAGGCCCTCAGGATGAGAGCGGCAGTGGTCTTTATCGATCTGAAGATGGAGGCAAGAGTTGGATAGAAGTCGATGCCGGCAAAAACGGCCTGCCACCAAAACCCTATGGACGGATTGAAATCAAATTCGCTCCATCCAACAATAAAATTGTTTATGCGTTCATCGAAGGCACCGACTCGGCTCTCTACCGCTCCGATGACGGCGGCAAGACATGGGAACAACGCGATAAGAGCCAGGGCATGGTCTGGCGTGCGTTCTACTTCGCCAGGCTCATCATCGATCCAACAAATCCCGATCGAATTTATAAGCCGGATTTTGATCTGATTGTCAGTGAAGACGGAGGCAAGAGTTTCAGCAGTTCTGGAGGTGGAGCGCATGGCGACTGGCATGACCTCTGGATCAATCCGCAAAACCCAAAACATGTCATCGGCGGCGATGATGGAGGCCTCTGGATCTCCTACGACGGCGGCAGCCGCTGGTGGCAAGCGATGAACCTGCCGATTTCGCAGTTTTATCATGTCAGTATCGATGATCGAGATCCCTATCAGGTCTACGGCGGCCTTCAAGACAATTCCACCTGGATCGGCGATTCCGAATATCCAGGAGGCATCACGAATTCGCGATGGGAGAACATACTGGGCGGCGATGGTTTTTGGGCGTTCACTGATCCGGCTGATCCCGACTACGCCTATGCCGAGTTCCAAGGAGGCTCGATCTCGCGATGCAACCGCAAAACTCATGACGCTCGCGATATCCAACCCAGAGCCGGCTACAATGAGAAGTTGCGCTTCAACTGGAACACGCCGATCCACATGAGCCCCAATGAGAAGGGCACGATATACATCGGAGCCCAATTCTTGTTCCGTTCTCGCGATCATGGCCAGAGCTGGGAACGCATCTCGCCGGATCTCACCACGAACGATCCGGAAAAACAGAAACAGGAGCAATCGGGCGGCATCACCGTGGATAACTCTTCCGCCGAGACGCATACGACAATCTACTCGATCAGCGAGTCGCCAAAGGATGGACAGGTGATCTGGGTCGGAACCGACGACGGCAACGTGCAGGTGACGCGAGATGGCGGCACGACGTGGACGAATGTGGTCGGGAACATCAAGGGGCTGCCCAAGAGCTCGTGGGTGTCCTGGGTTGAGGCAAGCCGATTCGATGTCGCCACCGCCTATGCCGCTTTTGATCGCCATACATTCGGTGATATGGCGCCTTACGTCTACAAGACCGCGGATGGCGGCAAGACATGGTCACGCATTGCCGGTCCCGATCAAGGACTGCGCGGCTACGCTCACGTCATCAAGGAAGACACAATCAAACCTGACCTTCTCTTCGTCGGCACCGAATACGGGCTTTGGGTTTCAATCGACGGGGGAAGGCAATGGGCCGAGTTCACCGGCGGCAACTTCCCCAAAGTCGCCGTCAGAGACATCGTCATCCAGCCACGAGACAACGATCTGGTGCTCGCGACGCACGGCCGCGGCATCTGGATCATCGACGATATCACGCCTCTCCGCACGATGACAGACGACCTGTTGCGGAAAGATGCTGCGTTCCTTGATTCTCGGCCGATCACTCAGCGCATTCTCGGATCCGGCGGATGGGCCGAGGGCGATGCCACTTTCTATGGCGAGAATCCACCAAGCGGCGCCGTGATCACATACTACCAGCGCACGCGCCATTTGTTCGGGCCAATCAAGATCGAAATTCTCGGGCCTGACGGAAAGCTCGTGGACACCATCCCTGCGAGCAAGCGCCGTGGGATCAACCGGGTCAGCTGGTCCATGCGCGTCGCACCGCCGCTGGTCCCTAACGCGGCTCAGATTGCCTTCAGCTCCTCGCAGGGGCCTCGTGTTATTTCCGGCATATACACCGCGCGCCTGACAAAGGGCAAAGAGGTTTTCGAAACCAAGCTTAATATAGGCCTCGACCGCCGAGCCACTTACAATCTGGACGACCGCAAAGCCCAATTCGACGCGGCCATGCGGGTGCACGATATGTTTGGGGCCATGAGCTCACTGGTCGATAAGATCATCGGCTCTAGAATGATGGCCGATCAGTCGGCCGCCAATCTCCCTGAGAAAGACACTCTAAGGAAAGATCTGGAAGGTTTTTCAAGCCGGATCGAGGTGATTCGGAAAAAAATTGTTGCCACAAAGGAAGGTGGCGCGATCACCGGTGAAGAGCGTCTTCGAGAACATCTGGATCAACTCTATGGGGCGATCATGTCGTACGAGGGCCGTCCGGCACAGTACCAGATGAAAAGTATTGACGCACTGCAGCATGAACTGGATGATGTCAACAAGGAGTTTAGCGCGCTCACAGCGAAGACACTTCCGGCAATCAACGAAGGCTTGAAAGCAAAGGGGTTGCCTCCGATCGCCCCCCCACCGGAGATGCCGCACATGCAGGCATCCTCCAGTCTTTCGAGCGCCGATATCAATGCGGCTTTCTCGGCGTTCCTCGGACGATTTTACCAACGATCGCTTAACGTGATGGAAAAAGATTAGCCGGAATTTCGGATCAGCGGGGGCGGAGCAGGAACCGCCCCTTTTTTTCATGTGCTCGGGACTCTATCGATCATGAGCCGTTGAATCCGGGACAACCCGCGATTGAAGAAGACGCCGCTCCGTGTCTCTCTCTCTCCCGATCACGCGCCCCCGGCGAAATCAGGATAGAGCTTTCCAAGGCACTCCGGACAGATACCGTGTGTCAACGCTGCCTGCAATTCGGCATTGAGACGGCGTAGTTAGGGTACCGACCAGATTATTGGTGTAATCATATACACCAAGAACCATCTTGCCTGACCGAGATACGCCCAGTCGGAAGCGGAGTCGGCTTAGCGTTCTTGGGTTAAGGATTTTGATTTAATGAAAAGAATGGAATCGTACGGCCGATTTACCGGGATAGGTGATTATGCACATTCTTTAGCTCATTAATGATGGGGATCTCTTGTGGACATCGCGGTTCGCATTGGCCGCATGCTGAACAATTAGAAGCACGCCGTTCTGAAGCAAGCATATGGTTATAGATCATGAATGGAATGCCGGCATCTTTGTATAGAAAAGTATCGTTGTAGAGAGAAAAATTCATTGGGATATCAATCCCAGCGGGACACGGCAAACAGTAACCGCAACGAGTACACCCGACTTTCAACATTTTTGCATAGCAATCTGTTACACGTCTGAATAGTTCCTGTTCATCATGGGCAAGATATGGAGTCGTTATATTTTTTACGATCCTGAGATTTTCCACCAGCTGCTCCATTTCACTCATCCCACTTATTGCAATCGACACTTCAGGATGGTTCCATACCCATCTGAAGGCCCATTCCGCCGGCGTTCGGCGCATGTGTGCCGAATTCCAGATTTCTTGGACCTCTTTCGGCAACCTGTTCGTAAGCCGTCCGCCACGCAGCGGTTCCATTGCCACAACGCCTAGGCCTTTGGATGTGGCGTACCTAAGTCCATCTCGGCCGGCTTGATAGTGTTCGTCAAAAAAGTTGTACTGAATCATGCACATGGTCCAATCATATGCATCTACAATTTCTTTAAAGAGGTTCACATCGTCATGGAAAGAAAAGCCTGCATATTTAACTCGCCCATCGGATCGGATTTGATCCAGGAAACCGAGCACACCGAGTGCCTTTGCTTTTGGCCATGTCGAACGGTTCAATCCATGGAGCAGATAAAAATCCAGATAGGAAGTATTCAGCTTGCAGAGCTGCTCGTCCAAAAACCGATCAAAATCTTCTTTGGTTTGAACCAACCAAACAGGCAGCTTGGTGGCGAGCAAGATCCGTTCACGGTATCCTTTCAGCGCATTTCCAAGGAGAATTTCACTTTTACCGCCATGATATCCGTAAGCTGTATCAAAATAGTTAATTCCGTTATCGATGGCATGGCGGATCATGGCCGTGGTTGTAACTTCGTCCACGGGCTGGTTGGGATCAAAAACCGCTGCATCGTTCGCGTTCCGATCCAGCAAAGGCAAACGCATACAACCAAATCCGAGAATAGAGACTTGCACTCCGGAGCGTCCCATTTGCCGATAGAGCATCTCATATCCTCCTAATACAATTGCAGAAAATCATGAAGCTATCCTGCTTATTAAGACACCATAGCACAATTCAATCAGCAGGAGATACTACCCGGGGTTCTTGCGCGCCTCCAGCGGTGCGGAACCCTTGCTTATCACAAATAGCACTGGTACATCGAGTCATTATTGGGTACAATCCCTACGCGGAAGGGCCTTTTACTACCGAATTTGTCCCTGAAACTTCCGGTTCTCCTCATTCTCATAAGCTATTTCTGCAGAAAACTGTCCTTTCAAAACACCCCAATTGGCATCAAAAAAAAGGGGATATTAGAGATCGGCTCGATGCCTTCGGACGCATCCTGGGCCATCCTGACAAGTATCTTGATGAAGTTCCAAGAAAACGACCCGCCAGCCGCTTTCGTGTGTTATGCCGAGCTCGGAATAACCCAGCAAAGCGGCTGGAGGGCTAAGCCGGCAATCGAGGCCGCGAGGCGTCGCAGACAAAGAAGAGCAACCCGGCGCTGTAGCGGCCACGCGTCCAGTGCTCGCGCGCGCCCGAACTGGTCTTGCAGCGTTGTGACGACCCTGTCCATCAGGCTGAACGAGATCACGCGTGATCGGCGTCACTTGAAAACGCCTTTGAGTCGGATAACCTAAGTACAGGCGATCCTGAGGAGGATGTCACATGATTCAGAAATGGTCGGGTTTGATACTGCGTCAGTCCGCTCGTCGTTGGCTTTCGGCGATCATGCTCTGCGCCGGCCTGCTGCCGGCGGCGCGGATAGCGACAGCCCAACAGCAGACGAAGTTCGGTGTCGGGACGGATTTCATCATCGGAGTGCCGGTCGGTGAGTTTCATGACCAGAACAGCGACACCGGATTAGGTGCGTCCTTCTCCGGGGTCTATGCCATCGGTCGGAGCCCCTTCCACGTGGGAGGAGAGTTTGGCTTCGCGATATACGGCATGGAGAGCCACAGGGAGCTGTTCAGGGGAACGACCCATGACGTCGTCTTGCGAGTGGACACGACCTACAGCATCCTGCTCGGTAACGTCTTTCTTCGGATTCAGCCGCGTGAGGGTTCGATCCGCCCCTACGTCGATGGACTGATCGGGCTGAAGTATCTGGTGACCAGCACAAGCCTATCGGGCGACGAGACCCATGAGACCGTCGCTTCAGAGATCGACAGCGGAGACACCGCCTTGAGCTACGGAGTGGGAGGCGGGGTCCAGTTCCTGCTGACGGGGCGAAAAGGAAGGCCCGTGGAACTGCTGCTGGACATAGGCGCGCGCTACCTGAGAGGCGGCCAGGCCGAGTACCTGAGAAAGGGCTCCATCACATATGTCGACGACATCATCATCTACAATGTCTTGAGGTCCAACACCGATATGTTCGTTCCGAAGATCGGCCTGGCCGTGCGGTTCTAAAGCACGAAGATCCTTGACGCAACACACTGCGCGTACCATGCTTTCAGTATGTCTCGCAGATGCCGCGGACCTCGTGACCGGATGCAACTGCCCACATCGTCGCCTGTTGCGCCAACTACCTCAGCGACTCAGGATGCCCATGCAGCCCGCAATGACACGAGCATGCTAGAACCCGGATTTCAAGGTACCGACCAGATTGGTGTAATCATACACGCCAAGGCGGCGTCAATAAATAAGCTTTACATGTCACGGGAGTTGTTAAATGCTTCCTATGCATGACGACTTTCAGCGAACTCAAGAAGAAATTTGCTCTCATATGGCCCCATCTTGACGAGCGAGCACGGCGGATGATGGCTGCTGTCACGAAGTTTGTCAACTGGGTTATGGCGGCGTGTCGGAGATCAGTCGCGCCTGTGGTTTGTATCGAGTCTCAATCACAAAGGGAATGCAAGAGCTCGGCAACGCCCAAAATTGAGGCTGGTCAAGTAAGAGACAATGCCATGCATCACTGTGCTCCTGTCGTCGCTCCGACATGTTCCAAAAGAGCCGCACACATTGCATTCTGAGGGCGATGAAAAGGTCGCGGGGGATAAAAAGCCCTGACGTTTTACTTCGGTTGATCCTATTACACGCAGGCGCCGGCCTATCTTTGCGCTTCACGGTTGTGCGAGCCCCCTGCTTTGGGGTTGACCAAGATCTCCGATATGGCACTCTTCAAGAGGCTTCGCGGGGCGGAATCCTGGCTCCAGGCCATCAATTGTCGACCAATGGAAAAGAGCCGGTTTGAGTTCTGTCTCCGGGGCGTTCCTGAGGGACGGCGTGTACGCAACATCCGTCTTGGAGCCGGGCGCCACCGGCACGGACTTCCGGGTGCATTACAGCCTCTGCGCTCCCTGCTTTCTCTTGCGACTTTTTCGAGATCACGGATGACAAGGGCGGAGAGTCTTACAAGAGGTTCCCCATGCACAAAGGCGATATCTTGCTTGGGGACCGTGGCTACTATCACCGCAAAGGGGTCGCCTGCCGTGTGCTCCAGAAGGGTAGCGATGTTGTTTTGCGATTGAGCAGCACTGCGTTTCCTCTGCTTGATCATGATGCCAATCCTCTCCCTTTGTTGGGACTATTGAGAACACTCGATGGGCAGGAGCCTGGAGACTGGCCAGTGAAATTCGAAAACGCTGAAAAAATCTATGACGCGCGGCTATGTGCCATTCGGAAAAGCGCCGTGGCCGCTGAGCGTGCAAAACGAAGCATCCCCTCAAGATGGCAAAGCAAAAGCAAGTGAGGCCCGAGACCATCGAAGCGGCTGAGTATGTCTGCGTCCTTACCACACTCCACAAGACCGATTTCCCCGTACATCAGATTCTCGAACTCTATCGATGTCGCTGGCAGATCGAACTGGCCTTCAAGCGACTCAAGTCCCCAATGCAATTCGGACATGTCCAAAAATACCACGACGCTTCGTCTCGCGTGTGGATACAGGCCAAGCTTCTTACCGTCTTGCTGATTGAACGATTACAACAAGAAGCTCTCGCCTTTTTCCCCCATGGGGCTTCCCACTTGCCCAACAAGGATATAGGATTTTGCTTTCCCATTCTGGATGCTCAAATGCCACGAACGTAGTAATTGATTATCCTCGCATCGATATTGACACCCGTCCTCCGTCCCCGGGGACGGAGGATGGCGCGGCGGATATTTATTTTGCGGGTGTCGATGGTGGAACACGATCAAAATGTAGACCGCTGGCGGGCTGGGGTCAAGGCGAATCGAATGGGACCGGTGGGACTCGTGATAGAAGCTGCAGAACGTCGAACTGATATTTGATGTACTTCAATATTTTGGCGACTGCGCGGAGTGAAAGGGAAGCAGCGCTCCTGGCGGCATCTTGGCCTTTTTGGATGTGAGCTCCATATCTCCTCCACGATCTGTCGCGTCCTCTGTCCAACGTGTGGCGTCAGGACCAAGCAATCAGCCCCTCTACCGTGCCTACCTCCTCAAAGAGTCGTTCCAGGACATCTTCATAGCGGGCACTCCTGAAGCCGCCGGTTTCAAATTCGACCAGTGGTTCGGCCTGGGGCACGCCGATCCGCCCTCGAACCCTTCAAGAAGCCTGCACTGACTCTCAAAAGCCACTGGAAAAGCATCAGCCGATTCATCAAACACAAAATCACCAATGGCGCAGTCGAAGGCTACAACAGCAAAATCAGGATGATTAGCCCTCGTGCCTTCCGCTTCCATTCCGCTGCCGCTCTCATTGCCATGATCCATCTAAACTGCTCAGGAATGCAGGAAGAGAAGAAAGCGGGAACGAATTTTTATATCGACCAGCAGCGGTGGTTTCATAAACCATTCCTGCATTCCTTTCTTCCTGGCTTCCTGAGAGGAATTCACGATTATGCCCAATCACAGGTCTTGCCATTTTGTGCACAGATTTCACCGACTGGAGATTAAAACTCATCTCAATTTGTTTTCAGCATCGGCTTTTATTGTCTTCAATGTTAAAATGCGCTG
>CAIWXX010000089.1 GCA_903916735.1 uncultured Acidobacteriota bacterium
AGACAACTCCAAGCGACGGCTTGGGCGCGGCTTCTAGCGCTCGAACCACAAATGCAGACTTCATCAGAACAGTCGACAGCAGCCCTAGAAGCGATTCCAGAGCAATCGGCAGACTCTCAGCCCTCCGAGATCGCATCGACGTCACCTGAGCCCATGGAAGAGGCCATACAGCCAGCCGAAGCGATCGCCGAACCTATGCCGACCGAAACAGTCAATCCGATCGTGACGCCTTCACCTGAGCCAGAACTTGAACCGATCTCCATGACGGCACCTCCCGTGATTGAAACCCGCGAATTCACAGTTGATGACGTCCGAAAAGCTATCGGTGTGCTATGCGAACCCGGCGAAGTTTATGAGCTACGAATCCCAAAAACATCGAAAAAAACTGTCAGTGGATATTACGACAATCGCGAAAAGTTTGCGATTGATGTGATGAAACTCGACAAGTTAAAAGATGTGCCGGGAATCTACTTCACAATGAATCCTGTCCGTCGTGAACTGCTCGCACGATCAGCGAACCGATACAAGGCATATGCTGAATCGACTTCATCGGATAGGGACATTGCACGCAGACGATGGCTCTTGGTTGACATTGACGCGGCACGGCCTAGCGGGATCAGCTCATCAGATGAAGAGCACTCAGCGGCAATCGACAAAGCAAAGGAAATCCGCGACAAGATGACGGCTGGCGGCTGGCCTTCACCGATACTAGCCGACAGTGGAAACGGAGCGCATTTACTGTTCAAGATCGATCTCGAAAATAATGACACATCAACCACTTTGGTAAAGCAATGTCTAGGCGCCCTCTCCATGCGGTTCGATGACGACTCAATCAAAATCGACAAAGGCGTTTTCAATGCTGCCAGAATCTGCAAAGTCTACGGAACCGTTACACGCAAAGGCGACTCGACGGCCGACAGACCGCACCGACGATCTGGATTGATCAGCGTACCAGCGACAATTGAAACCGTCTCGTGTGAATTGCTCGAAGCACTATCAGCAAAGGCGCCACAAGAGAAGGCGAACCACAGCACCACTTCACAAAGGACCGGCAGCACGTACGCTGATCGATGGATCTCGAAGCACATCAGCGACAAAGTGAAATCACCGAAGCCCTGGAACGGATGCGGGCGTGTTTGGGAATTCTTGGAATGTCCGTGGAATCCTGAACACAAAGGGACGGCATACATCACCGAAGCAGCGGACGGCAAGCTCGGCGGCGGCTGCCATCACGCGAGCTGTCAATCGTACACCTGGCACGACCTCCGGCAGATGTATGAATCATCAACCAACGGCGTGAAGGTTGTCGGGGGCTTCGAGGTCTCGCAAGCGATCGAGACGAACCAGCTTCCCGGCGAGACTGACCTCATGCAACGGCTGGCTGTCCTTCCCTTCGACGACAATGGCAATGGTGAAGCACTTGCGAAGCATCATGGCGACCGGCTGCGATACGACCATCAGCGCGGGCGATGGTTGCTCTATGACAAACACAGATGGATACCTGACGCCGACGGTGAGATTCGGCGACTGGCCACACTGACCATGCGCTTTCGACAGCAGGCAGCGGCGATGATATCCGACTCCGACAAGCGAAAGGCCGCGATGGAGCGGACTGCCGGCTACTGCTCGTCACAACGGATAGCAAACGCTTTGAATGAGGCGCGAACCATCCTCCCTATCGCCGATAAGGGAATAAATTGGGATTCTGATGGAATGTTGCTTGGAGTACAAAATGGAGTGATTGACCTCCGCACATGCGAGCTACGACCCGGACAACCGCAGGACAGAATCACTATGACGGCCGGGACTGAATTCGATTCGGCGGCGACTTGTCCACGAACACTCAAATTCTTCGATGAGATATTCTCAGGCGATCAAGAGTTGATTCGATTCGTTCAACGGTTCGTCGGATACGCCCTCACAGGCCGAACCACGGAACAGTGCATGGGCCTGTTACACGGCTCCGGGTGCAATGGAAAGTCAAGCCTGCTCACGCTACTCAGACTCCTACTAGGAGATTACTGTACCTCAACGCCCTTCTCGACGTTTGAGCTATCGAAGTTTGATATGCCCACAAACGACTTAGCCGCTCTACGGAGTAGCCGTCTGGTCATCGCAAACGAAACAGCGAAGGGTAAGCGATTCAATGAGGCCCGAATCAAGGCCGTTTCAGGCGGTGACCCAATCACAGCACGGCTTCTGTATCATGATTATTTCACCTTCATCCCAGAATTCAAAATCATGTTGGCCATGAACGACCTGCCGCGCATTGATGGAACGGATGACGGCATCTGGCGCCGACTTCGAATCATCCCGTTCCTTGTGAACTTCAAGGGGCGTGAAGACCCAACGCTTGCACCTCCAGGCATTCCAGCATTACGCGATGAGCTGCCGGGTGTTTTGAATTGGGCACTGGCTGGATGCTTAGCTTGGCAGAAGAACGGCCTAGGATTACCGCCGGCAGTGGAGACCGCGACCGGTTCATATCGTAAAGACTCCGATCCGATCGAATTATTCTTCGCTGATGAGGATGAGGTCATCATCTCCTCAACCGATGAGGTCAAAGCCACCCATCTCTATACGGCGTTCTGTAGATGGACATCCGAGGAGGATATTCCCAAGCTGAGCCAAAGGGCGTTTTATCAGCGGGTAGCTGACCGAGGCATCAAGATGGATCGCAGGAAGAAGGGGCGCTTTTTTATCGGGCTTAGGTGCCTGTCCGTGGCGAACTCACAAAAAACGATCTCGCAGGAGGAGAGTCAAGGCGAGAACCTTGGATCGGGTGAAGGCGCAAGCAATGTGTTCGATTAGGTGGTGTCGAAGGTGTCGAAGGTGTCGCATAGTTCAGGAATTTTCTATAGAGCCTATCGTGGAGGTAGTTTCCTGAATAATGCGGCACCAGCGGCACCTTCGACACCCAAGAAAAAGCTAAGTCATTGAAAAATCATAAAAGTGAAAGGAATGCGAAAAATGAAAGCAACAATAGACGAAAAAAGAATGATCGCCGAAGCCATTGCCGCCGAGAACCGCCGGCAGTTTCAACGATCTCGACGAATCAAGCAAGCAAGAGCGGCAAGAAATAATTCAAATAATTCGCAACTTCCTGAAAAATCTAATTTTTCTCGGAATTGTGGGAATAAACGGATTCGACATCAAAAAGGAAACAAAATTATCCAAGGGGTGAGCCATGCCGGGTAGAAAATGTATTCCCTGCTCTCATGCAAGCCGTCTTGATATCGACTCGAAAATGGTGGCCGGGGTGAGTGATCGGGCCATTGCGGGACAATACCAAATCAGCAAGAGCAGCGTGTCGCGACATCGTGGGCACATCCGGCAGGCGATCGAGCAGGCTGAAACAGACGTTTCATCCCGGCTAGTTGCACGGCTTCAAAAGCTGGAAGAGACGGCGGGCGAACTACTCCAAGAAGCACGGGATGACGCCGACAAGCGGACGGCCATTGCCGCACTTTTGGCCGGTGTCAAATGCCTGGAAGCACTCAGCCGGATTCTGGAAACCAAGCAGATCGAAGAACGAGTGAGGACGCTGGAAGAAGCGCTCGCTCACGAACAGGTAACAATTCAATAAGGAAAAATCAAATGATTAGCAAACGAATCGAAAAACTAGAAACAGCCATCGGCGAAAAGCAAAAAGCGAAATTACTTTCCGACTTCGCGGCGGCATATGGATTTGAAATCGATGAAGTTCAAAAGTGGATTGATCTGAAAAGATCCGGCAAGGAACCCGCGAGTTTAATCCTAGAGGTGGTACATACAAGCAGCGACGGACAAGAGATGTATCGTGAACCGCCCAAACCGATTTATTAGGAGAAAAAATGATATTCAGAAAAACAGAAGTACCGACAGCCGAAGCAATCGAGGCCGAGCCGACAGCAGCACCACAGCCAGCAGCATCGACACCACAGCCGAGGCCGTATCGGTTTTGCAAGCCTGATCCATGCGTGCGGCTTTTGTTGCACTATGACAACCAGCAGGGCGAATTATTGGGATATTCCCAAAACAGCGACCGGTCAATAACATTCATGTTTCGCGGGCGATTTGGGCACTGGTGGACACAGACCGATTTTGTTGATGGCAAAACCATCGTCGACACCATGGATTTCTGGCGTGCGGAGCAAACATTCAGGGGTTTGCAGACCAGAACAACACAAGATCAATATCCATTGGCAACCGAAGCCTGAAGCCTGAGCGATGTCTAAAAATCATGGCATCAAGAGGCGCTTTGAGGGCGCCATTGCGTCGGAAGGGGTCGGGTAGGGGTTTAAGTCCTCCCCGATCCTCCGGCGCGCTCCTGGAGTCAAAATCCTCAATCTCCACATATAAAAAAAGAAGTTTGCACTCCGAGCGAGGAAAACATGAAAATCTTAATCGATTCGAGAGAGCAGCTACCCTATAGGTTCGAGGGTTACGGCGCCATCACTTCGACAGGATGTCTGCCGGCGGGTGACTATTCCTTGCCGGGATTCGAGGACAAGGTGAGCATTGAGCGAAAATCGGTTGATGACCTCATAGGCTGTCTGATGGGATCTAATCGAGAGCGCTTCGAGCGTGAAATGCAGAAGCTGAAATTCTATGACCTGGCAGCCGTCGTTGTCGAAGGCTCATTCGACGACCTCCGGCAGGGTCGATATCGATCGCAGATGAGCAGTACAAGCGCGGTTCAAAGCGTGCTCGCATTTATGGTGCGGTATCGGCTCGCGTTCGTGTTCGCTGGCAATCGGCAGGCGGGCGAACTCGTGACCTATTCATTGCTCTCGAAGTTCGAGCACGAAATCCAGGCACGGTTCAAGGCACTGGAGAAGGCCGAAAAGAGCCATGTTGAGGTATCACCCAAGCTCGCAGAATCAAACCTGGGGCATCCTGGCGCGTCAAATCCGATGGTTGAGGGGATGATAGGGGATTGACTGCCGCTTTGTCATCTGGATCAGAAAGAATCCTCTCGGCGTC
>CAIWXX010000090.1 GCA_903916735.1 uncultured Acidobacteriota bacterium
CCGAGGATTCCTGTTTCACAGCTCGGCTCATGCCGCAGCTCCACAGGCGGACGCCGCCGTTCCGGCGGCCAGAATGTTTAGGGCAGCGTTATGATCGGCATTGGCTTTGAACCCACATCGGACACACTGGAATACTGCTTGTGTTGGTCTGTTTTCAGTCGTAAGCCGGGTTCACAGCACATAATCCGACTCCCGTACCACGTTGCCTTGTATTCGAGTTGACGGCGAAACTCGCCGAATGCAAAGTCGAGAATGGCTCGGTTGAGAAAGCGTTCGAACGCCGGCAGGCTCTCCACGCGGTTGGATTCGATCGAGTGCCAAGGTCATGGCCATGATGCGATCGCCGGTTACTACTGAGGTAGTACCCATACGTCATACAGACCTCATTCATAAGGCTGCAAGGAGGTAACGCTTGGAAGTCGCGATAGTGAAGACTGAAGACGCGGCCCCAACCGTCAAAATTCTGGCTGCCGACCGGAATCGCGATTGCACGCGCTCAAATGACCGGCAATCACCCCTATCGAATCGTACAGGCCAGGCGGAACCCTACGTCGGGATAGCGGCCGTCGAACGAATCGATATTGCGTTTCGCCGATCGACAGCTTTCGGCACCCCGGGCATAACTTCCACCCCGCACCACGCCGCTGTACCCTTTGGCCGGTGCCTCCGCATAGTCGGTGACTGTGCCGCCGGGATAAATATCGTATTTATCCCAGCACCATTCGAACACGTTGCCGTGCATGTCCCTCAAATTCCATGGATTCGCCTTCTTTGTGCCGACGGCCTGGCCCTGGTAGCTGCCGTTCGTAAGAAACCATGCAACGGTTTCGAGCCTCGGGTACATCCCGGGCTTCGATTGATTTCCGCAGTTCGCCGACTTGTAGTTCGGTTCGCTTATTGAGAATGCCGAGGATTTGCCGGCCCGGCAGCAGTATTCCCATTCCCCTTCCCTCAATAAACGGTACCCACTTGCGTTGAAGTCGCAGAAATATTTGCCACCTTTGTAGTTCGATGACGTGATCGGCGTCCGCGTTGTGCTGTTGGTGTAGTAGCATCTGGTCAGCTTCTGCTGCACGGAAAGCAGGTTTGCAAACAGAACAGCCTCCTGCCATGTCACCAGGTTAACCGGGCGGCTCATCAGAGTACCCTGCCGGTAAAAGGATGGATCCTTCGGCAGGCTCTTCTGGAGCGCGGCGAGATCCGACCACATTTTCATGGTAACTTCGGTCTGCATCACGGCAGTATTTTTGGTGAGGATATGAGTGAATTGCGTCTCATCAATTGAATACCGGCATGGCTCGCTCGCAGGCGACCCTTGCCGGTACCCTGCCGGGCCGGTTGCCGGTACATATCGCAGATTTCCAACGATCGAATCCGTCGCGTACAGATCGCCCGCCTTGTAGGCTCTGGCACTCTCAGGCAGCGCTATCCCGCCCGAAACTAAACATGTCAAGCCGACATAGATCGCGAGAGAGTCCCACCGCATGCAGTGCCTCCTTCATCAAGTATTTCCGACCTAGAAACATGCCCAAATGCCAGGAGCCGCAACCCCTTGTTCAGGATCCTACCACACTCCAAGCACGAAAGTTTCCCGAAGTCCGTAAAGTGCTTTTTGGAAACCATTTCTAAAGTCCCTCCTATTGCGCCGTATCTTGCGGTGGAGCACCCCTGGAAATTATTGCCGAGTAACATATACGCTCCCAGTGCAAAGAAGAAAGCGGCTTGACCCCGGCCTAAACGCCGGGGTTTGTGCCAAGAGGATCAGTTGTTTTCTAAAATCAAATTGCCGCCAGTGTTGATACAGGTAACGTGCAGAATATTAAAAAATTGGGTTATCAGTTGGAGATGTTAAGATTGTTCTCGCATGATGAATGAGTGTTTGCAGGCGATGATATTCCGAATGGTGGGGAGGGATCGCTCTTTTTTTAGCTTCCCACGCTTCCCAGAGCCTTGCTATAGCTGCATGGGCGGCCGCCGTGGGACATACATAAGAATGTTATGAACCCTCGATTCAAAATTAGTAATACGTCTTGAAGTCCACTCCTCGCTTCTGCCCTCTTTCCTCGAACCAGGCATCCTCAGTTAGGGGAGGAGTCACGACTTTCTTCTGATCTTTATGAACCAATAACCATAATCTATGGTTTCTTGGGTCCCTGAGACGGCGCTTGCTATTTCGCCTCCAGGCGCAGGCGTTCCTGTTCCTTTAGCCGTTTCGGATGGTTGCCCCTATCCTCCGCGTTGAAAGATATTGAGTTCACATTCACGCCCTTTTCTTGCATCCACTTTTTAGCTCAGACATCTTCGGCGGCAACTTCCCAACGATCGCCTCGAAATCTAGTTTGAGTCCGAGTGACGCCGCAATCTGTTTGAGTCCTTGCAGATCCTCTACAGTGGGCTTCTGGACATCGAGAATCCCTTTCGCGTCGATCTGATCTTGAGGAGCCCCGGCGTAGAGCTTCAAGATAACGAGCGAGCGCCATGACACGATTGGGACCTTGCGCCCAGAGAGGTCGATGGCCCCCTGATCTGCAAAGACAATCTGATTCAAACGATGAGGGAGGAGAACCAATTGTACGAGGACAACACCCGCTGACGTGTGGATAACACCGCGGAGAGGATCACCTGGGCCGCCGACTTTGTACTCGCCTCCGATGACTTGGGCGAGTTTCGCCGGATCGCTCGTTACGGCCGCGAAGTCGATGTCATCTGTGCTGCGCGGGATTCCCCATGTGCCGACGGCCAACGCACCGATGAGCATGCAGTCATCGAGCAAGGCCTGAGATCTTGCCGCATCGAGTCGAAGAAGAATATCGATCAGTGCTTCTTCGAACATTGCTTTATCTTTCGGAGGAAATCAGATAATTCGAGTGAGCGACGGAGCTTCTCCGCTGGGGTCATGCGACGTGCGACTTCCTTTTTCATTGCAACCCATTCTTGGTTGAGCGCGCCCCGCCGCTGCGGCTGATGCTCCAGCATGTCCTTCTGGTTATGCATATCTACCATGGCCAATCAATATCGAACTACAAATTGAATATAGCACGCCGGAAAGGATTTTCAGCACCAAAATATTATTTCTGAATACGATTCTTTCGCGGTCGAAAGGTTCCTCATCAACACCCCAATAGGAAGACCCATAATTGCTGGAAGCATGGTCGCGCTCCACGCGAGCAAATGGAATTAGCCCACTCTTAAAGGTGATGGATGCTTTCCATTTTGTCCTTGGAGTCGGACAGTTGTCGCAATCCGCACACACATTGGTGGCCGTGTAATCGCTTGTCACATGAGAGATCAGCTGTTTTGCGGTTACCGGTGCCTGGCACTGATCATGCGTTGATTTCAGTGATCCGTGGAGCGCGCACGAAAGGGTCAAAACTATACGGAGTATGCACGGTAATGAAGGGTGGATTCTGCCCTTATCGGTGAGTCTCCCACCCTGAATTTTGTTGAACAATTATTAAACCCAACCAAGGAGGAAGGATGTTACGAAAACTGCAATTCACTCTTCTCATGCTACTGATGGCAAGTCCCGCACTGAAGGCGGCAGCACACAAGCCCGGGAGTTTCGGGGTCGGATGGTATTCATTCGACGCTCCGATCGGTGGCCCGTTATGGGTTCTTCCCAATATCGGGGTGGATCTCGGAGTAGGGTTCGACAAGACAGGTTTTTCAAATGATAAAACCAATGTGGTCTTCGATATGGGAGTCCCCTTTGATGTGGTGCAGACGGAAAAAGTGAAGGGTGGTGCATTTAAACAAACGGCACGAAAGTCCCACAGGATTTTACGTAACCCCGCGCGCGCCGCTTGCCATTGATCAACTTGCGGCTAATACAGGGATCGGCTCACCTCGTCAACGATCGAGTTCGCGTATTGAATGGCTCGAATCGCATCTTCTGAGGAAACATGCTGCATCCCACCATAGTCGGCTGTGGCTCTGAGGTTGAGCAGATACTTGTACTGCTGCCCGAGCTCCTCGGCCCACCGGCCGGTATGGACGAGATCCTTGTGGACTGTTCGCTCGAGAGCCGAGTGAGTCTTGAAACTCTTGTCCTCTCGGAGAAAGAGCGCTGTGACGGCGTGGAAGGCAGCGCAGTATGCGCGCGACGCGGCACCGTCGGCGTCGCCATTCTTCAGATCACCCTGCGCGGTAGCTAGAGGCGCTCCAGAAAGAATCTCTTTCGCCACTTGGAAACGATCTGACGCGGCAGGTCAAGTTGTTGACCAATTTCTCTATTTTCCAGTCCCTCAGCGGCGAGGAGCGCAATCTTGGCCCGCATGACATCGCAATAGGGTGACGTGTATTTCCTGGCGATTGCCTCAAGTTTGTCCTGTTCTTCAGACGTAAGCACGATTATAAATGGGCTTTCTCGTGCCATATGTCCTCCATTCACTCTGCAACAGCATATTGAAAGGTGGTGTTCCACGCAAGAAATAATATGTCGCCATATATAAAAAGATGAGTACTTAGAATTCAGCCGCCGAGCTACGGCTTGGAAAGCAGGGCGCGGTAACGAGCGGCTTGATCAGGCTTTTTCCATCTGTCATAGAGCTGAACAATCCGCTGCAATGATTCGTGGGTTCGCTCATGTTGATCGCCGAGATTTTTCCTCAATTGAGAGTAGCCGTCCAGCACGAGGGGCTCAGCTTCATGAAAGCGGCTCATTTGAGTCAAGCATTCGCCAAGGACACTTTCGGTGTTGGCGATGAGCCAGTGGCCGACAGGCAAATTTTTCCGGCGGAGCTCCAGACTCTCGCGTAATAGCCTTTCCGCATTCTGGGGATCTCCTGAGCCCATGAGGCTTCTCCCAAGCACGAGCAGCGAGCCAGCGACCATCGGATGCTCCTCCGGCAGCGATTTGCCGCGAAGTGCAAGCACCTGCCGGGCCAAATCCCTGGCCTTGGCAAAGTCGCCTTTCTCCACCATCGTCATCGCGTAGTTATAAAGTATCCACGTGACATCAGGATGTTCATTGCCCAGCAGCTTTCGACGCAGTTCCAGGGCCTCGATGTAGAGCGGCTCGGCCGCGGCGTATTCTTTCCTCGCAACCAGGTCACTCGCCAGATTACTCAACGCCGACGCAACATCCGGGTGCTCGGGCCCATGAACTTTTCGGATGATCGCGAGGGCTTCGCGATGGAACTTTTCCGCCTCAGTCCAATCGCCCTTGGTTCCGAGAACGACGGCCAAATCATTCAGGCTCTGTGCCACAGCCGGATGATTATTTCCAAGTGACGCTCGTCGAATATCCAGCTCCTCGCGATGCATCTGCTCGGCGGCGGAAAGATTCCCTTTCAAAAAGAGAAGTTCAGCCATGTTATTGAGGACGTCGGCGACGCCGAGCTTCTTCCCGCGATCAGTTCGGCGAAGGATGGCCAGTGCCTTTTGGAGAAGCGGTTCAGCAGCCGCGAGATTTCCCTGCGCTTCAAACACAGTGGCCAGGTTGTTCATGCTGATGGCCACATCGGGGTGCTCGATGCCGAAGAGCTGCAGGCGAGTCCGGAGGGCCTTGTGCAACTGGCTTTCGGCTGCCTCATAGGATCCGAGGCTCAAGTAGGTCAAGCCGATTGTCGTCTGCGCAGAAGCGGCAATTTCAGGTTGGTCTTTCAATTCCGTCTCGACACGCCGTGCCGCTTCATCGAGCACTTCCGCAACGGTTACATCTTTTCCTCGAGATCGCGGATCGGCTGAGCTCAACATATCCTGCACGAAAGCATTGATCTCTTCCGCTTTTTCGGCCTCGATGCGCGCCTTATCTCGCTCGCGCTCAGCGATTCCGGCCTGCCGGGTCGTCGTGACAATCCCGCCAATGAGGGTCATAAGGATGAGAGATGCTGCTGCAACGCCAATGAAATGCCTTCCGATGAACTTTCTGACTCGGTAGCCGGCGGCATCGGGATGAGCGAGGACCGGCAGTCCTTCGAGATGGCGCCGAATGTCTTCCGAGAATTGTTCAGCGGTTGTATAGCGATCCCGAGGAGCCTTGCGCATCGACATGAGAGTGATGGCGTCGAGGTCGCCGCGAAGCCGTCGTCGTAACCCGGCCGGTTTCTCGCGGCGGGCACGGCTGATCGAATCCCCCATGGCTATGGCCGAACCGGAAAAATTCGAACCGGTCTTATGGTGCAATCTGTCTACGAGGAGACTCGGCTTTTCCGGTTCCTCTTCACAGATGATTCGCACGACATCGCCCTGTGAGCAGTCCCTGAGCCGGTAAGGCTGATGGCCGGTGAGAAGTCGGTAAAGAAGAACGCCGAGTGAGTACACATCACTCGCTGTTGTGATCGCCTCATCTCGTACCTGCTCGGGGCTCGCATAGTCGAGTGTCATCAGGCGCAATCCGGCGCCCGATGCTTCATCGGGTTCGTCGGAGGAGTCCGCATACAGCAGCTTCGCGATGCCAAAATCCAGCAGCTTCGCGATGCCATCCTTTGTGACGAGAATGTTGCCGTGCTTGATGTCTTGATGAATGACGAGATTTTGATGCGCATAGTGCACGGCTGAGCAGATGGTGCGGAAGAGCTCGAGCCGCCGATCGATCTTCAGCCGCTGCTGATCGCAGTAAGTGTCGATTGGTATCCCCTCGATATAGTCCATGACAATGTAAGGGATTCCATCCTCTGTTGTTCCGCCATCCAGGAGCCGCGCGATATTGGGATGGTCCAGGTTGGCGAGAATCTGGCGTTCGATATGAAAGCGCTGAAGCATGGAGCCATTGGCAAGGTGAGGTTTGATGAGTTTGATAGCCACTTGTTTGCGATATTGGTCGTCGGCCCGTTCCGCCAAATAGACGTCCCCCATCCCGCCGGCACCGATTCCATGAATGATCCGATAAGGGCCGATGACACGCCCCGTGAATGACTCACGACTTGCCGCATCGACGACCTTCATCGCCTGTTCAACAGCCGGTGTCTCTAAAAAGGCCCCGGCCTGTTCGTGTGCCGTCATGAGTGATTCCACTTCGCGACGAAGCGCATTATCACCTGAACAGGCATTGTCGAGGAATGCAGGACGCCGGCTGGGTTCGATCGCAAGACCCTGTTGGAAAATCCCTTCGATCTTCTGCCACTGTTCAGGGTTCATTGGATCTGCTCATTTCCCGATACAACCAGGCCTTGGCCATGCTCCAGTCGCGCAGCACCGTCGCCGGAGATGTCTGGAGCACCTCGGCGGCTTCCTCCGTTGTCAATCCGCCAAAGAAACGCAACTCGACAACCCGGCTCTTTCTCGGATCGATGGCCGCCAACCGCGTCAGTGCCTCATTCAACTCCACAAGATCCGATGCCTGTTGCGCCGATAGAGCAGGCGCTTCATCGAGCGAGATCTTTGAGGCTCCGCTGCCTCGTTTGGCATACTGGTGGCTTCGAGCGTGATCGATAAGAATGCGTCTCATGGTCTGGGCGGCGATCGCCAGAAAGTGAGCTCGATTCTGCCAGCGGACTCGTGTCTGATCAACGAGCCGGATATACGCTTCATTGATCAACGCAGTTGCCTGCAATGTATGACCAGGATTTTCCCGGCGCATATAGCGGCTGGCCAACCGATGGAGTTCATCGTAGATGAGCGGCATTAATCGGGCGAGTGCATCCTTATCGCCTTGACTCCAGTCCAGGAGCGCCTTGGTGACTTCTTGGTTGGGGGGCTCAGAGGAGGAGATCATGAGAATTGAATTCCGCTAGTCGAATGAGCGACAGTTCGCCGGTACGCCCGAAAATTGAGAAAAACAACAGCCTTTTGCTGCATGAATGGGAAAACTATGAAACAGTGTTATCAAGCTGTCAAGTGGAACTCATAAAGTCTTTCATCAAAACATGAACCGCTTTTCGATCCAGGCCATCATGGCGCGTATTTGACAAGGTGAGGATGCCGGCTTCGCACTTGGGTATGCAATCCATGAAGATGAAATGCAGGCTATAATAAAAATGGATCCGAGGATGTTTGTTGGTGCAAACGTCATTGGTCAGAGGAGATTAAATTTGATAGGAGGAATCATGACCCCCGAAGCACGTGCTCGCAAGATCGAATCCTATGGAAATGCTTTCACTCAGCTTTCCGATGCAGTCGTGGCTTTCCCCGCGAAAATGTGGACCTACTCACCTGGCGCGGACCGATGGAGTATTCAGGAGATTGTTTTCCACCTGGCTGATAGCGAAGCGCATGGGTTTATCAGATGCCGGACGGCCATCGCCGAGCCGGGGAAACCCGTCATGGTGTATGACCAGATCAAGTGGACGCAGCACTTGAACTACGACAATAGAAGCGTGAAAGATGCCCTCGAGCTCTTCCGGTTACTCCGCAAGTCCTCCTATGAATTGATCAAATCGCTTCCTGATTCCGCATGGACACAGACCATGAACCATTCAGAACGTGGACTCCTCACATTGGATGACTGGCTGGACATGTACGAAGGGCATGTCACGGGCCACATCACGCAGATGAATCGAGTCTACGAAGATTGGAAAAAGAGCGGGGAATAGAGTCGCCGGTGCCGCGAGGTTTGGAACAAACGCGATCGAACCCAACCTCAAAAGCAGGAAGCGGTCGGTTGCATCGACCGCTTCCGACCGCTCTTTACCGAAATCACGCTGGATCTAGTTCAGATATTTATTGAGCTCATAGCTGCTGATCTCCTGCATCGTCTCCGACGGGTGGTTCGGGTTCTCACCTTCGAAGTGAGTATACTTATATGAGCCGCCTTCATAGTACTCACCGGTCTGCGTATCCTTTGTTCCCCATGGATCCGTTGCGTAAACCTTCCCGCCTTCGAGCTCGGAAACCCAGAATGAGTTTCCGCGACGGTAGTCATCCCATTTGGAATCCATGAAATCTTTTCTCTCCTGGCGTTCTTCCCATGCGGCCTGGTTGTCGTATCGTGCCTGGTTGAGGTCTCGCATGCTCTGCATCGTCTGTTGCTGAAGCCTTCTGAGATTGGCGATGCCCTGTTGGATATAGCTTCTGGAATATTGATCGTTGATCGCGAAAGAGCTGCCGATTTTTTCCAGCATCGGGGCATAACGCGGAAATTCCGCAGCCGGCGCCCAGAAGCCTGTGAGTGTAGAAAACCAATGACCCATCACAGACGGTACAGCGTTGGCCATTTTGAAAACGCCGAGACATTCGGCGCCGTTCCGTGATGTGTATTTCACAACGAGATCCTCAGCCTGACATTGCTGTCTGAGATACGTCTGGTAGGCCTGCATGGTCTGAGTGTCCTGAGTGGTCTGCAGGATGCGGACGTTCCGGTTGCCAAATTGGTTGAAGACGATCCCGATGAACTGTGATGGCGGGCGGTAAGGGGAGACAATGACACCCTGTGGCAAGGTCACTCCGTAATTACTCGGCATAACCTGAAGAGAGGTGAAGACAAACCCGGCCTCGCCGTTGGGCGAGGAGGCGAGGATTTTGCCGCCAAGCGCCTGGTATCTCCAGTCGGCCGGAAGTGAGAATGAGGCGGAACCATCTTGGGCAGAGCGGGAGACGAGTGGCAATTCGATCGGCTGAAAGGCCGGGCGCGACGCATCGGCCTGCGTTAAGCCGGCTTTCTTTGCTGGGAAACTCACGTTGGAAACAATATTGAGGAGCATCTCACGTTGCCTTACGATGTCTGTCGCTGGAGCGCAATAGCCGGCGATGGACACAAAGGTGCGACTTGAGGAGAAAAAATATTTGCCGGCGATTCGCACATTGTTCCGCATGTAGGACACCACGGATGTCACGTGTGATCGGTCACGTGAGGAGTACGTTTCAGAAAGCGAGAGATCAGGGTATTGGGGTTTCAGAGTCTTCACGAACATCGCCATCAGGCGCGCGGCATCGGGGTTGCCGAGGGTGTTGGGGGCGTAATAAAACTCGACAAAAGATGTGCCGACAGGGCTTCCGGTGATGATGTAGAGCGAGTTGGTATCGCCCCCCTGTTTGACAGACCAGTTGCCGGGCTTGAAAAGGATGAACAGCCCGTCGGTCGAAGCATATCTTTCAAATCCGAAGGGATTGGATTTAGGCTGGGCGGCGCAGGCTGGATGGAAAGTGAAAAAAGCCATGAGTGTGACGAAGATCACCTGTCGGCTCGCCACTGTCATCGTGTTGCTGAAATTGTTCATCTTGATCCTCCTGTTTATTCTCATCATTTTTTCTCTGAGGGGCTGGCCCTCAATCATTAACGCGGGAATTGAATGCAGGGACTGTCACTCAGCAAAGCTCAGTGTGATCGCGATCACCGAGGAGCTGGGGGGATGTGGTGGAAGGCCGGCGGAATACAACCTGATGCACACGGGAGGTCCATCGCAAGCTTGACGGTGATCGCTTCGTGCACATATCCGGGATTGGTTTCGTCAGGTGCCTTCAGACCTGAACCCGCGAAGGTCGGCAAGAATGATCCTTGCCCCCGCATCAGTCTCAGGAAGAAGCACAAGATGCGCTTACGGCCGGCCACTGTTGAACGGATGACCGTATCCGATCCCTCCATGAGGAGAAAGCGGGCGCCAAGAATCAAGCGCCGTCTAAGAACTTCTCCGCCGCGGTTTCATTGAGGATTTCCTTTTCACTTTTTGCCAGGACCTCACCAATTCAAAAATTATTGATGCGGCACCGGCTTGACTTGGCTGTGACCCCAAACGACACGGGCTCTGCCAATCCAGAGCCTTCTGCGATATGATTCGGCATCGTGAGTGCAACTGTTGCGATTGTCATCTGTGCCTACAACGACGCCGAGTACATCGGAAGAGTCGTCTGTGGGGCTGTTCAGCAGGATCTGCCGGGGCGGGAGATTATTGTTGTCGATGATTGTTCAACAGACGGCACCGGGCAGGTACTGGAAGATATACCCGATATCAAGGTGATCCGAAATGAGAAAAATATGGGCCTTGCTGCGACTCTCACCCGAGGCGTCGCAGCAACCGATGCGTCGATTGTGATCAGCCTCCACTCGGATTGCCTGCTGCGGGATTCCGGCTGGCTGGCCCGGATGGTTCAGTTGTTTGATGAGCCGAATGTGGGAGCGGTTGTTTCTCGTCGTGTCTACTCGGATCGATCGAGCCTGCCCATCGGAGCGCGTCTCTTCGACACCGTTTGCCCGCAACAACTCAATCCCAAGAATCGTCGCTTGCATGAAATCGATTTCTTTCGAGGTAAAGCAGATGCGTATCGGCGAGAGGTGATCGACAAGCTCGGAGGGTGGGACCGCGCATTTTTCACTGCCGGCGAGGACACCGATCTTTCGATCAAGATGCGGGCCGCCGGATATCGCATTCTGCTGCATCCGGACGCGGCAATTGAATACATTTTCTCTTCACGACAGAAAACAATCGCCGGTGGTTTTCAAAAGGCGATCCTTTATGGCAAAACCGCCGCCCTTCTCTATCGCCGCCACCAATATGATGGCTTGCAAACCCGATCTTATTTATGGTGCCTCTTTGGGATCATCGGGTTTCTGCTGCCGACCGTCGTCAGTCTTCTGTTCTCTGCTGTGCTTTTCGTGACTTCCTTCAACCGTTGTTTTGTCTTCCACAGACTGCGGCGGCAGATGCCGCTTGGAATTCTCTACGCCGGGTTTCTACTTCTCTTTGGCTTCTCCGCGATAGCCTCTCATACACCGCCTTTGCCGGTGATCGCCCTTGCTGTGCCGGCAGGAAGCGCCTTTTTCACCGGATTTATCTCGATGAAAAATTCGCTGCGCGCGCTGCGAGACGGTGAGAGTCTCCTTCTCATGCCTCTTCTTTTCTGTTACTCTTTTTTTTGGCATCTGGTGACGGGTGTCGGATATCTGGAGGGCTACTTGAGGCTTATTTGGGGCGGCCGTCGATGAAGGTTGTTTTTGTTGTTCCGCCCAAAGCCCATGCCAGGCTTCGAACACTCCGAGATGAGATCTGCTTTCAGGATGTTTTTTATACACCGTTCCCGATCCGTTTTGCGTCCGCGGCCCCGCTCATCCGTGATTCCGCTGACGTGACCATTATCGATGCCAACGCCTGTGATTGGGATTGGCGGCGACTGGAGGTGGAGCTTCCCGAAGCGGATCTGCTCATCTACAAATCAGCTGCGGGCTTGATTCGCAAGGATTATCAAACCGCCGAAATCGCACGCCGCAAATTTGGCGATCGGGTTCGAATCGCTCTTGTGGAGACCACTGTTGCGCCGATTTATCCCGAACGGGTCCTCCAGGATTTCCCTGAGATTGATTTCATCATTCGCGGGCAGATTGAAGCCGTCATCCCCGAGCTTGTTCGTTGCCTTGATCGTCCCGAATCGGTCGCCGGCCTGGCCTTCCGCCGAAATGGATCGATCATGACGACCGCTGCTCCCACTCCGCTTGCCGATCTCAATTCGCTGCCCTTTCAAGCGTACGACATGCTTCCAATGGATCGATATTCAATTTCGTACCTCGCCGCACCGCGATACGAAAAAGTTGTGCCCGGCATTCGGATGCGGACGACACGCGACTGCCCCTACCTGTGCCCCTTCTGCATCATCGGCACGAGCCTCTATCGCGGCTACGACCGGAGGTGGAGGGCAATGGATCCCGAACGGGTGGTAGCTGAATTGGAGTACGTCACGGGTACTTACGGAATTCGCAATTTCTTCTTCTGGGACGAGACCTTCACGCTTGATCAGAAGCGCGCGCTGCGTCTCTGCGATCTTCTCATCGAGCATCGGTTGAATCTGCTCTGGCGGTGCCTCACCCGGATCGATTGCGTTTCGGCTCAGCTGCTCGAACGGATGGCCGAAGCCGGCTGCCGGCACATTGAATACGGCCTCGAAGCCGGCGATCCTGACTCCCGCGCCGCGCATCATAAAAAATTCAGCGACGATGCGGTGAAGCGTGCCATCGCCGACACTCAAAAAGCCGGCATTGCTGCGCATGTCGATGTCATCATCGGAATGCCGTGGGACGATCAGCGGACACTCGACCGCACACTCCGGCTCGTCAACGACATCGCCGCCGACAACTTGCATCTCACGATGGCATTCCCTTACCCCGAGACGGAGTTTTACCGGGAGGTTGAGGCCAAGCACCTTTTACAGATTGAAGATATTTATTCGTATATGATCGGCGAACGGGTCCGGGTTGGCACCAAACCATGCATACGCAGCGAGGCTCTCACCGCAGAAGAGCTGCAGGCGGCATGGCGGCGGATTCGCCGTAGCAGCGATCGACATTTCTTTATCCATCAGGTGCTGTTCAAGCCATCGACACTCCTGCGCTACGCGCGCCTGGCGCTCAACCCCTCCGATTTCCTTCAGATTGCGCACCGCGCCTTCCGCTCGTTTCGCCATTTCATACCCATCTCCTCAGCCAGGGCATAGCTGCGTGCGCTCTCCTTCAATGATCAGCCTTCGCCGGACAGTGCTCATCGTCGGAATGGTCCACCTTGTTTTGGCGGTTGTCGTCTCCTACAAATTTAATTGGCATATCAGCGGTTTGATCAGGATCAATTTTTCATCCGCTCAGATGCGCCAGGAACTGATGTCCCCGGATCTCGTCGTTCTCACTCAATCTACAGGCTTCGACGGCAAAGAGCACTATTTTGTTGCGGTCGATCCTTTCCCGGGGCCCGGATATCCGACCCCCTACCGGTTGAAGCGGATACTCTACCCGCTCGCCTCTCACATCATAGCGTGCGGCAAACGTGAATGGTTGCCGGCTGCCATGTTCATTGTCAATCTGCTCGCCGTATTGGCCGGCACGCTCTTCATTGGAAAAACGCTCCAATGTGCCGGACGGCCTCCGGTGTGGGCGATCATTTATGGGCTTTCCATTGGCGAGATCGTCGGCCTGAAATATAGCCTGACTTCACCACTCGCCCTAGGGCTTGCCGCCGGTGGCATGTATTTTTGGCATCGAAACCGCGCCATCGCATCGGCCGTGTTTTTTTCTCTCTCGCTGCTCTCCAATGAATATACTCTTGTAATCCCAGTCATTCTCGCACTCAACGGCTTCTTCCTGGAAAAGCAGCGCGTTCGTGCAATGATTCTCGCGGCGTCTCCGCTGCCATGGATTGCCTACGTATTTTTCATAACGCGTCTATACACCCAGCGCGCTGTCACTGATGCCGGCGCGATTTTCGCACCGCCACTGCAAGGCATCATTGATATCATCCACCATCTGAACGTCACCCCTCCCTGGCGACATTTTTTTTATAATGATGTAGCTCCTCTAATATTCGCAGGGATCGTTGCGATGATTGTGATTTCACAGATCCTGCGATTGAAAAACGGGATCGCGCCTTACCCACTGCTGGTTCTCTATTACATCGCCTTCGCGCTATTTCTGAAAGAGGACTGCTGGCGGATTATCAACATCAGTCGCTATCTATCGGCCGTTTTCCCCCTCATGATCATGGGTGCCATGACCAATCCGAATCGCATTGAGAAAATTCTTGCCGCGGGGTCGATCCTATTTTCTCTGCTTGCCATCATTGGAGTTCTGGTGGAGCCGAGAGTGCCGTTTATTCTCTGGCATTAAGGACGAGTAGCCTTGATGCCGTTCAGGGCGCCTGGGATGACGGTGCGCAAACATTCGTTGCCGGAGAAGCCGTGCTCGGATAGAATCCACATGCCATGAAACTGTCTGTTATTCTTCCGGTTTACAATGAGGAGAGAACCGTGCGCGAATGCGTGGAACGCACGATCTCATTGCCGCTCGATCTGGAAGTCGTCGTCGTCAACGACGGCTCCACGGATCACACTGCGGAAATACTCGCGTCACTCGACGGTCACAATCCACGCCTTCGGATGATCCACGCCGAACGAAACAGCGGAAAGGGCGCGGCCATCCGCCTCGGGCTGCAGCATGTCACCGGCGATGTCGTCATCATCCAGGATGCAGATCTGGAATACGATTGTCGGGAGTATTTCAAGATGCTTCAGCCTTTCGAAACACCTGAGACCCAGGTTGTTTATGGATCGCGGTTTCTCGGAAGCATTGAACAGATGCGATTCCTCAACAGAGTGGCGAACCGGCTCTTCACCCTCATGGCAAATATCCTCTTTCGCGGCCATATCACAGACGAAGCGACCTGCTATAAAGCCTTTCGGACGGCCCTGCTCAAAAAGTTGAATCTGCAATGCCGTCGCTTTGAATTCTGCCCCGAGGTTACGGCGAAGGTGCTCCGCAGCGGCATTCCCATCAAAGAAGTGCCCATCACCTACAAGGGCCGGACTCATGAAGAGGGGAAAAAGATCGGCTGGCGTGATGGATGGATGGTCATTTACACTCTGCTGCGCTACCGCCTTTTTGAGTGATGCGGGGACAACAGGCGCGCTCCGGATCCAGCCGGGTATTTCAGACGCGCCGTACTGGGAACTGACAACCGGGAACTTATTCGGGAAATTGTCTTGTGCGCATAGTATTGACGGCTGACACGTTTCCTCCGAAATGCGGTGGATCGGGTTGGAGCGCCTTCGAACAGGCTCGCGCTCTCATTTCGCGCGGCCATGCCATCACCGTCATTCGTCCGGGAACGGGAGGGGAAACATCCTATCAGGGGATCAAGATTCTTCAATGCCCGATCCACCGATCCGGGATCCCGGTGTTTCGTCATCTGGTTGGTCGTGAGCTCTTCCACGAGCGGTTTCGTGCCTTCGTGGAACAAACCTTATCGGCCAACCGGCCGGACCTCATCCATGCACAGCATGCGGTGACCGGCCCACCGACGATCGAAGCAGCCGCCTCTGGCGGAGTTCCATCGATTGTAACGGTGCGCGATTATTGGCCGGTTTGCCTCTGGGGAACAAAGATGCGCGGCGCCTTGCGGTGCCCGGGATGCAGCTATGGACGGATTGTGCGATGCCTGTCCGCAAATTCACCGGCGACAATACCTATTTCTCCACTCGCTGCCATCTACATCAGCAGCTATCTCCAGCGACTCCGCAGGCATCTCCTCCGAGCCGATGCCGTCATTGCGATTTCTGATCGCATCCGATCGGAGCTGATCTCATTCCTCCCTGAAGACAAGGTTCAGGTGATTCACAATTTTATTGAATTGTCATCGATCGCCGAAGGATATCGGCCGCCGGCGTCAGAGCCTTATATAACCTTTGCGGGCAAATTTACCGTCGTGAAAGGGATCTTGGAATTGTTGGAAGCGTTACGCAGGGCGCATGTGGAGATTCCTGTTGTCTTCATCGGTGACGGCCCTCTTCGTCAGAAGATCGCCGATGAGATTTCATCAGGGCGGATCAAGGGCCGCATAACCGGCTGGCTCGACCGCGATCAGATGATCTCGACGATTGCCGGTGGGCAGTTCAATTTGTTTGCGTCACGATGGGATGAGCCTTTGGGAAGAGTCCTGATTGAAGCAGCCGCCGTGGGTCGCACGAGCGTCATCCTGGCTGCTCCGAAAAGCGGGCCGTGGGAAATCCTTGAAGATGGTCGGAGCGGTCTTTTTGCAACGGATGTCGATCAGTTTATGAAGGCGATACGACGACTGGTCGGCGACCCCGCCCTGGCCGCTAGAATGGGCGAAGCCGCGCGCACGCGGATGACGGCACAATTCAGCGCCGATGCCGTTATCCCGCAGATGGAGGCATGCTACGAAACGGCCTCCCTCAAAGGTCGGTCGTGATCAGCTAGTCCTGGGCATGAACGGTTGAGGCTTCCCTCCGAGTCGCCCGCCTTTCGCTGATCATGAGCCTTTTCCAAAGCCTGAACAGGTCAATTCCCGTCCGAAACAAACGCCGGAAATTGAAGAATTGGCTCCGGCCGTAAGCGCGGAAATAGTGATGGACAGGGACCTCTTCAATCCTGAAACCCGCCCGTTCGATCTTTTTCACGAGTTCGACGCAGATTGTACCGCTCGACGAATCCAGCTTGATCTGTTCGAAGATCTTCCTTCTCATGAGCCGGAAGTCGCAATCGATGTCCTTCAGTTTGATGGCAAAGAAGAGTTTCATCAGCCGGCAATATGTTTTGCCGATGATGATCCGATGAAGAGGATCTGATCGTGAGATCTTCCAACCGTTCACCATGTCGACACCATCTTGCATGCGGGCCAGAAGCGCTTGAACTTCGCGCGGGTCATATTGAGCATCGCCGTCGGTGTAGAAAACAAGCTCTTTCCTGGCTCCATAGAAGCCGCTGCGCAAAGCCCCACCATAGCCTTGATTTTTTTCATGATCGATGACCCGCAGCCGTGGGAAAGCCTTTTCAAGCGCCGCCAGGATTTCTCGCGTATGGTCGCGGCTCCCGTCATTAACCACAAGCACCTCGAAATCGTCCACCAGACGCTCGAGTGTCGCGTGTACACTAACCACCATCGATGCAATCGTGCCGGCATCGTTATATGCGGGAAAGAACGCTGTGACCGAAGGCTTCCTATCCATCTCTTTTAACGGAAACCTACTATAACACAGAAGACGACGAAGGCGAGGCTTGTTTCACCTAGGGGTTGCATCAACCACCGCGACAGGACATTATTCCCCGGAAGGCACCCAGCGGCGTGCGAATTCGGCGATCAGCTCCCGGGGATTAATCCCCAGAGCTGATCGTTGAATCGTCTCTAGAAATCGAAGCCGATCCAGAACCGAACATCTGTGCCCTTGAAGACAGTCTTCAGATCGGTTCTCTTCACGATATCCAAATGCATCGGGTAGGCAATCAGGAAGAACTCCAGGCCGCCGCCGAAGGAGCTCTGGCCATCCACCAGATGGAAGCCACCCTCAGAGGTCGAGAAACGCTTCCCATCCCCCACGAAACGATCGTATCCGAGATCGAAGTAGAGCATCCCGCGGAGAGGACCGATGTTGCCGATTGGAGAGGAGAGTGCATTGATGAACGGGAATCGAAGCTCAGCATTGAAGTAGAAGCCCCGGTCTCCAAGTTCCCGGAGGTAGTCAACGCCGCGAAGCTGGTTGTTGCCGCCGATGTAGAAATAGCCTGGATCCTTGCCTCCGCTGATGAATCCAACGGCCCGCGCTGCCAGAAGAGAGTCGGTTGAGATGCGGAGATATTTCCGCGCATCCACGAAAGTTGTCCTGCGATCGATAAACTTGCCGCCGTTCCCTGGGGAATATTGGAAACCGACACGAAGCACGCTGCCGGCAATCGGCCCGTAGTTTTTATAAAAAGTCGATTCGTGAGTGAAGGCGATCTCGAATGGAGCATACCAGGCACTGAGAATCTGAACACGCCCCTGGCTGGGGTCATACTGATCAATTGAAAGATCCCGGCTGAAACGCATGAAGGACGCTCCAACTTCAATTCGCCGGTAGAGATCAAGGGGGTAGTAGGCTGTGAAAGAACCGCCGCGGATTGTCTCCGTGGCATAGGCATCACGAGTCGAAGTCGGGTAGCCGGGATCGAGGTAGTAAGGGTCAAGGTAGTAGAAATCGGTTTGATTGAACCCTTGGATTTGGTACTGGATACGCCGCTTAAAATTCGCATAGGTGAAGACGTAGGTGCGGAAAGAGCGGACCGAGTAAACCGTAAAATTGAAAAATTTGTCGCCCAGCATATCGCTCAAGGAGATCGACGTGCCTCCATAAACGCTCCCGTCGCTCATGACTCCGATATTGATCGGCGGCCGACCGGCGAAGAGCAGCTTGAAGGTATCCCGTTGATGGATTCCCGCGGGTTGAAGTTCGTGTGTGACCGCCGGCGTGAATTCCTCAGCTTCTTGTGTCTGGGGCGCCGGTTCAGGCGGGAAGACCTTGATGGGCTTCTTCAAATCAACCCTGAAAAGCCCGAAATTCCCCCTGTAGTAGGATGTAAAAAGGACACGCTCTTGATCCCCAGGCAACCGAACTGGAAAGAAATTGCCCCCGAGAACATCGGTCCATTGGGTTCGTTCTCCGGTTTCCAGATCGAGCGTGAAGAGGTTGTAGATGCCTTCAGGCGTTGAGGAGCAGTAGTAGATTCGCTTGGAATCGGGCGAGAAAGAGGGGGTGACATCGTCCCACTCTCCATATGTTTTCTGTTGGGCCGAATGCATATCGTCGGCTGAGCCAACGAAAATCTTGTCGTGGGTTCCGACTCGAGTCGTGAAGGCAATCAGTTTGCCGTCGGGTGAAAAGGCAGGAGCATGTTCGACTCTGCTGTTGCTTGTGACATTTGTCGTCTCACCGGTCTGGATATCCACCTTGAAAAGATCCGCGACACCATTTTTCAGGCCGGTGAGAAGAAGGGCTTTCCCATCGGGGAAAAATGCCGGCCCGGATGCTTCATCGATGACCAACGGGAGCCGCTTCACGATTTTTCCACTGGTGACTTTGACGAGGAAGATCGAGCGCCTTTTGGCGGTTCGAGCCAGGAAGGCGATATAGTCACCGTCACGAGACCACGCGAGAGCATCGCCCTGAGTCGGGTCGTATTCGGCATGGATGGACTCGTATCGGGTCGTATAGCCTTTCGTGATGTTCTTCATGATCTTTCCATCTCGAGTGGAGAGAAGGACGAGATCCAGTTCGTAGTCGGCGCGGTTTCCGGTCAGAATGGCGACGAGATCCCCCGAAGGAGACAGCTCCATCGCAAAGACAGAAAAGAGCTTCCCCTGTGGAGAGATGTCTTTTCCATAATCGACCGGGATCTCACGCGTGCGGAAATCCTTGAAATGATCCCGCATCCACTTTTTCCATTCCTGATCGAAATCGGCAGGCTTGATCTTCAAGGCATCCATGAACACCGTCTGCCTCCCGACGATGTCCTTTTTCATCGACCACCAGAATTGCCGAATTCCATCCATCCCCCAACGGCTTTGGATGAAATCGTAGATGGCATGCCCAATGTTGTAGGCTGAACGAGCATTCGCAGGTTCGTTTTTTAGTTCGCCGCTATTCTCGATGGTCGGCAGCCGATCGGTGATCACGAGATCGCGAACTGTCATGAGATCGATGAGGTTCCATTTTCCGACCTCGAAATCCGAGAGACCTTCGAAGACCCACGTTGGCGGAGACTTGATTTGGAGGAGCGGTGAATTGAGCCCGTGGTAGAGGATCGAATATTCGAAGATGTGAGTCAGCTCGTGTGTGATGAGGTCCTGCAGTTGATCGGCCGGAAGATCGATTGGAAGCACCATGCGATTCTGAGTTGATTCCGCAAAAGCGAGAACGCCTTCAGGGACGTAGTCCATCAGATGTGTCTGCTCGAATTCCGAATGGGTTTTGTAAAAGATGAGAGGAATGGCAAAGGGAATCTGGTGCTTGAGATCGCTGCTGACCTTCAGATAGGCACTTTCAGCGAAACTCGTCACCCGCTCCAGATGCATCTGTTCTTCCGGATAGAAGTAGATGTCGAAGTGCGGAGAATGGTAGACATCCCAATTGAAAGTGTCGTACTGAACCTTGTTTTTCCCGTAATACTGTGCGGCGACCGGCGATGCCAACGCGGCAGCCAGGGCCACTCTGATGATGGCTCTTTTCCACATCATTTCTTTACCTCACCTTGCTATTCCAACAAATACCGAATCTCTTTATATTTCTGAGAGATAATTGTGCCAAGAAAGCGCGGCAGAATTCGGTCCATGAGATCATAGTAGCCGTAGAGCACCGACTCGTCAGGGTTATCGTATGTCATTTCTTCCTGAATATCTTCCTGATGGACAACCTTCCCGCTCGCCCCGCTGATGAAGTACATACTAAGGCTCAGGATCACGTATTTGCTATCTTTAAATCGTTGAACCGGCACGGGAATACCAGTCGTCGGAGAAACAACTTCTTCTGTAATGAACCCCGACCGTTGTTCCGCTTTGAGCTTGACATGGCCTGTGACAAGAAGGGCACCTGGATAGAGGCCTCCAACATGCTGCCAATAGGAGGTATCCGCGAAAATTGTTCCTGGCGCCCCCTCGATAGCCGGGATTTCGCCTGGGTCAAGGACCTTGGTGGTGGCACGGGCTTTAAGCTCATTGCGGAAAAATTTGACGGTTTCTTCATTGAGATTGAAATTCCCGATATTCGTCGTGTCCGTCAGGAAATTCATGACAAGAACTGAATCATAGGCAGACATATCGATTCGTGGAGTCAGTGGCACTTGTATCGCGACCTCGATGGGGCCTGCCAGTGCCAGCGGCGCGCACGCAAGAAGAACAGCCAGGGCTCTCATTTTTTCGCCTCCACCTTCTTCTGCTCACCAGTTGCATTCTTCAAAAGCTCTTCTGAACGTTGCAAGTTCTTGCGTGCATAGGAATTGTCGGGAAGCAACTTAACAGCGAGCCTGTACTCGACGACCGCCTGTTCGATTTTCCCTTCGCGTTCCAAAGCCACGCCGATATTGTTGTGCGCGCTCCCATTTGATGGGTCCGCATCTATCACCTTCTGCCAGCGAAACCGGGCCTCATTCCACAAACCCTGTTTCGCGGCCTCATTGCCGAACTTGATCTGTTCCTTCAGATTCTCGGCGGCGACGCCGATCACGGAAACCATAAGCATCAAAGCAATAGCCAGCTTCACGTTCCCCTCCTTCCTGAGTGACGACACCCAACCTTAGCCCACATTTTTTATAATATTTCATAGGGATGTCTTATCTGCAAGCCTAATCCATCTCAGTGACCAGAAGCTAGAGATCAGGGATTGATTGATTCTTGTGCGGGATAAGGATGCCTGAAAAAGGGCTGAATGCGGAATGCCATGGGATGCGATTTCCATCAAATGGGCGGATTGCCAAGGACGCCCCTGAAAAAAAGTATCTCGGTCACGAAATCACGACGACGTGCCAAAGACCTGCTCTCCAAACAAGAAGGCGGTCTCGTGAAGAAGAGGAGCGCCGGCTTTTTGTCGACCGCTTTGCCGAGTACATACCAGGGAATGACTCCTGTTCCGGCTGACTATTTCAAGGGGTCAGCGCCATGAGGAATCGGGCACAGCAATCACGGTTCCGGCATTCTCTCTTGAAAGAAATTTCCCTTGCGTTTGACAGCGCACGGGCCGGCAGTGTAATTACGGGCTTCCTATGAACATGGAGTTGGCCTGGATCGCTCTTAACTTGGCTCACAAGGTCGATCGTGTCGCGCTGCACGCGTTACTGGACCGGCAAACAGAAATGACGGAGACCTTTGGCGATCCACCGAGTTTCTCAAAACTTGTGGAAAATGATGGGCGTTCACCGGCGCAGCTGCTTGAAGCAGCGGCTTTTGAAATAGAAAAGGCGAGCGTGCGTGGAATTTCCATCGTGACACTGGCGTCGCCCCAGTACCCGACCGAGCTCAGGGACATTTATGATCCTCCTCTGGCGCTGTACTGCAAAGGGACACTCCCGCCTGTCGGAGGGATCGCCATAGTCGGGTCGCGTTCTGCATCACACTATGGGATCGGTGTCGCTCGCAGCATCGCCCGCGACATCGCACAGTGCGGCATCCCGGTTATCAGCGGATTCGCGCGTGGAATCGATACATCTGCCCACCTGGGCGCCCTCGAAGCGGGCGGGGTCACGATCGCCGTGCTCGGGTCCGGGTTCCTCTTTCCCTATCCGCGTGAAAACCAGGTCCTCATTCCGAAGGTGGCCGAAAAAGGCTGTGTCCTGACTGAGTTCCCGATGGACACGAAGCCGTTCCCCATGAACTTCCCGATTCGCAATCGAATCATCAGCGGGCTGGGAACACGAGGGACGCTGGTTGTGGAAGCCGCAGAACGAAGCGGAGCCTTGATCACGGCGCGACTGGCGTCGGACCAAGGGCGGGATGTCTTTGCGATCCCCGGCAATGTCACATCGCCTCTGAGCGCCGGCACGAACCATCTCATCCAGGACGGCGCGAAGCTGGTGCGATGCGCCGCCGATATCCTGGAGGAAATCCCTGGGATCACGCTGCCGTCGAAAGCCGCCACGGTGGAGGCCATCGACAGCGAAGAGGCGGGCGTTCTTGAAAAATTAACGGCTGATGTTCCCGTGCACGTCGATGCGTTATCATCAGAGTTGGGGATTCTCCCCTCGCGGCTGCTGGTGGTGCTTCTGGCGCTGGAGCTCAAGCATCATGTCCGGCAGCTGCCGGGCAAATTGTTCTTGAAGAGATTGTGAGGAGTTTCGAGTGAGTGACAAGTCGCTGGTCATTGTGGAATCGCCTGCCAAGGCGAAGACAATCAATAAATTTCTCGGTAAGGAATTCAGTGTTAAGGCTTCCGGCGGGCATGTGAAGGATCTCCCGAAGCGGATTCTCGCGGTCGAACCGGAAAATGGATTCAAGACGACGTACGAGGTCATCACAGGGAAGCGGCTCATTCTCAACGAGCTGAAGAAAGAGGCCAAGACCGCCCGGGACGTTTATCTCGCAGCCGATCCGGATCGCGAAGGTGAAGCGATCTGTCACCACCTCAAGGAAGAGATCGCCCCGGTCAACTCTTCGATTTATCGCGTCATGTTCAATGAGATCACCGAACGGGCCGTGAAGGAGGCGATACAACATCGTCATGATGTGGACGCTCACCTTGTTGATGCTCAGCAAGCACGCCGTGTTCTCGACCGGCTTGTCGGCTACAAAGTGAGCCCGCTTCTCTGGAAGAAAGTGGGAGCCGGATTGTCGGCTGGACGCGTCCAGTCCGTCGCCCTCCGCCTTATCTGCGATCGTGAAAAGGAAATTGCGGCATTCACTTCGGAAGAGTATTGGACGGTCGAGGCCACTTTGCAGACGCCCTCAGAGACGCCGTTTTCGGCCAAGCTGGCCAAGATAGACGGGAAAAAGCCGGACATCACCGGCGGCGAGACGGCGGCGAAAATTAAGGAGGCGGCTCTTCACCGTGAGTACGTGGTTGATTCCATGCAGCGCAAAGAACGGCGCAAAAGCCCTCCGCCTCCCTTCATCACCTCATGGTTACAACAGGAGGCCTACCGGCGTTTCAAATTCCCCGTGAAGCGCACAATGGCCATCGCTCAGGGACTGTACGAAGGGCGTGACATCGGAGATGAAGGATCGATCGGGCTCATCACCTACATGCGTACTGATTCAACGCGGGTCGCATCGGAAGCCCTGCAAGAAGCTCGTGCAACCCTCACGTCGCGATTCGGGCCGGATACCATCCCCGAGAAGCCCAATACGTTCGCATCGAAAAAAGGTGCCCAGGACGCCCATGAAGCGATCCGGCCGACGTCTCCATCGCGCGTGCCGGATTCCGTCCAGAAGTATCTCAAAGCCGATGAATTCAAAATCTATAAGCTTATCTGGGATCGCTTCATGGCATCGCAAATGCTTCCCGCCGTTTACGACGATACCGGCGTTGATATCGTGGGTGGACCCTATTCGTTTCGCGCCACCGGTTCGGTCCTCCGAAAACCGGGATTCCTCGCGATATACGATGAGATGGAATCAAACGGTGAATCCCGTGTGCCGGCGATCAATGAGGGAGATCAGTTGAAGGTGTTGTCGATCGATCCCGAACAGCACTTCACGCAGCATCCGCCGCGATTCACCGAAGCGACCCTCGTCAAGGAGCTTGAAACCAACGGCATCGGTCGCCCTTCAACCTACGCCTCGATTATTTCAACCCTCCAGAATCGCACCTATGTCATCAAGGACGACGGCCGATTCGTGCCGACCAAGGTCGGTATGGTCGTCAGCAATCTGCTCGTGAAAAGTTTCGCCGACATCCTGGCAATCGATTACACCGCACGCCTCGAAGAACAACTCGATCAAATCGAAGAAGGCCGGAAGAAATCGAGCGACCTGCTGACCGCTTTCTACGGGCAGTTTTTCAAAGATCTGCAAGAAGCACATGAGCAGATGGAGGATCTCAAGAAGACAGGCATCCCATCGGAACATGCCTGCCCTGATTGCGGCAGCCCGATGGTGATCAAAATCGGCCGTTTTGGCGCCTACCTCGCCTGCACCTCTTGCAAGAAGACTCAGAAATTAACCAATGGAAGCAGCCGCCCGGAACCGCAGCCGCAGCTGGGTCCCTGTCCGTCCTGCGGCAACATGCTCGTCCTTCGGACGGGCAAATTCGGCTCGTTTATCTCGTGCAGCAATTATCCCGCCTGCAAGTATGTTCATCTTCATCGGATCGGGTTGAAATGCCCAACCGGCTGCGGCGGGGATATCGTCGAGCGGACGGACAAGCGGCGGAGAAAATTCTACGGATGTAGTAATTACCCGACATGCACCTTCGTGTCCCGGGAGAAGCCGGTGATGAAAACCTGCCCATCCTGCAGCTCACCAGTCCTCTATGAAAAGGCCGCGACCAAAACCCGCCTCGCGACTCTCATCTGCAAGAAAGAAGGGTGCGATTTCAAAGAGGAGATGGAAGAAGTCGCGCCGGAGCCGGAAGATAAGGTGGCTGTTTCCAGCTAGGGGAAGGGCGCCAAACCGTGTACTCGGCTCGGCTTGACTGGAAGATTCCACCCAATCGCTTCAGCCTCATTATCGAATGCAAACGCCGGGCCGGGCGTCATCTGATCGATTTGAGCGAATCCAATCCGACTCGTGTCGGGATCGAGAACCCCGGGATTCTCACGGCTCTCCTCGATCCAGCCTCGCTTCTGTATGAGCCGCATCCGCGAGGCCTGCTGAAGGCGCGGGAATCCATTGCCGGCTATTATGCGGACCGGGGCGAGATCGTGGATCCGGAACGGATCTGGATTACCAGCAGCACCAGCGAAGCCTACTCGCTGCTGATCAAGCTGCTCGCCGACCCCGGCTGCGAATTGCTGGTTCCGCGTCCGAGTTACCCTCTGCTCGACTTCCTGGCGGCACTCGATGGTGTCCAGGTCGTTTCATACCCTCTGATCGTCAATGCGGCAGGCTGGCATATCGACATCTCCGCCCTGCGGGCGAATATCACCGACCGCACCCGTGCCGTTGTGATCGTCAGCCCTAATAATCCTACCGGCTCTTACCTGCGGCGGAAGGATCGCGATGCTGTGATCGAAATTTGTTGCCGGCATGATCTTGCCATCATTGTGGATGAAGTGTTTTTTGATTATGTCCTGGATCTGAGCGATGGAGATGCCGGTTCGTTGCTGGCGGCGAATGATGCACTTTGCTTTGTCGTCAGTGGAATCTCCAAGGTTCTCGCACTTCCTCAAATGAAGCTTGGTTGGATTGCAGCCAATGTTCCACGACATCGGTGGACGGAATTTGGAAACAGCCTGGATCTCGTGGCCGATACATATCTTTCGGCGAGTGCCCCGGTGCAGCATGCGACCCCCGTGTGGATGAACAGCCGGAGGGAAATTCAGGAGGGAATCCGGGAACGGCTCCTCAGAAATCTCTCTGAGCTGAAAGCAATGGAGAGGCGGGCTCCATGGAAAATGCTGCCGATAGAAGGCGGGTGGTACGCGGTGTTGGAGTTCAACCCCGTCAGGGAATCGGAAGAAGAAACCATTCTCGCACTGGCTGAACAGGATGAGGTGATCGTCCATCCTGGATTTTTTTTCGATTTCCCACATGACGGATTTCTGGTAGTGAGTTTGCTGCCTGATCCCGGTGAGTTTGTCGAAGGTATGAATCGGATCGGCCGCCGGCTGGCTGGATGACTCCTCTCAACTGGAAAAGTGTGTATCCGCTTGGCGTGAGATCAGAGGCTGACTCGCGGATGAGGGGTGCTCCCCTATCCGCGTGTAAGCACACGCCTATTGCGACAAAATGGCTTCAGTGCCTCTGCGGCACGGCCCTCGCGAGGATGCCGAGCCCTCCCCTCCGTATCTCAAGCATTCCCCTGATCGATGGTTTGGGAGGGCGAGGCTCCTGCCGAGCCGTCATGCCGGGTCTATCGAGACTATCTGATGGCTTGCCGCCATTCCTTATCCGCGGATTTCGGGCGCTCCACCATACGTTGACAGGACACAATCGAGCAGCATATCTTCCTCCGGTCGATAGGAGGAAGATCATGAGATATACGGTGTTTGCAGTGATCCCATTTCTTCTGATTGGATGCGGTCGCCATCAGATTGGGGACAAGCAGAAAGAGAGCACGGTCGTGGCACAGGACGGAACAGTGACGACGAGTTCGGGCCTTCAGTATCAGGAAATAAAAATTGGCGATGGATCGGCACCGGCGACCGGCCAGGTTGTGTCGGTTCACTATACAGGATGGCTCCAGGACGGCAAGAAATTCGATAGTTCTCTCGATCGAGGCGAGCCGTTGGAATTTACAATCGGCAAAGGGCAGGTTATCAAAGGGTGGGATGAAGGAGTCGGATCGATGAAGGTCGGAGGAAAGCGAAAGCTGATCATTCCCTATCAACTTGGATACGGAGAGCGTGGCTACGACGTCATCCCACCGAAGGCCACTCTCATTTTCGAAGTCGAGTTGCTCGCCATTAAGCGCTGACAGGCTCTGGAACTCTTGGCGACTTCCTGTTATGCTACGCGCGCTCGGAGGGTGGACTCCGGTCCCGTGCAATGGAGCACTGCGAACCCCGCCAGGTCCGGAAGGAAGCAACGGTAAGCGGACCGCGCCATGTGCCGCGGTCAACCGGGAGAAGCCCCCGGGCAATTGAAAAATAAAGAGGCAAAAAGCAAAAGGACAATGGCAGGATATGCTGGTCTATTTTGCCTCTCAATTTCCTCAAGAGGAGTTTCCTTCCTCTCACATGGCCCTGCGCCATTCTCCGCGACTCAGTTGATTTCATGAGCTATCTCGCACTTGCCCGCAAATATCGCCCGAGGACCTTCGATGAAGTGGTCGGGCAGGAGCCGATCATCGTCACGCTCCGAAACAGCCTTGAACGCCGGCGTGTGCATCATGCATATCTTTTCGCCGGCATGCGGGGGGTCGGCAAAACGACGACGGCCCGCCTCCTGGCGAAAGCCCTGAATTGTGCGAAGGGGCCGACAGCCAATCCGTGCAATGAGTGCGTTTCGTGTGTCGAGGTTCAGAGTGGCTCTTCCATGGATATCATGGAAATTGATGGGGCGAGCAGTGGGGGAATCGACCAGATCCGGGAACTTCGCGAGATCGTGCGCTATACGCCGTTCCGGGACCGTAATAAGGTCATCATCATCGATGAAGTTCACATGGTAACAACCCCCGCCTTCAATGCGCTTCTCAAAACCCTTGAAGAGCCTCCCCCGTACATCGTCTTCATCTTCGCGACAACCGACTATCGGAAGGTGCCCGCGACGATTCTTTCCCGTTGCCAGCAATACTATTTCCGGCCTCTCACCATTCCAACAATCGTTCAACACCTTCGATCGATCTGTGTGAAGGAGGGTGTAACGGTATCCGAGAGGAGCCTCCATCAGGTTGCTCATCTGGCGGCAGGAAGTTCTCGTGATTCCATTTCGTTGCTGGATCAGCTCATTGCCTACTGCGGGATGACGATCAAGTATGAGGACCTCAGTGTCATCTTGAACATCATCGCGGTGGAGGTGCACGAACGGATTGCGCGCGCACTGGCCGCCGGTGATGGGGGGGCGATCCTGAAAGAAATCGGCCAGATGGTCGAATCCGGCTATGATCTCATCAATTTTCTCCATGACTTTGAAAGTTATCTCCGGCAGCTTCTCGTTGTGAAGGTGACGAAAGATCCCGTGAAGATTCTCGACGCGTACGAGGAGGACCTGAGGACTCTCACTGAGGTCGCAGCGCTCTTCGGAGAAGAAGCCGATCTTCTCCGATATCTGCAATTTCTGATGCAGGTCGATGCGAGTCTGCGGTATGTACACAACCCGCGGCATCTCATCGAAGCCGGATTTCTCAAGATGTGCCAGTTCAGATTGCTTGTGCCGATTGCCGATGCTTATCGCGCGATCGAGCAGGCGGCAAAGAAGCAAGGACGCTCCTGATCCGACAGCATTGAATATCATGATGATGATCTTCTGTGGCAGCCGTTTTTTCATCAACCGGGCCGTCGTCGCATGCGATCGCCGGGGATTATGAGAGTGAGATCGGTGGAGAGAACTGTGAGGCAGTTCGGCCTCTTGAATGATATTATTATGGAGTACCGAGGGAGGGATATATGGGGTTGATGGACCTGCAGAAAATGATGAAGTCGGCTCAGGTCATGCAGGAGCAGATCCAGAAGCAGATGAGCGAAATGCGGATTGAAGGATCCAGCGGTGGCGGAATGGTCAAGGTCACAATTGATGGCCACAAACACGTCCTTGCCCTATCGATCGATCCCGATGTGATCAAGCCTGAAGAAAAAACAATGTTGCAGGACTTGATCCTGGCATCGCTCAACGACGCGATGAACCGAGCCGATGAAGCGATGGGTGATCAACTCGCCGGCCTGACAGCCGGATTGAAAATCCCGGGTCTATAAAAAATCATGCCTCTCTTTCCTGAACCGATCGAACGACTGATTGAGCAGCTGAAAAAACTGCCCGGTATCGGGCCCAAATCGGCCCAGCGGATCGTCTTCCACGTGTTGAAAACACAGTCAGAGCAAGTGGAAGCGCTCGCGGCTGCTTTTGTCGAGGCCAAGCAGAAGGTTCACCGTTGTCGCGAATGCAACTACTTCGCCGTTTCCGATCTCTGCCATTTTTGTTCAGATCCCAATAGAAATCGAAGCATCATCTGTGTCCTGGAAGAGCCGGCCTCGGTTCTGCCTGTCGAAAAAAGCGGCGAATTCCGCGGGCTCTATCATGTGCTCCTGGGGAGCCTTTCGCCCATGCACGGTGTCTCTCCGGAAGATCTGGCCGTCGAGGGACTCCTGACACGCGTTAGAGCCGGTGGGGTCAACGAAGTGATCATTGCCACGAACCCGACGCTCGATGGCGAAGCCACGGCGCTCTATCTCTATAAGCTGATCAACCCGACTGGCTGCCGTGTGACGCGTATCGGCATGGGACTTCCTGTCGGCGGCGACCTTGAGTATGCCGACGAGGTGACGCTGGCTCGAGCGCTTCTCGGCCGACGAGACTTGTGACTTCAACGGGTCATAGCCACAGGAGCGCGTCTGGACCGTATGGGAATTCTCGAACGACGGGAACCGCGATCCGATTGATGCCCGTTTTTTACAAAGCGCTTTCTTATCCGGAAATCATTCCGGCTTGTTTGTTTGATTTGGCCTGAAGCTTCCTATATACTCGACATCACATGTCGTTATTATGTAACAGGACAGCACGTGTGAGGCAGGCGAGGTAAAACGGTATGCTCTCTCCCAACATGGTCATGTACGAGGAGGAATTCCAGAAGCTTAAGACGATCATCGCCCGGCTGCGAAGCGATGCCAACGCCAAGATCGTTTTCCTCGTCGATAAAAATGGACAGCCGATAGCGGCTCACGGTGATATTGAAAACCTCGATACGACATCGCTTGCATCGCTCACAGCGGGCAACGTTGCCGCTTCTGACGGGCTCGCCAAGTTGATCGGGGAGAAGGAGTTCCTCGTCATCCATGGAGAGGGGCAGAAGGATAACATCCATATCACCATCGTCGCTCAACGCATTATTCTCGTGGTGATTTTCGATGACCGCAGCAGCCTGGGGTTGGTTCGCCTGCGAGTCAAGAAGGCGAGCGTCGAGTTGACACAAGTATTTGATCAGATCCTGACGAAGGTTGAAAAGGAGAAAGAAGCAATGGGAGCCGGGTTCGAATCTCCATTCTCCGAAATCACCGACGAGGATATCGACAACCTGTTTTCTGAATAGTTCGGGTTCGACGCTCCAGCGATGACCTTCATTAACTACGCCGCCCGAGAGATCAACTGCAAGGTCGTTTATTACGGTCCTGGGCTGTGTGGCAAGACCACGAACCTGCAATTCATTTATGAAAAAACCAATCCCAGCTCCAAAGGCCGCATGATTTCGCTGGCGACCGAAACCGATCGCACGCTATTTTTTGACTTCCTGCCGCTTGATCTGGGCACGATCCGCGGTTTTAAAACGCGATTTCACCTCTATACGGTGCCCGGCCAGGTGTTCTATGACGCCAGCCGCAAATTGATCCTGAAGGGTGTGGATGGAGTCATCTTCGTCGCGGATTCGCAGCAGGAACGCCGGGAGGCCAATATTGAGAGTCTCCAGAACCTGGATGCCAATCTGAAAATACAGGGATACGATCTCATGGTCGTTCCCTACGTCCTGCAACTCAACAAGCGCGACCTCCCAACGACTACGCCTATCGGAGATCTTGTTGCCGAATTGCAGAAGAAAGGCGAACCCGTCGTGGAGGCCGTGGCTTCTCATGGGCTCGGCGTCTTCGAAACGCTGAAGGCCGTCGTCAAGCTGATTCTCGTTGAGCTCCGCAGGAGTTGACGATGAACGACCGCAAATACAAGCAGATCGGATACATGGGAGGAACACTCGGCAAGAAACGGTCAACGCGCCCGCCGATCCACCAGAAGCCTGCTGAGCGTGTGATTCCGCGCGTGCCGGAGCCTCTCAAGGCGCGCCACTCGTTCAAGTGCGCGAGCTGTGGCGCCACACAGATGATCATCGAAGAAACCGTTCTGGACGAGACATGCGCATCGTGCCAGGCGCCTATCCATGCCTGCGTGAACTGCGGGTTCTTCGATACCGCCGCTCCCAGCGAATGCACTCAACCGATCGATGCGCCTGTCGAGAAAAAGCGAGCGGCCAACACGTGCCCTCTCTTCAAGCCCAAAATCACGGTCGATATCACCGTCGGCTCACAAAAACGTGCGCCTGATGCGCGGGCTGCATTCGATGCTCTTTTCAAAAAGTAATGGGCGCCGGACGAACTTGATCAGAATTACAATCGACATCAACCATGAGACGAAAATGAACATGAAGAGGAGATGACATGGGGCTAGAGAAATTCGTCCATCATCGCATCATCGACTTCACGAGGAAGCTGGCATCCGAGGATCCAACTCCCGGTGGCGGCACGGCCGCGGCTCTCGCTGGATTGCTCGCGGCATCCCTCCTTGAAATGGTCTCCAAGCTCTCCCTCAAAAAGAAGCCTGACTCGGCTGCTCTTTCCAGCGTCCTCTCGGCAATGCCCGCCATCAGCTCGGGCTTGAGTGAATTGATGGATGAGGATAGCGCCGCATACAATGCCGTCATGATGGCCTACAAACTGCCAAAGGAAACCAACGCCCAAGAATCTGAAAGAACCGTCGCGATCCAGAGCGCCTTGATCCATGCCGGGCGAGTCCCGCTACGGACGGCACGAGCATGCGCGGAGTTGTTCGATCGCGCGGAAGCCATTTCGGGAGAGGTCGTTGAATCGATACGGAGTGATTGGATTGTTGCTCGCGAATTCGCTCGCACAGGTCTCATCGGCGGGATCGCCAATGTCGAAATCAATCTGACATCGATCAAAGACCAGAAGATTGTTGAAGAATTGCAAAGCGAAGCGATTGAATTGAAAAAGCATCTCGGCGCTTGTTGACTTTTGGTGCCTAAACGGCGAAATGTCGACACGAAATGGCAAGATCTTCGGAACATGCAAAATCCCATCAGAACCGACCATTGCCGGCACACTACCTTCCGTTCCTGCATTCCTCCCTTCCTGGCTTCCTGGCTTCCTGAGAGGTCCGGAGTCGCCCGGGTGGTGCGGCCACCGTCTTTGGTTCTGGCTCCGCCAGGTTGGGAATCCCCGCTGCGCGTCCTTTATTTCCGGTCCTTTTTCAGGTATCCGTTTCCCACGACGATCCGCCCGCGCTTGATGACCGTATTGATCGGGTTGACGCCGAAGTGGTAAACGAGATCGATGAAGGAGCGGCTGTTGAGGATTAGAGCATCCATCCACTTACCCGGCTCCAGGCTCCCGATCTCGTGAGCGCGTCTGAGCCCATGAGCGGCGTTGAGGGTGGCTGCCACAAGCGCCTCCTCGATTTTCATCTTCATGCGGAAGCAGGCCAGTTGGATGATAAGGGGCATGGACTCGGTGTAAGAACTGCCGGGGTTCAAGTCAGTTGCGACGGCGACCGCTACACCGGATTCGATCATCGTTCGAGCAGGAGCATGACGATCCATCATCAGGAAAAGGGGTACCCCAGGCAACAGTGTGGCCACAACGCCGGCGGCCGCCATCTTCTTAATTCCTTCCTCGGATGCGAAGAGCAGATGTTCGGCCGAGACAGCTCCGACCTCGGCTGCGAGGCTCGCGCCGCCCGTATCCGACAGCTCGTCGGCATGCACTTTGAGAAGGAACCCCAGCGAGGCGGCTCGCCGGCAGAGCACTTCGCCTTGGAGACGAGTATAGACGCCGCTCTCAACGAAGATGTCGAAGAACTCCGCCAGTCCAGCCTGGCGCACCGCAGGAAGAATTTGATCGCTGATGATCGAGATGTATTCGTCACGGCTAGATCGATATTCGGGTGGGAAATCGTGAGCGCACATGCAGGTCGAAATAACGGTCACAGGATGAGATGCGGCCAAGCGCCGCAGTACACGAAGCTGTTTCATTTCGGATTCGAGATCCAGCCCATAGCCGCTTTTGGCTTCGGCCGTGGTCGTGCCGTAGAGGAGCATCCTGTCGAGCCTCTCCTGGGAAATTGCAAAAAGCTCATCCTCTGAAATTTCACGAGTGGCTCTGACGGTTGTGACGATCCCCCCGCCGCCGGCGGCGATTTCCTGATAGCTGCGCCCCTGCATTCTCATGAGAAATTCATTTGAACGATCTCCGGCGAAGGGGAGATGCGTATGTGAATCGACAAACCCAGGGATAACAGCTCGGGCGCCGGCATCCATCCGCCGGACACCGTGCGCCACTTCAACGTCCGCGGCTTTCCGGGGACCGGCATAGATGATGCGACCATTGTGAGAAGCGATTAGGGCATCGCGGATCACCCGTAAATCGGATGCGTGAGTGCCAGTCAGCGGCGAGCGCCCGGCCGCCGTCGCCATCTCACTGATGTTTTCGACAATAAAATCGGCCTTCATTTCGACCCTTCTTCGCCGGTGACGATGATCTGTTTCCACGGCAGTGCATCCTCAACAACCTCGCTCTGAAGGGATCTCTCCATGAGCCACTTTTCGAAATTCGGATCGACCTTCTTGGGCGACATCCCAAATGCGATGATGGCCGCGCCGTGCCTCAGCACCGTGAAATGACGGTAAAAAACTTTTTCAGGGCGGCCCAAAAGCTTTTCCGCCTGTTTCACTGTTTCGAGGTCGAGCGATGTCCTGAGGGTGAGTCCCCCCTGCCATAGCCGGAATACGCCGAGGTAATCTTCGAGTGTGTCTTCGATGATGAGGCGGTAGCCCATGGGCTTGGGCCGATATCTGGATTTGAGCTCGGAAACGGAATAAGGCCGGTCGGAACCTGATGCCAGGATGATTGGAAGGGCGAGTGCGTCTTCGTACTGCGCCTTATTGATCTTGCGATACTTCCACATGAGTTTGAGGATAATGCGCTCGCGCATGCGGAGCTTATCGAACCGTTCGTAGGGGTTGAAATACTCGGGATTGGGCAGCATGCCGGCCAGCAGCGCACCTTCATGGATACGGAGCTGATCGGCAGGTTTCCCGAAATAATAGCGACTCGCGGCTTCGATTCCATGCAGATTCTCGCCCCACTCGACCTGGTTGAAATACTGCTCGAGTATCTGCCTCTTGGTGATCAGCCGTTCCAGCTGAGTTGCCAGGATGACTTCCTTGATCTTGCGCGTCAGGGTTTTTTCACGGGTCAGGAAGAGGTTCTTGATGACTTGTTGAGTGATGGTCGACGCGCCTCGTACGTAAGCCATATTCTGGAGGTCGATTGTGGCTGCCTCCCAGATGGCGTCGATGTCGACCCCATTGTGGGAGAAAAAATTCGGGTCCTCAGCGCAAATGATTGCATTGATGACATCCGGTGGGACATGCTTGATCGGAATCCAGAACCGGATTCGCGGATCCTGAAAAACGGCGATAGTTTCGCCGGTACGGTCCAGCACCTTCGTGACGGCTTGAGGAGTGAAATTTTGTATGGCTGTGATATCCGGAACATTATTGCGGACCGAGTAATAGAGAATTGTGACACCGATGATGATTACGAGAACCGGCAAAATGACAATCCAGAGCAGAAGCCGAACAGCCCAGGATAAGCAGCCGTGTTTCATGAATCTCGAGCCACCTTGCCGACGGATGTGATACTCCCGATGAGCCCCATGATCATCCCGCCGCCGAGGATGGAGAGAGAGGCCATGAGTGGGAGGAAGTTGAGCCTCACGAGTGAGGCGATGAGGGGGTCAATGGGTGCCACGTAAAGAATGAAGGCCTTGACGACCGCGTATAAGAGCCCCAACGAGAAGAGCCCCCCGAGAAAGCCCTGAAGAGCACCTTCAATGAGGAAGGGAGCGCGGATGAAACCGAGGGTCGCGCCGACGAGCATCATGATTTCGATCTCTTCCTGACAGCTATAAATATTGAGCCGGATGACGTTCGAAATGGTGAAGACTGATGCGAGCACAAGAACGCCTCCGAGAAAAATTCCGATGAGATCGATGAGGAGCAGGGTGGCGTCAAGGCGCTTGGCCCAGGCCTCATCGAACTGGACGTCGCTGACACAGCTCATCTGCTTCACATCCTCGACGAGGGATTGCATGGCCCCACGAGAACCCGTAGTCGCGAGTTTCACTTCGAACGATGCCGGGAATGCATTCTCGCCGACATCGGATGCGAGGTCGGCGAAACGAGCGTAGTACGTCTTGAACCGGCGCAAGGCCTCAACCGGCGTCACATAGCTGGTCTGTTCGACGAGCGGACTTGATGAGAGTTTCTCGCGGAGGGCCGCAATGTCCGCCTCAGCCACATCGTCCTTGAGAAAAAAAACGAGCGGGATATCCCGAACCCAGGATCGTGCAACGGCGCGCGCATTGAACGATGCGAACATAAAAACACCGGTAACGGCGAGTGAAATCGATATGGTCGCCAGCGAGAGCAGATTTCGTGTGCGGCTTCTCCAGAGGCTGTGAAAGGCCTCGGAGAAAGAATATCGGACGTCCTGTAGCGAGATCATGGCGCCTCGGTGGAGTGATGAGAGTCCTCGACGAGGCGTCCGCGTTCCAGCGTCACCGTTCGTTTGCCCATGGAACGAATGATCTCACGGTTGTGCGTCGCCACGACAACGGTTGTTCCGTGAGCATTGATATCGCTGAAAAGCCGCATGATCTCCTGGGATAGCTCAGGGTCAAGGTTGCCGGTCGGCTCATCGGCGAGCAGAATAGGAGGTTCGTTGACGAGTGCTCGTGCTATGGCCACTCGCTGTTGCTCTCCGCCGGAGAGCTGGAGCGGGTAGGATTGCATCTTGTGCTGGAGTCCGACCATCTTGAGGACCGAGAAGGCGCGCTGCTTCTGGAGACGGGCAGGACAGCCGACAACCTGAAGCGCGAAGGCGATGTTTTCGAGGACAGTTCGGCGCTTGAGAAGCCGGAAGTCCTGGAAGACGACGCCGATATTACGTCGCAGGCGAAAGAGTTTGTGGAGCTGAATCATGGCGATGTTGCGGCCGGCCACGAGAATCTGCCCGCGGCTGGGGAGCTCTTCTCGAAAGATCAGCTTCAGGAGCGTCGTTTTGCCGGCGCCGCTCGGGCCAGTGACGAAGACAAACTCGCCCTTCTCGAACCGAAGGTTGATGTCGCTCAGCGCAGTCGATTCCCGGTCGTATTGCTTGTAGATGTGAAACAGCTGCACCATGCCATTTCCATTATACGGCGATATGAGGCGAGAGGCGATAAGGGAATATGAAAGAGAAAAAAGTCGTGCCGGATTCCTGGTGAGATTTTTTGATGGATTTGTCAGGATGATCAGCCTAAAATCGCCTGTCTATGGATCGAGTGCAACGATTGAGATGGGAGAAATATGACGATGAGCCGCTTCCAACATCACATTTTCATCTGCACAAACCGGCGAGCGTCGGATGATTCGAGAGGGAGCTGCGCCGGGAGGGATTCAGAGAAGGTGCTGATCGCGTTCAAACAGGGGCTGGTGAAGCACAAACTGAGCGGCAAAGTACGCTCGAACAGCTCCGGATGTCTCGACAACTGCTCTCGCGGACCGTCGGTCGTCATCTATCCTGATGGAGTCTGGTATGGTGCCGTTAAACCTGAGGATGTTGAAGAGATCATCGTGGAGCATCTCTTGAACGACCGACCGGTTGAGCGTTTGCGGATCGCCGCATTCAGTGCCCAATCATGACTCGATCTTCATGGACTCTGAGAAAAGCGTGGAGATCATCGTCGACATAAACGTAAGCGATTTCTGCTTAATTCGTCCTCGCCGCTCTATTCGCGTCCAGGCCGTCGATGTGCGGCAGTGGCCCTTTGGCACAGGATGAGAACAAAGGTGATTTCCTGCACATGATTGAATGAAAATGATAAAATACTATCGCTCATGCAGGTAGATATCTTATTCTTCGCATCTCTCCGGCTGCTATCAGGAGAGAGAAAAATACGGGTCTCCATCCCGGAGGGGACGACGCTTCAGCAATTGTTCGCCTCGCTGGTCGGCCGCTATCCTGCGCTTGCAGATCGCCGGCCACAACTGGTGCTGGCCGTCAACGGCACAGGATGCGGGGATGATCAACAGCTCCATGACGGCGACGAAGTGGCGCTGCTCCCGCCGGTGAGCGGAGGCTAGGAGGTACCAGGCTTCTCATGATTCGAATTCAGCGCGAACCAATTTCGGTTGATGACGTGCTGGCTGCTGTCCGCAGTCCTGGGAGCGGGGCCACAGCCGTGTTTCTCGGCACAGTCCGAAATCATTCGCATGGGAAGAGCATCGTGAAGCTCGAATATGAAGCTTATGAAAACATGGCGGAGAAGGAGCTTGCGCGAGTTGAATCCGAAGTGAAAGAACGCTGGCCTGTTCTCGGCACGGCGTTCGTGCACCGCCTGGGGGTCATGATGATCGGCGAAGTCTCGGTCGCTCTCGCCGTTTCGACCGCCCACCGGAAAGATGCTTTCGAGGCGTGCCGATATGCAATAGACCGCATCAAACAGGTGGTACCGATATGGAAAACGGAGACGACGCAGGAAGGGACCTACATAATCGAGGGGGAGGAAGCGCATCGGGGATGAGGCGCCGCCGCCGCGGCGGTCGTCGGAGACGAAAACCAACACGGCCTCAAGACCCTCAGCAGCAACAACCGCTGACCCCGGAAGACAGCCAGGCTGCTCCAGAGCCTCTCTCTCCCGAGGCACCGGCCATAGAGGAGCATGCAGAGGAGCACCATCATCAGCGCGCCGAGACTGTCGTGGAAGAGCACCGTGCACGGGCCGCCGTTGCCGTCGGCGCCGGCCGGATCGTCTGCGCGATCATCTCGGTGAGTGACACGAGAAATGCACGGACTGACGTGAGCGGACGTACGATCAGGAACAGCCTCACAAAGGATCCATTCCGAATCAAGAAAAGTACGATCGTCAAGGATGAACCTTCCGATATTCGCCGGACGATTCTCGATCTGCTGGGAGATGATGAAGTGAAGGTCATCATCCTGACGGGAGGAACCGGAATCGGCTCGCGGGATCGCACAATCGAAGTTCTCCAGAATTTTTTCGAAAAAGAACTGCATGGATTCGGTGAGATTTTCCGGAATCTCTCCTACAGGGAAATCGGGCCTGCGGCGATGCTCAGCCGCGCCTCGGCCGGCATCGCCCGGCGGAAATTCATCGCCTGCCTGCCGGGGTCCCCGCAAGCAGTGACTCTGGCCCTGGAAAAGATCCTGATCCCCGAACTCCCGCATATCGTGGATATGTTAAGCCGGTAGTGTGCTACCGGTGAAATCCGTGCATAAAATGGTGAAAATTGTGATGGAGCAGAATTGTGAATACCTCTCAGGAAGCCAGGAAGGGAGGAATGCAGGAAGGTTTTGGTAAACCACCGCTGGCCGACATAAAAGTCAGTTCCTGCTTTCATTTATTCCTGCATTCCTGAGAAGTCCGGAGTCGCGAGTGGTGAGACCTCCGTCTTTGGTTCTGGCTCCGCCGGGTTAGGATAAAGGGTATTGCTTGTCGGTTGCAGTGCCACCCTCGTGTCATGCGCCATAGAGATGTAATCCGATCAATCATCTGAAGGATTGCGATATTATGGACAAAGGCCGAAAGCAACGGTTCTGATGATTGATCTGACCATTTCGGAGACCGGATTTCATAAGGCGATTGACAGATATTCTGGGATCAAGCGGAAATCGCCCACTCTCGTAAGGGCTCGATTTCTGGTTATTCACAAAGACGGTTGATGAAAGGAAGATGAAATGGTGAAGAAGAATCGCAGATTGAAATTCATGTTGTTGGGTCTTTGGTGCCTGATGTTTTTGGTATTTATCCCTTATTTGAGTGCAGGATATTCACAATGGCTGCACGTCTTCGCCGGGGGAGGCGATCAGATCATAGAGTCGGGGCGTGAGGTGGCGGACGACGGCTTTATCCTCGTCGGATCAACGGTGACAAGTGCCGATGGCAAGCGGGATGCACTCTGCTTAAGGCTCGATGCTCAAGGCAATACCATTTGGCAGAAATCATACTCGGAGGCGCATTCCAGCGAGTGCGCGCCGTTCGTACTGACCTCCAAATTGCCGGCCCG
>CAIWXX010000091.1 GCA_903916735.1 uncultured Acidobacteriota bacterium
ATGCATCGGTCCCCACAGATGTCGCACGTGACCTGCTGTTCTGGCTTTCGATTCACGAAAAATGGAGCCTCCTGTTGGATGCCTGCCGAGAGCTCGAAAGACGCGATATCGGCGCCGCATGGGGATTGCCTCAAGTCTATCACGCCGCGTTTCTCAGGAATTGAGTGGCTATTGGCTGTTCGATCTCATCTCAGCCTTCGCAGATAATCCTTACTGGACTGTGACAGGGGTAGCAGAGCGGATGAACGTTGCATTCACAACAGCGCAGCGTGTTGTTGAGCGCCTCGAATCCAGCGGCATTCTCGCATGCACGGGTGATTCCAGGCGCAACCGTGTTTACTGCGCCAAAGCCATACTCGATATACTCGAAGAGCCTGCGCGGCTCGCGGGATAATACTCGATCTTGGGAAAGAGTGAGTTGTGAAAAAAAATCGGCGAAAGATATTCAAAATGTGGAATTATTGGCAATTTGTGGAAGCGCCAAGAAGTATAGGTTTCTATTCAATTATGCATTTTATGCATCAGTGATGAAAGCTCTCGCCTAGTCGCGTTACTGCAGGAGAAAATCGCGATTTTTCGCGAATAGGTTAATGAAAAGGTGGGTTTGGAGCGGAGGTTATTCGATTGATTCTGATCAAACCAGGAGCAATGACATTTTGGTCTTTGAACTAAAACTTAAGGCCTATAAGCTGTGAGGAAATTCCTACGATTGTGGTTTCTTACAGCGCTACACATTTATTATATGTGGCAATCTGATATGCAATTGCATTTTTTCACAGCTTATTACAACTTAAAACTTATCCTTTGTCACGTCGCAATTCCGTGATGTGTATTGTTCTCCCATCGCCTGAATACTTCAGCGATACGATCACTGGCCTTCCCATCCCATAGAGGTGGAATTCGTCCTGTCTTTCCTTCGCCGGAGATAGCACGTCGCGCGTCGGCAACGATCAACTCCGGATTGACACTGACAACAATGTTCGTTCCCTCCGTCACGGTTACGGGTCGCTCAGTATTTTCACGCAGTGTCAGGCACGATATCCCAAGCGTGGTTGTTTTCTCATGCAGCCCGCCTGAGTCTGTAATTACGATATTCGATTGCACGATGAGTCCCAGGAAGTCTAAATAGCCAAGGGCATCGCATATCAGTAAGCCTGGCATGGCGTCAGCGCGATCAGTGAGTCCGAACTCTGAGAGGCGCTTGCGTCTCCGTGGGTGTATTGGAAATGCGATGGATAGCTCGCGTTGAATTTCTTCAAGCGCATGTAGTATCCTAGAGAGTACACCAGGGTGAACCTCTCGGACGTGCTGGCACAGCGAGCCTCTGAGCTCGATCCTCCCATCCAAATGTGTGATGCGCTTTCCCGGAATCTCACCAAGGAGTTCGAGACGATCGTCAGCAAATGCGTTGCGCACGGAAGAAGGAAGTTTGTTGAAGTAGCAACGCGCTTCCCCGAAGAATGCCGTTATGTCTTAGACGTGATGGCCAAGGTCTACAAAAACGAGGCGCTGACAAAGCGGCAGAAGATGATTCCCGAGGAGCGGCAGCGTTTTCATGAGGCCGAAAGCGATTCGTTGATGGATGTGCTTGAGAAATGGCTTGGTGAACAACTGACGGAGCACAAGGTGGAGCCCAACTCCGGCTTGGGTCAGGCAATTACCTACATGAGAACCCACTGGGAAAAGCTCACCCGGTTCCTCCATGTCCCCGGCGCCCCGATCGATAACAACCTTTGCGAAATGGCTCTGAAAAAGGCCATTCTCCACCGGAAAGGTTCGCTCTTCTACAAGACCCTGCACGGGGCGCACGTCGGCGATCTCTTCATGAGTCTCATCCACACATGCGAGCTCTGCGACGCCAATTCCTTCGACTACCTGAACCAGCTGCAGCGCCACGCCACGGATCTGATTCGGAGCCCAGCGGAGTGGATGCCATGGAGCTACCAAGCAACGATTGCCAGCATGATTTCAGGCCCGAATGCGCAGTGAACGAGGTCACCCTCATTCAGCCGGAAGTCGTTTGGGGTAGTCGCAGTCAGAAATTTCTGCGCCCTCACACACTTGCCGCAAGGATACGATTAAATAGAAGTGCCACGAAAGAAGCCAGGATCAGTCGATTGAATGCCTCTCAGCTCAATGCCGTGCAATGCGAGGTAGCTGGCCAGGCCGCTGTGCCGTTTCTTATGCCGCGAATCATGCCTAAGTGCAAACGCTCTGAACCGGAGACCGCAGTTCGAACAGCGGTATGGAACATAAAACACCATTCGCAAGACGATCTCCTCGTAGATGTCGCGGCGTTGCGAAAGATGGACTTCGGCGGAGTCGCAATTCGTAGGGTTCTGAAGGTTGCTCTGGCGACGATGGTATTGATAGGTATAGAATGACCCAAATCATGAGAAGAAATATCAGGAGTGCTACGAAAGAAGCCAGGATCAGGCGATTGAATTCCTCCCGCTTGATACCATGCAACCCGAGGTAGCTGGCCAGTCCACTGTGCCGTTTCTTATGCCGTGAATCATGCCTAAGTGAAAATGCTCTGAACCGGAGACCGCAGTTCGAACAGTGGTATGGAGCACAAAACATCATTCGCAAGACGAGTCCCTCGTAGAGGTCGCGGCGTTGCGAACGATGGACCTCGACGGAGTCGCAATTCGGACACCTCATAAGTTCAAGATTCGATCCTTTCCTCCAATAAAATCTTCCGCGGATGACTTTGTACTGCTTCTATTTCGTGGGCGCATTGCTGACGGTTATCTGGGAATACACCTATGACAATAGACAGATCCATGTCCAATTCGCAGTGCATCGTGTTCGTATGGATTCCCGCCCTGCTCAAGCATCGGCCCCTAAGAAGGTTAGCAGCCCTTCCCGACATCACCAGAGTGTTTTCACTCAATCTCGCCGCACCCGCGATACCAGGACCCAGAATGCAGCCAATAGCATCCCCAACTACGTTGACCTCGGCTATCCACCCCGAAGGCCGGACGCCCACCACGGCAATTGCGACACGGCACTGAAGCACTCCTTATGAGACGGACACTCTCCAATGAGGATACCCCATTTGATTGACCAGAATTTGGTAGACATGGCGTCTGTGTGGCTTCGTCAGGAAATCGCCGCTTCATATCCGAGTCCATAGAGTCACTAGTTCATCCGCATAGAAGGGGAAGAGAAATGCCGCTAACATCAAAAAGTCGGCGGGGTTCTGCGACCAGCATACTGCAAAGACCGCGAACATTAACCCCAGAAGGACGCTTCCGACGTCGCCCATGAATACCCGCGCGCGTGGGAAATTCCATGGTAGGAAACCGCCACACGCTGCTGCGATGGCGAGTGCAACTAGAATCCATTCAGGCCGCTCTCCTCGCGCCCAGCCCACTTCTGCCAACATCCCCAAAACGACGATTCCCATGATGCCTTTTATGCCGTCCATGAAGTTGTAAATATTGGCCGTGGCCACCAGATACAACGCTGTAAAAAGCAGCCAGCCGGCCCCGATTGGAAATCAGGCTGGAACGGATGAACAGCCAATGGCAGGCCCAGCCAGTTACGGCAAACTGCATGACCAGCCGAGCCTTGGGTGAGATTTCGAAGCGATCTCCCAACAGGCTTAGCAGCAACAGAAGCGCGGCCGGCAGCCAGATTGGGGATGGAAATCCAGACAGAATTCCAACCAGTACGAAGGCCATCAACAAGCCGACGCCTGCTACCTTGGGCGTTTCCCGGAAGTGGGAACTGCGCGAGTTTGGCCGATCATTCAGTCCCAAACTACAGCCGAAGCGGCTCACCATGAAGGCGCCAAGAGCACCAAGGAAAAGGCTCAGCAAGCCAATGACAATTTCACCTTCCACGTTTCGCCTGTTCCGCCCGGTACCAGGCTACTTCCCGGCGCAAGCCCTCCGTCAAACTTATGCGCGTCTGGAAATTGAACGCATGTGCAAATGTACTGCCGTCATACACATCATCGGCCATCCATTTTTGCGCCATGGCACCCAAGGCTTGCAAACGATTCACCGGCATTGTCAATAAAAGACGGGATATCCTTCGTACCCATGAGGCAGAAATGACAAATGGCGACAACTTTCCCTCCAATGCCCCGGCCAAACCTTCCACCACTTCACGCATTGTGCAAGGTGGTCCGGATACATTGTAAACATTCACATCCGCGGCTGGCCGTTGAGCTGCCAATAAGCAAGCCCTGGCCGCATCTTCTCGATGCAACAAGTTTTTGCAATTCGAGCCATTTCCGATCCAAATAAAACGTTCACGATCAATTGTTCGCATCAATCGCGCCACATTACCGGGGTCACCCTCGCCGTACAACGTAACCAGACGCAGAACGGTAAGCGGCATCCCCGAGATCCGGGCGATCTCGATGGCGCGCAACTCACCCTGGTACTTGCTTTCCGCATACGGCCCTTGCGGATAGCAGCCGGAGTCTTCCGTACCGCCATTCCGGCTGCCGCCATAGACCGACACAGAGCTGATCAGAACAAAATAGCGCACGCCGGCTTGCGCCGCCGCCCGTGCCACATTTGCCGTGCCGGTTTCATTGACTGCCCAAAAAGAAGCTGTACGCGCTACAGACTTGCTAAAAACATGGGCCACCCCGGCGGCATGTATGACAACGTCTGTCTTGTCCAGAATAGGTTTGAAGCTTTCAGGATCAAGGATATCAGCCGTAAAATAATCCGTTCCGGGAATAAGTGCCTCAGGTCCGTGATCGGTAGCACGCACATTCCATTTGGATGCCAGTGCCTGCCGGGCGATTTCCGTGCCAAGGAACCCATTTGCGCCGGTCAGAAGAATCATCCCTAACAAGTCCTTTTCCGATTTAGTGGTTTCGTAAGAAAACACGATACACCAGAGACCTCAGTGGTACAGGTAACAATCGTACACTGGGCCTCACCAACAAGTTCCAGCAGTAGCGAAAAATAGAGATGAATCCTCGTTGCCACAGCCGCCTAAACATCTCCCGTTCAGCCGTAAGATATGCTGACCCGCCTCGACGAGCGACCATCCCCCTACCAGTTCTTACCAAAACGAGACACTCCGGTAGGTTTGCCAATATATGACCGGTTTGCAGCAAACGCGACCAGAGGTCAAAGTCCTCGAACCCCGGTAAATGCTCATAATTTCCAGCAGCGAGGACAACAGAGCGACGAAACATCACTGTCATATGATTGAGCGGATTCCGTTTCTTGGCAAAACGCAGGATGCTTTGCTGATCCACCGGCGGACACCGTTTGCTGTGAGTGTGTTTTTCATCTTGAACGAACTCCGCAATCCATGTGCCCAAAGCGGCCAATTCAGGATCGGATTCCATGCGGGCCACTTGGCGGGCCAGTCGTTCAGGCAGACAAATATCATCGCTATCCATGCGGGCGATTAGCTCATTTCTGCAGGCAGTCACCCCAAGCCGCAGTGCGAGGCCCAGTCCCTCACATTTCTCCTTGCGCACGATTCTCAGGGGAAGACGTGCGACAAAAGACGTCAAAACTCCTTCCAATGCGGGTTCGAGGGGGCCATCAGCAACTATCATCACTTCATCAGCGGGATAAGTTTGCTCAGATAGACTTTCCAGGGCCTGGGCTAAAAAAGCTGGTTGCTCAGCCCCATATATCGGCATTAAAACCGACACGGGAGGAAGCCGTTGGACAGTACTCAACTGCGAAACTCTGAATTGAGTAGATCTCGAAAAGCAGCAAACCGAACCGCCCAATCTGCTTCTTCTGCAACCCGGCGCCGGAATTGGAGTCGCTCCGATGTCTCATATTGCGGAAGGTTCCTTATTGCTTCCAGTGTCCGAGGTGCCGACCCACCGACATCATATATTTCGTTTGCGAAATTGGTTGCTTCAGCCAGTCCTGATACCAGGATTGGCTTCTGAGTAGCCAGGCATTCGAAAAACTTGGCAGGCAACACCCCATCCATATAAGCAGTCGGGCGATAAAATAGAGCCAGCATATCGGCATCGACAAGTGCCTCTGCCAACCGATTGTGAACAACCGCAGGCCGCAACTCAATTCCATCAGGAATCGGCTCACGTAGATCCGAGGAGATGGTGCCGATGAAAGTCACTTTTAAGTGTCGCGCCATTTCCCCATATAAGAGAAGATCCAGATGAGGGCCTATGCTGCCAAAGTAAACCATGTTTTGCCGGCGAATCGCCTCGTCTCCACGATAGGCCTGTGAAAAAGGTAAAGCATCGACTCCCGGGGGAAGCTTGTAAACAGTTCGTCCAGGGGCTAGGCGTTCCAAGCGGCGGAAATTGAACGCCGAATCGGCCAAAATCAGGTCGGCTTGATGGCACAGCTCCCTTTCCGCCCTCAGAAGATCACGAACCACTGGGGCTGCGTCGTAATTATGAACGCAAACATAAGCCAGTCGGTTTGGTTTGACAAGGGTCACAACATCCAATGTATTCTGGGTCGGGACGTAAGTCACTAGCCATCCACCAGAAGGGATGCCTGCTTTTGCCAGTGAACGTCGGATCAACCACCTATTAACTAATCGAAATGCCGGTACCGGAGGCAGCCAGAGGGGTGATAGTATTCGAATGGCTCCATTGGAACTTCGCCCTTCATCATGCACGCGCCTGAGGCGGATTCTGGATTTCAGGTGGTGCCAACGGGGCCAGCGCTGGAGGGTTCGATTGATATACCAGACGGAATGGCCCTCTTGGGCGAAACGGCAGGCAATTTCCTGTTTTTGATACCACAATCCCTCCCAATCTACATTAGAAAGGATGAGTATCGATTGTTTGCCGGATGCTTTTTGATTTTGCACTTTTCTATGCGCTATTCAGAACATGAGGCATTGGATATTGATCATACAATTTCTCCAGACCGAATTTTTTCAATATAGACACCCCGTCATAAACCTGTTCCTTGTTAACTCGATCCAACCAACTCTCCACAAGATCTTGTTTTAGACATATTGCGCTGGTTTCTCTAGCTAAAGGTGATGGCCGATTAAAACTTTTTTCGATCCCTTTCGGGATAGTCATATCTAAATAGTCGAAAATCCTTGTTAATTCCTTATTAGGATTTTGACAGAGATGTTCATAGTGAACAGTACAAATCTTGTCCTTTTTCAATTGCACGAGGGGGACATAATTCTCAATACTCCATCGCCAGACATGTTGCCCCCAAATATCCATTTTTGGAAAATCGGTCAATTCGGAAAGAAAGGGTTGCAAAACCCCATCCCTGAAAGCATCATTCTCGAGAAAACGGTGAATTGCGGGTGCCCAAGAACCATTCTTTTGATGAGCAATTGTTTTTGAAAGGGCGACGGCAAAAGGGTGGCGGAGAATCCACACGATTTTCAAATCGGGAAATTTATTTTGCATCCACCCCAACAACAAGTTTAGATGGATATCCTTCACCAATCTTCGCAGAGAGAAAAATCGAACATTGTACTGATCTATCCAGGGGGAATGAATTCTTCCAAGAAGAATATTGGAGACTAATTTAAAAACCTCAGAGTTCTCTTCGTTTTTTCGAAGATAGATATATGCAGGCAGAGCCGGTACCCCATGTCCTCCATCGGGCCGGAATGGCTCGAAAAGAACACGAAACCGATTGTCATAATTGAGCATTTGGGCTAGCCACGTAGTCCCGCTACGCCCGCTCCCTGCAACCAATACCGTTCGTCTGATTTCTGGCCAGAGTTCCAACGCCAGTCGCCCGGTCGTTTTCCGTCGGAGATGAAACCACATATTTCCCAATTGCGAATTCTTGGGGCCGTGTTTGATCCTATGCCATCTTGAAATCACAATTCTGCCACGACCTCGGTTCCGATCACTTTAAGATCCCGGTAAATATCCAGCAGACATGTCATTTGTGCATCCAATGAAAAGCGCCGTTGCCAAGTCTCGCGGGCGGCATCCCGCATGGATTCCCAGGAAATTGCCGGTGTGCAAAATATCCTTCCCAATATATTGGCTAACCCAGCCACATCTCTGGGTTCATGAAGGAAACCGTTAATTCCGTTTTCGATCATCGCCGGAACTCCGCCAACCCGACTGGCCACCACTAGCTTGCGCAAACTCATGGCTTCGATCAACACATTGGGCACTCCCTCACGTAGGGATGGCAGTACCACCACTGGGATGTCTGCCAATTCTCTCGCCACATCGGAAATGTATCCCGAAAAAGTAATTTGGCTTCGAACCCCAAGTTCTTCGGCCAATCTCTTGATCTTTTCCGACACGGAAATTTTGTCTTTCAATGTACCACTTTCTTCACCGATGAACCGTGCCTGGATAAGTAGCCCTTGCCCTCGCAGTAAGGCCAAAGTGCGAATGAGATCGTCATGACCTTTCTGCCCATCAATGCGGGCCACCAGGGCCACTTGGCGGGATAATGCTGCTTCGGGCGTAGTCGTCGGATCATCTGGAACTCCAATATCCGGCCGGCCATCCCATATCACCCGCACCTGTCTCTTAGGTATCCGTGCATAACGCCAAAGAGCTTGCGCAATATGAGTACCATTTGCCAAATAGCAATCGACCCACCCTGATGTAAGGGCGTCTAACCGATAGTAGGCTACCTTGCGCCAAGAAGGGATGCGAGCATCCTCAAAATAAGTTTGTACGCGAAACACATGAACAAGATTGGGATTGCTCCACCTCACCAATCGAGCAACAAGACTCTCCCGAAAATGGTGGCTCTGCAGAAGGGCGACTGGACGGCCGCGAAAAATCTCTCGCAAAATCAAATATGCAGCGGGAAAAATGCCCAACAGCCCTGTTGGCACAAACAATACTTCCCCAACCTGTGTAGAAAAATCGCGTGCCAATCGAGATTGTGTCTGGTCAGTGACTAGAACAGGCTCTAATATGCCTCGTTTTCTCATTTCCCCAGCGATCTGCAACACTTGGCTCTCAATCCCGCCACCTCCCCCGTGCGAGAATCTTAACAAGAATGCTTGTTTCACCGTTGACTTTCCACGAAAGGCCTTGCCTGCGTATTTGTTTGTTGTGACCAGTATGAAGCCCCCAGCGCCGCCAGTATTAACCATGTATCTCGCAGGGATAGAACGTCTAAAAAAAAGCTCTGAACCAGAAAACTCACAAACAGGCTAATCAATGCAATGACCGGCATGCGGCTTCCCTTATTTTTATTCAAGCGTTGCAAGCGTCTCAGCAAGCTCCACAAGCCAGCTATCCATAGTAACAGTCCAGGAACTCCGTAGGAAACAAGTATCTCAAGGTACTGGTTGTGTGTGTCAGCCACTTTAAAAGAATAATTGCCAACCAGAAGTTGTTGGTTATGTCTAAATCCGACCCCGAGCAGGACGTAATCTTTCCATTTGGCCAGGTAATCACCCCAAATTTGGAGTCTGCCTGCTCCACTATCAGACATTGAATACTCCGGGTCGAAGCGGTCGTTGGCTGTAGAGCGAACATCCACTAGTGGTAGCACAATGAAAAGGATCATGGCACACGCCATAGCGACTGTCAGCGGCAAAAACCACCGCCAGGCGCTGCGAAACATGAATAGAGTTGCCATACAACCTGCGATCAACCCAATCAAGGCCCCCCTGGAGCCGCTGATTATTGTGACCAGCATGCCAATGCCGCCGAGTAGAGAAGCGATCAGCCGGCGATTACGGGACAACTCGAGGTCTACGGCGATCATTATCGACAGAAAAAAGGCTGCGACCCCCATCCGGCCGAAGGAGTTCGGGTCGAGAAAGCCTCCAGCCATGCGAAATTCGTTAGAACGGGCAAAATATTGGGAATACCCACCTAAAATCAGAGTGGCGAACAACCCTGTGGCGAGTCCAATGGCCATGATTCGGATTCTCTCGCCGGAAACCAGTAATCCCGCTAGGGCATATCCTACGGCGATGAATAGAAAGAATCGAGCTACTAGCAGCCCGATGCCTTCTTTGTATCTGATAAAGCCGCCCATTATTTGAATTTCGCTAATATAACTGAAGATGAGTTCATCCCGCCGAAAGAACAGGTAAGTGATGCAGATGTGCAAAACACAGAATAAGATGAACAGATTGAATGACCGGGGAAAAACAATACATCCCTTGGTCTGCACCAACCAGCAGAGAATGACCAATAGTCCGAGTCCGACAAACACTCTGGAAGGGGTAACTGGCAGATCAAGTTCCTGCATTCCCGCGCCGAACGGCGCGGCGAACGCAACAGCAAAAATAAGCCAGGAAACCGGGCTCAACCATTCGCTTTTCACTTGGTTTTCTCCAATTTCCTTCTCAGCTCTCGATTTCTCCATCTGCCCCACCCCCACGCGAGTGGAGCAATCAAAAGCCCCGGCACACGACTCCAACGCCACCAATGACGCCATTCCCGCAGAAAATGAATCGTGGTGTGACAAGTCGACAGGAGCTTGCGAGCAGTCACCGGATCTCCAGACAAGACGCAGTGAGCAGCGGCCTCGATCTGCTGCCTAGCCATGTACTCCCGAAGAGATTCCATCCTTGCCGGTTGTACCCGGCCTTCCTCTAGCAATTGACGCAGGTGGTTGACCACCAGTTTTTCGCCGGAATGCTTATGACGGGCACATGCTCGTCCATCCGCTTCTTTGTGATACATTGCCAAGGGGTAGGCGGAAAAAGCCACTGAATAGTCAAGGGCCAGACGAGCCCATAAATCGAGATCTTCGCCAAGGGCTATACATCTAGCAAATCCCCCGGTTTCATGGAAAATTTTCGCCGGCACCGCGACCGATGATGAACAGAACAAATCGGTATCCATTACTGACATGAAATAATCATCCAAAATGCCCATATACGCATAGTCTGGAAAACTTGACTCTGAAGGGCACCAGCTTCTCCCATTCGGCTCAATGATAGAGAAAGCAGTGGAGTAAATACCGCACTGTGGAAAGCGAAAAAACAGTTTGTGCAATGCCTGCAAGAAGCCTGTACACCACTCATCATCGGCATCTAAGAAAGCCAGCAAATTGCCAGTTGCAACTGCGGCTCCACGATTGCGTGCCGCTCCCACTCCGCTGTTCTCCTGCGAAATGAGCCGCACGCGGGGATCAGCAATACTCCGGACCAGTTCAGCGCCATGATCGGTAGAGCCATCATCCACCACCACCACTTCGTGCGCGGAAAGGATCTGGCTAATGGCTGACCTCAATGCACGTTGGATGTACTTCTCCCGGTTGAAAAGGGGAATGATAACCGAAATAGAGAGTGATTCAGCCAAAGATCTTTCCTCGCCGGGCGGCCGGAAGTTCATTCAATATAGGTCGCGCTGCCATCCATCTCTGCATATTATTCAGCTCTTCATCGATTTTCTTAATTTCTTCGTGCTGCCCGTCAGCTGCCGAAAAAAATTCCGCGTCCACAGTAACAGAAGAGTCATCCAACCTGGCAGAAATGCCCAGCGGTTCCATCGCCGCCATTCCAGCAAAAACAGTTTTGTATCTCTGCATGTCGCGAGGAGTTGTCGAGCCGTTTCCGATCGGCCGGAAACCACACACTGTGATGCAGCCTCGATTTGATGCTTCGCAATGTACTCATGCAGGATCCGTTCCCGATCAGGCGAGATATTTCCTTGAGCTATAAACTTGCGGATCCTCGATACCAACAACTTTTCTCCCAAATGCCGGTACTTCAGGCTCACTCGTCCCTCTGCATCACGATGGTATATGGCCATCGGACATGCTGCAAAAGCTATCGGGTACGATAAGGCCAACCGTACCCAGAGATCCAAATCTTGGCCGCGGAGAAACCCTTCTGCGAATCCACCAACCGCGCGATATACCTCTATCGGAATCACCACTGATGATGAATTAAAAGGGTAGATTTTCAATGACGTCTGAAAAAAATCCGGAAGCCTCCCAACCCATGCCGGGTCCGGAAATTCCTTTAATGTGGGAAACCAATAGCGTTCTCCAGGTTCCATGATTCCATATGCCGTGGAGTAGAGACCACAATCGGGAAATTTTTCCAACAATTGACAGATGACACTAAGAAACCCAGGCAGCCATTCGTCGTCTGCATCCAAGAAGCAGAGGAAGTTCCCTGTTGCCACGGCTGCCCCACGGTTACGAGCCGCACCCACGCCTGCATTGACTTGGAACACAATCCGTATCCGGGGATCTTGAATTGCTCTCACCACTTCGGCGCTCTTGTCGGTGGATCCATCATCCACCACCACTACCTCGGAAGGTGATGGATTCTGTATCAACGCCGACGTCACCGCGCGATGGATATATCGTTCCCCATTGAACACCGGAATGATCACGGAAAAGGATGGACTATTACTCAAAATCCGCCTCTTGAGTGAATCCGATCCATCCCGATGGAAAGAACTTGCGAAATCGCCCTAAAAGTTCTGCCCTCTCGGCGAATGATAAAAGAAACCCCAGCACCACTCCCCAGTAAGCGACTGAAAGCAGCACCGACATTCCGATCAATATGAGAAGATTTTTCACGGGCAGGAATTGATTCAGAAGCAGGCCGATGCAAGCAAGAATAATAGCTGCCGCACCTCCCTTCAAACACTCAGCGATGAATGATTTCCCGCTCACTCCCAATACTCGTCCTGAGTACAATGGCACAGCAAATAGGTTGCGCAGGGTGAGAGTGATGGCCCCGGCACCTGCGATACCATAAACTCCGAGTCCCAGCGGACCTGCTAAAACCAAAGCCAGAACCAGATTGCTCACCCCCGTCGCCAAGGTTACCAGCCCCGGCCAGCGCACACGGTTGAGAGACAAGAACAGGCTGAACAGCGGAGATGATGATAGGTTCACGCTAAGGTGAATGATCAACAGCACTACTAGCGGCGCCAGCTTACGGTACTGGGGTTTGAGCCAAAGACCTAGCAAGGGTCCGCAAAAACCGCAAATCAGCCCGATAGGCCATGCGTTAAACAAGGCCATGTATTTAATTCTTCTCCTGACATACATGACCAAGCGATCCTGTTCCCCTTTCGCATAAAGCACCGTCATCGACGGGCCGAATACCGAGCTGACCGCTTGCGAAATGTACCGAATCGGGTTCGATAAGAGCATTGCCGTTGCATATTCGCCTGCAACTTTGGGACCGAACAACCAGTTGGCGACAAGCAGATCGATGTTCATATACAGCATCGTCCCCAACTGGTTCATCGTTACCCAGGAGCCTGTGGTAAGGAAGCGCTTCAATTCATTTTTATCAAAATCATGCGGGGAAATAGTCAGACCAGAGATCATTTGACGTCCGAAATGAAACATCCATCCTGTGCTTACTAATGAAGCAACCACGATAGCAAAGGCTACTCGATCTAGTCCCTTCCCGGACCAGTAGAAAAAGACCAACACGGAAAAAATGAGGGTCAATTGGCGAACAATGTTTGTTCCGGAAACAAGATCGATCCGGTTTCGGCTGTAAGCGCTGGATGAGAAAGTTGCCGTAACTGTCGTTACACAAAACCCAATAACCGCTGCACCCATTATCATTCGCGCCTGATTCTCCAACCCCGCAGGAACACGCAACCAGAATGGAATCAACCCGGCTGCAACCCCACCCAGCAACAAGCAGATCAGTCCGGCCCCGATGCTGCCCCAGAAAGAAGTGTTGAATATCCGTCTCATGCGATCCCATTCCTGTCGTTGCAGAGCAACGGTGAGGTGTCGCCCAACAGAAGAATTCAATGCGACTGTGAGTACCGACATGTAGAGTACAACGTTACTTGAAAGGGAAATCAACCCAAATGCTTCAACCCCGAGACTGTTGAGCAAGTAAGGCGAAAACCAAATCCCTGCGAATATGCCGACAACAATGGTGGCAAGGTTGGTTGCGATGTTGCGCAGGTTGTTTCCCCAACTGGACATTGCCATGAACGAGTTGGCATGTTTTGCAATGGGTGTTGAGACAGAATTAGATTCGGGCAAGATTAATTTCCTACAAATTTAACTTATCTAAAATAGGGGACAAAAGTTCTTTCCGTGAAAAAAGGGGTTGATTCCTTGGTACACAATGCATTCCTGTTTTCTCCCGCGTTCACCTGGAAAAAACAGATGATCCGGTGGGGCATGATTCCTTCGAATATTCGCTAGGGATTTTCACTGGAACCGTCATCGATAACCAGGATTTCGAAACGGTGGCAGTACTGTTCCATAACGGTGTCCTTGCGGCAAGCGTGTATGAATTGACCTGAGGGGCCCTGGTATCGTGTTGCTGTGGGCGCGGAGAGCGCCAGGAGGACAGCACATGAGAAATAGGAGTTCACAGAGGACCTATCAGGTAACTCACTTACTGGAGCAGACTCGACGGAGCTTGACGGACTGGCGGCGGAAGCGGAAGCGCG
>CAIWXX010000092.1 GCA_903916735.1 uncultured Acidobacteriota bacterium
CTTGACTCTCCGACCCCTTCGGTGTTCTTCTTCTCCATGGCGGCGATCTCCTTTCCTGCCGGGCTCCAACCCGGTTTGTTTTCTGCTTCAGGTAGGGTACTCGCCGCCTCTACGCTTTTCCACACCTTTTGAGGTTACCTCCCCCTATCCGTCAATCTGCTATCCATCATACACCTCTAAGCGAATATTCCATCTTCTGATATGATTATTACTCGCAATAGAAAGAAGCCGAATTGAGCCTTATGAGTCAAACATCGTTCCATGAACGGCGATTTGGTTTGTTAGCCACGTTGGCGCTGGCTCAATACCTGCCAATGATTCTTCAAGCCGATGCTATCCCGCCGCGTTCGGCTGAAATTGCCGCAAAGCAGGCCGAAAAAGCCAAACACCTCACGTCGTACCAGCCGAACTCAGTTGAACGAATTGTCACCAGGGTTCATCCCCAGGGATTCGAAAATCCGCCAGTGGGGTTTTATCCCTGGCTGGGGAGCATTTATGCCGATGGAAGCGCAGCCGCCGGCACGGGATATCGACGGCCCTATGGCAACAACGGAGTGTTCGACCTTCATGGGGCTTGGTCTATCAAAAACTATAAGCTGCTCGACGCATCGCTCCACCTGCCTGAAATGAGAGCCGGTTATTTTGCCACTGAGTTGACAGGCACTTATATTGATGCGCCGCAAGTCGCATATTATGGGGTTGGAAACAAAACACGTAAAGCAGACAAGACGGCTTTTGATTATCAGCCAATGACGATCGGTTTTATGGAGATTTTTCGACCCATGAGCTGGTTGTCACTCGGAGGCGGCTTTCAGTACCTTGAGATCGAAACAAAAGCGGCGAAGGGCTTCAGGCCATCTATCGAGAATAAATTTACTCAAACGACGGCGCCGGGGTTAGGCACCGATCCGGCTTACACATGCGCTCATGCCTACGCGGAAATTAATTGGCGACAACCTGTTCGGTATTCTATCAAAGGAGGTTCCTATCGTTTTGAGTGGACTTCATTCAATCGGACAGGGGAGGACCGGTCATTTGACTTTCGCCGATTCGACATCGAAATCAAGCAATTTTTCCCAATTCGACGAGGTAACCAGGGGATCGCCCTGAGAGGCCTAGCTTCTACGACAGGTGTGGCAAAAGGCCGGGAAGTTCCATTTTTCCTTATGCCGATGCTGGGAGGCGGGCAGGAAATGCGAGGATTCGCGGATTATCGTTTTCGAGATCGCCACCGTCTTCTTTTGACATCCGAGTATCGATGGAGACCTTCCAAATTTCTGGATATGGCCCTTTTTTATGAAGCAGGGAAGGTCGCCTCTCGAACTCGGGAGTTGAACCTGGATGAGATGCATACATGCTATGGGATTGGTGCTCGAATCCACGCACCTTATGCCATTGTTCTCAGGGTCGAAGTAGCCCACAGCATCGAAGGAACACGCCTGCTCCTTTGCGGTGGGGACGTCTTTTAGACCGAGGCGCTGATGCTCACGAGACGAAACGTGAAGTTGCTTTTGAGATACGTCTTGAGTCTCATTTTATGTTCGGTCAGCCATGCGAATGGTATTGCTGCGCCCAAATTCCATGATGATGATCCGATCCTTCGTGAACCTGAATCACAAGATGCCACCGGCGCCAAATTCCGTATCTTTGATCCGGTCTACAATAATCTGGAGAATTTCTTTTCCAAGCCGGGAGACCCGGCGCAAAATGTTCGAGCGCAGAATATCAATACAATTGATGAAGTGCCTGATTCAAGCTGGTTCACCAACCGTATCGGCACCAGACTCATGACAATGGAAGAGATTGAGAAAGGTCCATGCGACCTGGACAAGCGGCTTGCCAATTCGTTGACTGTGCTCGAAATCGATAATACCGGGGACCTTCCTGCACTGACTGTCGCTGATGCTTCAGGACAGACATGGACGATCGCATTCGATCCGCCGGCCTATCCCACGATGGCGACTGGGGCAGGGATGATTGTGTCGAGATTGTTATGGGTGATCGGTTACAACGTGCCTGAAAGCCAGATCATTCGATTGCATATCGAGGATCTGGCGATCGATGAAAACGCTGCTATCCGGATGCCATCTCTCCAAAAGAAAAGCATCATGAGAAAAGATCTCGTCACTCTGCTACAAAAAGTTCGAAAAGAGGAGGATGGATCCATTCGAGCCTTGGCAAAGAAGGTGCCCCGGGGTCAGCCACTTGGACCATTCTGTTATGAAGGGATGCGACCGGATGACCCGAATGATGTCATTCCACACGAACATAGGAGAGAGCTTCGCGGTTTCCGCATCATAGCTGCCTGGCTTAATATCGTTAACTGCGATGCAACGCATACATATGACGCGCTTGTCTCAAAGAATGGCACGTCGACGGTGATGCATTATTTATCTGATTTTGATTCTGCGCTGGGCAGCGGAGGTTTTCGACCGCATGATTATTGGGAAGGCTATGAATACCAATTCGAAGGATTCAGATCGATATTACGAAATCTGGCGAGCTTCGGCTTTCAATCGAAGCCGTGGCAAACTATTGACTTCTTCGAATCCAGTTCCATAGGACGAATGCCCGGCGACAATACCAGATGGGATCCAATTGGCTGGAAACCATGGATGCCACATCCAGCCTTCCTGCGTGCACGCGATGATGATTCATTCTGGGCAGCCAAAAAGGTGATGGCGATATCCGATGAGCTCATCGGGGCTGCGGTGCGAGCAGGTCAGTTGAATGATCAGAAATCAGAACTGTTCTTGAAAAAAGCACTCATTGAGCGTCGTGATTCTATTGGCAGTGCCTATTTCACACGCTTGAATCCGATTGCGAAGCCTGCGATTGAAGCATCGGGAATATTGCAATTCAAAAACCTTGTCGCCACCAATCGGGTTGTCAATCCAACAGAAAAATACCAAGTGACTTGGTTTCTTTTCGATAACTCATCCGGCCAATCAACCTGGGTGGGAGAAACCAGCAATTCATCAGGAGAAATGGCTCCTCCGGTTGCATTGCCAAATGATCTAGACTCGATTGTAAGGATCGATATTTGTCAGGTGGTCCAGCAAATGCCATGCTGGGAACGACCATTGACGGTGTTTTTCCGCTTGACACAAAAGGGGTGGAAACTCATCGGCCTCGAACACTCATGTGTTATTGCAAATCAGTCCGCTCGATGATAGTTATAATTGCCATCGTAATGACGAGAAAAATAAGCACAGATCCCGGGTCATTCCACGGCTTTGCCTTGAATGAAGGCCTCACTGAGCTCGCAGATCAGGTGGTCCTAAACGTAGACAGGGACGTAAACGTGATCGATCAGCGCCTTTCGTCCACGTTTACGTTTACGATATATGCTCTGGAGTCTCTAACCATATGTTGGTAAGGATCATGAGCCAAGGTGCCTAGAATGAATACTATTAATAATAAACTTTATAAAAAGCGCAATATTTTCTATGTTTTTCTAATATCGACTTTTCCATCAACTTATCTCTATGTGCAAAACATACAAGAAGTGTCGTTGAGGAGGGTAGCTCCTCCGATCCTTATTAATTTATTTGTGACAGCTTTTCTATGGTTTATTTGTAGTTTCATCTGGAATGAAGTTTACAAAAAGGCGATTATTATTTTCCTTTTATTGATAATCATTGAGCATTATGGGCTAATATTTGATTTCCTTCAAAATATAGCGATCGGTTTTGATTATTCTCTTAATCATTTAATTCTTATACCTGTTTTGATAAGTTGTTGGGTTTATTGTGCAATTCAAATTTCCAAATCTAAACAGTCTTACGTATTAGTTAATAGAACGCTAAATTTTGCGGTATCGCTGGTATTCTGTTGGAACCTTGCTAATATTTTTTTCTTCCATTTGCCTTTATTATGCAAGAGTTATAAAGAACAAACGAATCTTCAAAATGAAATTTCCAAAACTTTCAAAAGTAACAAAAACCCTGATATTTATTATATCATTTTTGATGAATTTGCTAGCATCGAATCCATGCAAAATCTCTTTCATTATGATGCATCAAAATTGAGTGAGAAACTGCAGATGGAGGGATTTTATTTTGCCAGTCAAAGTCGTGGGTTGTATGCATTTACGCAATTTTCGCTGGCATCTTCCTTGAACATGCAGAGAGTGCCAAAAGGTTCCGATCCATACCAAATGGTTAGAGAGAGTCGAGTGGTTCATTTCTTAAAAAGAAACGGTTATAGAATTATTGACCTTTCATCCGATTCAAATTTGCGATTTGCTGAGGCCGATGAGCGATATTCATATTCACTCGCTCATATTTCAATATTCTTTGATAAATATTACTATTCTCTTTTTGAATGGTCAATACTTTGCTACTTTTCAGAAGAATGGGCAAAAAAGAGAAGTGAATTATCCAAGTACTTTTATGACGAAACGCTATATTTTCTTCATACTCTTCAGGCCGTTGTGAAATTGAATAGTCCTAAATTTGTTTTCGTTCATCTCGTTTGTCCACATGAGCCTTTCGTATTTGATCGTTATGGTCATATGCAGGATCTCAATCATCTTTATGATCACTCAAATAGGAAATATTATTTGGAACAATATATTTTTATGAGTGAGCAAATGCTGAAGGTTTCCAAATACATCATCCAACATTCTTCTCAGCCTCCCATCATAATTTTGCAGGCTGATCATGGCTATCGCGGAGAGCTCGGGAGAGGTGGTTCTAAGATACCTCCATCTGAAATTCTAAAGATTTTCAACATGCTTTACTTACCCCGATTTCCGGTTGATGATTTTGATCCATCTTTATCACCGATAAATACATTTCGACTAATTTTTAACTTCTATTTCGGTCAGCATCTGCCGCTCTTGAATATTGATTTGGGTTAGGCTGAAGAGGCGATGCATAGATGATTATCGAAATCTCTTAATTTGAGGATATCCTGAAATTGATTGAAATTTGAATAGTGGCTCCAACTGTGGAAGAATCCACGGAGCAGAAATAGAGAATGAAGCCACCGAATGAGAGTAGACACAAGGATGAAGAATAATACAGCCAAGGCGATACAGGAACCCGGCTTGGCGGCACGCATGCTTCAGAACGTCGGTCGGGCCAAACAGGCGTTTGATGCGATTCACATGGAGATGGGACGACTGGTCGCGAAGTCTATCATGCTGATGGAGCGGCAGAAGCGATCGGGGCCAGATTCTCACCCGGAAGACCCGGAGATTAGGAAGTGGGCCCGTCAACCCGGATCGGTGTATATGGGAGATCAAAAGGCCCCATTAGAGCAGCCGCGACTTCGCGGTTCGAACGGAGAAATCCCACTCGATACATACCAGAAGTTGAGGAAGCCGGGAGCATACGCTGAGGAACGCCTTGGACATGTTTTCCGTGATGTCTTGTCCGGAAGTAGGGGGAGGGAGATCGTTACAAACTCAACAGCCGAGCTTGGTGTCTCGCCGAGAGCCATTTCTAAGCACTTGGTCAAAACCATGGACATCAAGCTCCAGGAGCTCAAGGAACTAAACCAATCTTTATTTTATTTCCAGAAAGGAGCACGCATGATCGGAGATCGTATTCTTAAAACAGCTATTTTCGTTTTTTTGGTTTGTGCCGGACTTCACATGGCCTTTGCTGAAACCGAGGATTTCAAGAAATTGCCGGAAGGAATGAGGCTTCCGTTACGCTATGGAATCGGATTTACATTTTATACGCAAAGTCAAAATTACATTATTGATAGCCTTGATGTTGGAATTCCAATATTTAATCCGGCTATGGCCGATCTCATTAAGGTTAAGAATGACACAACAACCGAGCATATCTCGGTCGATTGCTGGCTATTGCCGTTCCTTGACGTCGAAGCTCTTGTGGGAAGGGTTCATGGCACGACAAAAGTTAAAATCTCCGAGCTTCGCCTGCCCATTCCACTCAGCGATCTCACAATAAAATATGACGGTTTGGTTTACGGGACTGGATTGACGCTGGCCGGAGGCCATGATCGTTACTTTGGGAGCTTCACTACTCAGTACACCGGTACGGATCTTAATCTCAATGAATCCTCCGTGACAGCTATCGTTTTAACTCCCAAAGCTGGTGTGACGTTCAGCCGGGCGGCGATTTGGGCAGGAGCCATGTATCAACGTGCCAAAGAGGATCATCGAGGACGGTATACCATCCCATTTTTTGGTAACGTGTCATATTCTGTTAAGCTCCATGAGAAATCCCCCTGGAATTTTCAAGCGGGATTCACGAGCGAGTTGGCGAAACACTGGCTCATTGTCGCCGAAGGTGGTCTTGGTGACCGAAAATCTTTGCTCGCCCGCATCGAATATCGCCTTTAAGCTCCTTGGCAGATTCGGTGAGTGGAAGAGACCTGTTAAGACACGCCCGCATTGTGCGCGATGAATCGACTGCATCAATACATGCAATGAAAGATGCGATGTGAAGAATGCCGCCGAATCGGCGGTGTCGCGAGTTACTATTTGTCCGACAGCACTCTCAGATTTTTTTTCCTTCATGCAAGTGGAATTGCTGCTGACAGAGCGTACGATGATGATCTGCACGTTTTAGGCTTGATCTTTCGGAGTCGGCTTGTTTGAAAAGGTGAGATCGAGGTTTTTCTCATTGCGCAGATAGGCATGCCCTTTTTCGTCTGTAATTCAGAACTCATCTGCTGGCGACGTTGCGACAATTTGCTTGAGCCGGGTGCGAATCTCAGACGAGGATATTGCTGCATGGTTTTCCGCAATATCAACGAGGTGGGCGAGGAGAGTCGCTTCAACCAGCATCTGATACCCGATCAGATCCTCTGCCTTCTCAGGAACGTCCGTGACAAAGCGATCACTCGCTTCCAAGACATCGATGACGGCAGCTGCTTTTTCCGCGGCTTCATCGATGAGAGCGCGGCGCGTATCGATGATCACGATATAGCTGTTAACGGCCAGTGTAATCGCAAGGACGAACGCAAAGATGATGATCAGCTGTGTCCTGAGTCCTATGAGAATTCTCCTGATGTTATCCGGCTGCTCATCGACAATATCGGTCTTGACTCATCTGTGTGATGTGCAAAAGCCCAGTGGTCAAATGAAGACAAATGCTGAACGGGAAAATACCCGTTAGCATCATAATGATAGCTCCTGCAAACTCCCTGGCGGAGGCGGATGGGAATCGAACCCACCCAACGGCCATAAGCCGCCGCACTGGATTTGAAGTCCAGGGGAGCCACCAGACCCCTTTCGCCTCCATGCCGATTATACCGTCATTCAGGTGATGCCTGTCGACACTTGAGGACGCCTCCATTTATTGGACATCGCACATTATCTTCAGGATTCATAGTCCAGCGTTGTGTCGCTGAATCAAGGCCTCGACAGCCTTCACCAAATCTCGTGGATCAACGATCGGCTTGGCCAGATAGGCATCCGCATGGCTCTCATTCAGCAGCCGTTCTTCATCGCCACGCATCGCATGAGCTGTTGAAAGCAGTATCGGAATTGAGCTGGAATGGGAATCTGATTTGATCCGCCTGGAAATCTCTAGACCATCGATGGGCCGGCCTTCATAGATGCATCCATGGAGAGTGACATCCATGATGATGACATGGACTTGACGCTGGGATGTCAATGCGAATATCTCTTGAGGATCATTCGATTGAATCACCCTGTAGCCACCCAACCGTTGCAGAGAAATCTCCATCATCCGCCCGCCTGCCGGATCGCCGTCGACGAGCAGAACAGTCTTCATCTTTTCGAACTCCAGAGCGGCAGGATGATCTCTATCGTGGTTCCCATGCCGATGCCGCCGCTTTTCATTTCGATTTTTCCGTTCATCATTTCTATGAGCCGGCGAGAAATTGACAGACCGAGTCCGGTACCCCCGTATTTACGGGTTGTGCCACCTTCAGCCTGCATGAAAGGCTGAAAAAGTTCTCCTTGGACTTCAGGTGCGACTCCAATACCGGTATCTACAATTGAAATGCGAACAGAGGTTGTTTCCTCAGCAGGAGATGCATGCATGGTTACCGATCCTTTGGCTGTGAACTTGACGGCATTGCCCAGCACGTTCAGCATAACCTGTTTGAGCTTTTGAGAATCCGCCCAAATACGATCGAGTTTTTCAGCCGGCGGCTCGATTTGCAGACTCAGCTTCTTTTGTTCAGCTTGCACGCGAACGAGAGCCTCAACATCAGTGAAGAGATCGGAGAGATGCACGTCTTCAATAGTCACGCTCATCCGCCCGGCTTCGATCTTCGCAATATCCAGGACGTCATTGATCAAAGAGAGCAGGTGTCTGGAGCTATCATAGGCGATCTGAATGAATTCCAGCTCCTCTTCTCGGCTCACGACGGCGTTTTCCATGACGAGCTTGAGAAATCCCATGATCGAATTCAGCGGCGTTCGGAGTTCGTGACTGGTGTTTGCCAAAAATTCGCTCTTCATTCGGTTTGCCTGTTCGGCTGCCAGGCGTGCAAGTTCGAGTTCGGCGTTTTGCGTTTCAAGTCTCTGGCTGTACATCGAGAGTTGTGCCTGCGATGCAGAGAGGCGGTTATAGGCTGCGGAGAGCTCAGCCGTGCGTTGCTGAGCTTCACCCTGAAGCTTCTTGAGATGAATGGCGTAGTCCAGAAGCCTTTCCTGCGCCTGATTCCGCTCGGTGATATCCATTCCCAGGAGGATGACCTGCCTCACAGCTCCATTCTCATCTTTTCTCACGACTGAGTTCCAGGAAACAACCCGCTTTTCGCCGTTGATCCCGACGATGGCCATCGGAAAATCGACGACGTTTGAAGCCCAGCTTTCATCCAGGATCTGATCCAATTGCCATTCTGCTCCCGGTGGCATGAGGGTTTGACGCCAGTCAGTTCGAGTGAGATCACTCAATGCATGACCCGTTGATTGTTCGACGGCCGGATTGATGAACTCAAGGTTGCCTGTTTCGCCAATGACGAGCACCAGCAGTGGAGCGTTGGCGACAATATGATCAATCAGTGTCTTTTCAACTTCTACGGCTCTCTGAGCGATCCTCACCTGAGTCATATCATGGCCGACTCCAATGAACATGGGATCGAGGCCTGGGCGAGGGAGATATTTCCTGAATGACCAGAGAATCGGGCGATGAATACCTTCGAATTCTAATTCGGCTTCAGCATTTCCCTCCTTCAGAGCCTTGGCAATCATGCGATCTGCCCGGCTTCGGGCCTCTGATCCACCAATGAAATTTACGAACTCTTGCCCTAGCAGATTTCCCTTTTCGACTAATCGTGCCAAGGCTCGGTTGGCAAAAAGAATTTTGCCGTCCAGATCGAGCACAACGGCGCCTTCACCGAGTTCATTCTGCAGGATGGAACTTAGGTCATCCGAGAGTTGCCGCCGGCTGCTTTCAACAATGACAGCCGTCAGGGCGATAAGGCCGAACAGTAGTAGAGCTGTCAGAACGATACCAAGGAACCGGCTTCTTGTGATCTCCTGTGCCAGTCTGTTGGCCTCCATGTCCATGCCAAGCAACCCGACAAAATTTCCACTGTTCCCTTTCAAGGGTGCCCAGGCTGTCACCCATGTCCCCCATTTGTCTGTGCTCACCGGCTCCATAGCCAAATGAGGATTTCGGAACAGCGCTTTGAGAAACTCGCTTGCTTCTTCATAAACATCACCAGGAGCCGAATAATCGCTTGAATGTGGATCCGTGCCATCAACCAGGAAAGTGAGTTGCTTGTTCCGCTCCGCAAGAACATAGGCAAAACGGATAGTCGAATCGCCGCGAATAAGTGAGTGAAGCTGACTCCAGGCAGGCTCCGGCGGCGTTGAGGTATCGAGTCGATCTTTCAGCAGACAAGTCGTATCCAGCATGTGGGCAGCAGTGGAGATACGTTGAAGCATCGAGCTCTCGATGTCCTGCTTCCGATTTTCGCCCATTTTCTCGACGAACAGGCCGCCAATAGCGAAGATAAAAATCCCCGCAAACGCTAGCCACGAGATTTGCGCGCTGATTTTGCGCGCCAGGAATCCCCATTCAAGGGCCGTTCCGCAGAGGAGTTCTGGAATCAAGGGCAGGACCATGAAGACAAGAACGGCGACGAACAAAAGCCGTATTGCTTCGGCCAAAATATTTCCTGAAAAAAAAGCCGTCAGAATCGCCCATCCTAAGATCACAATTGAAGCGACAATCGCACGGAAATGTGATCGCCATGACAGGACCATGGCGTCCGTGGCAATCCCTATGATGATCATTCCTGAGGCGAATCCCCACTTCACGCCGCCAAACACCAATATCAGGGCAATTGAACAAAACGAGATTGCCATCGCCAATGCGACATACCTGGTTTTGCACTTTTTCGCTGCCAGAGTGCCAGCCATTACAGCAACCGCAATCAGGACAGTTGCCTGCAAAAGAGGAGACACCCAGGATGGAAAGTAAAATATTTGCAGGACTTTGGCCCATTCACAAAGGGTCTGTAGGAAAGCCGTGGCTGCTACACGGCGCGATCCCAATCGCCGGGCCGCAAATGCAACAATGCCGATGGCTGCGAAGAAGAAACCCGCTGAAAACCACACGAAATCCAATCTGCTTCCGATGAGATTTTCAAGCATGCCAGAACCTTAATCGAGTTTATGGCAACCGCAACAAGAGTGTCAAACCCTTTGCAGCTGAAATTCTTTTTTTAGGAAGTGCCCCCGATTCCGCGGTATTTTTTGGGTAGGACATGGGGGCTGGGGTGGAGCCGAGATGAAGAGGAGAGGAGATAAGCAGAACTCTCAACATACCTCCACTCCACATTACCGCCGCCCTTGCATCAAGAGATTGGTCTCGATGGCAACCTGAATGCATCGGGATGAGGACGAGTTGACTGTGCTGATGTCCTAAGGGAAAATAGGTTTTTAGTTAAGCTCTCTAACAGAAAGGCCGCAAGAAGGTCATGATAGCTATTATTGGGGTCTTGGTAATTTTCGGAGCAGTGATAGGCGGGTTTCTTTGGGAGAAAGGCCCTCTCGGAGTGCTCATGCAGCCGGCTGAACTATTGATCATTGGCGGATCAATGATCGGCACAATACTGGTGTCGACACCGGCCCCTATTCTGAAAAACTGATCGGTGGGCTGGGCCTCGTGTTTGGTTCCAAGAAGCCTTCCAAAGGTGCCTACCTGGATTTATTCTCACTGCTCTATGAACTCTTCACAGTCGCTCGTCGCGATGGGCTCATGAAGATTGAGAGCCACGTGGAGACTCCTGAAGCGAGTTCGATTTTTTCGAAGTACTCTTCATTTTTGGAAAATCATCATGCGGTGAATTTTCTTTGCGACACACTGAAGGTCATGGTGGGAGGTGGCATCGCGCCTCAGGACCTCGAAACATTGCTTGAATCAGAACTCGATACGCATCATGAAGAAGCCAGCAAACCCGTCACCGCGTTGACAAAAGTCGGCGATGCTCTTCCGGGGCTCGGTATCGTCGCCGCCGTTCTGGGAATCATCGTTACCATGCAGGCTGTTGGCGGGCCTCCTGAGGAGATTGGTCATAAAGTCGCTGCGGCACTGGTTGGGACTTTCCTTGGGATTCTTCTTTCATACGGCTTCGTATCGCCATTAGCAACGAATATGGAATTTCTGTGTTCCTTCGAAGCCCGCTATCTAATGTGCATCAAAGAATGCGTTCTGGCATTTGCTCGAGGCGCCACCCCGATCGTCGCCGTTGAGTTTGGCAGGAGAGTCATTTTCTCAGAAGATCGGCCGGGATATAATGAACTCGAAGAGCATTGCCGGGTTGCCATCAAGAAATAGCCGGAATGAAAATGGATCAGCAATCTCCGATACGAATCGTTGTCCGGAAGAAAAAGGCCGGTCACGGCGGGCACCATGGCGGCGCCTGGAAGGTCGCCTATGCGGATTTCGTTACGGCCATGATGGCTCTCTTCATCGTGCTCTGGATTGTCGGGCAGAGCCAGAATGTTAAAAAAGCCGTCGTCGGATATTTCACTGATCCGACGGGTTACATGGACAAGGTGGCTGCAGCACGTGCCGGGCAGAGCGGATCCGGAGGCGGTACGCTCGGTGCACCTCAATCAGTGCCGCAGACTCAAAAAGTATCGATCATCAAAGAGAAGGAGGTTCTCCAAGCGACAGCCCTCAAGATCAAGGAACTCATAGCCCAGGTTCCACAGTTTCAACGATTGAAGGACAATATTGTCATCGAGCTGACGGATGAGGGGTTGCGAATTCAGCTCATCGAAACCGAAAAGGGCATGTTCTTTGCTTCTGGAAGCCCGACACCGGATCCAACTGCCGTTCAGCTCTTAGGGGCGCTGGCGCGGGAACTCTCGCAAATGGAGAACTCGCTTGTCATAGAAGGGCATACCGACAGCCATCCTTATGTCTCAAACACAGGATATTCGAATTGGGAGCTGTCCACAGATCGGGCCAACAACGCTCGACGAATCATGGAAGAAAACGGACTGGCGCCTGGCCAAGTGAGCGAAGTCCGAGGATATGCTGACCGGAAGCTGCGATATTCAGATCCTTATGATCCTCGCAATCGCCGGATCAGCATCATTGTCAAATATGCTGACCAACCGGAGCCGCCAAAGAGGGAACCATAATGATGAATCAAGCCAGACGAGCTCGCATCCTTATCGTCGAAGATGATCCTACCGCCCGTATGCTCGTCAAGCGCATTCTCGGCACTAAGGGTCTCTACGATCTCGACGTCGCCTCTGATGGCGAAACGGGGCTCCAGAAAGCACGCGAATTCCATCCGGATTTGATCATCAGCGATTACATGATGCCCGGCATGGACGGAATGGAGCTCTGCCGGGCTATCAAGGCCGATGACGCATTTGGAAATCCGATCTTCATGATCCTCACAGCCATGAACGAATCAGATCGCAAGACTCAAGGCCTTGAAGGCGGTGCCGATGAGTATATCTCCAAACCTCCGATCGCGGATGATTTTGTCCCCAAGGTCAACGCCTTCCTCAGGATCAAGCGACTCCAGGACCAACTTCGGGCCGATAAGAAGGAACTTGAGCTCCTGAACGCGCGCCTGGAGCAGTCCTTCCTGGATCTGGTTCGTCTGGTGACGCGTTTGATCGATATTCGAGTACCAGGAGCTCATGAAAAAGGAAATCGCTCGGCAAAGGTTTCTGTGTGGATTGCCCAAAAGCTGCTCCTGGCCGATGATGTTATCCGCGATCTTGAATTGGCCGCGCATTTGAGGGAAGTCGGGAAGATCGGAATACCCGAACAGGTTTCCAGAAAACATACGTTCGAATTGGAACCCGAAGAGTGGCCGGTATTTGCACGGCATCCGGTTTTCGCCGAGATGACAACGATGGAGGTCGAGCGTCTGCGAAATGTCGGCCTCATCCTCCGGCACCAGCTCGAAAACGTGGATGGCACCGGCTATCCGGATCATCTCGTAGGCGATGAAATTCCTCTTCCATCACGGATCCTCCGGTGCATCGCCGGCTATGAAGACTTCCGAAAATCCATTCCTCAATCGACATCCCATCGTGACGCAATCTCGACCTTGCAGGTGGAGCATCATGGTGTCTTTGATCCGGCTATTTTACAGCTCCTGGCTGAGTATCTCACAACCACAGAAGACACTGCATGGCTTGCTGACAAAATCGCAGTGTCTGTCGTTGAGCTTGCTGACGGGATGAAACTGGCAGCAGACCTCATCACAAGCAGCGGCGTGAAGCTTCTGCCGACCGGCGCGAAACTGACATCTCGCATGGTTGAACACATCCAGAATCACCATGCCAATGATCCTATCATTGCCAGCGTCATTGTCTGGAGAGGTAGCAGTAGCGAGATGAGCTGATCAAGCGCTTGAATGATCAGAACCCAGGATTCAGCACCTCGGCACTCGGAGCTGAGGAGTGATGATCTACTTGCTTTTGCCGAAAAGTCGTGACAGGAATCCGCCACCAGTGGGCTTTTTCTGCGCGGGTGAGGCTGGCTGTTTCCGAGGGGGCGCCGCGGCTACTGGAGGCCGGATTGGTGGTTTTGGACGAATCGGCATTCCAGGTCCGCCGGTCTCAGGAAGCCCTGGTGGGGGAGGCGCGGCAGCGCGTTTAGGCTGTGGAGCATCCTTCTGCTGTTGCTGAATCGGCGTGTAGTTTTCAGTCGGTGGTTCCAGATCACCACCGCTCTTTTCTCCGGGCCAGACGAATTTTATTTTATAGTTGCCAAGCTCAATGTCGTCCCCGCTTGTCAGATTATTTTGCTCGATCTGCACATCATTGACAATAGTGCCATTCGTACTGTTTAGATCCTTGATGATCCATGCACCTTGCGAATCCTTGAAGATGGATGTGTGATAGCGGGAAACACTCGTGTCGGGAAGGCATAAATCATTTGTTTGATCGCGGCCTATACGAGTGGCATCCTTGAAAAGCACATGCTCGAATGTGACATTTTCAAGGGTAATGATGAGTTTCGGAAGAGTTAGGGCATCCACTATTTGCGTTTTTTGTATCCCACTGGCACTCGATGCTGAGCCTGTATCAAGTATTTCGCTGGCTGAGGCTTTCAAATGCTGAGGGGCGATCGGTGTCACGTCTTCGGATCCCAGAGGTTGAGAGATATCTTTGGCGAGCGGGGTCGCCGCGGCAGCAATTGCGATGGGCTGGGCACTCGGTTCGAGAATCGGCGTGGCAGGCTCGGCTGCTTTCTCGATAGGCCCCGCCATTGGCGCTGGAATAACTGCCGCCGGTTCCACAAGGGCGACAGGAGGCTTCTGAACAGGTTGGACAGCAGGAGGAGCTTCGATGATTGCGGCAGCGATGATGGGTGGGATGTCAATCGGAGTCGAAGCTGCTTGATGTGTCGGCGTCGATAATGGCTGCACAGGCGGTTGTTCCGTCACCAGGATTGCGGGAGCCGTTGATGGAGCCGGCATATCGCTCGTTTCATTTGGCGCGATCATTGTCTTCGCAATGATCTCTTGATTCCTCTCGGAAGGAGGGGGATTCTGCGACGCAGTGAAGCCGGTGCTTGCCGTCACGACGGCCTGGTTCGCGGTGTCTGATGGTGTGATATCCACTGGTATGATCCGCATCGCATCTCGCGTTGTTGAATCGGGTGGAGATATTTCGATCGGATGCGGTGTGACTTCGACGGGATTCGGCGTCGATGCGTCGCTTTCAATTTCGATCGTGATATGGCCGATCTGCCATCGATCACCTGCTTGAATCGGTTTCGCGGGGCCACCCGCTTCAGACGAGAACGTTGCCGACCGTTCCAGTTTGAATCGCAGCAGATTGTCTCCAAACTTGATGAGCAGGTTGTACATGAATTCACCGCCCGGAGCGAGCTTCAGGGGATTTCATCCACTCCGAAACCAATTCAGCCAATATGGCCACCCCTTTTTGAAGATTCTCCGGTCCTTCTTTTGAATAGGCAAGACGAAGTGTGTTCTTCCCGGCTCCGTTGACATGGAACGGGCTGCCGATAATGTAGGCAACTCCACGGTCAACACTCGCCGACAACATGGCTTCCGTATCAATGTGCTCAGGGAGCCTGACCCAGGCAAAAAATCCGCCCCGGGGCTCAGTCCATGTGACACCCGCTGGCATAGAATCCCGAAGAGCCTGGACGAGAGTATTTCTACGCCCGTAGTAAAAACTACGGATGTTCAAAACATGCCGGGCGAGATGGCCGCCGCGGCAGTATCCTAGAACAATCTCCTGATCGAGGGTTGATGAACAGATGTCGGCTGCTTCCTTGGCGATTTCGACCTTGGGCAAAAAGCCGGCATCAGCGCAAACCCACGCTGTCCGCAAGCCGGGGGTGAGAATCTTGCTGAAACTGCTGAGATAGATGACGCGCCCTTCGTTATCCAGGGATTTTATAGTTGGAGTGTCGGGCCGGTCGCCGAAATAGAGCTCATAATATGGGTCGTCCTCGATAATAACAAAGTCATGCTTCCGGGCAATCGTAAGAACTTCCCGGCGCTTCGCAGTCGACATTGTGATTCCGGAGGGATTCTGAAAGGATGGTATCGTGTAGAGGAGCTTCACACGACGCCTCTGGGCCTTGAGTCTGATCACCGTTGTTTCAAGATCCTCGGTGACGATTCCATCATCGACCTGGTTGATCCCTATCAGTTCTGCTCCTGAATTGCGGAGGGCCGCGATGCCCCCGGTATAGCTCGGCAGTTCAACGAGTGCCACATCACCGGGCGAGAGCAGTACGTCGGCCAAAAGCCTCAACGCCTGCTGACTGCCACTCGTAAGGAGAATATTCTCGGGGTTCGTCATCACGCCGCGTGTTTTCATGAAGTCGGCAAGCCATTCGATGAGCTCACGGTTTCCTCGTGTCAGCCCATATTGGAATGATGCTGCTCCACGACGGCTATACGCTTCCTCCAATAGTTGCCGAATGATGTCCATTGGAAAAGTCTCGATACTCGGATATCCTCCAGCCAACGAGATAATTCCCGGCTTTTGAGTCAGGTGGGCCATTCTTCGGATCGGGGATGGGATCATCAGATTGGCGTTAGCGGAATAGAAATTGGAATAATCCATAAATTTTCTCACAGGACGAATTTCATAGCTTCAAACTAAACGCGGATAGAGTATTTGTCAAATAGATTCTGGGAGTCTGGCTCAGAACCGCACCAGAACACTCATCGCCACGCTTGACCGATATTCGGCGAGTGTCTACGGCTTTTATGAAGTCACGCGGTTGATAGGAAAATTATCATACTCTCATGGCCGGCACTTTTGCTTTACAGCCGGAGTCCGCTTAATCCGCCAGGCACTTTCAACATATTCACAAACTCCTTCGCCCGGGACTGAATCTGAGCCCGAGTTGTGTGGCCAATTGAATCGAGCCCGAATCCCTCACATGTGAAGGATGCCACGATAGTGCCAAAAATTGCAGCTCGGCGAAGGCTGTCGTTGTCTACTTTGCCGACGCGATCCAGATAGCCGAGAAATCCTGCGGCATAAGTGTCCCCGGCGCCGGTTGGATCCTGGACCCACTCGAGTGGATAGGCCGGAAGCAGATACACCATGTCTTGTCGCATTACGAAGCTGCCATATTCGCCGCGCTTAATGACGACTGTGGTAGGGCCCCATTCCAACAGTTTCTGGCAGGCTTTGAAAACATTAGGTTCATCGGTCAGTTCAATCGCCTCGGAATCGTTGATGAAAAAGAGATTGACGCGGCGCAGGACCTGCTGAAGCAGATCCTTCTTGCCGCTGATCCAGAAATTCATGGTGTCACAGGCTGTAAATCGTGGAGAGAGGACCTGATCAAGAACATTCAATTGCAGTTCCGGATCGATGTTCCCCAGAAAGGCGACTGGACTGGACTTGTAAATTTCGGGGAGTTTTGGTGAGAACTCGGCGAAAACATTCAGTTCCGTGCAAAGGCTCGTCCGATGATTCATGTTCTGGCTGTATTCTCCCTTCCAGCGGAATGTCTTGCCTTCCGGGACGACTTCCAAACCAGTCAGATCAATTCTCTTGCCTCTCAGAAAATCCATGTCCGAGTGAGGGAAATCTCCTCCGACGACACCGACCAATCTGACGTCGGTGAAGAGGGATGCAGCGATTGAGAAAAACGAAGCCGATCCGCCAAGAACGTCCGTCACTTCACCATGAGGTGTCTTGATAGAATCTAGAACAACAGAACCGACGACAACGATCGACATATGATTAACCTCTTACTTGATATATTTGCCGATGATCGGCCGCAGCTTTTCTTTGGTCGCGGTATTCATCTTCTCAGGACTTGTGAAAACGGCCCCACTCAAGGCTGTCGCGCAGTGGCAGGTTCGATCGGATGGGATGTGCGGCAGAGCGATGTGAATGAGCTTTTTCACATTCTCCGCATTTTTTAAGAGATTCGAAACGATCATTTCAACCGTGACGGCATCATGATCCGGATGCCAGCAATCATAGTCAGTGACGAGGGCAATTGTGGAGTAACAGATCTCGGCTTCACGCGCAAGTTTGGCTTCGGTCATGTTTGTCATCCCAATTACATCCATTCCCCATTGGCGGTACACTCTGGATTCGGCCAAGGAAGAAAATGCCGGGCCTTCCATATTGAGATACGTCCCTTTGGAATGCATGGTGACCCCGGCGGTCTTGCCGGCATCATAGAGAGCGGCCGAGAGGTGAGGACAAACCGGCAGGGCGAAGCTGATGTGACCGACGATGCCTTCTCCGAAAAATGTGGCCTGTCTCCGAGTCGTACGATCGAAAAACTGGTCGGGAATAACGAAATCGAGCGGTTTGATCTCCTCTTTCATGCTCCCGACGGCGCCGCACGAAATAATTCTCTCGATGCCCAATTCTTTGAAAGCATAAATATTAGCGCGATAAGGGACTTCGTTTGGAAGAAAAATATGTCCGATGCCGTGGCGCGTCAGGAAAGCGACTTTGATTCCTCCAAGCATGCCGACGATGAAAGGCGCCGAGGGCTTCCCGAAAGGCGTCTCTATTTCGATTCGCTGGATATCCTGCAATCCTTCCATCTCCTGTATGCCGCTGCCGCCGATGATTCCGATTCGTGCAGTTGCCATGATCAGTCCTCCATCGCATAAATTGGAAGGGATAGCCTATATCAAACAAGCCTGGTATGTCCAAAATCGTCCCGATGACCTGTTCAAATGGCAATCCTGACAAGTCATCCTGCGGGAATGTCAGTTGCTGTTCTGACTTATTTTTTTGAGGATTTCGATTTCAGATTTCAATTGCGCTGCCCGTGGGTCGTTCGGGCTGGTTCTCAGAAGTCTCTCCCAGGCTACGATGGCTCCCTTGGCATCATTTTTTCCGTGAAGCTTCACGATCCCAAGGTTGAACAGAGTTTGCGGATGGTCGGGATTTATTTCCAGCGAGTGATTGAATTGAGCTATCGCGTCGTCGGGTTTCTGAAGATACCACAATGCCGTTCCGAGGTCGGTACTGATATTCACGTCGCTCGGATTCTTTTCCAGAATTTTGTGATACCAAACAATCGCCTCTTCATACCGCTCGGTATCATAGTAAGAATTGGCCAAGTTTGTCATCGCCTGAACATCAGCGGAATTGGCATCGATTATGGATTTAAGGCGATTGAGTTCAGCTTCTTTCGCTGCTGGAAAGGTCGACGGCGCTTTTGATGGTTGTGCCGATCTGGTTGCGATTGATCGTCCTTCGTGAGGATGCGGTCCGACGATGGTATAGATGAACGCCATACCCGCCAGGATGGCAATCATAAGCATGGTGTTTCTGCAAACGCTTGTTTGTTGCATCAGGATGACGTCTATTTGCATCCGGAAAAATTCATCGCAACCGCCTCACCGAGGCTTGATAGATCGTTCCCCTCTGTGCGATGCTGATCAGCTGTTGACCATTGCTCAGACACCAGGCTTTTAGATCCTGCTGAATTCCGGCATCATCCGAGTGAACGATCAAAAGACCCCCAATGGGGATCTCTTTGATGCGTTGCGCCGTCATGATAATTGGAATCGGGCATGCCACCCCCACCGTGTCAAGGACTTCAGCTTTTTCGCTCATATTTCTCATAATATCCAATGCGATGAAAAGGTTAAAGAGAAAAGGGCTGCGCCGGTTGCCGCTTTCACAAAAAATGGCACGTTGAGAATAAAATTCAGTCCTCGTATATTCTTAATTTGAGGTGACGATGATGAAAACATTGACAGCCCCGATTCCCAACATTTCGTGTGCTCATTGTGTCCATACGATAGAGACCGAACTTGGCGAACTGCCCGGTGTCAAAAACGTTGAAGTTCGCGCCGATATTAAAAACGTCACAATTGTCTACGATAGTCCTGCCACAGAAGAGTCGATTGAAGCGTTTCTGGCCGAGATCAACTACCCAATTGTGCGTCACGCATGAATGTGTCATCCGGGGTCCAATGCTGCCACACCCCATCGTGGAGGAAGGATCTCTGAGGGAGAGGGTCCATGTCGACAAAAGTGGTGACGTTGCCGATTAGCGGCATGACATGCGCCAATTGTGTCGCTACAATTGAGCGCAACATGAAGCGGCTGGATGGCGTTGAAACCGCTTCGGTGAACCTTGCCACTGAGCGATCGACTGTCGGGTTCGATCCGGGGAAATTACGGCTGCATGACATCATCGTTCGAATTGAAAAATCGGGCTATGGCGTCCCGTTCGGCGAACTGAGGATTCCCGTCAGGCGCATGGCCGATGATAATGACGCTCGACGATTGGAAAAGGCCCTTATTTCCGATGACGGCGTCGTCGATGCTCATGTTGCTTTTGCCTCTGAACAGGCATTCATCACATACATTCCAACAATCATTCAACCGGCCGATCTTCGCCACCATATCAACGCGCTTGGATTTGAAGCTCTCGACGTTGCCTCCGGAGATGCTGAAAGGGATGCGCGCGAGCGGGAAATTGCTCAACAACGCCGCTTGCTGGGAGTCGGCCTGGTATTAACCCTCCCGCTTTTTCTCGCCTCTATGACGCGAGATCTTCTGCATGGAGTTTCCAATTTTCAGGGACTCATGCCGGAATTTTTTCATTGGGCGGACTTGAATTGGATATTTCTGGCATTGGCTACTCCTGTGCAATTTTATGTGGGCCGGCATTATTACAGTGGGGCCTACAAGGCGATTCGCAACAAAAGCGCCAATATGGATGTATTGATCGCAATGGGGTCCACGGTTGCATACCTGTACAGCACTTACATGCTGATCTCTGGAGCCTTTTCGCATCATCATCACACCGGGCATCTTTATTTCGAAACCTCGTCGATGATCATCACTTTGATCGTCCTGGGCAAGTTTCTGGAAGCGCGAGCTCGTGGTCGCACATCCGATGCCATTCGCGCTCTAATGAGTCTGCAGTGCCGAACAGCGCGTGTCATTCGGGATAATGACGAAAAGGATCTCCCAATTGATGACGTTCTTGTTGGAGAAATCATCCGTGTACGACCAGGCGAAAAATTTCCGGTTGACGGGATTGTCGTGGAAGGCGAGTCGTCAGTGGACGAATCCATGCTGACAGGTGAGAGTATGCCGGTGGATAAACGATCCGGAGATCGAATCACAGGAGCGACCGTCAACAAGAACGGCCTGATCACATTTCGAGCAACACGCGTTGGGAAAGAGACCACCCTGGCGCAGATTATCCAGCTCGTCCAGGAAGCTCAGGGCAGCAAAGCCCATATTCAGAGACTCGCCGACAGGGTTTCATCGGTCTTCGTACCGGCGATCATTGTCACAGCTGTCTTGACTTTCGCTGGATGGCTGGTCTTCGGTGGATCAGCTGATTCACAACTGATGATTCAACGCGCCATCATCAATGCTGTCGCGGTGCTCGTGATTGCATGCCCCTGTGCCATGGGACTCGCCACCCCAACTGCGATCATGGTCGGGATGGGGCGGGGAGCCGAAGCCGGCATTCTTTTCAGAAACAGCGAATCGCTTGAGCGCTTGGGCCAAGTGACTGCTGTTGTTCTCGATAAAACGGGCACAATTACTGCCGGGGCTCTATCTGTGACCGATATGATCACGATGGGAGGAATAGAGGAGGAGAACCGGTTTCTAAGGCTGATTGGAAGCGCCGAGAGTGGATCGGAACATCCGATAGGAGAGGCCATTGTTGCCGAGGCACGGAGGCGTGGCCTGCAATTAACGCCGTCGTCGAGCTTCCGATCCGAAGCAGGTCGAGGGATCTATGCGATCATTGAGGGGTTGGAGATCAAAGCCGGCAATCTGGAATGGATGGCAACAAATTCGATCGAGATGAGTGAGATTCAAAAAGATGTACGGCGGATCGAATCGGAAGCAAAGACGGCTATCGTAGCTACCATCGACGGAACCATCGCGGGGATCATCGGTGTGGCCGATACACTCAAAGAGGATTCCAAAGAAGCCATCGGTGAATTACACCGGATGGGGATGCAGGTATTGATGCTAACCGGGGATAACCCAACAACGGCAGGTTCCATAGGGAAGAGTGTCGGAATTGATGAGGTGATCGCCGGAGTTCCGCCCAATGAAAAGGCTTCCCAGGTGGAGAAGTTGCAGCAGGCAGGCCGGATGATCGCCATGGTTGGTGACGGCATCAACGATGCGCCGGCGTTGGCGCGCGCCGATGTCGGCATCGCCATAGGAACGGGCACAGACATCGCCATGGCTGCTGCGCCGGTAACGCTCATGAGTGGGAGTCTGTGCGGAGTGCCGCGAGCGATTCGCCTATCGCGCACGATCATGCGGACAATCAAACAGAATTTGTTCTGGGCCTTCTTTTATAATGTGATTTTGATTCCAGTCGCAGCCGCCGGCTTATTGAATCCCATGCTAGCCGCTGCCGCCATGGCATTCAGCTCTGTTTTTGTCGTCAGCAATAGTCTAAGATTGAGACGATGTGAATTATAGAGGCACACCAAGCGTGCGCCTCTAATGATGAATCCGTTCTACTTGCTTTCAGCTTGAACGAATCGTGTTTCCATATCCAGATAAACGGCCACTGGTTCAGGTTCCTTCGAATCCGGCGTCATTTCGGTTGCTGGATTGAAGGCCAGCTTTTTGGCCGCTTCGACCGCGGCACCGTCCAACACCGGGTTTCCACAGCTTGATTGAAGCGCTACATCCGTGACATTTCCATCGGGATCGATGGTCAGTCTCAGGCGAGGCGTTTCCTTTGGAAGTAGAGTGCCGGCCAAAACATCAACACGAACCACTGCTGACGGCGGAGTTATGCCTTCTCCAACATCAACGGGCACCCCACCGCCGGTCGGTGCACTGATATTCAGTCCGCGGCTATCGATCTCGAAACGAACGCGTTGCGGATTTCCATTATAAGTAGCGGGTTGGAAGATCCAGGTGAGGGCTTGAGCGCGGAGCTTCGCCGCATCGGGTGTATCGAGTTTCGGGAAGCGGACATCAATGACCTTGCCTTGCTCATCAACAGCCAGCTCGATGCGAGTTGGCGCAGCACTCGTTTCAACGGCAACCGCGGCTTTCATTCCAGGCGCTTTCCAGAGATTATTCTTCGGATCAAAAGCACGTGGCCGTCGGCCGGGACCGGTCAGGGTCTCGCCGCTGACATCTGGGGCTTCCAGTGAAAGGACCTTTTCCGGTACTTTCCTTTCTTCCAGTCGAATCGTCACGGGAATTGGTTGGAGTGGATTATCATTCAGATCACGCGGCACCTCGGAGATCTTGCGGGCGATGTTGAGCCCGGAGGTGAGTTCTCCGAAAATTGTGTATTTTTCATCGAGCCTGGGGATGTTTTCGAGTGCAATGAAAAACTGGCAGGACCCTGAATCAGGTTCATCGCCACGCGCCATCCCGACGGTCCCGGGGCGATAGTGAATGGTTTTGCTGAATTCGGCCTTCAGTGTTTTGTCGGCATCGCCGCCACCATCATCGCTGCGATCGGCGTTCTTGGAATTCGGATCACCTCCTTGAATGACGAAATGAGGAATGACTCGATGAAAGGTTGTGCCATCATAGAAGCCTTTGTTGATGAGCTCCATCACATAAGCTGTATGACCCGGCGCTTGCGATGGGAAGAACCGCCAAACAATTTCTCCAAAGGGTGTCTTGACAACAGCGACTTTTTCTTTCTTCGCAGCATAGGTCTCTGCTGCAAAGGAAAGACACATCAAACAGACGGCCAGCGAAAAGAAATGCATCTTTTTCTTCACGATTTCTCCTGATTGGTTCAAGTGTCATTTTTCCGCAATGATCACGATCATCATGGTCGCTTTCTCATTGTATAGCCGTCCTCGATAAGAGCCAAGCAGGTCTATGGCGTATCTGCGGTTTTGGCTGATGCTTCCATTGTCGTCATTTCAGCAAAAGCCCTATTAACTTCTTCCCACTGCTGCATCCGCTGCTCGACTTCTTTGACGAGCGACTGATGCCGATCGATATGCTCCCGTGCCGATGCATGGTCGTCATAGAAATGGGGCTCTGCCATTGCGACTTCCAAATCTCTGATCATCTGCTCATGCTTCGCGATCTGGGATTCGAGATCGAATATTTGAGATTGAAGGCTCTTAATAACCCGTTCGCGCTTGCGTCCCTCGGCAACAGCCCGTTTTCGTTCTCCCCAAGCGCTCTTCGATGCCCTCGCTTCATTATCTGATGAGTCCGATGATGCCGCCGATTTCCCTCCCGGTCCATTCTCTTCCTGCGCCGCCATTTCCTGGCGCCTTTTCTGTTCAAGAAATTCTTCATATGTGCCGGGATAGAGAGTCGCTTTTCCATCGCCGACCTCAATAATTTTCGTGGCAAGGCGGTCGAGGAAGTACCTGTCGTGTGAGACAAAAATCAGCGTGCCGCCGTAATCGATGAGGGCATTGAGAAGGACGTCTTTTGAATCGATGTCGAGATGGTTTGTGGGTTCATCCAGCAGAAGGGTGTTGGAAGGCCGGAGGAGCATGCGGGCGACGGCCAACCGCGTGCGTTCGCCACCCGAGAGAACACCGACGCTCTTGTAGACATCATCCCCTGAGAAGAGGAATCCACCCAGGATGTTTCGGATCATTGGAACCATGTCGGTTGGAGAACCGACGGCGAGTGTTTCATGGACAGTGAGTGTTATGTCAAGTCGAGCTGCTTCGTCTTGAGCAAAATACTGCATGACCACCTGATGCCCTTCGATGCGTTCACCGTCATCAGAAGGTTCAACGCCGGTCAACAGGCGCATCAATGTGGATTTACCTGCGCCGTTGAGGCCGACGATTGCGATCCGTTCTCCTCTTTCAATATGTAAATCGACCGATCGAAAAACCTCATTATCCCCATAGGCTTTGTGTACACGACGCAACTCAAATGCAATGCGACCACCCTTGGCGCAGGCCGGGAAATTGAAATGGACTCGCTTCCTCTGTGGAGGCACATCGATCGGCTTGATTTTTTCCAGCATTTTGATGCGACTTTGAACCTGGGAAGCGCGTGTCGCTTGATAACGAAAACGGTCGATGAATACTTTGATACGAGCGATTTCCTCATCCTGCCGCTCTTTAGCCTCCCGTAGCCTCTCAATACGCGCATCGCGTTCAACGAGAAACCGGCTATAGGTGCCCGGGTAATCGGTAAGAGTTTTCAGGCCGACCTCTGAGATGCGTGTGACCACCGCATCCAGGAAGTAGCGATCGTGCGATATCAGAACGACGGCATGCGGATAACCGGACAGATATGATTCCAACCAGTTACGCGCATCGATATCGAGGTGGTTGGTCGGTTCGTCCAGCAAGAGGAGCTTCGGTTTGAGAAGAAGCAGTTTGGCGAGAGCCAGGCGCATCTGCCAGCCGCCAGAGAGAGTGCTTGTCTCTTGTTGGAAACCGGCTTTCCTGAACCCCAGGCCACTCAGGACAGTCGCCACCTTGAGATCGATCGCATAACCTTCTTCCTGGCGAAATCTTTCCTGCAGATGGCTGTAGCGGGCCAAGACCGCTTCGTGTTCTTCTTGTGGAAGCGATGCATCGCCCAGTTGGTCCTCCAGAGAATGCATCTGGGCTTTCAAATCAAGCAGATCCTGAAAGGCCAGGCATGCTTCTTCGAACACACTCCGGCCGACATGCAGGATTCCATCCTGAGGCAAAAAACCGATCGTCAAAGCAGATGGTTTCTGGATATATCCGGTATCCGGAGGCTCCATATCGCAGAGCATTTTTAGAAGCGTCGTCTTTCCTGAACCATTCGCGCCACACAGGCCAATTCGATCATTTTTGGAGATCTGCCAATCTACATTTTCGAATAGAATCCGATCTCCGAACGCTTTGCTGAGCGATGAAATTTGAATCATAGGGCTGAAAGAAAATACGGGCGTGATCGAATTTCAATCACCTTGTTAGCGACTTTCCGCATCTTTTGCCCTGCTGTTTCGCTTTCTACTCCCTTGCCTGGCCATCTTCCCGGCAACACTTTTATCGACCTTCATAGACATCGTCAATGCTATCATTAAAAACTCACTTCATCTTGCTTTCTCGACACAAGCTCATCTACACTGCAGCGTTCTTGCAAGACTCAATGAGAAGGAAATGGATTGAATCGATGAAACTGATTGTTCGATGGATCCTGGGCTGTATTATCATGGCGCTGGCCCTTAATGTAATTGGCATACTCTACACCGGCGGTTTCAAGGTCCCATTCCTCATGCTGATCATGGGTGGGAAATCACTTGCGGCGAATCTCATTCTCTTAATCCTCGCTTCAGCAGCGTCCTTCGTTCTGGCGCATCCTCGGCGATCCTCGGACGTTCCTCTCGTGCATGTGAAGACATTTCTTTTTCTCGGAATTTTGGGATACTACCTTCTCAACGGACAGACTCTGGGATCCGGTGATACATGGCCGGCTCGTTTTCTGCCTCTTCACATTCTTCGAAATCATGATTTTTATTTGGATGCGTATCTGGATCTGTTTCAACGAGACGGCGCATTTAATGCATTTAGAAAAGTCGGGGATCATTGTGTATCGGCTTATCCTGTCGGCTCGGCCCTCATGGCACTCCCTCTTTATATTCCATCAGCAATCGGGCGTGTCGGGATGGGAGATGCTTTACTCGAGTCCATTGAAAAGATCGCTGCTGCCATAATCGTGGCGCTTTCGGCGATTATCCTTTATGCGGCCCTCTCCAGACTCTGTTCCAGAAAAATGTCTCTTTTTGCCACTCTAGCCTATGCACTGGGGACCAGCAGTCTCAGCATCAGCAGTCAAGCGCTTTGGCAGCACGGCCCCAGCCAGCTGGCACTGGCGGCGACACTCTATTGCTTGGTGAGAGGACGAATCGAACCTCATTGGATCTGCTTCGCCGGGTTTCCTCTCTCGCTGTCGATTATCTGTCGTCCCAATGACGTCATGATCGCGATTCCCATCGGCATCTATGTCCTTTTTCACTACTTTCGTAGAATTTACGGGTTTTTACTTGCCGGCGTTCCGGCTGTTGCATTTCAGCTCTGGTACAATACCACCTATTTTGGTCATCTCTTCCATACGCAATTTTCATTCGGACACTCTGATTACTGGTCGACGCCTCTTCTCGACGGTCTTTCAGGATTGCTTTTCAGTCCCGGTCGGGGACTCTTCATCTACTCACCGGTTGTCATTATTGGAATTGTTGGATTTGTTCTTGCGTGGCGACGTGGCGGTGATGTGCTATTGCGCTATCTGAGTATCGGATCGATTTTCTTTCTGCTGCTCCATGCCAAATGGTGGAATTGGTGGGGAGGTTACTGCTTCGGCCCGCGCCTGCTTGCCGACCTCGGCCCTCTTTTAATGCTCGGCTTTTATCCTCTCGATTCACTCCTCAATAGGCGTCTATCGTTTCAGAAGGCTGGAATCCTATTATTTTCCTGGTCGGTCATCGTGCATTCCATAGGCATCTTCTGGAATAACGGGAGATGGGATGGCTATATTTACCCCGAAGGCCTCTGGAATTGGACTGATAATCAGCTCGTGAACCCACCTCGAATTCTCTATGATCGCATTCGGATCATCTTCAATGGGCAGCCGACAAGCCAAACATCACCGGAACTCTTATCTGTTTCATATGTCCTGCCTCTTCAAGAATTAACGGGCAAATATACCAATAGGGTTAAGGCATGGCTGGAAGCGAGCAACGATGGTAGTTCGATTTGGCTTGTCGGGCCCAGGGATCAACGGGGCACGATCATGCTTTCCTGGACCATACGGAAAAATGATACCGGCAATGTGATCACATCCGGAATGCAGCATCTGCGCCATGACGTTTTTCCACGCGATTCATATCTCTTTGGATTCAACGTCCATATTCCCAAGCTGGAAGGTGAATATGATCTCGATGCCGGCTTGGTGTACATAGATGATTTTCACTATATACCCTTTCACAATCCACCGGCTCATATGAAGATTATTTCTCTTCCAAGGAAGCATGGTGCGAAGGCGGAGCCAGCAGACCTGGAACGATGATACGATCCCTTTCATGAACTATTCTCCGCGGCCCCCCTGGCATGTCGTCTCTTCCAGAAGCCTGGGTTGATGCGAGACACGTTGAGGCTTCATTTCCGCCGGCTTCATTTTGACATCATCCAGAAATCCGATCCAATCAACAGTGAGTGAGCAGGCGCCGGCGTCGGTTTCGACCTTCCCGCGAAGGACATAGGGTTTGACACGCGACAACATGTGGCAGAACCGGCGATAGGCATCGGGGAAGAAAATGGTCTCGTAGATGGCGGTTGTGTCTTCGAAGCTGACGAACTCCATCGGCTCTTCCTTCTTTGTGTACACAAGCTTGGATGTGACGAGCCAGCCGATCATCGTGACGCGCCGGCCCGTGTGGCGATGCATCTCGGATGCCGGCACGTACGAGAGCTGTCGGAGCACTTCGCGATGGAGTTCCAGAGGGTGGCGGCTGATTAAAAAGTCCAGGGTCTCGATTTCATGACGAAGGAGTGTATGCGCGTCATATTCATGGCAGTTGCCGGTTGTCGGTTCCCAGTTCCCAGCTTCTCTGGGAACGCTCTGTCTGGGAGCTGGTAACTGAGAACCGGAAATTTCTTCAAAAAGTCCCGGTTGATGAATCTGCGGCTTCTCGCGCGCCATGAGCTCATACAGCCTCCACATCATGGCCGGGCGTGTCATGCCGAATGAATCGAGACAACCGGCCTTGATGAGGATCTTCACGTCGGAAGGCGGGATGTGCATCCGGTTCATAAATTCATCAAAACTCCGAAAAGGCCCGTTTTTCCGCCGTTCGGCGACAATCTGCTCGGCCGATGTTCTGTTGAGGGACTTGAGTTGCATGAGGCCGACGCGAACCCAACCACGGTCGGAGTTGCCAGTTGCCGGTCCCCAGTTCCCCGTCTCTTTTGAGACGTTTTGACTACTGAGAACTGGGAACTGAGAACTGGCAACTTCTCTGCAATGAGAATGGCTCAATCCTGTATACGCGATCTCACTTTCATTCACATCAGGAGGCAATACCTGCAGTCCCATCCGCCGCGCCTCGCTGACATAAGCAAATGCCGAATAATACCCACCCTGGTTTGAAATCACGGAGGCAATGAATTCTGCCGGGTAGTGCGCTCGCAAGTAGGCACTCTTGAAGCTCACCATCGCATAGCTCGCGCTGTGCGGCTTGCAGAAGCTGTAGCCGCTGAACGAAAGGATCTGCTCCCAGATCTGCCGGATAACGGCACTCGGCACACCTCGCTCCCGCGCGCCCTGGAGGAACTGCTGATAGTAATCCCTGAGCTTCTTCTCGCGGTGTTTCTTCGTCAAAATCTTCCGAAGCTGATCGCCGTCGTATGCCGAAAAACCCGCCAGCGCCATCGCGATTTGTGTGACGTGTTCCTGATAGATCATCACACCGTAGGTCTCGTCGAGCACCGGCTGGAGCAACGAGTGCATGTGCTGCCATTTCTCGCCGTGCATCCTCCGCACGAAGATATGAATGAACTTATTCGACGCCGGCCGGATGATCGATGTCGCCATCACGAGATGCTCAAAAATGTCCTTCTCCTCGTAGCCGGGATAGCGGTTGTCGCCCCACATCTTCTTTAATAACAGGCGCGTCGCCGGCGATTCGATGTAAAAGCATCCCATGGTATCGCCTTGCTGGATCAGCCGGCATGTGGCCGGATCGTCAGCGGGACGCCAGCGGCCAATGTCGAACTCGTCGAAGCAGTTCTTAGTTCCCAGTTGCCGGTTCTCAGCAGGAGGAGCCGCGGAGTCACTTAGAACTGAGAACTGAGAACCGAGAGCTCCGTTTCTGCGAACCGCCGCCATGGCATCGCGGATGACGGCCAGACTGCGATTGCCGAGCAGGTCGATCTTGACGAGTCCCGCGTCCTCAGTCTGATCCTTTTCCCATTGAATGACCTGTAACCCCTTGGGAGCGATCTCGACCGGCACATATTTGCGAATTTCATCAGGGACGATGACAACACCACCGCAGTGCAGAGAAATGTACCGGAAGTGCCCGGACAGCCGCCGCGCCGTATCGATGATCTCCGGCCACGGAGGTGAGAGTTGAAGATCCTTGAATAGCGGGTGGCGTGAGATCGCATCGAACGGCACGTCTTCATACCAGAGCTGCCCCATGCGGCTCGTGATCCTGCCGATCTCGGCATCCGGCATCCCGTACACCTTGGCGACTTCGCGGATGGCCGCTCGTGCCTGGAGCGACGGGTGATTCGCCACCATCGCACACCGCTGATTTCCGAATTTTGAGAAAACGTAGTCGAGTATCCGATCGCGTTCATCCCACGCAAAATCCACGTCGATGTCCGGAGGATCCACGCGTCCCGGATTCAGAAACCGTTCGAAAAAGAGATTGTGCCGGATCGGATCGACGTCGGTAATGCGAAGCGTGTAGCTCACGATCGAAGCCGCCGCGCTGCCGCGCCCGCAGGTGAGGCTGCTTTCTTTGACGATATCCTGGACGAGCAAAAAATAGTGAATGAAACGCTTCTGGCGAATGATGGCGAGCTCATATTCGATTCTGGCCGTGACAACCGGCGTCAGTTCACCATAGCGCCGGCGCGCTCCGTCAAACGTCATCTGCCGCAGCAATCGATACGCTTCTTCATCATTCAGTGACCGGTAGGCAGGGAAGATCGTCTCGCGAAAATCCCAGTCGCGCTTGCAAGAAGAGGCAACCGTGAGCGTGTTGTCGATCGCATGCGGAGCGTGAGGGAAGGATTCGGCCATCTCGGCCGGCGTTGTCAGATACCCGCGCTCGGTTGCGACATCCTCGGGGCGCAGCCGTGAGAGGCGAGTGTTGAGCTGGATCGCGCGAAGGAATCTGTGGAAATAATAATCCTCCGGCCTCAGAAAGCGCACACGATTCGTGGCGAGTGGGGGAAGACTCAGCTGCTTGCTCAACGCATAGGCCTGATGTGCAAGGTAACCGGGTGACATCTCAGCGTAGAGATCTTCAGAGCCGCCTCGCTTGAGCTTCGACAGCACTATGGCATCGTCGGTCGCTACGATCAGCCCGTCCCGCCATCGAGAAATGGCCGGTGCCAGATCAAAAGCCGGATCGCAATGCTTCTCCGAAATGATCCGGCAGAGATTGGAATAGCCGGTGGAATTCTTTACGAGCAAAAGCGCGCGGTGCCCGCCGTGCACAATCTCACTCCCGACAATCGGTTCGATGCCAGCCTCGCGCGCCGCCTGCAGGAAGAAGACGATTCCATAGAGACCATTGGTGTCGGTGAGCGCGATCATTCGATAGCCCATTTCCACAGCCCCCGCAACCAGATCGTGAGGTGACGCGACGCCTTCCATTTTGCTGTAGGAGGAGTGGATGTTGAGGTGAATGAAGCGCATGTTAGTTCCCAGTTCCTAACGCGGCAGAGCCGCAACCAACGAAGGTGGCTTCGACAACCATCGCACCCGAACCTCTCAGGAATGCAGGAAGAGAGGAAAGCAGGAACGGATTTTGATATCGACCAGTGGTGATTCCATAAACCATTCCTGCATTCCTTAAGTTTCCTGAGATGAATTCACACTTCTGCATGACCACAACTTTTGCCATTTTGTGCACAGATGTCACCTGTTAGACACTAGTTATCGTGTAAATCTTTACGACTAATTCCACTGCCTTCTGCCAGACTAGTAATTCCTTGTAATGCTTTTTCATTTCATCTCCTTTCCAATAACTGAGAACTGAGGACCGGCAACTGGGAACTGTCATCAAAACTGCACCGTAACCATTTTCCATCTCGCCACACAAAATCCGCCTTGTCGATAAGATCTGTTTGTTGGACTTCGTTCCGCATATCATCTGCGTCCCGGCCGGCAAACGAGATGACCGTCACGTGAGGGCCGGCTTGGTCATCTTCCTGAAACAGATAAATCTTTTTACCCCAGCCGTTGTAAAAAACATTCCTGGTTTTCAGAACGCGGGAGACAAAGAGCCTTTTCGCATCGGCCGCCGCCGGGTTCTTCATGCAGGTCGCCCCGATGTACTCCATGTGAACGCGTGTCACGTTCGCCAACACCCGGTCACGACAGTGCAGCGCACATCGCGTGGCCATCGGAGCAAGAGAGAGCGTTGCAAGGACACAGGCACTCAGACGAATCATGATGGATCTGTTCACGCACATAGGGACCTCATTTCTGATGACAGAGGGGATCTTTCACGAGGCGCTTGTTGGAGGAGGGATACTTGGAATGGGAGCTGAAGCGGGGGTGCGGAGGAGCCGAGGAGCGGAGGAGTTGCCGGTACCACCTTCACCTCTGCTCCTCGGCACCTCTGCCCCTCCGCATCCGCTATGGCTTCCTTTTTTTTTACAGCGCCGGGAGGGACCCGCCCGAACCGGACCGCTGCATATCCATGCTTTCCGCGGATCCGGTCGAGTGCTTCGAGCAAGCCGCTGTGCCGTACAGAAACGTCATCCGATTCCTCATCGAAATCCAGATCAAGCTGCCTCGGCCTTTTTTCGGCATGCGCGAATGACACCTTCATGTGACGGACCCGTGTACGCCGTTCATTGGCCTTGAAATAGAGTTTTTCGATCACTGCGTACAGATCGAAATCCTGGAAAGACGGGATTGGCAGGTCTGCACGGCGCGTCGTTTCAACTCCATCCGAGTATCGCACCGTCAGTGTCGCATCGCCGGCCCGCAGTTCGGCGGTACGCATCCGGGCCGCGATCTGTTCGACAAGCGAGTAGAGATGGCCGAGGAGCACCCGGTCGTCGTTTGTGTCTTCGGCCAGCGTGATCTCATCGGCACTGGCCGGCCGGCGCACGGGCGGGCGGACGGGATCGAGGTCGAGCCCAAGAGCGCGCTGATGCAGGACGATCGCAAATGCACCGAAGATCATCCGTAAATGGGGGAGGGAGATCGTGGCGATTTCCCCGATGAGCTTCACGTTCAGATCATCAAAGAGCGTCCGCACACGGGCATCCCCAACGCCCGGCAGCAGACGGACGCTGAGCGGCGCAATGAAAGATGCTTCATTCCCACGCTCGACATCGATAATCCTTCGAGGAGGCACTGTGCGAGCCGCGATGCGCGAAACCAGCTTGTTGGCGGCGATTCCCAACGACGCTCTCATCGTCATGCCCCGCTCGAGTTCCTTCTCGACCCGCCACGCCACGTCCCGCGGCGGCCCGAAAAGTCTCCGGCTGCCGCTCATGTCCAGAAAAATATGTCCCGGCGCGTGCGGTTCCCAGAGCGGTGTGAACTGCGCCACCAGCATCCCCAGCGCGCTTGAGGCCTTCTCATAGAGACCTGGGTTCGGCGAGATGACCGTGAGTCCCCGGCAGATCCTCAACGCCACGCCCAATGTCATCCCTTCCGAAATCCCCTCGGCCCGCGCCTCCCGCGACACTTCCAGCAGCGGCGAACGAGATGAGTGGGGGAGAGCAACGGCAACGGGCCGCTCTCGCAGTCGCGGCGCACCAACGCGCTCCACTTCGATCCGAAAGGAGGAGACGTTGAGATAGAGGATATCGCGGGTGAACATATAACGCTTCTTCAATGTGGGAGCAGATCAAAAATTTTTGCAGACAATGCAAGAAATTCGATGGAAACTTTGTAGACATCTAATTTTTCGTGGGCGAGCATGTCAGTTCTCGACGACGTCTACGTTCACGTCTACGATTTTTAAGATAGTTATCATGGTTTCCCTCTTTCACCTGACATACCGCACCACACCCACCAGAATCCCCTGGATCTCGACATCCGATGCACTCACCACGATCGGCATCATTGCCGCGTTCGCCGGGCGAAGCTCGATTCTCCCATCACCGCGCGGATGGAATTTCTTCACAGTGGCGGCATGCCGATTGAGCAACGCAACGACTGTCTGCCCGGTTTCAGCCGTTGATTGCCTCCGCACAACGATGTAATCACCATCCACGATACCTTCCTCGATCATCGAATCCCCCTTCACTTTCAAAACGAAGTTTTCGCCCTTCGCAACCATGGGCGAAGGTACTTCGAATGCATCGAGCTCCTCGATGGCTTCGATTGGTTTGCCGGCGGCGATCGTTCCGACAAGCGGCAAGAAAGAAGAGGAGGACTCGCCGGCACCGACAACTTCAATCGCGCGTTTCTGATTCCACGCCATTTTGATGTAACCGTGAGCCACGAGCCGCCGCAGATAATTCTGCACCGTCCCAAGTGACCGGAATCCGAAATGCTGTGCCATCTCCTCCTGGCTCGGGACCATGCCATTAACCTGCTGAAAATCAATGATGTAATCGAGAATTTTCTTCTGTTTGGGCGTCAAGCTTCTTTTCATATCCATAATATAAGCGTAAGTTTTGCGTAAGTCAAGAGAGAGGGATTAGTGTCTAAACGGCGAAATGTCGACACGAAATGGCAAGAACTTCGGAACATGCAAGATCCCATCCGAACCTTTGAGGAATGCAGGAAGTAAGGAAACCAGGAACGAACCGACCATTGCCAGCACACTACCTTCCGTTCCTGTATTCCTCCCTTCCTGACTTCCTGAGAGGTCTGGAGTCCCTCTGTGATGCGGCCACCGTCTTTGGTTCTGGCTCCGCCAGGTTTTAGGGGATAGGGGCTGAACTAGGTCGTCCTGATGAGGCAATAAGGTATTGATTTTTTGGTGGTTCGGTAGGTATATGCTACTGATGCTATTCGTTTCGGCATGCTAAAATATTTGGTGACCCTAATATGACTAGCAATTTTGAGCCGACGTATCTGAAGCTCCTAGGCAGCGGAGAGCTCGAAGAGCGCGTTCACGTGGCATTCGAACACATGCGTTGTTGCCATCTCTGTCCTAACCGTTGCGGAGTCAATCGCTTTGAGACATGCCGGGGAGCGGCTTGCGGAACCAGCGAACAGGCAATCATTAATAGCCACGGTCCCCACCTGGGCGAGGAGGATCCTCTGCGCGGCTCGAATGGATCAGGAACCATCTTCTTCAGTCGCTGCAATTTAAGATGCATTTTTTGCCAGAATTGGGAGATCAGCCAGTGTGGGCTGGGGCAGGTATGCACGCCCGATGAAATCGCATCGATGATGTTGGAACTGCAGGCAAGTGAATGCCATAACATCAATCTCGTGAGCCCGAGCCATGTGATAGCGCCAATCTTGGCGGCGCTTCTCATTGCGGCTCGCGAAGGCCTCCGGTTGCCGATTGTCTATAACAGTGGCGGGTACGATAGCCTGGAAGCATTGGCACTGCTCGACGGCATTGTCGATATCTATATGCCTGATGCGAAATACGGCGATTCAATCATTGCGGGAAAGTACTCGGGCATCAAGGATTATGTCGAAGTCAATCGTGCCGCGATCAAGGAGATGCACCGGCAGGTCGGAGATTTGATGCAGGATTCGCAAGGGATCGCCATGCGTGGGCTGCTGATCAGGCATCTGATCCTTCCTGATGGGCTGGCAGGTACGAAAGAAGTCCTCTCGTTTGTCCGCCACGAAATCTCTCCGCATACATATATCAATCTGATGGATCAGTACCATCCATGCTATCGAGCCGATGAAGATCCCGCGCTTAATCGCCGGATCATTTCTTCTGAGTACAGGACAGCCGTCAAGATCGCTCAGGAACTCGGCCTCACGCGTTTGGATTCACACTGGCGCGGCATGATGCAGAGACGGTAGCCCATCTATCGGGGGTATTTTCTTTGCTTGAGTTGATTCTCGATCATCATGATTGCTTGCTGAATCCGAAGGATTTTCCGGTTCCGCTGTTGCTGGGCAATCGTGTCTTCGACCGGCGGCTGATTGGCACGAGCATCACGGATGGTTTTTTCAAGCTCGAACTTGAGCTGTTGAAGTTCGGCAGGAGTTGTCCTTTTCATGATACTCGGGTTGAACAGAATATAACCTTCGCTGATATCTCGCGCCATTGCATATGCGCTGCCACCAAGAAAGCCCACATTCCCTCCTTAGAAATCCCATTGTATCTCAATTGCCTTTTCTTAGTCGCCTGGAATAGACAATGTATACCGGCAATCCAGCCAGCATGAGAATTGTACCGGCTAGCGATTCCAATGGCGTCTCCACCACTGTGTTAATCAAAAGTGCGGCACAGGCGACGAGAAAAACCGCTGGTATGCAAATTGGTACTTTGAATTCAGCAGCCTGTACTCCGCGATGCCGGAAGACGAAAATCGCTGCGACGCACATACCGTAAAAAACCCAGAGGGCAAAGACCGCGAAAGTGAAAAGCTGATCATATCGACCGCTCAAGGCCAGCAGGGCGGACCAGATGCCTTGAGTGAGGAGCGAAAAGACGGGTGTCCCAAAACGCGGATGGACGGCGCTCATGCGCGTCGGGAAGAGCCCATCCTGCGCTTGCGCCTGATATACACGAGCAGCCGCCAGGATCATGCCGTTGACACATCCAAAAGACGAGATCACGATAAACCCGGCAATAAGAGCTGTTCCCCAATTACCGATCACTGCGAGCATCGCATCTGCCGCGACTCGCTCGGAGCGCGATATTTGCCCGATATCGAGAATTCGGAGGTAGGCCAGATTCATCAATAAATAGATGAGAACGACGGCCCCGGTTCCGATTATCAGCGCCAGCGGGACGTTGCGCTTCGGATTTCGAGTTTCAGCTGCAACGAATGTGACATTGTTCCAACCGTCGAAAGCCCAAAGCGCCGCGACCATCGCAACACCGAACGCAGTGACATAAGCAAAACCATGCGGCGTTGGAACTGCGCCATGTGCCAGCACCGCTGACAAAGGCCTGGGCCCGATTGCGATCGCGACCGCGACGATTGAAAGGCATGCCAGAGACTTCATCGCCGTGAAAACATTCTGTACCAGAGCTCCATAATTCAGTCCGATGGCATTCAAAACCGTCAGAAACATGATCAGCGCCGCCGCACATACTTGCGGCCCGGTGATGATAATTTGAAAGGGCCATGAGATGTGGATAATCGCTCCTGGCAGTGGAATAAAATATGAGAGATACGCGGCAAAGCCGACACCGACGGCCGCGATTGACCCGGATTGCGCCACCCAGAAAAGGCTCCAACCGTAAAAGAATCCCCACACCGATCCGAAAGCTTCCTTCAAATAGGCATATTGACCCCCGGCTTGAGGGAATATCGCGCCGAGTTCCGCGAAAGAGAGCGCTCCAAAGAGACTGAGCAAGCCCGCCACAAGCCAGACGAGAACGAGCGAGCTGGGTGTGCCGACAGCAGAGGCAATATTAGCGGGGACAAGAAAGATTCCAGAGCCAATGATGACGCCGACGACGATTGAGATCCCATCCAAAAGCGATAGTTTCCTGGAAGGCATGAGCGGTATTGTTTCTTCATAGCGTGCAGCTGTCAAGCAAAAAGGGCAAGGAAATGATTCCACCGATTAGTGTCTGATCGGTGAAATCCGTGCACAAAACGGCAAAAGTTGTGATCAGGCAGAATCGTGAATTCCTGAGAGGTTCGGGTGCGATGGTTGTCAAAGCCACCTTGTTTGGTTGCGGCTATGCCGCGTTAGGGCTTGCGAACCAAGAAGCCTAATTGCCATCTTTTATTTCCACGGCTCGCCAGCAAAGTAGGAGGTGAATTTGATTTTGACAGTGCCACCACGGGCATGACAGCTCAAGCCCGATCCAATGCAAAGCCGCGAAGACACAATGTGATCATGAACTGCTTTGCATGTTTGCTTTGAAATGGAAGTGGGTGCATCGTCGATGAGGCGCGTTCAATGCTGATGGATGATAGTGCTCCCAGAATGGTTCTGCAATTTTCGAAAGTGGCAGCTAACCACTAAGGAAATCATCTTGCTATATGACAACTCCTCGATTATCCTTATTGACCAGAGCTGAGTCTTGCTAAATCGGCAGGGTGAGCTTCGAAGGACGTAAGAGGTTGGAGGAATGAAGCAAATCAGGAAGACGCTTGAAGAGGAAGTCATGAAGCTCGATCATGAACTCCACCATGAGCTGCCCAAAGAGTTGAAGACAGCTCTTGCTCACGGCGACCTGCGGGAAAACGCCGAGTATAAGGCGGCGAAAGATCGGAAGGAGTTCGTGGAGGCGAGGATTTCCCAACTAAAGATGCGAATAGCCGAGCTCTCACTTCTGAAGATGGACGACATACCGGAAGGCAAGGTGTCCCTCGGTTCGACGGTTGTTCTTTACGATATCGATCGCGGAATTGAGATTACCTACAAACTTGTGACAGCCGAAGAGAGCGACATCAGCAAAGGCCTCATCTCGACGACATCGCCGATCGGCCGAGGCCTTATGGGCCGGGAGGAAGGCGATGAGGTCGATATTGCAATTCCCTCCGGCCGCAAGAAATTTGAAATAAGAAAACTAAGGACAATACATCAGGAAACCTAAAATGCTTAGCAACAAGGGAATTTTCCAGGTATTCAAAACAACTGAAAAAGTCGGAAGCGCGGTCGATATTGCCTATAAGAAAGGCATCCTCCGTGAATACTTCGAATTGATCGTAGTAACGGTCATTTTCACACTTTTTCTGCAGGCATTCATCGTTCAGGCCTTCCAGATTCCCAGCAGTTCCATGGAAGATAATCTGCTCGTTGGCGATCATCTCCTCGTGAACAAATGCGTATTTTCAGACTTCGGCGCTGGATCCATCCTGAGCAAGGTCCTCCCATTTAGAGAGCCAAAAAGAGGAGATGTGGTTGTCTTTAAGTTCCCGGAAGAGCCAACAAAAGATTTTGTAAAGAGAGTCATTGGCCTCCCTGGGGATACAGTTGAAATCAGAAGTAAACAAGTTTATATAAACGGACAAAAACTACAAGAAAACTACAAAATACACAAAGATGGCCACATATACTCACCTATGGATTTCTCCACTCGTCCGGAGGCGATGATTCGCGACAATTTGGGACTGATAAAGGTTCCCGCTGATCATCTTTTCGTAATGGGAGACAATCGCGATAACAGCATGGACTCTCGATATTGGGGATTTCTTCCACGGGCGAATCTAAAGGGAAAGCCGCTCATCATTTATTGGTCCTATGCAGCCGATAAAGAAGAATACGCTACAGTTGAATATGGTAATCGGATCAAGAACATTATTATGACGGTTATCAATTTTATACCAAAAACCAGGTGGTCTCGCTTCTTCAGAATCATCCGATAACAGAGCCACTGGCAATCCTCGGATTTTTGCAGCCGATCGTGAATAAGAAGTTTTATATCGAAACATTCGGCTGTCAGATGAATGTGCACGACTCGGAGAAGATCGCGGGAATTCTCTATCAATCTGGATATGAGCGTGCTGAGGGAGAAGCGGATGCCGGCGTTTTCATAATTAACACTTGTTCAGTGAGGGCGCGTGCTGAACGGAAATTTCACGGTTATCTCGCCCGACTGGGAAGACGCAAAAAAGACGGTGCGGATATAACGATCGGGATTGCTGGTTGCGTTGCTCAACAGGAGGGCAACGATCTCCTAGCCAGAAATCCTTTCATAGATTTTATTATTGGAACTCACCAGGTCCACGCCGTCGCAGAAGTTCTTAAGCAGATTGATGAAGTCCGCGCTCCAAGAGTTCAAACCGGGATGACAACAGAAATCAGCGAAGTAGAGCCATTTATCGCAAAGCGCTCTCATCCCGGCAGAGCATTCATCACGGTCCAGGAAGGCTGCAATAAATTCTGTGCCTTCTGTGTGGTCCCATTTACAAGAGGGCGTGAACGATGCCGCACTTTGGAAAACATTCTCATTGAAGCACGATATTTAGCAGAGCAAGGATATGGCGAGATCCAGATACTCGGACAGAATGTGAATTGTTGGGCTGAAGGTGGCAATAATTTCATCGACCTCCTCAAATCACTCGATACCATCCACGTCAAGTGGCTCAGATTCGTAACTTCGCACCCAGCTCATTTCACCGAACAGATGGTCGAATGGATGGGACAATCCAAAAAGCTTTGCCCACAACTTCACCTCCCAGTTCAATCAGGCTCAAATCAGGTGCTTGAACGGATGCGGCGTGATTACACTTGCGAACAATTTCTCTCGATTTTGAGCCTGCTTAGGAGGTGTCGGCCGGGAATGGCAATATCTACCGACATAATCGTTGGCTTTCCCGGGGAAACAGACGAAGATTTTGCAAAGACCACCGAACTCTGTGCGGAAGTTGGATTTGACTCAATGTTCTCCTTTGCATATTCCCCTCGGAAGTATTCTCTTGCCAACAGGTGGGTGGACGATGTGCCGGTTGACGTTAAGCGCCGGCGCCTTATGGAACTGCAGGCTTTGCAACGGCAGATACAAATCGAGAAACACAAGAATCTTATTGGCGATGAGCTCGTCGTTCTGATCGATGGCCCAAGCAAAAAAGCGACAGAAATCTATTCCGGGCATAGTGGTTGTAATCGAGTCGTCAACTTCATTTCTGCGAAAATTGCTGCTCCGGGGCAATTTGCACGCGTTCGCATAACCAATTCAGGGCCGAATAGCCTTTTTGGAAAAGCCATCGATTAAGCTCAAAGCTCAATATTCTCAATAGGCGAAACTCATCGTTGAAATGGCCTAGTGGAAGGCACGGTGATGTTACGCTCTTTTTTTTCCAGAATCCTCGATACGCAACATACTCATTTATAACACTTAAGCTCAAGCCCTTTCTTTTTCCTTGTTTTACACCGTTATTGTACTTGACACCATACCCCCAGAAACCTATATTTATGGCAAGTCGGCGGGAAAGGAGAAAAGATGGAAGTCGAAATGAGGATCAAGGGACTGATGATCGACCCTATTACCAACATGCCGATTGTGATTCTACGAGAAAAGGACGGATCGAAGGTATTGCCGATTTGGGTTGGCATCTTCGAGGCCAATGCCATCGCACTTCAAATCGAGAACATCCAAACTCCACGGCCGATGACCCACGATCTTTTAAAGAATATTATCATCGATATGAGGGCGTCAGTCAGCAAGATTGTGGTTAACCAACTGAAGGACAACACTTTCTATGCACTTATTTTTCTTGAGCAGAACGGTGAAATAATCCGAATTGACGCCCGCCCATCTGATGCGATCGCCTTGGCTTTGCGAACAGAATCACCAATTTACGTGGAAGAGGAAGTCATTGCCGGCGCGAAAAGCTCTGAGACCATGAAGGATGCGGTCGACACCGAGCGCCTTCAGAAATGGCTTGAAAATCTTGATCCCGACGAGCTCGGCAAATACAAGATGTAGCTGATGCCCCGTAGCAGGACGTTAGGCGCCATCCAGTTTCCTGCTTATTGAACCATAGAACCATACGAGGAGTGCACTGAAGATAATAAACCGAAATGATCATTACAATAGCTAATCAAAAAGGCGGAGTAGGAAAAACCACCACGGCAGTAAATCTTGTGGCAGCGTTGGCTTTTAAGGGCCACCGGACGCTCCTTTTAGACATGGATCCGCAAGCCAATAGCTCTATGACCTTCCTCGATGTTCGGTCGCTCGAACATTCAATGTATGACATCCTGGTCGATCGGACGTGCCCCTTCGATAGAGTCATCAAACCCACTCAAGTATTGGGGCTTGACGTGGCTCCCTCCAGAATTGCCATGGCCAAGCTCGAGGCGAAACTCTTAGGCGAAGTTGACGGCTATTTCCGACTCAAGGATAGACTAACAGAGGTTATGGATAACTACGATTTCGTTGTTATCGACACGCCGCCAACGCTGGGGCTCATCACGGTTAACGCTCTTGTGGCAGCATCCCACCTCCTGATCCCAATTCAATCTTCATATTTCGCACTGGAAGGAACCGATGACCTTCTGGAAACTGTAGAAAAGGTGAAATCTAGACCGAACCCAGGATTGCAGCTTCTTGGAGTTCTGGTGACGCTACACGATAAGCGCACCACAGTAGCTCGGGACAGCATGACTGCTATCAGGAATCTATTTGGAGATAAGGTATTCAAAACCATCATCACAAAGAGCGTACGACTTGAAGAAAGCCCAGCATATAAGGAATCGATCTTCACATACGCGCCAGACTCGTCTGGGGCGACGGAGTATAATCAACTGACCGAGGAGATATTAAGCTGTGCTTAAAAAGGCCGGCCTGCCACAGGATTTGCGACTAAGACACGACTTTCATTTTGTAGAGGAGCTCGCGAATAAGAGTTCAAACGTCATTGGCAGGATGCTATCAATTGATCGTATTGATCCCAATCCGAATCAACCTCGTTACGAAATAGGTGACATAAGTGAGCTTGTCCGCTCGATAAAGGAAAAGGGAATTATCGAGCCCCTCATCGTCAGGTTGGTTGGGGCCAGATACCAACTTATTTCTGGGGAGAGGCGATATAGAGCCGCGCTCGAAGCTGGACTAACCGAAGTTCCTTGCATTGAAAGAGAAGCGGACGACCGGGAGGCGCTTGAGCTTGCACTGATTGAAAATCTTCAGCGCAAAGATCTGACACCCTTCGAAGAAGCCGACGGATTTCGTGCCCTCTGCGATAAATTCGGGTATACGCATGAGGACGTCGCTCAAAAGATTGGAAAGGCTCGGAACTCCGTAACGGAGCTTATTCGTTTGAGCGATATACCCGAGCATTTACGTGATATATGTCGGCGCGCCGACATTTCAGCTAAATCGGTCCTTCTCCAGATTGCAAAGTGCGCAAATGAGGAGGAAATGCAAGCAGTTATCGAAGAAATTTCCCGTCACCAGATGACAAGGGATAATGTGAGAGCTTTTCGTCAGAAAAAAAAATCCCCTATTCAAAGCTCGGTTTTTAGGTTTAAAACAGATGATGGTCAGTTTGCTTGCGCTATCCGATACAAAAAAGAGGGGGCGTCCAGGAATGAGATTATCGAGCGATTGAGGGAATTAATCGCCAAGCTCGAATCGGAGGTAGACCAGAACGCTTAGTCGAGTCAAGAAGGTTATAAACGATGGGATTGTTGGACAAACTTTTTGGAAAAAGGACCGCTCCGGTGTCTTCAACGACAACCCAAAGAACAGCCAAACCTCTAGGATTGGTGCCTCTCTCGCGTGAAGAGGAAAAAATTCAGCAACTTCTTACAAAAGATGGTGGGCGCGAACCGGGCACTGGAATTAAGCCAAAGAATTCTCATGGAAAATCCATGGATCTTGAATCGACTTTGCTCGATATCACGCCACCCGAATATTTCCCTCCAACTGAAATTGTCACCTATGGATCGAGTCCAATCGAAAGAGAATTGAGAGGGATTCAATCGAATCTTATTAATCTGGACGACTTTGAGCTCGATGAACGGGTTAATCAATTAATAGTTAAGGTACAAAATAACTCAGGTGATGCGGAAGGGCAAATCAGCCTGGACGGTCGGCTGCCTCTCTACGATGTACTAATCGAGGCTCTTTCTGTTTCAAAATTTCCAAAATCAAGGGCTTCATTACGCCAGCTTATGGAGGCTGATGTCAAGCTCCTCATCCTAAGGTCTCAAGGGCAGAATGCTGAAAAAATCCTATCGCAACTTAACTGCAAGAATATATTAGAGATTGCCCAACTGAGGCAGCTACAGAAGTTCTTCGCTGAACGTTCAGCCACCTCTGCGGCTGTAGCTATTGAGAAAGTCTGGGAATACCAATTGACTCCGGCTCAGTTCAAATTTTCAAAAAAAGTGGTTTCTCGATATTCCAGTTTGCTCAACGCAGCAGAGATGTTCCAGGCCGTTAGTGATGACCAGATCCACTATCTCGATCGCCACATATTCGGCGTGTCTGAGGGGGAGTTCAGAGCGGCGCTCGTTAAGATGCGTATTCTGCGAGAAAAACGATCACAGGGAATTCAGATCCGGCAGGCTTTTGAAGCGCAATTTAATGAGTTTTTGGCTGGCGCGCCCGCGGAGCTCAGCACAAAGCTGATATCCCTGCGGAAAGAGGACACGAAGCGCTGGGTGGTGGATATTTCCTCTACAATTGTAGAATATCTAGAAACCCTTGCCGAGAAATCAGGATCTGTTGATCGAAACTTGCTTGAGAAAGAACGCTGGGCTCTTGTGCAATTCATCGAAAAAGGAATGTTCAACTCGGTGGCCGAGCTTCTTGAGAAGTTGCGAAGCCAGGCAGCCCAGCCCAGAGAACTTGCGTTCGAGCTTAAGAAACGTCAAACACGCTATTTCTCAAAACACCCTCCATTCTGGGTAGCGATTGTCGAAGTCATCGCGCGTGATCGCGACCATGTCCTGATCGATGGCAACCTCACAGGAGAAGGACCACTTGGAGGTGTTCCAGTCCAGCAAGAACGTGTCAATGTTTCCGAAAGAATCAAAGAAAATCTAAAGGGCAAGGATTTCTCTGCAATCACGGATATTGAAATTGCTGAAAAGACCGAACGCGCCGTTCAACTACTTGGAAGAAAGCTATCGCAGACTGGCAATTTCTTGAGTCTCTTTTATGAAGCCTTGCAGTCGGTAAAGTCCCCAGGAATCGATGAAATTGAATTGTTTCCACGTTCCATTCGAGCCATTCAAACTGAGGATCTCGACGCGACAAATCAAGCGTTGACTGCCGAAGGCAAGGAATTGCGCCCGACTGAGGAGGAGATTACCTCGACATTGAATAATCTCGAACCGATCATCGATATGTATCCAACTCTACGGGAAAAAGGTGGTCTGGAAACCTTCATACAGCAGAGATTTTCATCTTTGAAAAATGGAAAATTTGCGCCGGCGGAAGCATGGCTCCGCCGAAAGGAAATTGCCGAGAGGCTCAATATCATCATCAGTCAGGTGTTGATGCCTTGGATCAAGAGAAGTCGTGAGAACATCGAGAATTCTCTGTTGAATCAAGGATAGCACCTTTGCCCCATTGATACCTAGTCATTCGTTAATCATAATCTGGTGTTTGGTTATTCGTGACTTCGGCACACAGCTTAATTTCACCTTGAATCTTAATTCGATTCGGCACCTTTTCCGATAGTTTTGATCCGGCCGTGCCTTTCAAAATTAATGACCAATGAGGAGGATATGAATGGGAAATAAAAAGAAGGACCATGATGCTCTCGAACTCATCCAGGCCCATCGAAAGGCTCTTGCGAAAAAGGGAATCAATGTTTCGGAAATAAATCGGCTCTATGATCCTATCCAAAAGGAAATCGTTTCTCTTCAGGAGCGGAATAAAATTCTTGATGGAGAAATTGAGAAGCTCCGAGAGAAATTGGGAATTTCGAAGAAAGATTGATTCATGGCCTTGGAAATTTGAATTCGCATAGCATTAGATTCGGATTAAACTTTCCTCTTCCCTTGAAACCATAAAATAGTTTATTTTATCTTTAAACCATATAAAATTATTTATAATAACAAATAAATTGTTTTGACTTTAATAATACTCGGTACATTTATGTTTTATTAATATGTGATACGGCACCCCTTTTTTTCCAAAGAGCGATTCTGTATTGACGGCATCTCAGATTCTTGCTATCTTTATGTACGGAATTCAATTGAGTGAAAGGGGGGCGTATAGGGTTCGACGGGGATAATGAGGTCTTTAGTGGCACGCCAGGGCCCACCACCCCTGTAAAAAAGGTGGAAACTAAAAACTGCTAACAATCAGCTAGCACTAGCCGCTTAATGCGGCTACGCTCCCGGTGATCAGCCTGCGGGTTGCCGAGGGGCGTCAATTAGCAGGATAAGCCCAACCAAGATGCCCCATCGTGGAAGGGATGAAAATTTAAAAGGGGCTGGCAGGTCGAGCCCGCTGGCCGGCTGAACGACATGCGAGACAATGTTGGCTGGATAAGCGTGTAGAGGCTATCGGCTGAAGATTTCCGGACGCGGGTTCAATTCCCGCCGCCTCCACCAAGGTATAATTGATAAAATTTATTCTCGTTCTTGCCGGCGCGATCACTGTTGCTTTTTTCCTTGTATCGGCTGTTGAACCGACGCAGGCACAGCCTCAGGTATCTCTCCCAGCTGCTCACGCTCCCAGGACCATCTGCATCGATCCTGGTCATGGGGGTCCAAACGTCGGCGCCGAAGGGCCGAGCGGTCTCCTGGAAAAGGACGTCTCGCTCAGGATCGCCCGGAAATTGAAATTTCTCTTGGAGGAGCGGATGGGAGCGAGGGTTGTGCTGACTCGTGAGAGTGATGAAGATGTCACGCTCGATGAACGAACTGCCATCGCCAATCATAATAACGCGGATATCTTTGTGTCCGTGCATTTAAACGCGAGCAGAAGCAGCATGGCGTCAGGAAGTGAAACATATTTCCTAAATCATCAAGCGACAGATAGCGAAGCACGGGCAGCGGCAACCCAGGAAAATGGAGTTCTTCCGGTGGAAGCGGCGAAGGGTGGAGATGGCAGTCCTGATGTTCAGATGATTCTTTGGGAATTGGCGCAAGCCGAGTACTTACAGGATAGCAGTCAACTTGCTGAGTCCATCCAATCGGAACTTAACGGCCTCTACGATATTCAAGATCGCGGGATCAAGCAGGCGCCATTCCGGGTTCTCATCGGAGCACGAATGCCGGCGGTACTTGTCGAAGTGGGCTTTATCTCGAACAAGGAAGAGGAAAAAAAGCTCAACTCGGACTCTTTTCAAAACGCGATTGCCGGATCGTTGTTTCGAGCAATTTCAGCTTTTATTCGTTCATATGAGAAAAAGGTCAGCCCGGTCACTGGCGGTGGTGGCCCGGGTTAGAATCTGTGCAGGATTTCTGCGGTCACTGCTGGCATAATTCGAATGGGGGATAAGGGGGCCATGTTTTTTCTCGATCGATTGTCTCTCTGCTTTGGGATATCTCTTCTCATCCACACCGGGATTCCGTCCTATTTGTATCGACTGCACGCACCAATCAGAGGGCGCTCTTGAATTCTTCACTGCAATTACGAATTATCTATTTCCTGCTAGCGGTGCTCGGAGTGGCAACTCTTCTGACAGCGATCATTTTCTTCATGACACGCAACCAGAGTGGCAATAATGATACGGCAGCCTCCAAATATACGGTTTCCAACCGCCCGCTGTACACTGCTGCTGAAAATAGGAGGAAAGTTACTCTTTTTTTCCCTGGAACCAACGGCTTCTTGCTGATTCCAAGAGAACGTGAGATTTACGCTACGAGCGCCATTACAAATCAGATGAAACAGATCGTCGTTGAATTGATTAAAGGGCCCGGCCCTGACGATGATAAGGCACTACCAGCTCTTCCGGAATCAACTCGTCTGCGCGAAGTCTATCTGCGGGGGGATACGGCCTATGTCGATCTCACGAAGGATGTCTCCGAAAACCTACCTGGAGGCAGTGAAGCAGAATTGCTTACAATTTATTCAGTTGTTGATTCTCTGACGTTCAACTTCACCGAGATCAAGTGCGTCAAGATCCTCGTCGAAGGAGCTGAAGTGGAAACGCTGACTGGACATATCGATCTGACCAAGCCTCTCTTCAAGGATCTCGGCTTCGTGAGCAACGTTCCAACGCCGGGTGTTTAGTGTCTAATCGGTGAAATCTTTGCATAAAATGGCAAGACCTGTGACAGGGCATAATCATGAATTCCTCTCAGGAAGCCATGAATGGAGGAATGCAGGAATGGCTTATGAAACCACCGCTGGTCGACATAAAAAACCGTTCCTGCTTTCTTATCTTCCTGCATTCCTGAGAGGTTTGGGTGCGATGATTGTGGAAGTCATCTTGTTTGGTTGCGGCTATGCCGCGTTAGAATGTTATGGCGATCAGATGTCAGTCGCTCATGACCGCGGCGGCCTTTTTTTTGATTCAATCGAGAGTCGTTGATATTCTTAACGATAAGAGAGCAATCTCCGAAAATCCAAAGGTGATCACTTAAGAGAAGCGATGCGGAGGAGAAGCAATAGATGAAGCTACCGAGAATGGATGGCAGGCGCTCAAACCAAATGCGGCCGGTGGCGGTAACAACTGGCTATGTGAAGCATCCTGATGGATCCGTCTTAATCGAAATTGGCGAGACGCGAGTCATCTGTACAGCAACTAGGGAAGACAAGGTCCCTCCTTTCTTGAGAAATTCGGGAAAGGGGTGGGTGACCGCCGAATACGGGATGATTCCCGGATCGACCAACACACGCATGATGCGCGAAGTCATGCAAGGGCGTCCATCCGGCCGAACTCAAGAAATTCAGCGATTGATTGGGCGCGCCCTTCGTTCTGTTGTGGATCTCTCGCGACTTGGTGAACAGACGATCTGGGTCGACTGCGATGTGTTACAGGCCGATGGATCCACTCGATGTGCCGCCATCACAGGTGGGTTCATCGCGATGGCACTTGCGATGAAGAAAATGGTATTCGAGAACAAAATCAAATCGATGCCTATTAAAGACTATCTTGCCGCTGTCAGCGTCGGGGTTGTTGGTCAAGAAGCTCGCCTCGACCTCGACTACCAGGAAGATAGTTCGGCTGACGTCGACATGAATATCGTTCAGACAGGAAGCGGCCGATACGTGGAAATACAAGGGACGGCTGAACGGCATCCTTTTGGGAAAGACGAATTGCAGGCGCTGCTCGACCTGGCAGGCAAAGGCATTGCGGAGCTGGTGGACATCCAGAAACAGACACTGAAAAATATGAATTTCAGTTCCTGAGTCAATCGACTGAATTCAAGATCACGGCGCAGCGAAACGGACTCTTTTTAATTCAGAGAGCCTATTTATGCGATTTGCCGGATTTCTTGTCTTTGGGCTCAGTGCCCAGTGCCGCCTGCAACTTTTCGGCAAAAAGCCCGAATTTCGGAATCTCGACGTTCGCCGGCGGAGGTGGAGTTACGGCAGGCTTTGTTGAAGCCGCTGTCGTAAGGGTCCGCGCCCCCAAATCAAAACTGACTTTGGTCACATCGAGCCGATAGATTGCTTCAGGGACATCCTCGGGTTGCTGGAAGAAGGCGGGATAGGAGAGGAGCAACCGCAAAAATTTTTCCCATGGCACAAATGCCAGTGCGTCTAGGAGGTGATAGAGCTTGAGGATGTTCATCGGGTAGCTCTTCTTGGCATCACCGAGAGCATGAAAGAGCTTTGCGACGGCTTCGTACAGATCACGGCGTCGGTGAATTTCCGGCTGGAGGGGCTCTGTCTTGTGGAGTTCCTCGGCCCCGACGATGGCAACTTCCAGCGACGCATTCTTCGAAGTGCGGTGTTCTTCTGGAGCCACGATGATCAGGTCGCGTCGCTCATCGTATTTGAAGCCTGTCGATTCGCCTCCATCAGCCTTATTGAACTGAAGGACAAAGCGACCGGATTCCTCTCGATTCAGAGTCACACGATCCGCCTGACGACATTCTTTGAAGAGGTCATCGAACCCCATCAAAAGCTGCACTTCAGGGATGTAATCGATAATGAACCGCCGATCTTGACATGTGACGGGGATCTCGCGCTCTTCTCCAAAAAAACCTTTCGCGATATGCACAGGCCGAAGAGCTCCGGCTCCGATGTCACGGAATGCGAGGCACATGTTGATGGAGTCAGGGCTCGTTGATTCCAGGAAGGGCAGAACTAGCCTCTCTCTTTTCCGCGAGAGTATCTCCTCCTCGCCGGCGATCGATTCGACGAAATCCTCAAGCCGCTCCTTCAAGCCATAAATCGAATTCTTCTTGGTTTCGATGTTTTCCCACAAATTCCAGCGGCCCCAGTCATAGAGAGAAACACAGACAAATTTCTTTCGATAGAAGTTTTCCAACGTGTGGTTGAAAGAGATCGCAAATGTGGGGAACTTGACATCACCCGTGTTGGTCGAAAATATCTCGGAGAGAATATCCTCAGTCGACAGCGAAACGCCGCGGTCTTTGATGAGCTTTTCCGTGCGGTGGATAATGCCCGGATTGATTTCAATTTTTCGATCCGCAAGGAACCAGTACTTCTCCCAGTGGAGGAAGAGAGGCGACATTGCGACTTCCTGTTCGACTCGCGTTGTAAAAGCCGTGATCTCTTCCGGAGTCGGCTCCTGGTCTTTGAGCCGAGGATCAAGTGCCTCTTCGACATACTTGGGCTCGACCGGTGCCTCACCCTGCCCGCATGGTATGAGTAATTTCGCGCCTGTCTTCGTCAAGAAATCAGTGTGGAGCCTGAAACTCCCGGTTCCCTCATAGCGGACTTCCAGCATCGTGCAGGGCAGGACGGAATGCCTGAATTTGTCGACAACCGCCAGCAGCACATCCTCGGTGACATGCGCTGTGCGAGTTTTGCCGGCACGGAGAGTCTCATCATACTTTTTCAAGATCAAATCGCCGACGTCGTACTCGCACCGAGGATCGAATATTTTGATCCGACGGTGTGTGATGGCGGCGCGTTTCAGATCCAGGACATGCGCCAGAATGGTCGGCATTGTCTGAGGCTCGTCCGTATCTTCGAAAAAATTCCGTACTGTGTCGATGTCTGCAGGGTCAAATTCGAATTTTGCTGTTTCAGTCATATTGGCTGCATATCACTTGTCTGTAGGATCACACACGTTGAAAAATGCATCGTACCATCCCATCATGAGCCTGTCAACGCTATGAGCCGGCTTAATCTCTTTCTTGCTTCACAGCCGTGCGAGTTGCTGAAAGGTTAGCACGGTCGCTTCGGCGGGCATGGCTCGTTGGAGCTGCCGCGATGTCGTTACTCGACTCCCTCTGACTCGTTGCTCCTTTTCGATCGCTTCACCATGACTGCGAGTCTGCGAAACTCGGCGGCGCGGCGGATGCCTTCCAGATCGGGATCCTCCTCCAATAGCGCACTATAGACAAACCCCTTTTGCATAGTGTTATTGAGCGCTTTCACGGCGAGTGCGGAATCATGACCGATCGCTGCAAAGCAGGCAAGATCATACGCCGGAATCCACGAGTCAGGACGCGACTGCTGCGCTCGTTGGTAGTGAATCGCGGATCTCCAATGTGGCTGGCACAGCTGCCGGCCTGAATCATCTCTGTCATCACTTTGGTGAAAGGCCTGCCGAGCCGTTCAATGTTTCGGTGTACATTTCAAGAGATGTCGTGCTGGACCCGGGTGACACCTTGATCGCATCCAAAGATTTCTCCGGGCTCTTTCCGGTCGAATCAGCACCAGGCTTTCGAGTCCGCTATTACTCTGGCCGCTCGCTGATCGGCTGGTATATGATTGTTAGCACCGATTCGAAGGGTCAAGTTGAGGAAGGAAACGAGGATAACAATATCGTCACACGGTATCGCTGGCAGATCCTTCTCAGCGCTGCCGGCGTTATCAGATGATGTGGGGATGGGCTTGATTATTGTGAGTCACTGATCATGTCCCATCTTAACAAGAGGCACTATTCTATGAAGCCGGTGCTTGTCGTGGCCACCTCTAACGCGGGCAAAATCAAGGAACTCAGACGCCTGTTGAGAGGCTTGGGAATCCGCATTGATTGGCTGGGAAGCGGGCATTTTGCACCAATGCCGCCGCCGCACGAAGGCGGGAAGGATTTTCTTGAAAACGCCTGCCGAAAAGCGGCCGGCTACAGCCGACGTCTCCGGATGCATGTCTTTTCAGAAGACAGCGGTCTCTGCGTCACCGCTCTCGATGAATTTCCCGGGGTCCGATCGGCGCGTTTTCTCGGAGCCGGCAAGAATGATCAAGAGCGTTGCCGAAGACTTCTTCAAATGCTGACGAGCTACCGGCGTTCTCGAGAACGCAAGGCCTGGTTTGAAGCCGCTGGAGCTATCGCCGATCCTGAGGGCAGGATTGTGTGGACAGACCGTGGACGGTGCTGGGGATGGATCTCCTATGAAGCACACGGCTCCAACGGCTTCGGATATGACCCGATCTTCTATTTTCCGCCTCTTAAGATGACATTCGCTGAGTTGACGGCGGTCGAGAAAAATCGAGTGAGCCATCGAGCTCAGCTGATCTCAAAGCTCCACCGCTTTCTCATTCACTGGCCTTCAGAGATCAGGGGAAGGTTAGGAGAGTCTCCTTAATACAAAGCTCATTATCCAGAATAGAGCTCGCAGGCGCCATAGTGAAAGAGCCGGAAAAAACAAACACAGCAAAACAGATGATTCTTCGCTCCTCTCCCGATGACACAGGCGATGATCAGGCTCATACACGAGTTGCGCTTGATCGGCCAACGACATCTCTTGGATATGTTCGAATGGCGCATTGCACACTGCGCCCCATTCTCTGAGAGATTTCTCTTGTTTTAGTTGTTCGCGACCATCTCCCGCAGATTCTTCCATTGCCCCGATTGGCGGAGTTTCCTCAAGGCATTGGCTTCGATCTGCCGTATGCGTTCCCGTGTGACATTGAATGCTTGGCCAACCTCATCGAGTGTGTACCTGTGAGGCTCGTCAATCCCGAACCTCATCTTTAGGACACGTTCCTCGCGAGGGGAGAGGGCATGCAGCGCATCGCGGATCTGATGCGCCATATCTCGCACCATCATCTCATCAACCGGCGAAACGGCATTGGTGTCGTTGATGAATTGCGAGAGCGTGCTTTCCTCTTCTTCTCCGATTGGTTTTTCGAGTGGGATCGGCGAATTCGCAACCTTCAGAGCATCGGCAACCTTTTCGACTGGGATTCCCATACGCCTGGCGATCTCATGTGGCGTTGCTTCATGACCGGATTCCTGTGTGATTTCCCGCCCATGCTTGATCACTTGATTGTAGATTTCCACCATGTGCACGGGGATTCTGATGACACGCGCCTTATCCGCGATGGCCCTGATAACAGCCTGTTTGATCCACCATACAGCGTACGTGCTGAATTTGTTACCCAACTGGAAGTCGTATTTCTCAACGGCTCTCATCAATCCAAGGTTGCCCTCTTGAATCAGGTCCATCAATGAGAGACCGCGATTGACATACTTTTTCGCGATGTTGACGACCAGGCGGAGGTTCGACACGATCAGCTCCTGGCGAGCTCTCTCCGCATCTTCTGCAGCAGCTCTCACCTTGCCTGCAAGCATCAGTCGATTTTTCTCAGCTTTCTTTCCGCGCTTGATTTTCAGGGCATCAAGCCGCCGGCGCTGGCGTTGAACCCATTTTGATTTTTCAATCCGCTTTGCGATCTCGATCTCTTCCTCGCGTGTTAGCAATGGGACTTTTCGGATGTCCCGAAGATACGTTCTTAAAGTTGTATCGGATTCTTCCCAAGTTGATCGTCCGGATGACCCAGGCCGAATGTTAATCTCCATGAAGTTGCTCCCCACTTTTCATTTTTATATGAACATCTAACAGCCGGTTTCTTTTTTTCCGTTCCTCGCCCAACCATGATGCCGGTTCCCTCCTCTTTCTTCTTGATTCCGAGGAAGAGAAACCGCCACCTTATTGACACTTAAGCCAGTAATATTAATACCTCGCACTGCTCTGTAAACGGCCACAACGCCGTGCAAAACTGTGCAAGATCCATCCCCGATCGGCAACCGCCCCGGCCACCTTTGTTAAAGCTTTTGAACTAAATTCACACACCACTACCTCCTCTCGCCTTCATTGCCTTGCCCTACGCCAGATATAGGACGCACAAGTACATTTGTCAAACAAAAATGGAGGAGTTCACGTTGGTAACTTGTGCATACGAAATTAGATATCCTGCTATAGCCAAAATCAAACAATCATGTATTAAATAGATTCTATATAATATTAATTACATCATAATCATTTATAATTCTTAATAAATTCAACTCTATTTCATATCGATATGATGAAAATTGAATTCAAAAAGCCATGCGTCTCCCAATCCGACTACGTAGAATTCCGTATATGGCCACGCGTTTCTCACGGTGATGTAATGCGAACGATAAAGCTCATCTTGGGAGCTATCCAATAGCGAATTCCAAAAAATAAGGCCAAAATAAGAGGGAATTGACGCTGACAATAATCCGGATAGGCCATAACGCCTATCGACATCCAGGGCATAAGAAATGCTCGGCTTTCCCGCTCCTTTTGACAGGAGGCAATGCCCTCTGCTAAAGTGGCGCGTTTGAATGCGGGATCGGGACGTAGCGCAGCCTGGTTTAGCGCGCCTGCCTTGGGAGCAGGAGGTCGGTGGTTCAAATCCACTCGTCCCGACCAATGTGATCAGCGCCTGTAGCTCAGCTGGATAGAGCATCTGCCTTCTAAGCAGAGGGTCGCCTGTTCGAGTCAGGCCAGGGACGCCATTAAACTAAAAATTTTACTTTAGTTCACTGAAAATTTTTAGTTTACATC
>CAIWXX010000093.1 GCA_903916735.1 uncultured Acidobacteriota bacterium
TCGAAAATACATATTGATGTTGAAACCGGAAGTGGCGATTGTGTGATTACTCCGTAGTTGCTTGCGGAGGATGAGGCGAGGAGCATTGTTGAAGGCTGAGCATCATCGAGAGAATTGAAGGTGAATGATGGCCCGGCGCAACCCTGACGGCCCTGAAACCTCAGATGAGGCACGGCGGCTCTTTTCGTTGACAGCCGGTTATTTTTCTCTCACCCAACGACGCAGTGGCACGAAGGCACAAACGAGTATGCATGCTCGGTGCCTTCGTGCCGCTTCTTTTCGCATCAGAAATCCCCTATCAAATGGTATTTGTTTTCTGAAGCGATGGTGTCGATGGCGATGCGTCGTGTTTCTGTCGCTCCACCGATGCCTCCGAGCGATATGATCGTCACATCCCCAGGATTTTCTTGTGCCATGAGTCAAAGATAGACGGCCAAATCGAACTCACGGCATTTGAATAGTTACCTGCCATTCTCATTGCAGGCATGGATGTCGACCTCGATTGTCGGCCGTGACTTAACGGGATTCTTGGTCTTTTTTGCCTCTATCCATGCCCCGTGATTCTCGATAGTCCCTCCAGGATCGCTTTGCGGACATCATCAATGGATTGAGCTCCATCGACTTGGATGATGACCGGTGCATCGATAGATCCGCCGGCTGCCAGCGCTCCATAAAATTTTGAAAGGACTTCTGTCTGAGCATGATAGGCAATGAGCCTCTGGAGGACCGTCTCTTCTCTGTCGTCGGCTCTCTGGATCAGAGGTTCTCCTGTCAGGTCATCCTTTCCGGCTTCGCGTGGCGGCTTGAAGATGATGTGATAGGTTCGCCCCGAGGCCGGATGGATCCGGCGCCCGGTCATACGCTTCAGGATTTCCTCATCGGGCAAGACAATTTCAACGATGGCCTCGATGGTCACCCTCGCGGCGCGCGTCGCTTCAGCCTGAGCCAGAGTGCGAGGGAATCCGTCGAATAGAAACCCGTTCATGCAATCAGGCTTGGCGATGCGTTCTTTGACCAGGCTGATGATGAGATCATCGGATACCAATTGTCCGCTGTCCATCACTGTCTTGGCCAACCGGCCGAGATCTGTTCCCGCAGCCACCGCTGCGCGCAACATGTCCCCTGTTGAGATCTGTGGAATTGAATACCGGTCGCAAATGTACTGCGCTTGTGTGCCCTTGCCCGCTCCCGGAGGACCAAGGATGATGACTTTCATTCGAATCTCCCTTATTAATGAAGTCGCATGCGAAAGCCCGCACAACCCTCAGAATGCATGGGGGTTCATTCTCTGTTTGTTGATGCCGCCTTGTCGAAGGGCGGAGAAGCGACAGCGCCGTTTCACTCCGACACCCCTATCTCTCAGTAGCTCTGTATATACCAAAGCGATACCAGTCCTGCTCCTCATCATACTCAAATCAGACCCTTCCTGTCTTGCTGACAGATCAGGGGGCTTTGTGCGGGAGCGCCTCGGTCTCGACAATACTCTCTCTTAAATCAAAGAGCAGCCATTCCCTCTCCATGATCTTGGCTCTTTCTTTCCGGATCAGAGTGAGAAAGCGCTTGATGCCGATGGGATCGTTCCCGTTGGCGTGGATCAGGACAATGCTGCCGTCCTTAGGCCTTTGGTTTTTGCTCAACCATGCATCGCTGCCGACTGGTATCAGGCCGAAATTGGTAATTGTCTGGAATATCTTGCTGTCTGAGACAAGCCCCGGGAAGCGAAAAAAGACCGATGGGACGATTCCATGTTCGATCATTTTAGCTTCAGTCTGCAAAACTTCGAAATTGATGTTCGTTCCCTTTTCGAGAAGAAAATTCCGTTTCAACGGCAGATTACTGCCGGACCGGTGATGGTATGAATGGTTGATCCATAAGATGGAAATTCTGCCCTGCTTGACCAGATCGAGAAGCCACGCCAGATCATCGGGGTGCCCTTCCATCCAGACTCCCGTCAAGGACACTGCGATAGGAACCGGCGTTTCGACGACGCCAAATTCCTTGATGAGATCCATGAAAAGATTCCGGTCTAAAGGGCGAGCGGATGGGCACAAATCAATGGTCAGATTCACCCCGGTTTGGCGCGGGAGCGAACGCGTGATGCCGGCGTCCTGGAGCAGGTCCGAATGACGTTCGGCGTCGTCCACCGTCTTGGAAAAAAGAGAGTCCTTGTATGTCTCTTCGATCTTAACCAGAGGTGCTTCCGTGGCCTTCAATTCCTTGGAAGGCCTGATCTGTGTGATCAAGTCCTGGGGATTCACTGTCAGATAATAAGTCTGATTGCCCATCCGGAATTTTCTCAAAATCACGCATGTCTTTTTATCGATTTGCGACTGGCCGATTGCGGTGAACAGCCTATAATCAGAGACCGTTGTACCACCGGCCTTGATAGACGAAACGAACGTGAGCAGGAAGAAAATCATGCTCGCGCCGGCCACCACCCATCCCCTTTCGCGATGGCGGGTGTGATTGAATGGGGTGGTTCTAACCGGAGCACTGGTGCTGCAGATTGCCGATCGAATTGTTTTTTCCGCTCTCCCAGCTGCATCCTCTCGGCCGTTCATTCTTGCACCTTTTACAAACACGTCGTGGTTGCATTCTGTCTTTATGCTTGAGGCTTATCAAATGGCCATGTTATCGAGGAGATCCCGGACAGCGCGGGTGAGGATATCCGAGAGGAACGGCTTTTGAAGAAATGCAGAGCCTGCTTTTAGTGTGCCGTGGCTGATGATGGCATCCCCTGTATGGCCGGACATATACAGGACGCGCATCTCCGGGCGGTCGACAGTCAGCCTTTTGGCCAATTCCTGCCCATTCATTCCCGGCATGATGACATCGGTGAGGAGCATGTGGATGGTGCCGGGGTGCAGTTCATTGAGCCGAATCGCCTCATTGCCGTTCGCCGCCTCCAGCACTCTATACCCATTTTCCCTAAGAATCTCCACAGCCATGCGCCGGACTATATCCTCATCTTCCACAAGCAGGATCGTTTCAATTCCTCTTGTCTCGGTGTTCCGTTGGACGGCCGACCTCAAGGATTCCGCGGTGCCGGCGACAGCCGGCAGGCAGATGCGGAAGGTCGAACCATGTCCCAGTTCGCTGGTCATGCATATATGCCCGTTGCTCTGCTTGACGATTCCATAAACTGTGGAGAGGCCCAATCCGGTTCCTTTCCCTTTTTCCTTGGTTGTGAAAAATGGTTCAAATAGATGCGATCGTATCTCCGGATCGATTCCTGTCCCGGTATCGCTGATCGATAACATGACGTAGGTTCCCGGAGGCATTTCAGTGATGTCGCAGAGTGGCGCGTCATCCGCCCGGACCCGGTCAGTCCGGATCGTGAGCATGCCTCCCTCAGGCATGGCATCACGCGCGTTAACTGCCAGATTCATGATGACCTGTTCGATCTGGTTGGGATCCGCCCTCACGCAATCCAATCCCGGTTGGAGGCATGTACTAAGTTCGATGTCCTCTCCGATCAGGCGGCGGAGCATCTTTTCCGTGTCGGTGACAATGGCGTTGAGGTCGATGGTTTTCGGTTGAAGTATCTGCTTGCGGCTGAAAGCGAGGAGCTGTCGTGTAAGAGCCGCGGCTCGTTCGCCGGCGCGCCGGATCTCCTCGGCATGGCGCCTCATGGGGTCATTTTCAGGAATCCTTATGAGCATCAGATCGGAGTAGCCTGTAATGGCGGTGAGGAGATTGTTGAAATCATGCGCAATCCCGCCGGCGAGCCGTCCCACAGCCTCCATCTTCTGAGATTGACGAAATTGCTCTTCGCTCCGGTGGAGTGCCTCTTCAGAGCGCCTTCGCTCCAACTCGGCCGCTATTCGAGCGGCGAAAATGTTGAGCATGGATCGGGCGAGTTGCTCGTTTGGAAGCGTGCTTCTGTGGAGGATGGCGAGCACCCCGAGCGGCCCGCCGTTCAAGCCGAATAAGGGAATCCCCATATAGCAGTCGACATGTAATTGCTCCAAGATGGCGCATCCCGGAAACTGATGACGAACACCATCTGGATAGTACTTGATTTCCTGCCCGAAGACAGTATCGCACGGTGTTCCTTGTAAATCGTATTCGAAATTCTCGATGATCGTCCCGTCGCAGCAGGCGGCATGGATGACGATCTTCCGGGGTGCGTCTTTAATAGTCGTTCCAAAATAGGCAACATCCACCCTAAGGGCCTTTGCAAGTTGCTGGATGAGTGTGAGGAAGAAGGCCTCTCCAGTGCCGGCAGCGACTCCCTGTGCCATTTCTCGGATGGCATCATTCGCGCGCACACGATCCGTGATATCGCTGTAAATCGCATAGCCTGCTTCCATCGTGCCTTCAATCCGGATCGGATATCCGAGTATGGAAACCGACACAAGGCTGCCGTCTTTTCGTTTCCGCACGGATTCCTTCCGTAAGATTTCACCCAAATAGATCCTGCGTGTCAGGTCTGATCCTTCTTCGGCAAGATGTTCGGGCACGATCAGATCATTGATGTATTTCCCGCGGATCTCCTCGGACGCGTACTGGAACATTCTGCAGAATCCCTGGTTCGCCCGGAGGATCCGGTCTTCCCGATCGAGGATGAGGATGCCGTTGGGTGAGCTTTCGAAAAGCTCCAGGAAAAAAGCAGTCTGCCGCTTGAGCTCGATTTCGGCGGTTTTGCGTTCGGTGATATCTCGCTGTGTCCCCCATGCGCGATAAAGGATTCCGTTCTCAACGATCCCAACTAAATTGTTCATGAAATATTTCGGCTTCCCATTCTTGTCCACTTCATGCGACTCAGCATCATTGAGGCAATAGCCGGAACGGATAAACGTACGCAGATATTCGATGTTGTGGGGGTCCGATTGCGGCATGAGATCCGACAAGCGCGCTCCGATAATCTCCGCCGGGCTGCTCAGCCCATACATCCGTGCAAAGGCCGCGTTACATTCCGATAAAACTCCGTATTTGTAAATTGTGTTGATTTGATCATCTTCGGGAAGACGCACTGGGATGGGTTGAGCGCCTTCAAAGCACCAGATTCCATCCGAGCTCTGCTGGATAAAGGCCGAATAGCGTTCTTCACTCTCGCGCAAAGCCTGCTGTGTTTCGATCCGCTCCGTCATGTTCATCATAACGCCACGGAGCCGGCGGGGCTTTCCAGAGGAATCTCGAATGACACGAACACGATCACGCACCCACACCACTCGCTTGTCGGCTGCGATGAGCCGATATTCGGCAGTGCTATCGCACCCCTCCATGAAAACTTCCCGATAGAGAGAAATGATGCGGTCGCAGTCCTCGGGATGCAAATTAGGAAACCAGACACCCGGTTCGGTCAGCCATTGGTCGCTGGTGTATCCCAGGAGGGACGCCGGTTGATGGCTAACAAAGGTGAATCGCAGTGGACTCTGTTGAAGATCAGCATCCAGTACGAAGTCGGCTTCCCAGACAATCGAATCGGTGTCTTCGATGAGCTGACGGAACCGTTCTTCAGTGCCGGACTGCTCATCCTGCGGAACGCGCTGTCGTACAGTATCCTGTGGATTCCGACCGTTCTCCACGAACGCACCTCATCTTTCCAAGGAGCTCCCTCTTGAGTACACGATCCAGACAGCGGGCTCGCGAACACAATCCATGAGCCCTGAAGTCATGCTTTATATTACAGAAATCGAGCAGTAAGTCCAATCGGAGTGCACGAAATCCGCGGATAAGGAATGGCGGCAAGCCATCATATTGTCTCGATAGACCCGGCATGACGGCTCGGCAGGAGCCTCGCGAGCCGCCGTGCCGCAGAGGCTCCGAAGCCACTTTGTCGCAATAGGCGTGTGCTTACTCGCGGATTAGGGGAGTGCACGATAATATTGTTGCTGACGAGGAAAAAAGGCTCGAAACCAAGGATGGATACAGGTGAACACAGATCGGATATCGGGTTTCTGTAGGTGAATGTCACCCGCCCATTTTGCATCGAAAGCAACCGGGAATTGGAAATGGCGATGCGATAGGTGTACCGTCCCAAATAACTCAAGATTTGCTCGGCACCGCCGAATATCCTCCAACCCCAAACGCTGACTTTGCCGTTGCTGTGAACGATCCAGTTCGAGGAAATCCGGGGATGCGTCTCGCTCCCTCCATATGATTCATACAGCTCACTGTAGGTTCCTTGTGATAGCATGGGGATACTAATAGAGGAGTGAACATGCGTGAACTTGTGCGGCGTCTGGCACTTGCAGCATTCGTTTTGTCCGCCACTGCTCTTGCACTTCACACTCCCCGGTGGCTCATGAGTGTCAGGCCTGTTGACTGGTCGGCCGAACGCCGCACAAAGATCAATCAGGGTGCCGCAGCTCTGGCGACGATCAGCCGACTCGTGGGTCGTGACCAATCCAAAGACCTGTCGCTGACCGCGGAAACTGATGGAAATATCGACGCCTTCATTGCGTCGGAGACAAAAGAACGGCTCATCACCGTCACCACCGGTAGATGGCGGACATTGCATGATGGAATCGATGCCACTCTGCGAGGAGTACCACCGGACAAGGGCTGGAAATCAAGGATTGAAAGGGATTTTCTTCACCGCAGTCTCTATTTCCGCCCTGATGAATCTCCTCTCGACGAAATTTACCCTTCCTTCAGCGACACCTACCGCTTTTCTTACGTTCGTATCGATGGTCATTCGATCCCGCTGTACCTGGCTGTCACGTTGAGGGATCCCGCCGATAGCACGCATTGGGCGCCTGTGCAACTCGCCTACCCATATCTGCACTTCGCTCCGTGGCTCCTGCTGATGGCGCTTCTTGTCTATGGTCTGATGCCCTGGCCCGCAATTCCGGAACGCGGTGTCTATTATTCGCGTCTGGTCGGAGGAGTCCTGCCGGACCTCGTGGCTATCATGCTCATGACGCCATTTTTTGCCATACCGTTTGTTGTGACATCGGCCAATGCAGGCGGGGCTGGGCTTTTCGGAAACGGATGGGGATTCCTGACGCTGATCTGTTGGGGTTTGTCCCTTATGAGCGCTTCCATGTTGCCTTTTGCAGCCTGGTACACCTGGTATCGCCTGGATGTGCTCCCTGATGGTTTGTGCGAGCGCACGCTGCGTCGACGGAGAGAAATCACGTTTTCCGAAATCAAAGAGGTGACCGTCTCCGCCCACACTGCGCCTGCGTGGCTTAAAGGAATGCTCTGGCTTGCCGGGCTCCGAAACATGGGAGTCGCCGGGCAGGCGATGCTTCTTGGAAGCAGGTCTGATACGGCATTCGACATTGTTTTGAAAGACGGCGGAGTCATCAGATTATTCGAGAAAGGCTTGAAAGGACATTTCGGCCTCATCGATTCCCTTCGCACAGCGGGCGTGCCGGTTCACCCCGATGTTTACATGGCTCTGGATAAAGATGCCGGCAACAAGGCTTTTGATCGCAATGCCGTGAACATTGTGGCGAAATCCCGGCTGCCGATCAGCATTTCCATTCTCGTCGCAATCGGATTGATTTATGCAATATTCATGACCAGAACTGTTCGTCCGCCCGCTCTGGAAGATGCCATTGTGGAAGAGGCAGCGAGAAAAGCGGATGGTTTGGTCAAACCCATCGAACGCGTGCCGTCCTTTGAACAAGTCCGCGAACAGAATGAGATCCTGTCTGAAATGAAGCGGCAGAAAAATATGATGGACGAAGCGGCGCGGAGGATTCAGTTCGGCTCCGGCACAGAAAAATTGCAGGGACGGAAAGATTGGGAGGCGGCTCAGTCTGAATTCATTCGTCTGCAAGAGCGGTTTGAAAACGTACAGAGCGGCAAGACCCAAAAATGAAGACCAGCTCAATTCCTCCCTTCAAAATTTATTTGTGTGGTAAACTTTTTCATATGCTGATCTCAACGCTAATGACCCGGAATTATCTCTGAATCATCCACAGGAGGCTGAGGATGCTGTGCCCGGATTGTAAAACTGAAAATGAGTCCCAGGATGCATTCTGCATGTTCTGCGGGGTTCGATTGGCGGCCGTGGCGCGTGAATGCACTGATGCGGGCGCGCCACCACAGACTGTGCCTCCACATCCGCCAGAGAGTAAGCCGCCCATAACGTGCCGGAGCTGCAAGACAGAAAACGAGTCGGACGATATCTTCTGTATTGCCTGTGGAACCCGATTGACCGCCGCGGAGCGCAACGGAGGCATTGAGCCTCTTCAGCCACCGCCAACCTCTCTGCCGCCTCCATCCCCCGCTTTCACTCAATCCCAGGAAATTTCCACTGCCGGGCAGGCTCCTTCACCAGTGCCTGTCGTTGTACCCTCGCTTATCAGGCAGACTGATTCGGCAGGTGGACAACCTGCAGTGGACTCCTCCTTCAATATGCCCGTGCCGGTGGTCGTGCCATCGATTCATCATGGCTCTTCCGATGTGGCCCCGGCTACAGACAATCTGATGGACGAGGTCACTCGGCCCCTCGTCCGAGCCGTTCCACATCCAGTTCCGGAACCGCCTGTCGATGCGGCATCGATCCAGAAGGCCGTTTCGATCATTCCGCCCGAACCGGCTCAACCCTCGGCGCAGGTCTCTGCACCGTCCGTAACATCGCTTCCACTACGAACAGTTATCGATTCTGAAAAAGAATCTACATCTCCAAACGTTGTCGTGACGGCTGCTCATGCAACCCCGGCACGCAAAGTTTTGAGCCCTCTACTATTGGTCGGTTCCATCGCCGTTATCGCTGTGGTGCTGTTGGGAGCCGGATTTCTGGCTGCGTATCTCTGGTTCAGACGTGGTGGTGAGCATGGCAGTGGATCGGCTGAACCCCCGACATCCTCAGTTCAAGCACCTCAGCCGTCGACACCGCCATCCGTGCAGCCGGCACCCCAGCCCGTCCAACCGCCTTCCAATACGGGTGCGGCCACTCCAACGCAGGAGCCTCAGGTACCTCCAGCCGCTGTCCAGCCCGCACAACCGGTGCCCACCCCTGCGGGAAAGACCGGGCCCCTGACCGTTCAAGCCTACGAATCGGTGTATGTGGATGTGCAGCCCAAGATCGTGCGCCAGGTCAAACCTGCTTATCCCCCACAGGCCAGAATCCGAAAAATCGAAGACACGGTGGTGTTGAAGATTCTGGTTTCTGAACGTGGGAATGTACAGTCCGTCAAAATTTTGCGAGGGTCGCAGAAGGATCCATCTTTCAACGCGGCAGCCATTTCTGCTGTGCGCCAATGGACATTCAAGCCGGCGCGCAAAGACGGCAAGATCGTCAGTTGCTGGTACACAGTGGCTCTAACGTTTCGACTTAATTCCTGAATCTGAAGGGGTGGCACGTTCCGGTAATTCGAATTGAGGGATCTGGCACATGTCCGCCATCTTGTCACTCAACCTGTGTGCAAATCGAACTCCGTTCTGTCCTCATCGGCCTGCTTTCCGACTGAGTGTGACAGTGATGGGTTTACGGCCTTTCTTGTCATCGATATGGCTCCACAATGACGCCCCAGACCAGTCTCGGCACATTGAGTTGGGTCGTAGCGGTTCTGGACATCTGAAAGTCGAGCGAGCAGGAGTCGGCTCCCTCCACTGGTTTTAATCAATTTAAAAACTTACGATCTCCGAGATCAGACTCCTATTGTTGCTTTCGCCGTCGCGACCTTGGGTGAGTGCCCCAGCCGACCATCGACTTGGTCGTGCTTTTCACTGTTTCAGTTTGGGGACAGATCACCCCGAAAATCTCCGAGATCAAGGCGAACCCGAACCATTACGTGAACGAAGCCGTTTCAATCGATGGATTCGTCACGCAGTTTGTTGAAGACAGCGTTGCAACAGCCACGTCTCAGACACCACCGTCACCACCCCATCTTCACAAGTGTCAAAGCAGGGCGACATATGGAAAGAGCCACGGACCGGCGTGGAGTTCGTGTACATCCCAGCCGGCACGTTCATGATGGGTAGCCCGGCCGGTGAAGAGGGGCGACATAATGACGAGCGACAGCATACTGTATCGGTAGGTGGGGTTTGGCTCGGAAAGTACGAAGTGACGAATGCACAGAATCGTCGATTCAAGGCTGGTCATGACAGAGGGGAGCTGGCTGGCAATTCGCTCAATTGTGACTCTATTCGGTGAGCTTAATTTGTTGTGTGCAGTTTTTCTGATACACAGATATCTAATTGAATGCTCAGTCCTCAAACTCGCGAATCACGGGCCGATATTGATATGTCATGATCGGGCCGGTTTTTGATAAACTGCCTCCCGCGTTCCGTCTGAAATTGGAGTGAAAAGGGGCTCTATCATGAACGAACCGAATAAAGTCATTTACTCGATGGTTGGGGTCGGCAAAGTCCATGGCAAGAAACAGGTTCTGAAGGACATTTACCTCTCGTACTTCTATGGAGCCAAGATTGGTGTCCTCGGGCTGAACGGCTCCGGCAAAACCACTCTTCTTAGAATCATGGCTGGGGTCGAGACTGAATTCCTCGGGGAGACGGTCAAATCACCGGGATATTCAATCGGCTATCTGGAACAGGAACCTCAGCTGGACTCAGAAAAAACAGTTATCGAAGTCGTTCAGGAGGGTGTCCAGGAGACCGTTGATCTCCTCAAGGAATTTGAAGAGATCAGCGAGAAATTCGCCGAGCCCATGAGCGATGATGAGATGACGGAGCTTCTTGAGCGGCAGGGTGAAGTCCAGGAGAAGCTCGATGCCATCAATGCATGGGATCTTGAAAGCCGCCTGGGACTGGCCATGGATGCTCTCCGATGTCCCTCCGGTGAGACGCCGGTGAATGTCCTGTCGGGCGGGGAGTTGCGGCGTGTCGGGCTCTGCCGCCTGCTTCTCCAGAAGCCCGATATCCTGCTTCTGGATGAGCCGACGAATCATCTTGATGCCGAATCCGTTCAGTGGCTGGAACAGCATCTGCAACGATACGATGGCACCGTCATCGCTGTGACCCATGACCGATACTTCCTGGACAATGTCGCCGGCTGGATACTGGAATTGGATCGAGGCCACGGCATCCCATGGAAGGGGAATTATTCATCCTGGCTGGAGCAGAAGGCGGAACGTTTGAGACAGGAGGAAAAGACCGAAAGCGAACGCCGGAAGACGCTGGTGCGTGAACTCGAATGGATCCATATGTCTCCAAAAGGACGCCATGCGAAGGGCAAGGCACGCATCACCGCCTATGAGTCGCTGCTTGAACGTGAACATGAAAAAACGGCGAATGAGCTTGAAATCTATATAGCACCTGGATCACGGCTTGGGAAGGTGGTTGTCGAAGCCGACAACGTCAGCAAGGCATTTGGAGAGAAGCTGCTTTTTGAAAAAATGTCATTTTCACTCCCGCCTGGAGGGATCGTCGGTGTCATCGGGCCAAACGGCGCCGGCAAAACGACGCTCTTCAAGCTCATGACCGGCGACGAGAAGGCGGATCGGGGGACACTGCGAATCGGCGAAACTGTGAAGCTGGCCTACGTCGATCAAACTCGCTCTGTTCTGAATCCGGAGGAGAGTGTATGGGAGGCCATCTCCGAGGGTGCCGACATTATTCAACTCGGGAAGGTCGACGTGAACTCCCGTGCCTATGTCGGACGATTCAACTTTTCGGGTCAGGATCAGCAGAAGAAGGTGGGAACCTTGTCGGGTGGAGAACGGAACCGGGTGCACCTGGCGAGGATGCTCAAGTCCGGGGCCAACGTTTTGCTCCTTGACGAGCCAACCAACGATCTGGATGTGAACACTCTGCGAGCACTCGAAGAAGCACTCGACAATTTTGCCGGCTGCGCCGTCGTTATCAGCCACGACCGCTGGTTCCTTGATCGAGTTGCCACTCACATACTCGCATTTGAAGGTGAGAGTGCCGTTGTCTGGTATGAGGGGAATTTCTCCGAATATGAAGCCGACCGGCGCATTCGACTCGGCGCCGGCGCAGATCGCCCGCATCGTATCAAGTACAGGCCGCTGACGAGGTGATTGTCTGGCAGGCGTGGCGTTCAAGGAATGATGTCATCGGTCGGCTCATCCAAAGGCGGCCAACTCGTCGCTCTGTTCTTGCGTGATGTGAACGATTTCCGCGCCGAATCCCGGCAGGTGTCTGGTCGATTGGCCCCACCGTATGCCCCACTTGATGACGCTGAGAATTGGGGCCTTATTGATGAATTCATTGATCACGACAGATGCCTGCCGGCCGACATCGACATCGTGCGTACATGCAATGAAGAAGCCGCGATCTGAAATGTTGATGATGTTCGCTCGACATGGCTCCTGTGCTTGCCGGTCCGGATCGAATGTCGCCAACACGTTGAGGATGGCTGGTCTTCGCTCGGAGGTGCGTAGGCCTCGTGGCTGAAACCCCGAGCAGGCTTCGTCGATGAAGAAATCGAAAATTCCATCCCCCGTAACAATTTGACCTGCGACGAGCCCCGTGAGCGGTGCAGCGCCTTCACCCTTGCGGATGCGCAGCACGGGAAAAACACTTGATATGTTCATGAAAACGCGCTTCTCTTCATTAGTCGAGCGAATGACGGTTCTAAGATCCACTATGAATCCGAAGAATCGTCGCTCTCCCGGGCCTTTTTGGAACTCTTCAATTCGGCCATACGACTCCAGAACGATATCCTGTCGGGCTCGCAGGATCTGGTTATAGAGTTCGCGTTCCCCCTCGTCTTGGATGATGAGCACGATTCGCCGAGGTTCGAAGTCCGTCATGCCTCCCCTTCGAATTCATTCATCCTTAGTCGCATACAAGGAAATGACCCGCCTATTCCGCCCATACGAAGCCCACTCTCTGGAAGTGGAATTCGGAGATGCGGCCCTTCTTGACTGCATTTCGATTTTCGCTCCGTTGACCATGCCATAAAAGTCCGATCGGAATCCATCGTGCCTTCATGCTATGAGAGAGCTCTCAGTCTGTCAATGGCGTGAGGCGCCAGCAGCGGTCCGCTCCCGGTGACTCCCGTGCAAGAGAGAGCCTCGTCCTATGTCTCTTGTGGCCGATCTCGCAATAACCTCACATCCGTCGCTCGAATGCCGCGATGGCTGATTCATACTGAAGGATGTACCCGAGCTCGTCGACCCCTTCCAGAAGGCATTGTTTGGAGAACGGGTCGATCGGAAACTCGATGGACCGGCCCTCGGGCAGCATCAACTGCTGAGCGGCTAAGTCAATCGTCACTATCGTGTTTGGATCCTGATTGACACATCTGCAGAGGCCTGAGTGATGTTCGGGTGTCACGGTGATTGGAAGCAACGCATTCTTAAATGCATTGTGTCGAAAAATATCGGCAAAGGATGTGCTGATGACGGCGCGGAACCCGAATTGCGTCAGTGCCCATGCCGCGTGTTCGCGAGAGCTGCCGCATCCAAAATTATTGCCTGCCAGCAGTACCTGAGCCCCATCGGCACACGGCTGATTCAATACAAACTCGGGGCGCGGGATTCCATCCTCGTCGAAGCGCCAGTCATGGAACAACGCCATTTTCATGCCGTCTTTACTGACTGTTTTAAGGAAACGAGCGGGAATGATCTGATCGGTATCGATGTTGTCGATCGGAAGTGAAACGATGCGGCTGGTGAGGGGGATAAAAGGTTTCATAATTTCAAGTCCTGGTTGCCATTGCCTGAGTTCTGCGCACTAGAGTAATGTTCGGATGTCAGTGATAGCGCCATTGACAGCGGAAGCGGCAGCAGTCAGCGGGCTCGCCAGGAAAGTGCGCCCGCCCTTTCCCTGGCGCCCTTCAAAGTTGCGATTGCTCGTCGATACGCAATACTCGCCCGGCAGGAGTCTGTCTCCGTTCATGGCGATACACATGGAGCATCCAGCCTCACGCCATTCGGCGCCTGCATCACGGAAAATAGTATCGAGTCCTTCGGCTTCGGCCCGCCTCTGCACGTCACGCGATCCCGGCACAATCAGGGTGCGAACTCTCGAATGTATCTTCCTTCCACGCAGAACTGAAGCCGCTGCGCGTAGGTCTTCGATGCGCCCATTTGTGCAACTGCCGATGAAAACCATGTTGACGTGCCGGCCCAGCAGTGGCTCTCCCGGCAGCAATCCCATGTACTCCAGCGCTTTCACCAGCGATTTTTTTTCGGCTGCGCCCTGAACGTCCGCCGGATCCGGGATCATGGATGAAATGGACATGCCCATTCCCGGGTTCGTTCCGAATGTGATCATCGGCTCGATCTCAGCGGCAGTGAGTGAAATCTCTTGATCGCAGACACAACCGGCATCGCTCGGAAGGCTCTTCCAACGGCTTATGGCGGCCTCCCACGCAGCACCCTGCGGAGTGAATGGCCTGCCTGCCAGATATTCGTATGTCGTGTCGTCGGGTGCGATGAGGCCGGCTCGCGCGCCCGCCTCGATCGACATGTTGCAGATGGTCATCCGCTCTTCCATTGAAAGCGAACGAATTGTCTCCCCCGTAAATTCGATGGTATGCCCTGTCGCTCCGCCGCTGCCGATCTTCGCGATCAGCGCGAGGATGATGTCTTTGGCCGTCACGCCCGCTTTGAGATCGCCATCGACACAAACCCGGCATATTTTGGATTTTCTCTGCAGAAGGCACTGACTCGCCAGAACATGTTCAACTTCACTCGTGCCGATGCCGAATGCGAGAGCTCCGAAAGCTCCGTGCGTCGCGGTGTGGCTGTCCCCGCAGACAACCGTCATCCCGGGCTGCGTCAGCCCCAATTCAGGCCCGATGACATGGACAATTCCTTGCTTTTCGGAAAAGTAGTCAAAGCAGGTGATTCCGAATTCGCGGCTGTTGGCTTCGAGTGCGGCGACTTGGGTTTCAGCAACCGGATCTTCGAATGGGCGTGAGCGCGGAGTCGTCGGCGTGCTGTGGTCGACTGTCGAAAAGGTGAGATCCGGGCGGCGCACACGTAATCCGCGCCTCCTCAGCCCATCAAAAGCCTGTGGCGATGTCACTTCATGGACCAGATGCAGATCGATATAGAGCAATGCGGGCGCTCCAGGCTCTTCGGCAACCACATGCGAATCCCAGAGTTTTTCGATAATCGTACGAGGACGAGTTGTGTCTCTCATTTCATGTTCACTTGTATTGATGTCAGGACCGTGTTTCGATAGCGGCGCAGATGGCATCGCCAATTTCCGATGTTGTTGCCGGCCTGCCCGCCGGCCTCAGGTCGGCCGTCATGACGCCGCCACGCAATATCCGGTCGATTGCCGAATTGACAGCGGCGGATTCCGTTTTCATTCCGAAACTGCATTCGAGCATGATTGCAATCGAGCCGATGGCGCCGAGAGGATTCGCTTTTTCCTGGCCCGCGATATCGGGAGCCGAGCCATGAACAGGTTCGTAAAGACCGACGCGGAAACCGGATGCTTTGAGATCCCCGAGAGATGCCGACGGCAGCATTCCAATCGATCCCGCCAGTACGGCCCCCTCGTCACTCAGGATATCGCCGAACAGGTTCTCTGTGAGGAGCACATCGAAACGGCGCGGATTCAGGATGAGTTGCATGGCACAGTTGTCGACAAGGAGGTGGTCGAGTGCCACATCGGGGAACTCGGCTGCGACTTCTTCAACGACCGCATGCCAGAGTTCCGAATTCTCCAAGACGTTCGACTTGTCGACGCTCGTTACCTTCTTCCGACGCCCGCGTGCGATCTCGAAGGCCATTCGCGCAACGCGTTCGATTTCCGGATATGTATAAGCCATCGTATTCACGGCGCGCCTGGCGGTCCCCACGCCGGAGCGTCCTCGCGGCGTCCCATAGTAAATACCGCCAGTCAGTTCGCGCACGATCACCATGTCCGTGCCTTCCACAACGCTGTTTTTCAAGGGCGACGATTCGATCAGTGATGGATGAATCCGAATGGGCCGTAGGTTGGCATAGACGCACAGCGCTTTTCGTAGCTGGAGGAGCCCCCATTCGGGGCGCTTCTCTGGAGCAGCCTTCTCATAGCCGGGCATGCCGACGGCGCCCATCACCGTCGCGTCCGCCGCCAGAGCATTCGCGAGAGTCTCCTCCGGGAGAGGCGTTCCTGCTTCACGAATTGCAACACCGCCGATCAAGCTTTCGACGATTTGCAGGTCATGTCCGTAAGTACGCGCAATATGCCGGAGCACTCGCACCGCCTCGCGCGTCACATCGACTCCGATTCCGTCTCCAGACAGAACCAAGATCTTCATCTTCATGTGCTATCTCTGAGCCTCTGAACGGATCTTACACAACATCTGTCGGCTGCAGATACTGCATTTCCGCCCGGACAATTTGAACGATTTCATCGTTTTGTATTCCTTTTTTCCGATCAGCCAGAGCCGTGAACTGCTGGTAGATTCTGTCGAGCTCATCGCGGCTGAGGGTGAATCCCATTTCCTGGCAGCGTTTGGCCAGAGCGTGCCGCCCGCTATGCTTGCCGAGCACCAGCCTGCTGTTGGGAACACCCACTGTCTTTGGATCAATGATCTCGTACGTCGATCTCTCCTTCAACACACCATCCTGGTGAATGCCGGCTTCATGAGCGAAAGCATTTTCTCCGACGATGGCCTTATTCGGCTGCGGTCCGAATGCGATTATTTCGGAGAGCAGCAGGCTGGCAGGGTAGAGGTGCTCGGTCACTATGCCTGTCTGGTAGGGCACTTTGTCCTGGCGGGTCTTGAGGATCATGACAACCTCTTCCAAAGAACAGTTGCCGGCACGTTCGCCAATCCCATTGATGGTGCATTCGATTTGACGCGCGCCGGCGCGCACGGCTTCGAGTGAGTTGGCGACGGCCAGGCCGAGGTCGTCGTGGCAGTGGGCACTGATTGTAATGCTGTTGCCGACCGCTTTGACCATGTGCCTGATCAAGGCTGCATATTCAGCCGGCAAAGAATATCCGACGGTATCAGGCAGATTGATGGTCCGCGCACCGGCAGCCGCAACAGCCCGGCAGACCTCTTCCAGATAGTTCCAGTCCGTTCGTGTGGCATCTTCGGCCGAGAACTCAACATCGCCGACCAACATCCGCGCAGTTTCGACGGCGGCGACGGCTTCGTCGAGTGCCTGTTGCCGTGTCTTTTTTAGTTTGAATTTAAGATGAATATCGCTTGTCGCAATGAAGGTGTGGAGACAGGGCTTTCGAGCATGATGCAGAGCTCGAGCTGCACGTTCAACATCCAGTGAACAGGCTCGAGCCAGCGCCGCAACTCGCACGGAAGTCACTTCGCGGCTAATGGCATCGACGGCGTCAAAGTCCCCTGAAGATGCAATCGGGAATCCGGCTTCAATTGTATCCACACCCAGCTCTATGAGCTTGTGCGCCATGCGGATTTTCTCAGAAACGTCCATGCTGCATCCCGGCGATTGCTCGCCGTCCCTCAGCGTTGTGTCAAAAATGTGCACTCGACTATTGATCATCTCTCCCCCGTCATGAAAAAAAGCATGGTCAACCATGCATCAGGTTGGGCATCACCAATAAAATCGGGCATCTGATTCAATTTGTCAAATTTATAATTATATTGTTTTGAATAAGAATTCTGAATATGATAATTACTATTAATATAGATCGCGAGGATGATAATGGATTTACACTCTTTGCGGATTTTTCGAACTGTCGCGGAAGAGAGGAGTTTTTCGCGTGCGGCTGGAAAAGTTTTCCGGACTCAGCCGGCGGTTTCGTTGGCTGTCAGGAAATTGGAAGACGATCTCCATGAGCGATTGATCGACAGATCAGGAAAGGATGTTGTTCTCACGGATGCAGGCCGCCTCGTGTTGGATTATGCTCACCGGTTTGAGAGCCTGGAGCAGGATTTATCGAACCTTCTCAATGAATTGAAGGATGTTTCGGCGGGGAGGCTTTCCATAGGCGCCAATGAAACGACGACGCTTTATCTGCTCCAACACATCGTGCGGTACCGGCACCTCTATCCAAAGGTGCATGTGGAAATTCGGCGATGTCTTTCCAGTCAGATTCCCGCGCAGGTTATTGCCGGCCACCTCGAACTGGGTGTGATCAGCTTTGATCCTATGGATGATCGACTCACGGCCACAGTGATCTACTCCGATCATCTCGCCTTCGTCGTCTCGCCTCAGCACAGATTCGCGCAACGAACATCGGTGTCGGTCACGGAACTTGGGATGGAAAATTTTATTGCGCACAATGTTCGATCGCCGTATCGGGAAGTTGTGTTGAAGGAATTTGCGCAGCGCAAAGTCCCGATCAATATCGAACTCGAGATGCCGACTGTCGAATCGATCCGAAAACTGGTGCAGCGCAATGAGGGTGTTGCGTTTTTGCCGAGGATGTGCGTTGAACAGGAGCTGCAGCAGAGGACTCTGTGCGAAGTGAAAGTCGAGGAGTTGTCGTTTGAGCGGAACATCAGGTTGATTTATCCAAGTCGCCGACAGCTGAGTCACGCGGCCGGCGCGTTTCTCGAAATCGTCCATTCGCGCCAGGGGTCGATCTCGGAGTCTTCCGAGGCAGGGTGATTTCAGTTCAGCGCGAGGGAGATGAATGGGTTGTCGAAAAGCAATGGACATGGTTGCTAAATCCAGGATAATATTCTGAACTGGATGAAGGCTTACTATAGGGAGCGGGGATCGGCGTCGCAAGCCGGTTGGCTCCGGCTCTTCGGATGCCGGTTTTTCTCAGCTCATTTGTTCTCGCACGGGGGTTGTCATGGCTTTTAGTCTGTTTCCGAAAGACGTCAAATTTCACGAATTGTTCGCCGAACAGAATCGTATGATGATCGAGGCGGCGGAGATCCTGCAGGATATTTTCCAAAATTTTTCCGATGTTCCATCGAAATGCAATGCCATCGGGGAAGTCGAAAAGAAAGGAAATCATCTCTGTCGGGAGATCGGAAGGAAGCTCTCGCTCACCTTCATCACTCCACTCGACCGTGAGGACATCCATGAGCTGAATCAGGCTCAAGAGGCTGTCATCAATGCCATCCGGAGTGTGGCGATACGTATTGCATTGTATGAATTGATGGAACTCAAGAAAGCGTCACTGGATTTGGTTTCAACACTCCATGCGATGGCCGACGGCACTGGAAAAATGCTCGGATGCCTGAAGCTGAAAAAAGATCCGGATGAATACACCAAGACCATCGAAACCCTCAAGCTCGAAGCCGACACGATTCTATTGGTGGCGCTGGGGGAGCTCTATGAAGGCCAGAATGGAAAGGCCGATGTGACGATGGGGACCATTAAGTGGACTCATATCTATGACCGTCTTGAAACGTCCATTAACCTGATGGACGACCTTACACATGTGATTGAAGGCATGATTTTGAAATATGTTTAATACGCCTTTCCTGCTCATTGCCATCATCCTGGTGGCGCTGGTTTTTGATTTTACGAATGGCGCACATGACAGCGGCAATGCCATCGCGACAGTCGTTTCAACTCGAGTGCTCTCGCCGGTCGTCGCCGTCATCATGGCCGCGTCGCTCAATCTGGTCGGGGCCATTCTCGGACAAGAAGTGGCTCTCACAATCGGCAAAAGCATCGTCAATCCCGACGCTGTCATTGGCTGTCGGGCACTTGTTCTGGCGGCTCTTTTCGGGGCAATTGGCTGGAATATCCTGACATGGTGCTTCGGCTTGCCGTCATCATCATCGCATGCGCTCATTGGCGGGCTGTGCGGAGCTGCCATGGCATGGGGTGGGTGGAATACGGTTAACTACATTTCGGTTGCCAAGAAGGTAATCATCCCGCTGGTCGTCTCCCCCTTGAGTGGCTTTCTGGGGGGCTACTTTCTCATGGTCCTATTGGCCTGGATATGTCGCAGAGTCCGGCCGCGCCCGGCGGACAGGCTCTTCCGAAAATTGCAGATACTCACATCGGCTCTCATGGCAACCGGCCACGGCCTGAACGATGCGCAGAAAACAATGGGGCTCATCACGCTCGCTCTCTTCACCTTCCACAAACTCCCGGCGGTGGAAGTTCCGCTCTGGGTGAAAATCGTCTGCGCACTAACGATGGCGGGCGGAACAGCCTCCGGCGGCTGGAAAATCATCAAGACGATGGGTCAGAAAATATTCAAGATAGAAGCCATACACGGCTTCGCCGCGACAACGTCGACCGCACTTGTCCTCTCCACAGCGTCCTTCTTCGGCGCGCCGATCAGCACTACCCATGTGTTTTCGTCGTCGATCCTCGGAGTCGGCGCGTCAAAGCGATTCTCGGCTGTGCGCTGGGGTGTTGCTGGAAATATGATCATTGCATGGGTTTTGACTCTGCCGGCATCGGCTCTGATGGGGGCACTTTTCATTTTCCTGCTGAAATTGGTGGGAGCTGCCTGACCGGGAATTCTTGATCGCCCATGGATCGAAAATTCCATGGTTGACACGCTACTCATCTCTGCAAGATCAGCCCGTCCGGGTCCAGTGCTCGTGGACATCTGCAAGGATGCGCAAGCGGCAACGGCGGAGTACGATCCGGATTCGTCCCCGATCCGGCTGCCCGGGTATCGGCCGGATACTATTCCGTTGCGTGCGGCCGATCGACGAGATGCCCTGATTCTTCGGTTGAACTCTGCGGCCCACCCAACTTCAGCAATAAAACCGGAACGAAGATCAGGGTGACGAGCATGGAGAGCGAGAGACCGCCGATGACGGCCAACGCCAGCGGCTTTTGAAGTTCAGCGCCGGCGCCGAGGCCGAGAGCCAGCGGAAGCAATCCAAAGAGCGTGGCCAGCGTCGTCATGAGGATTGGTCGAAGACGAATCTTTCCGGCCTGCAAAAGAGCTTCTTGCAGGGACAGATTTTCGGCCCGGCGTATCTGGAATGTGCATTCAATGAGGATGATTCCGTTCTTGACGATTAAGCCGATCAACATGATCAGCCCCATGAATGATGAAACGTTGAACTCGGTTCCGGTGAGAAGCAGCATGATGAATGCGCCGATGAGGGAAACGGGGGCTGCCGAGAGGATGACGATTGCCGCCAAAAAATCACGAAATTGTACAACAAGAAGAAGGAAAACAAGCATGACGGCGATCAACAAAACCAGGAGAAGCTGCCCAAATGAATGCTGCTGGGCTTGATACTGCCCGCCAAGCTCATAGGTATATCCAACGGGGAGTGCCGTGTGCGCCATGATGTCTTTGACGCGTGGGATTACACTTCCCAGACTTGTCCCTGTGATCCTGGCTGTCACTGCAATCATCTGGCGTTGATTTTCACGGAGCAATTCGTTCTGACCGTTGACTTCCTTCAATGTGGCAACCGCACTGAGCGGAACGATAGCCCCTGTTTTTTCATCCGACAAAGGAAACTGCTTGATAACGTCCGGATTAAATCGCTCGGCGTCCGAAAACCTGACGCGGACACCGATGAGCCGATCGAATTGGCGGATGTGTGTCACGACGGTTCCGAGCAGAGCCGATGAGACCTGTTTGGCGATGGACTCCGCGTTGAGACCGGCGCGTTGTGCGCGAGTCGGATCGACGTCCACGAGAATCTCGGGATTTCCTCGTGTGACCCCATTATAAAGATCGACAAGTCCCGGAACTTTTTCGAGTTTTCCTGCGATCAGCTCGGCGCGATCCTGAAGCACCGCCGGATCGTCGCCGAAGATTTTGACTTCCACTGGTTCAGGCGAACCTTCCAGATCTCCCAGGATGTCCTGCAAAACCTGCACAAATTCGATCCGCAACGCCGGTTGAGTTGACTCAATTTGCGTTCGCAGATCATCCATGATCTCTTCGGCGTCGCGGCGGCGACCCTTTTTCAGTTTCACCAGGATATCTCCGGAGCTCTGTTCGGTGGCGAAAAGCCCGAGTTGAGCGCCGGTACGCCTGGAAAAGGATGAGATTTCAGGAGTCGTCTTCAGAATCATCTCCACCTGATGGATGACGCGATTGCTTTCATCGAGTGATGTGCCCGATGGCATCCAATAATCCAGGACGAAGGATCCCTCGTCCATCGTCGGCAAGAACCCGGAGCCCAGGTGCAGATAGATCAGCACTCCGATGCCGATACAGAGAACGGTTGTCGCGATGACCGTCTTTGTATGCCCGAGAGCCCATTGCGCCATTTGGTGATAGACGCGGATCAACCGGTTTAAGAAAAGATCCGATTGACCTTTCTTCTTTCGATGAAAATCCTCACGCAGGAACTGTTCCGACAGGAGCGGAATTAAAGTGAATGCCAGAACCAATGAGATCAGGACGGCGGTCGAGAGCGTTATGGAAAAAGCCGCGAAGAATTGACCGACGACTCCTTCGACCAGCCCGAGCGGCAGAAACACGACGACGGTCGTCAATGTCGATCCTGCGACGGCGCCGAAAATCTCTTGTGTGGCTGTCCTGATGACCTCGCTTTTGGACTCGCCTGTCTCGGCGCTTCGCTGCAGGTGCCTGTGGATGTTTTCCACCACCACAATGGCGTTATCGATCACGAGCCCGATGGCCACCGCCAGCCCTCCAAGCGACATCAGGTTCAGCGTCTGATTGAATTGCTTCATGAAAAAAAGCGTCATGATCACAGTTACGGGAATGCTGGAAGCGGCAATCAGCGTCGACCTCCACTCACGCAGAAAGAAGAATAAAATCAGAACGGAGAGAAGCCACCCGATTAAAATTGCATCTCGAACGCTGCTGATCGAATCGCGGACGAACTCTGCCAGATCGTACACTATCGACAGATGCACATTCGCTGGCAATATTTTCTCCAATTCCTTTACCTTTTCGATTGCCTGCTGTTCGATCCTGAGTATGCTCCCGCCGATCTGTCTGGTGAGATTGATCTGAGCCGCCGGTTCTCCGTTCCCGGTCGCCAGCATGAGCTTATCTTCCGTGCCTTCGAAAATTTGCGCGACATCACGCAGAGAGACAAGCGACACCGCCTTGTCCGGCCCGCTCTGCCGCGTTCCCACGACGATATTTCCGATGATGTCGATGCTTTTGATCTCGCCCGACATCAGGATCAGGAATTGTTTGTAGTCCTTGCTGAGCCTCCCCACAGCTTCGATCGTGTTGGCGGCGTGGATAGCGTCCTGAATCTGTTCGAGTGTCAGATGGTTGGCCAGCAGTTTTTGGGAATCGACGACGACTTCGATCTCGCGGACCGTATCACCCAGCACTCGGACTTGCCCCACTCCCGAAATGCGACTCAGCAGTGGACGGATGTCGTATTGCGCGGCATCACGCAAATCGGCCGGTGACACTCCCTTGCCGGTCAGATTGAAGCTAAGAACCGGAAAAACAGCTGGAGTCAACCGCTCCACAGTGAGCTGCGTTTCTGCGGGAAGCAACGGCCGGATTTCACTGACCTTGGCCTGGACTTGCTGCAACGCAAGTTGCATATCGGTGTGAGGAAGGAAGCCGACCGATAGCTCCGACCCTCCGCGGATGGTACGGGACCTCACGCGGTAGACTCCGAGGACCCCCGACATCGCCTCTTCAATCGGCCGTGTGACGCTCAGGAGCATGTTCCCTGTCGGCAGATCACCGGCCTCGGCTATGATCGCAATGCGAGGGAAGTCGACCTCGGGATAGATACCGCTGGGGAGTGTGAAGGCAGCATAGAGGCCTGCTGCCGCCAGAATCACAATGCCGAGGATCAGGGATTTCCGATGGGCAATGGCGCTTTCCGCGATGTTCATGACGAAGAATCACTTTGCGCCGGCATGCTCATTTCCATTCATCACAGTGACTTTCATCCGATCCGCCAAACCGTAGCTACCTATCGTCACAACCATTTCGCCGGGTTTCACGCCCTCCAATATCTCCATATTCTCGCCGTCGCGCCATCCCGTTTTGACGCGACGCTCCTGAACCGTCGAATCCGGTCGGACCACAAACACCTTCGGCTCTTCGTTGGTCATGACCAGGGAACTGGTTGGAACGGAGATCGCATCATTCCGGACGGAGGTGATGATTCCGGCGGATGCGAACATGCCGCTGCGGAGTTGATGTGATCCATTGGCAATTCGAATTCGAACCGCCACGGCATTGGTTGCCGGATCGACGATCGGAAGAATGGCCACAATTTTGCCTTGAAAAACGACGTTCGAAAAAGCGTCGGTCCGAACTTCCGCTTCCAACCCGACCTTGACAAGAGAGAGGAATGAAGTCTGGAGACTGGCCGTCAACTCGATGGGATTGTCATTGGCGACCTCCATGATGGGCTCATTGGACGTTCCATCAACCTGCTCGCCGACATTGACGAAACGCTTGACCACAGTGCCGGAGATCGGCGATCGGACATGGGCGCGTGAAAGCTGAGTCTGGACGGTATCGTAAGCCGACTGCGCCGCAACCAACTCGTGATGGGCATCTTCCTTCTCTCGCCCCGCGGCAATTCCACGTTCGAAAAGCTTCTCCGTCCTCACCTCGTTGGCGCGGGCACTTTCGAGAGCCGCCTGAGCCTCTTTGACCTGGTCCTCGAGCGTCGATGAATCCAGTGTGGCGATCACCTGGCCGTTCTCGACCGCATCGCCCTCCATGGCCAGCAGTTCATTCACTCGACCGGGAACCAGAGCGCTGATTTTCACATCCTGGTTAGGAAGAGCGTTGAGCACGCCGTTCGCCTGAATGATCTGCCGGATGAGACCCTTCCGAACAGGAGTGGTCTGCACGGTCACATTGACAGATGTTTCCTGTGTCTCACTCCCGGATTCGGCGCTCTTACCTCCGCATCCTGTCATGAACGGAAACAGGATCAGGGAAGCCGACAATAATGATATAAAATTTGCTGTCTGTTTCATTCGATATCGACTCCCGCTGCCTGTTCCAAATCGGCGAGTGCTGTTTGAAAGTTCATCAGAGTGTCCAGATACTCCAGCCTGACTTCATGCATGCTTCGCTGAGCATCCAGAGCGGCCAGGATCCCGGTTTTTCCTTCATGATAGCTCTCCTGCGAAAGCTCCTTGATCTCATCAGCTGCAGGCAGAATCTCCTTGCTGTAATTAACGGCTTGCTCATGTGCTGCCTGGTAGGTCAAAAAGGCCGCAACGATCTCAGATCGGGCCTTGAGCCTGGCGGATGCCTCTTCCGCGCGAAGGCTCTCCAGCAAGGCATTGGAACGATTGATCTCGCCCGTCTTCTGATTCAAGATTGGAAGTTCCATCTTCAGGGCGCCGCGCCATCCATACATGACATCGGCGTCGTTGATTTCAACGCCGGCTTCCACGTCCAGATCCGGAATTCGCCCGGCTCGCGCCAGCGCCAACCGCGCCTCTTCTGCCAGGATCTCTTGTTGGATCGCCATGACCTCGATCTTCTGAGCCACTGCGGCGTCGAGGAGGGTTTCAAGAGAGAGGTGCGGTGGATTGTCTTCCATTGAGCCGAGAAGCTCGATGGGATCTTCGAGCGGGCGATTCAGGAGCGCGTTCAATTTCACATTGGCGCCTTTCATATCACTGTCTGCCTGTTTCAGTTCGTTTTCACGACGTTTCAGATCCAGAGCAGCTTGCAGCACATCGAATTTCGCGACATCTCCGGCATCGAATCTCTGTTGAGCAATTGTGAACAGATGTTCGGCGAGATCGCGGGAATCTGAGATTCGGAGGCGTCGTTCGCGTGACTGCAAGGCGCTGTAAAACGCGATTCGAACATCATGCCGCAAATCCCGGCGGCCGGCGGTCAGGTTGAAGCCGGCAATCGTTGCTTCATGCGTGGCGGCTTTGATTCTCTTTGAACGCTTCCCACCCAATTCGAAAACATAGCCGCCGCCGACGAAGTAGTGAGGCTGTGATCGCGTGTCCTCGACGATGAAGCTGGGATTATTCAGCTCCTGCTCGATTTTTGTCTCCGCCCTGGCGACATCCCCGCGCTTCATCAGAGCCACCAGATCCTGACTGTGTTGCATGGCGTAGTCGATGGCTTGGTGAATATCGAGCGCGAGCGCCCGTTCATCGGCGGTTGTCGGAATTTGTCCTGCAAGAGGAATCGACCCGTGGATAATAAGAACCCCGATCGAGATAATCCACCTTAGGATAGTCATATCGAGGGCAAATCTATCACTTAATATGCCTGATCGCCACTCTGAAATCCTTGAGTTCATTATTCTTTGCCGGCAGGTGTACTGGTGACTCGCTTCAGTGGCACGACTCTGGCCATATCGCAACCTGGCCTTGAATTGATGACATAGGTTCATTGACGCCGAGGATATTGTCGTCTACTGCTGATTCTGTTGCGAGGCGGTGCATATAGGAGGAAAAAGCCCCGTTGACTGCTTCCATTGCCTCATTTGTGCTACTTTCATTCCAAGCTATCCGGCACATAAGGAGCGGCGGCTTTGCGACGGAAGGCACGCGAGAAACGAGTTTGCAGGGCGTCGAGGTATGTATAGAAAACCGGCGTCACGTAGAGTGTGACGACTTGTGAGAACGCGAGGCCGCCGACGACGGCGAGGCCGAGTGGCCGGCGGGATTCGGAACCGGAACCCAGGCCGAGGGCGATCGGGAGTGTTCCCATGAAGGCCGCCATGGTCGTCATCATGATCGGACGGAAACGGATGCTTGCCGCTTTCTGAATCGCATCGGCCGGCGTCAGACCTTCACTCCGCTGCGCTTCGATCGCGAAGTCGATCATCATGATCGCGTTCTTCTTGACAACGCCGATCAGCATGACCAGCCCGACGAAGCTATAGACGTTCAGCTCGCTCCTGAAGATCATCAATGTCAGTAGCGCTCCAAATCCTGCAAACGGCAGGCCCGTCAGAATCGTGATTGGATGGACGAAGCTTTCATAGAGGATGCCGAGGACCATGTAGATCACCATAATTGCCAGAATGAGGAGCACGCCCAACCCCGCCTGCGACGATTGGAATGCCTGCGCTGTTCCAGCGAAATTTGACGTGATCGTGGACGGCAGAACCTGTCGCGCCACTTTCTGAACTTGCGTGATGGCTTCTCCGATGGAGTAGCCGGGCTTAAGGTTGAAGGACATCGTCACCGACGGCGTCTGGCCCGAGTGGTTGATGAGGAGTGGTCCGACTCCGGTCGACAGGCGCGCGACAGTCGAAAGCGGCACGAGTTTGCCGGTATCCGAACGCACGTATAGAAGGTTGAGCGCTGATGGGTTGTTCTGGTATTGCGGCTGGAGTTGCATGATGACCCAATACTGGTTTGTGGCTGTATAGATCGTGGACACCTGCCGTGATCCATATGCGTTGTAGAGCGCGCTTTCGATATCTTGCGCCGAAACGCCCATGAGCGACGCCTTGTCGCGATCGATTTCCACGTTGACCTGTGGGTTCTTGATCAGCAGATCGCTCGCCACATCCGTCAAGCCGGGGAGGTCACGAATCTTCGTTTCCAGCGCCGGCACGACAGAATAAAGCATGCGGATATCGGAGGTTTGAAGTGTAAATTGATAGAGGCTCTTGGTTGATTGTCCTCCGATCGAGATCGGAGGAGGCACCTGCAAATAGACTTTGATCCCTGGAACCTGTGCCAGCTTCGATCGAACGTCTTCGACAAACTCCTGAGCGCTGAGTTCGCGCTGCGCCCTCGGTTTGAGGCGAATGAAGAAGCGGCCCTGGTTGTTGGTGGCATTCGGGCCGCCGGCGCCGACCGACGACAATAGCGCGTCGACGTTGGGGTCTTTTCTGATGATGTTGGCGATGACTTGCTGGTGTGTTTTCATCGAATCGAATGAGATGCCCTCAGCGCCCTCCGTCGACCCCCTCACCAGTCCAATGTCCTCGCTCGGCAGGAACCCCGTATGCGCTTTGCCAAAGAGGTAGATGGTGCCGACGAGAATCAGCGCCGAAAAAACCAGGGAGCTCACACGGTGTCGCATTACCCAGGCCAGCGTGTCTTCGTAAAAAGTACGCGTCTTTTCGTACCAATTCTCGGTGACCGCATAAAACCGACCATGATGTGCTTCCCGCGACGGCGTCAGGAAACGGCTGCACATCATCGGGGTGAGGGTGAGTGAAACGAAACCGGAGACGAGAATGGCGGAACTGATTGTCACGGCGAATTCATGGAAGAGGCGCCCGATGATGCCTCCCATGAACAGCAGCGGAATGAAGACGGCCGCCAGCGAGAGTGTCATCGAAATAATGGTGAACCCGACTTCGCGCGCGCCGTCAACAGCCGCGACAGGCGCCGCCTTGCCCATCTCCATGTGACGGACGATGTTTTCAAGCATGACAATGGCGTCGTCGACGACGAAGCCGACCGAGAGCGTGAGGGCCATCAAGGAGAGATTGTCGAGACTGTAGCCGAGGAGATACATAATCCCAAAAGTGCCGACAACCGATAGCGGCAAGGCAAGGCTTGGGATGATTGTTGCCGACAGATTTCTCAGGAAGAGAAAGATAACGAGGATGACGAGGAAGAGGGTGAGCAGCAGTGTGAATCTGACATCGTTAATCGACTGGCGGATGGAAACCGAACGATCGTAAAGAATCTGAACGTCCACCGATGCCGGGAGTTGCAGTTTGAGTTTCTCCATCAGGCTCTTCACGGCCGTCGCCACGGCAACCGTGTTGGTGCCCGGTTGCCTCTGGATAGCCAGCATGATGGTTCGAGAATCGTTGTACCACGCCGCCACTTTATCGTTCTGCACGCTATCGAGGACGTCGCCCAGGTCGCCCAATCGCACGGGAGATCCGTTGCGGTAGGTGACGATCAACGGTCTGAAGGCGCTCGCATTTTGTAGCTGTCCGGAGGCCTGTACTGTAAACGCTTTGTTGGTGCCCCAGAGAATGCCTGTCGGCAGGTTGACATTGCCGTTGCTGATCGCATTGGCAACCTCGTCGATGCCGATTCCACGCGATGCAAGGGCGTTTGGATCCAGCAGCATCCTCACGGCATATTTCTGCGAGCCGTAGACCTGGACCTGCGCAACACCCGAAACCATCGAGATTCGCTGAGCCATGAGGGTCTGGCCGTATTCGTCGAGTGTCGACAGCGGCAGGCTCGGGGACATCAATGCAAAAAAGAGAATTGGGCTATCGGCGGGATTCACTTTCTGATACGACGGCGGGAGAATATTTTGGGGCAACTGGTTCATCGTCTTTGCAATGGAGGCTTGAACATCCTGCGCCGCTGCGTCGATATTCCGGTCGAGCGCGAATTGCAGCACGATGGACGTCGACCCCTGTGCGCTGCTGCTGGTCATGGAATCCAATCCAGCAATCGTGGAGAATTGTTTCTCGAGGGGCGTGGCTACGGCTGACGCCATGGTTTCGGGGCTGGCGCCCGGGAGGCTGGCGCTGACATTGATCGTCGGGAAATCCACTGTAGGAAGATCGCTCACAGGCAGCTGTTTGTAGCCCAGAATCCCGAAAACGAGAATGCCTCCCATGACCAGCGTGGTTGCAACCGGTCGTCGTATGAAAAGATCCGATATGCTCATCACATTACCTTTGCAGTAAGGAAAAGGTAAGAAGCAAAAGGCAGAAATCCTCTCGCACGCCGAGTGCCTTATAAGAAGCTTTTGCCATACGCTTTTTAATTCTTGCCTGCATTATCATTGCCCGCTGGTTGCGTCGAGACTTTTCTTGATTTCCACCTTCGCTCCCGGCACAAGGCGGAGCTGGCCGTCGGTAACGACCGTCTCGCCCAGGATCAGGCCCTTTTCGACAACAGTGGTTTCGCCCGAAGTTCGGCCGGCGGTCACCGGACGCATGCCGGCGACTCCCGTCGAATCGACGACATAGACATAGGTGCCTTGCTGACCGGTCTGAATGGCTTCAGATGGCACGACGACAGCATTATGAATCGTCTCGAGCCGAACCGTGGTATCCACGAACTGGCCGGGCCAGAGTGCGTTTTCGGCGTTGGCAAAGCGCCCCTTGAGTATGATCGTGCCTGTGTCGGAATCGACGGCGTTGTCGATGAACACGAGTTCTCCTGGAACAGCCACGCGACCATCGCGCGATGGAAAGGCGGTGACAACCAGAGTTTTCGCGGCACTGAACTTCCGGATGTCGCTCAGGTATTGCTCCGGTATGGCGAATTTCACGAGGATGGGATGGATCTGGTTAATGATGACAAGAGGTGTTGTGTCATCGGCCTTGACGAGATTTCCAAGCTTCACCTGCAAACTTCCTGTGCGGCCTGATAGTGGTGCTCTGATGGTCGTGTATTCAAGATTGAGTCGTGCCGATTCGACAGCCGCTGCGCCTGCGTCAAGGATCGACTTGTACGAGTCTGCGGCGGCTCGTGCTTTCTCGAACTGTTCGCGCGTCACGTAATCCTTTTGCACGAGCTCCCCATAACGCTTGGCATCGCTTTCGGCATTGAGTGCCAGCACCCGATCGCGTTCCAGATTGGCTTTTGCCTGGTTCAGAGCGGCGTCGTATTCTCGCGGATCGATCTGAAAGAGGACTTGTCCCTCGGTGACATCGTCTCCTTCTTGAAAATTAACCTGTTTAAGAATTCCACCAACCTGTGCGCGGACAGCGACACTCTGGAGCGGCTCGATGCTGCCGACCGCCCTCACTTCCACCGGCACTTCCGCGGCTTGAGCCTGCGCAACCGTGACAGGCACCACGGGCTTCGGCGGCGGTGGACTTTGTTGACAGCCCCACCCGATGAGGAGAGGTACGAGGGCAAGAGAAAAGCGAAGAATCTGGCATTGAGAGAAATGAGATCTTATTTTCATTTGGATTCCTTTTCAGCAGGCTCGGTTTGGGGTGCGAGAGAAGACTCACCATGCAGGTCCAAGACTCCGGTGTCGTGGGCGAGCTGTGCGAGTGTGCTGTACCATTCCCACCGGGCTTGTATCTGCTGAGCGCGTGCTTCGGCAAGAGCCGTCTGCGCTGTCAGTAACTCGATGATCGTCCCAACCCCGACCTTGTATCGATCGCCGGCGACGGCTTCCGATTGTGTGGCGCTGGCAAGAAGGTCATCGGATGTTGTGATTTTTTGAGTGGCGGTTTTCAGGAGATAGTAGGAGCTGAACACCTGCGAGATGACCTGTCGCTCCATGACCCCGACCTGTTCCGTCGCCGCCTGAGCCTGTGCCTCGGCCTCACGTTCATCGTGAACTTGTGAGAAGCCGGTGAAGAGTGGAACATGCACATAAAGCCCTGCCGAATAACTATCGCCGTGGTTATCAATACCGCCGAAGTATGTGCGGCCGACATTGCCGTTGAAATTCAGTGTGGGCCAGCGGCTGGATTTCACCTCTCTGATGTGAGATGTTGCCGCTTGAGCCTGTGCCTGCAACGCGGCCAGATCGGGACGTTCGATGAGTGCCCGTTGGATGAGGTTCTCTACCGTATCCATTGCTTGATTGGTCGGGAGTTCCTTGGGAATTCTTTCCAGATCAAAATCGACCGGCACGTAAGCGGGAAGCCCCATCGAAACGGCCAAAGAGCCTCGCGTTGTTTGAAGAGCACCTTGCAATGAATCGATTAAGAGCTGCGCCTGAGAAAGCGCGGTCTTCGCCAGCAGAACATCCGCGATTGTGGCGACTCCGGCCTCATGGCGGCGATTGGCCGAGTCAAGGTTGGCGGCGGCTTCCGCCAGCGTGGACTGCTCCGCGATGAGAGTGGCTTTCGTGGCGACATATTGGAAGAAGGCAAGCTCAACCTGCAGGACCACCTCCTGGATGACGGCGTTGTGAGTCCAGTCGGCTGTGTATAATGCCTGCCGCGCCATTTCAATCCTGGCCGAGCGTCCGCCGAAATCGAGCAGGAGATATGACAGGTTCAAGGTGCCGGTGTAGACGGTTTGCTTCGTCGCGATACGTCCCTGAGACGCTGTCGTCTTATATTTTATGGCGTTGACGTCGGCGGATGCCTGCGGCCAGAAGGCGCCTTTCTCCGACTCAAGATGCTCGGAGGCCGCCTTCGCATTCTCCCATGCGGCGCGTGTTGCGGGATTGTTGCTGAGGGCCACATCGATAACGTCGGCCAGCACCATCGATTGCAGGCGTTTCTCCAGGTCTGGAGGGATTGTCATCGGAGTCGCCGGTGACGCCGATGGCCGAGGTGGTGGCGTCCAGAAAGTATTGGGCGCGGTCGGCGTGCCGGGAACTTCGGCGCCGGAGGATCCGCCCGCCGAGATGAGCACCAAAAGTGCAGGAACGATGATCGTATGCTTTTTCATGATCCAACCTTCGGCGAATATTTCAATCCATTCAAGAAAATATCCGTGATCAGACGGGCATCCTCTTCAACAAGGCAGGGTGCATCCGAACAGAGTCTCTGCTGGTTCATGGCAATCGTCGCCTCTAAAAGCACGGCGGCGACTTTCAAGGGATCACATTTTCGAAAAACCCGTTGGTGCATTCCCTTGTGCAGAACATCAGCGACCTTTTTTAGGATTGTCTGAAACAGACTCGACTGACGGCGCTTGAGCCGGAGCATCGCAATATCCCTATCATAGACCAGCACGCGAAAAAAATCCCGGCGCTGATCGAAATACCTCATGTGTTGAAAAACGAAGAGCCTGATTTTTTCTGCGGGCGGAAGATCTCCGTCAAGCAGGGTTCTCACTTCGCTGACAAGAGGCGACAAGCTGTTTTCCTTAAGGGCCTCCATGAGGATGTTCTTGGCCATGAAGTGGAGGTAAACCGTCCCTTTGGCCATGCCGGCTTCAGCGGCGATGTTGTCCATCGTCAGTTTCTGCAGTCCGTCATGACTAATGATGCGTGTCGCGGCCTCCAGAATATATCGGCGAGTCACGGCATTGAGAAGCTCCCGGCGAGCATGTCGGCCCTGGTTTGCTGCCGCTGTTCGCTTCTTGAACTGCCGAGTCATTTTTCGCACAAGAGAGTCATTTTGATGGGGGAATTAGAGATTGTCAAGAGGCCGGCGTCGGTGATCCACGGCTTCGGCAAAGTCAGCGTGCGTGATTGAAAAGGCGAAGTAAAAAGGAAAAGGTGAAAAATAAAATACCTCGCGCCCTGGCGGTGCCTGAAATTATCAATTTTCCTTTTTACTTTAAACTTTGCTTCAGGCCGGAAGCACTTTCCCCCATCATGTGCAGTGATCGACTTTACCGCAGCCTTGGTCTGTACTCCGAAAATGCAAACCCATCACACCAATGGTATACGTGCCGGGCCTTGCCCGGGTTTCAGAGATAATGGAATATGCGCTTGACGACGAAAGCGGAAATGAGTGGGACGAAGGCACGAACGGTGCTGCGAGCAACATGTTTCATTTTTGTGTGACATTGAGTTCCTCTTTTGCTTGCCGTCTTTAATGCGGCCTTGAGCTGGCGACGAGGTGGAATTGAGCTTGTTTTGGCCTATTGGCGCCGCGAAAAATCCGATAACTCTTCCACTCTTACCTTATACCCGAATACTTCCTGAAAAAGGCCGTCTTTACGTCCCATCGCCCATTTCTCCAAAGTCGAATCCCCGTACACTTTGATCTCTATCGTGACGGTCGACCCATTGACCGTCACGTCGACGGGGTGAACGACGCCGATGTGGTCGCGATCCAGAGCGTCGGCGACACGCAAGATAGCCGCGAGTTTCTGCATGGCGGACCGGTCGGAACGATCGAGAGGCCGCAGATTTCCATGAGAAGGCTTTGGCGTGGCTTTTCTGTGATAGCGGGCCACATTGGCCACAATCCGGCGTTCATGTAAGGCGAGCCCGGGTAGATTTGAATTCATAATGAGATAAAACGAGTGCTTGTGATGCCGGCGTTCGTTCACAAAGAAGCCGATGTCATGAAGGATGGCAGCCGTGTCGAGGAGGGGCGCCCATTCCGGATCGAGTCGGTGTATGTGTTCCAGTTTTTCGAACAGTAGTTGAGCGTTATGCGCGACCCTCAACGCATGACTTTCGTCAAATTGATAACGCCGCCCCAGAAACAGCGCCGCGTCCCGAAGGTTTGCATGAGCGGGTTCGCTATAAGCGCTGTCGGCCAGCTCCTTCGCCACGCCTTCCTTCAATCCCACGAGAGGCGCGACGAGGCTCTCCATGCCGGTTGCTTCCATGACACCGTAAATAACGATTGCCGCCGGTAATATGACATCGGCGCGGTCGGCGTCGAGGCCGAGTTGAGTCATCCGGTCGTGGTAGCTCATGCTCGAAAGCTTCATCACCAAATCGCGTATCTCATCGCGAGTCACTTCGGGTGAGGGTGCATTTTCCGGCGCCATTTCTTGAGGCCGCAACAACGCCGTCATTTTTTCAACGTTTCCGCCCGTCGCGAAATAGTGATCAGCTTTGAATCCCTCAGTCGCCTTCTGCAGATGACCGCGAAGTCCGCCGATGTAATCTCTGACAAGAAGCGGGAAATTCGCTTCGTCTCCGCCTTCGCCGGCGAGTATTTCGAGGAGTCGAACGGCGCCGATTTTGTAAGTCTCGACCTTAGTGAGCTTGCCGTTTGTGACTAGCAGAAGTTCCATGGAGCCGCCCCCGAGCTCCGTGATGAGCGCATTCATGCCGCTCATGTCGATCCGGCTCTGAATCGCCTGATGAATGAGCCGTCCCTCTTCCACGCCGGTGATCAATTCGAGTTCAATGCCGCTTTCTCTGCGAATGCGCTCGATCAGCACATCACGATTGGATGCTTCGCGAGTGGCGCTCGTCGCGATCGTTCGACTCAGTTCAACATGGTGCTGCCTCTGAAGGTCGGCGTAATAAGCAAAAGTCTTCACGACTCGGGTGATGGTCTCCCCGGAAATGCGACCTCTCAAAAAGACATCATGTCCGAGCCGTACGGGCTCACGATAATTTTCAATTGGCGTGAATTTCCCGCCGGATGCAGTAGCCAGCAGCATTCTTAGCGCGTTGCTTCCGAGGTCAATGACGGCAATATTCATCGGATCGTCACATTGATCGGCGATGCGGATTCTCGATTGAGATCATGCATGGAGTTTCTCTCCTCAATCCGGATTATTGACGAATGTCTTCAACTTGGCAAATTCCCGCGGTGATAGGGTTATTTTTGCGTGGGTTTGTTATCGTCGGCTTATGAAACTCCCGCCAAATCGGAGCCGTTCTTAATCTGTATTGCAACATTCCCCTCTTTTAGAGTATGTACGTTGTCGATGCCAAAGCACATATTGATCGTCGATGATGAGAAGGATATCGTGGCTCTGCTTGTCTACAACCTGGAAAAAGAAGGGTACACGACCAAGACCGCACACACGGGCACCGCGGCACTGAAGGAAGCGCAGAATTTGCCCGATCTCGTCCTGCTTGATGTCATGATGCCTGAAGTGGATGGTCTTGAAGTGGCGAGGCGCTTGAAAAAAGAAACAGCCACTGCCGGCATTCCCATCATCTTTCTGACGGCCAAAGGAACCGAGATCGACGAAGTTGTCGGCCTGGAGCTCGGGGCCGAAGATTACATTGTGAAACCGATCAGCATCCCCAAACTTCTCGCCCGGATCCGCGCCGTGCTGCGCCGGCATGAAAACGTTGACACCCCGTCGTTGCTCCCCCTCCGATTCGGCGATGTCGAAGTTCATCCAGCCGGCTATCGCGCCATCATCGCCGGGAGGGAAGTTGGTTTCACAAAGAAAGAATTCGATATTCTTGTTCGCCTGGCGACCAAAGCCGGTACCGTCCTATCACGAGATGCTCTTCTGGACGCCGTTTGGGGAGATGATGTTCACGTCATCGACCGAACGATTGATGTCCATATCAGGAAAATCCGCGAGAAATTGGGTTCTTCAGCCGATCTCCTGGAAACGGTGAAAGGGGTCGGCTATCGGATCCGGGAGCGGCGATGAAAAGCATTGGGACGAAGCTCGCTTTTCTGATTCTGACTCTCGTTGCTGCCGCTGCTGCATCAGTGGCTCTGATCTCAGGGCTGGAAATGGAGTCCTTTTATAAAGATCGGCTTGTCGATGACCTTCTCAGACAAGGACGGCAGTTTGAATATCTTTTCCGGCAGCCCACGCCACCAGGCTACGAAATCGTGGCCGGAATGGCACAGCGGCTGAACGTGCGTCTGACGCTCATCTCCCCGACCGGGCAGGTTCTTTTTGATTCCGATGTCCAGGAAAGCCGGCTCGGCGCCCTGGAGAATCATCTCAATCGACCTGAAGTACAGGAGGCTCGCGTCCATGGGCACGGCGTTGATATCCGCCACAGCAACACTATCGGTGTCGATATGCTGTATGTCGCTCGACTTCTCGACTCACCCCTTCACGGCACTTCACCCGAATGCATTCGGGTTGCCATGCTCTATGCCGATGTTCAGGGGGCGATGAGAGGAATCAAACAAAAGGCCGCCATTGCCGGTCTCGTCTCGCTCATCCTGGCGGGAATTGCATGCTTCATCGTTTCGCGCCGAATTGTCAAACCCATTGTACAGATGGCCGCGGATGCGGATGAGATCAAGCGAGGCAATTTGGAGCGGCAGATCCGGACAGGAGGCGACGATGAGATCGGACAACTCGCCGTGGCTCTCCGCGAAATGGTCGATAAATTGAAAACCGATATCGCCCAGATGAGGAAGCTGGAACGAATGCGAAGTGAATTCCTCGGAAATGTGTCTCACGAGCTTCGCACGCCGATTTTCGCAATCCAGGGTTTTATTGAAACGCTCCTCGGCGGTGCCGTCAATGATCCCAAGACCAATGTCGAATTTCTCCGGAAGGCTCTTGATCATACGGTTCGACTCAATACGCTGCTGAATGATCTGATCGAAATTTCGAGAATCGAAACCGGCGAGATGAAGCTCAGCTTTCGCTACGTCGATGTCAGGGAGCTGCTGGAGGATATTTTTGACGAGATGAAACCGGTAGCGCTCCAGAAATCGATTTCAATTGAGCTGGCCCGCGGCCAGGATGGACGCGTGGAAGCGCTTGGAGATCGGGAACGGCTCCGGCAGACACTCACCAATCTCATCGACAATGCCGTCAAGTACACGGATCCGGGAGGCCGGGTGAGCATTGGGTTCAACAATGAACCGGGGCAGGTCAGAATTTTTGTCGTCGACACAGGTTGTGGGATTGCTGAGGAACACATATCGCGGATTTTTGAGAGGTTCTATCGAGTCGACAAGGACCGTTCGCGCGATGCCGGTGGCACGGGACTTGGACTGGCGATCGTGAAGCATATAGTCGAAGCACACGGGAGCCATGTTGATGTCGAGTCGACGCCCGGCCGCGGCAGCACATTCAGTTTTGCGCTGAAGTGCTGATGGCCGTGTGACCACCGACGAAGCCTTCGTCACTGCCGGCGACTATTCTTCTTCCCACCACCGGGCCATGTCGAATTCAACGGCTTCGAAGGGTTCCGGCCTGACGCGGTTGCATTACAATTATGATTGAGATGCCTTTTTAGTTTGTAGCTGTTTGAAGGAGTCGAGGGCGCAGAGGAATCAGTTTCCCTTCGCTCCTCTGCAGCAACCAATTCCTCGCACAACTGGCTAATGACGGCGCCAAAAATTCAATGAGATTTGTGATCACTGACAAATCTTATTTCGCGGGCTATTGATTGACTGGCACCTTTGTGCCCCCGCTGGAATAGGGATCGTTCATCATTTCTTAATATCCGCTTCATCAAGCGTTCACCATCCTCCCGGTAGACTTGGGTTTCAAACCATAAGGAGGTAATCGAATGAGGTTTGATTCTAAGCAGATTGCGAAAGTTTTAATCGGGATGTTGGCCATCCTGATCTTTGCCGGGGCATTGGTTCCACGGCATCTCTCAGCGCAAGTTCTTTTCTATGAGGAAGTCGAAAAGGACGGCCGCATTTATGTTTTTAACACACCGGAACGATTGGCCATGTGGAAAGCATCCGGCGATATGGGGCAGGCCATAACCCTCGTCGGCCGCGGCCCTAACGGAGAAACAATCGTCGGTGAAAACGAAACGGCGATCGACCTTTACAATTTCAAACATAATTTGCCCGGTTACGAACGGCCCACAGCACCACCTCCGCCGCCTCCGGCACCCTATCCGCAGGTCAAGGTCGGTGGAACCGGCTACCTCTCTTATCAGAGCGGCACGACAAAGGGCGTTGACTACAACAAGTTCACAGTCAAGCGCGGCTACATCAATGTGAACGCCGCCATCTCATCCTATTTCTCCGCCCGATTCACTCCGGATTTGACGCAGGATGATACAGGCGATTACAAAGTGCGGATGAAATATGTCTATGGGTTATTCCAGGCGCCCAAGGCTGGATTCTTGACAAAACCGGCCGTGGAATTCGGTATGGTACATACGGCGTGGTTGGACTTCGAAGAAAAAATAAATCCCTACCGGATGCAGGACACAATGTTCATGGAACGGGTCGGATTGTTCAGTTCGGCGGATGTGGGATTCACTTTCACATCGCTACTCGGGCCTGAAATGCCCGATGATTATCAGAAAACCGTCGGCAAGAATTATCCAGGACGATTCGGTTCAATCGCATTAGGTGTTTACAACGGCGGCGGCTACGCGGCGAAGGAAAACAACAAGAACAAACTCATGCAGGCTCGGTTCACCTTGCGGCCTCTTCCGGCCGTTCTTCCGGGTTTCCAGTTTTCCTACTTCGGCGTGACGGGGAAGGGCAATACGGATAAGGAACCGGATTTTACCCTTAATGCGATCATGGGAAGCTATGAACACAAGTATGTGAATGCGACCGCTCAATGGTTCGACGGAAAAGGCAGTGCCAATGGCGCTGCTGTCGATGCCGCCGGCAAATCGCTTAACCGTAAAGGCTATTCTCTCTTCGCGGAATTCAAGCCGATTCCTAAATGGAGCGGTATGATCCGATACGACTTCTTTGATCCGAATAAGAATGTCGCCAATGACGCCACAAAGCGCACAATCGTGGGTGTCGCTTATCAGTTCATAAAAGGCAATTATCTCCTGGTCGACTACGACCGTCTCGCCTTCGAAAAGGACGGCGTCGACCCCGACACACGAACGCAGTGCACACTGCAAGTTAACTTCTAACTCTCATCGTGAGGTAAAAAAATAGAATGAATATAAAAGCGACTGCTCGTGCTCTCGCACTGACCTTCATGGCCACCGGGGCCATATGGGCTCAGGCTGTGAAAGTTGATTCCTCGATTCCCACGTACCGACAAATACAGGGCATTTCCGGCAGCATCAAGAGCGTTGGGTCGGATACGATGAACAATGAGATGACCCTTTGGGCTGAAGGATTCCGCAAGTTGTACCCCAACATCAAGATCGAAATCGAAGGCAAAGGCTCGGGGACGGCGCCCCCGGCACTGACAGCCGGGACATCTCAGTTCGGTCCCATGTCGCGCACTATGAAAGACGACGAGATCGACAAATTCGAAAAGAAATTCGGATATAAGCCGACGGCTGTGCGCACATCGATCGACATGCTCGCTGTCTATGTCAACAAAGATAACCCTATTGCCTGTCTGTCGATGCAACAGTTGGATGCGATTTTCTCAAAAACCCGCCGGAGCGGCGCGTCCAAAGACATCAAGACATGGGGAGACCTGGGATTGACGGGCGAGTGGGCCAATAGGCTGATCAGCCTCTACGGCCGCAACAGCGCGTCGGGAACCTATGGCTACTTCAAAGAACACGCTCTCTTCAAGGGTGATTACAAGGATACGGTCAAGGAACAACCGGGCACATCATCCGTCGTTCAAGCTGTTGCCTCCGATCAGTTCGGGATCGGCTACGGTGGTATCGGATACAAAACCGCCGATGTGCGCGCTGTTCCAATCTCGGTGAAAAACGGCGGTGAGTGTGTTGACACAACCCCTGAGAACGGGTACTCCGGAAAATATCCGCTCTCCAGGTTCCTGTACATCTACATCAACAAATCGCCCAATGAGTCCTTGGATCCACTGCGTGCGGAGTATATTAAATACATTCTGAGCCAGGAAGGACAAGAGGCTGTGGTGAAGGACGGATATCTTCCTCTGACGAGAAAGCTTGATGATGAAGAGCGCCAGGCGCTCAAGCTCAATTAAGCCCTACCTGCTCGATAAACCGCGACCCCCTGGGAGGCGCCTTTTTGTAGGCGCCTCCCATCTTTAATGCAGGCTTTTTTAGCATTGCGGATGAGAGCCCTATGAGGCTTTGGGGTTCTGATCGAATGCTCATTCTGGAATCGATGAGATAAGTAGCGCCGTTGAGCTGTCGCTCGCAATCCGATCATGTATGATTAGAGGGTTCATTCCGCATACGTGAGGAGGCATTTGAGATGGCGAAGGACACACCGAATCCCGGAACCGAACAGGCTTCGCAATCGATCGTGAATCTCAACGACCCGGGACTCTATATCGATCGCGAGTTAAGTCTCATCGAGTTTTTTTGTCGTGTGTTGGAAGAAGCGCGGGATGAGAGCAACCCGCTTTTGGAACGGGTGAAGTTCCTATCCATCGTGAGTTCCAACCTGGCTGAGTTCTTCATGGTTCGTGTCGCAGGACTCAAACAGCAGATCGATGCCGGTATTGTTGAACCGGCGCTGTCGGGATTGACACCTGCCGAACAGCTGGTGGCCGTCCATAAATCCGCTGTGCAATTACTGAAGCAGGCGAGGGTGTGCCTTCGCGATCTTCTGCCGCGGCTTGAGCAGTCGGGGGTCCGAATTATGGATTATGCGGATCTCACTGAAGAGCAAAGGAGTGTTGTCAACCAATATTTCGAGGAGATTGTTTCTCCAGTGCTCACGCCTCTGGCGCATGATCCGGGAAGGCCCTTTCCGCACATCTCCAATATGAGCTTGAATCTGGCTGTCTCGATTCGCGATCAGGAGGGTGAGGAGCACTTTGCGCGTGTCAAAGTGCCCAACACGCTGCCTCGATTGGTGCCGGTCAAAACTCATCATGATGATGAGGAATCGGATACCTCCATGCATGTGACGCACTGCCTCGTCTGGCTGGAACAAGTGATCGCCGCCAATTTGAAATCGCTCTTCCCGGGCATGCACATCATAAGAGCTCATCCTTTCCGCATCACTCGCGATGCTGAAGTCGTGATCCAGGAGTTGGAAGCCGAGGATTTGTTGGAAACGGTTGAGCGAGGAGTGCGGCAGAGGCGCTTCGGATCGGTCGTACGCGTGACAATTGATCAGGCAATGCCGGCTGACATCCGCGACATCCTGATTGAAAACCTCGGCATGGACGCGAATGACATCTATACGGTTGAACCACCGTTGGGCATGAGCGACTTGATGCAGCTATACGGCGTCGATCGCCGAGACTTGAAGTATCCGTCTTTTACGCCGGCGACTCCAGCCGTCCTGGACGAAAATGACGATGATATCTTTGCGGCCATCCGCCGCCAGGACATTTTGTTGCATCATCCGTACGACACTTTCACTCCTGTCGTTGAGTTCCTCAAGAAAGCGGCCCGTGATCCAAATGTATTGGCGATCAAACAAACCCTTTACCGAGTCGGTCGCAACTCGCCTGTAGTCGAAGCCTTGTTGGACGCAGCCGTTCGAGGAAAGCAGGTGGCTGTCCTCGTCGAGCTCAAGGCGCGCTTCGACGAAGAGAGCAACATTGAATGGTCGAGGGCGCTGGAGCGGGAAGGAGTCCATGTTGTTTACGGGTTGCTGGGTTTGAAGACCCATTCGAAAATCGCGTTGGTCGTCCGGCATGAGGGCGAACGCATCCGGCGTTACGTTCATTTGGCCACAGGCAATTACAATCCCGTGACGGCGCAGCTCTACACGGATCTGGGTCTCTTTACATGCGACGATGAGATCGGCGCTGATGCTTCCGATGTGTTTAATTTTCTGACCGGCTACTCAGCCAAGCATGACTATCGTAAATTTCTTGTCGCTCCAATCAACCTGCGCAGCGGCTTCGAATCATTGATCCGGCGCGAGATCGAACATCAACAAAAGGGCGAGCCGGGCCATTTGATTTTCAAGGTCAATTCGCTGGTTGATAAGCAAATGATCCGGTTGCTCTATAAGGCGTCGCAAGCGGGCGTGAAAGTTGATTTATTGGTGCGCGGCATGTGTTGTTTGCGTCCAGGCTTGCCCGGAATCAGCGACACAATTCGAGTGACGAGTGTGGTAGGACGTTTCCTGGAACATAGCCGCATCTTTTATTTTCGCAACGGCGGCAATGAACAGATCTACCTGGGCAGTGCCGATTTGATGATGCGCAATCTCGACCGGCGCGTCGAAATTCTTTTCCCCGTCCAGGATGTGCGGCTGATCCGGCAACTGCGAGATGAAGTCCTGGCGACCTATTTGGCTGATAACGTCAAGGCGCGTCATATGTCGTCTGGTGGAATCTATCAGCGCGCGGACTGCACGCCGGAAGGAGCGCCGCTGGACGCGCAGGCCACCTTCATCAACCGGCGTCAGGTTCGATAAAGGCTCGGCATACAGAAGTCGACGCGATACCGCACTGTTCTATCGACCTTCGGCCGATTGCGGATTTCAGGCGATTGATTTTGTCCATGCATCGTTGAGAAGCCGGATGTCTTTGGAAGGTGCGTTCACTTTGGTGAATGAGAAGCCTGTGGCCATGATGAATAAAAATGGATGCGCCGGCACCAAAGCAGCTTTCCACCGTTGTTGCAATGCCGCCCTTTTCGAAAAAAAGAGCACCCTGCCTCGATAGTCAAAAGTCGAATGGCAGTCCATCGACAGTGTGCTACAATCAGAGCAGGAGGGCCTCATGGCACTTGAAACTGCATTTACAATGGACACATCGAGCCTCAAATACGGGCTCGGCGTCACGCGGGAAATCGGGTTCGACATGAGGTCATTGGGAGCGAAGCGCGTGATGGTCCTGGTCGACCCCAAGCTGCGAAGTAGCCAAACCTTATCGACGGCCCTCGACGCTCTTTCTGACGAAAGTATGGATGTGGCTGTGTATGACCGGGTGCGCATCGAACCTAGCGATGCTTCCTTCAAAGAGGCTATCCATTTCGCTGCTGATGGAAAATTCGATGGTTTTGTAGCTCTCGGGGGTGGGTCAACGATTGACACGGCAAAGGCCGCCAACTTGTACTCCACCTACCCGGCGGATTTTCTGCAATATGTGAATGCTCCGATCGGCGAGGGGCGGCCGGTTCCAGGACATTTGAAGCCGTTGATTGCCATTCCCACGACGGCCGGCACAGGGAGTGAAACGACGGGAACTGCCATCTTTGACCTGCTTGAGATGCATGTAAAGACCGGGATTGCTCACCGCGCCCTGCGCCCATCCCTGGGCCTAATTGATCCACATGTCACGCGCACTCTGCCGCGCATGGTCGCCGCCTGCAGTGGGCTGGATGTGCTATGCCATGCGCTGGAGTCTCTCACTGCTCTACCCTATCATCAAAGGCCTGCACCGGCAGGCCCCGCCGCGCGTCCTGCGTATCAGGGGGCAAATCCCATCAGCCACGTCTGGTCGGCAAAGGCAATTGAAATATGTTCTAAAAACCTGTTGCGCGTGCTGGAGGACCCTGAGGATGAAGAAGCGCGCGGCCAGATGATGCTCGCGGCCGCGTTTGCCGGGATCGGCTTCGGCAATGCCGGTGTGACCCTTCCGCATGGGATGTCTTACCCCATTTCAGGGAAGGTAAAGGATTACTTTGCCGAAGGGTATCCGCAGGATCACCCGATGATTCCACACGGCATGTCGGTGATTCTTGGCGCCCCGGCGGTTTTTCGTTTTACCGCACCGGCCAATCCGGAACTGCACTTGTACGCAGCCGGCCTGATGGGTGTGGACACGAGAGAGGCCGTGCCCGATGATGCCGGTGAACTGCTTGCAGGCGCCGTCATTGAAATCATGAAAAAGACAGGGATGCCCAACGGTCTTGCGGCGGTAGGGTACGGTTCCGGAGATATAGGAGATCTGGTGGCAGGCACTTTGCCCCAGCATCGGGTGACCAAGCTGTCACCGCGCCCTGCGGGCCCCGAAGACCTCGCACGGCTGTTCCGCGAGTCGCTTGCCATCTGGTGACACAAGCCACCCCGTAATCGCTCGGTGCCTGGTTCGAAATCACCCCAATGCGGGTGCGATGATCGCTCCATGATTTCTTCCGTACGGTCCTCTTCCGAAACCCCTTCATGCATGCATACAGCTCACCATCCGCGACCTGCTCGAACAGCGCCTGAACGAGATCCCCCTGCCGGCTCCGCACCGAGCAGTCGATCAGGAATGCGTCGTGCTGTACAACAAGCACGGTTTCGGTGCTGAGGCATGTGAGCGGGGCGCCGACGGGGCTGAGCCCCTCTTGCAGCGGGCCCAGTTGCAGCCAGCGTTCGACGCCTCCACGGCTTCGGATCTGCCGAACAAGCTCGGCTCGCCGGAGCCCGACGATAATCCCTTCCTGCAGTCCTGGCCCGGGCGGGCCGGCGGCTCCGTTCGTTCAGATTCGGCCGGTGCGTGTGCTCCTAGTCGGTGGGGATGGAGATCGTTCCGAGATAGACATGCGTGTTGTGCGATGTCTCGGATACGTACTCCGTCCAGACAGCGAGCAGCCGCTGGGATTCCGCGTCCCACACCATGTCGGTCACGCCCGTCGGATGGCGGTAGGCGTTCTCCGTCACGGCGAGAGGAGTCCCGAGCGGGGTGCCGCTCGAATTGATTTTCTGGAGATAGACATGCCCGGCATTCGGATCGTCCCACGAGACCACGAACGAATCGGTTCCGGTCAACGGGACGACGCGGTAGGAGGAGGTCCATTTCGACCCGCCGGCCGGGAACTTCTTGCCGGCGCCGGAAGGCTTGCCGTCGCTCTTCAGAGAGCGCCGAAATGCGGCGATCTCGGCCGACGACTTCTGGTGGTGATAGAACACCACGCCCGCCTTCCCATCGAATGCCGCGTCGACGCCGTTGTCCTCGCTGAAGAACGACGTGTCATATGCAAATACCTTCGCGGATGGGTCGAATCCGGACCGCACGGTGGCACCACCGGCCCTCGCGGCCGAGTAGTCGCTTTTCGTCTCGACCCCGGCGACCAAGTAGTCGCCGGAGGGAGTGGCAACGACCCGCCTCGGGTCGAAGAAGCTTTTCTTGTCCGCCGCGGTGATCGTGATGCGGTCCGATGCCGCCTGGCCTCGCGTGTCGATCATCTGAGCGTAGCAGGTCGAAGCCGGGCCGACCCACGAGATCACGAATCCGTAGCCGCCGGCCGTCATCGCTGGGTCGAAACCGAAACCCAGCGAGGTCGTGGCCGGTCCCTGAGCGCGGAGTTTCTGGTCGAAGGGGCGCGTCGCGAGTGAGCCGGACTGCCAGTCGCTCCCCGCCAGCAAAAAGCCGCCGGTCGGCCGATGCCCCGTGGCGAACGACGTCCACCGGTAGTGGTGGGCACCAAGGAGATTGCTGCGTTGTGAGCCCTTCGTGGCGCCGTCCGTGCCGACCAACCGCCCGTAGATGACCGCCTTGTCATTCTTGACGTCGCGACCCCAGATGACGGCATAGTTCCCCCCTTCGGAGAGAACGATCTGCGGATCGTAGTCGATCCCCTTTCCATCATTGATGACACGACGAGTCAGGACCGTCTGTGCGTGCAGGCCTGACGCTGCTGCGGCCAGGAGAAGAACGAGCGCGAGTCGAGTTGTTTTCATCATGGATCCTGCCCCTCCCTGCTGATGTGAAATATGCCACACCGAACCCCGCACGATGTCCGTGCCGATCCCGCGGACGTGAGCCGGAGCGGCGGTGGACTGCTCCCGTCTTGACGCTGCTCCAACCAATTCGTAGAATGCGCCTGTGCCGTCAGCAACACGCCACGAAAGCGCCAGTCACCCTCGCCCGGGTACACGCGCCCCCCAACCGGGGGTGACAGAAGGCTGCCAGGAGAAGATATTTTCGGCGAAGTCATCTGAAACACGGGTTAAGAGTAGGGGGTTTTGTAGGTTGAGTCAATAAGCGCGGTTGGCGAGATGGCCGGCCATGCAGAAGTAGAACAACGCGGGCAGGCGTGATGCTGATCAGAAGCAGGAAGCGTCGGAGTAGGAACCGTCGTCCCAGTCCTCTTCCGGCTCAGGGGGACGCGCTCGATATGTCTACTTACAGGGCCGGGAGATCGACTCCGACATCGAGGCATTTGACGATTCAGGCATCGAGGTGATTCTCATGTCAGGGTTGCCGGGGTCGGGCAAAGATCACCGGATTTCGACAAATGCATCACATCTGCCCGCAGTATCGCTCGATTCGAGAGCAGTTAGGAGTCGGGCCTGAAAATGATCAGGGCATTGTGGTGACGGAGGCGATGCGCCAGGCCCGCGAATACCTTCGTGCGGGCATGCCTTTCGTCTGGAACGCGACCAATGTTTCCAGAAGTATCCGGCGCCTGGGGGATATGCATCAAGCCACAAGGTCCGTCACCATCCCCCATCATTTCCACCAGAGACATCGCATCATCTATAAGGTTCGAGGATAAGTGAATAATCCCATAACCAATTACCTGTCAAATTTCAGCAGTTGATAATCGTTCACCTTGATTTTTTTATGAATGCCGATATCCAGAAAATACGCGACAAGATCGCAGGGGCACTCTATGGTCTCCTCGTAGGCGATGCGTTCGGCTGCCCGATGGAAGGGTGGCCTCCATCCAAAATCCGCGCAGTCTACGGAACGCTGGAGGACAAAGATCAACACTGCCCTAATTTGGGACCCGGGAGCGTGGATGCAACGCTTAATAGCTTGCCTTGGCCATTGAGTTGACATGCAGGCATGGGCTGCATACAATGAAGGCATGAGTCAGAGGCAGTCAATTCAGTATACGATTCGCAAGGTCCCCCCTCGAGTAGACGCCGCTCTCAGGCGTCGTGCGACTGAGAAGGGGGTGAGTCTCAACGAGGTTGCGATAGAGGCGCTTAGGCAGGCAGTCAATCTGGGAGATGAACCTGTGCGACACCATGACCTAGACGCGCTGGCGGGGAGCTGGGTCGAGGATCCGGAGTTCGACGCGGCTATCGCCGCTCAGGATCAGGTCGACCCCGAGGCCTGGAAATGAGAGTGGCCCTCGACACAAACAGGTACGTCGATTTCTGCCGCAGGGTCGAATCCGTCCTCAGAATCGTCCAGGAAGCCGAGCAGGTTTTCCTGACATTCGTCGTGCTCGCCGAGTTGCGAGCTGGATTCCTCTGCGGATCACGAGCGGCGGAAAACGAGCGGACGCTTGCTCTATTCCTGCAATCCGACAGAGTCACTATCCTCTACCCAGATGAAGAGACATCACATCACTACGCGCGTCTCTTTTTGCAGTTAAGAAGCCGGGGAACGCCGATCCCTTCGAATGATCTCTGGACATCGGCTCTTGTGATCCAGCATGGATTGACCCTCTGTGACCGTGATCGCCATTTCGACCACCTCCCGCAACTGCAGCGAGCGTAGAATACTGAGAGCCAATCGGCTGATTCGTACGTCGACACATTGTTTGGAATCAAATCCTACTGATCTGCCTGAGCGACACAACAACCAGTTCTCAGATTCCTAGCCCGCTGCATGAAATGCACCGTTCTCATCGGATTAAGCTATGGGAAATGGTTTTTCCGCAACTGGTGATGAAACGCGGAATCCAGCGGGGTTTCCATGGCAAGGATGGAGTCAGGAATCCGGATTGCGGCCAAAACCAAAATAATACACTCAGTGAGGAGAGTCGGGCACGGCGTGGAGAAAGACTCCACCCGCCGTAGCGCCCCAAGGTTAATCACTTGAGAGTACCGATTTCCGACGATCCGTCGATCAGGCGATGAGTCGGAATCCCTCCGTTCTTTATTCATGTCTAACCCCTTTACATATTTGTTATCATTATACCTTCTTATTTGTGGACTCATCTCACTGCAGGAGCTGTGGAGGAAGTTTCGCGCCCGGCTGACACTCATCGCACCAGTCCGGCTCAAACTGGCATTTGGATAGCTGTGGATGGAAACA
>CAIWXX010000094.1 GCA_903916735.1 uncultured Acidobacteriota bacterium
GCGTTACGCTGGGTGCTGCTGACGACCGTCCCGATTCTATCTCGCACAAGATGGCCTTGCGTTGTCTGCAATGGTACACGCTGCGTTGGCGCATTGAAGAGTGGCATCGCATTCTGAAAACCGGATGCCGGATCGAATCACATCAGCACAGGAGTGCCGACAAACTGGCTCGCGCAATAGCAATCGACGCGGTCATTGCATGGCGGGTGATGCTCTTGACACCCATCCGGAACAGATTGCATTAATACGACAATCGATGCGGTGCTGCTGCGCCCTTCGGGCCTGGTCCCTGGCCTCCAATTTTTATTGATGGCCGATGCCGCATGCCATCCTCAGCTCGACAAAGGATCTCATTCTCCGGTGTGCCTGCGAATTGAATCATGAGATTCGTCGCGCCCCTGCGGTGCCTTCAGAAGCACCGGGAGTCTACTCCGTCGTCGTGATGTGCAACTCGGCGAGCTGGTGAGTATCCACTGTCGAGGGGCTGTCCGTCATCAAACAAATGGCGGACGTCGTCTTGGGGAACGCGATGACATCACGAATGGAGCTTTCTCCAGCGAGGATCATACAGAGGCGGTCGAGCCCGAGAGCGATTCCGCCGTGCGGCGGCGTCCCGAATTCCAAGGCATCGAGGAAAAATCCAAAGCGCCGACGCGCTTCTTCGGCGGTCATGCCGAGGGCACTGAACATTCTCCGCTGGACATCCGAACGGTGGATACGAATGCTTCCTCCGCCGATCTCGATTCCGTTCAGGACAAGATCATAGGCCTGAGCGCGGACGTCGCCCGGCTTTTCCTCCAGTTTCTCAAGATCCTCTTCTCGCGGAGATGTAAAAGGATGATGGCACGCGACCCAGCGATTTTCACCTGCGTCCCATTCGAGAAGAGGAAAGTCATAGACCCAGACGAATCGGAATTCGCCGGCTGGAATCAGGTTTTCCCGGCGGGCGAGCGAGAGACGAAGGGCTCCAAGCACCTTGAGAACATCCGAGACCGGCCCGATCTGCAGAAAAGCGCAGTCGCCGTTTGACAGTGCGAGTTTTTCGGAAAAAGCGGCGCAATCCGCCTCGCTCAGATGCTTCAAAATCGGCGATAGATACTTGCCTTCAACTCGCTTGATCCACAGGAGTCCCTTGGCCCCGATCTGCCGCGCTTCATCTTCGATGTTCTGCAGGTCTTTACGCGAAAAGTGAGCGCCGCCTGGAACGTTCAGAGCGCGTGTCGTCCAGCCCTGTTCAACGGCCTGACGGAAAAGGGGGGCGTCAATTTTTTCTACAACTGTAGAACAATCGATGATCGTCATCTCGAAACGGAGATCAGGCTTGTCAGAGCCATAATGTGAGATCGCTTCGGCGTACGGCATCCTCCCGAAAGGGGCCGATACGGAAACTCCCGCCGCGGCAAAGGTCCTCTGCATCAACGGTTCGATGAGTTGGAAGATGTCCTCCTGGCGAGCGAAGCTCATTTCAATGTCGATCTGCGTGAACTCGGGCTGCCGGTCGGATCGCAGATCTTCGTCGCGGAAGCACCGCACGATCTGGAAATAGCGATCGTATCCGGCGACCATGAGGAGTTGCTTGAAGAGCTGCGGTGATTGAGGCAGCGCATAGAAGCGGCCGGGGTTCACGCGGCTCGGCACGAGGTAATCTCGAGCGCCTTCGGGAGTCGACTTGGTCAGGTACGGTGTTTCGATCTCCAGAAATCCCGCTTCGGAGAGGTGGTTTCGCGCCAGTAGAGTCGTCTCATGACGCTGCCTTAAATTCCGCTGCATCCGCGGCCGGCGCAGGTCCAGGTAACGGAACTTGAGTCGCGTTTCTTCCGAGGCTTCCGGCGGATCATCGAATCCGAAAGGCGGAGTCTTGGCCTGGTTGAGGATTTGCAATTCGGTGACTCGTACTTCGATATCGCCGGTGGGCATGTCGGGATTCTCCATGCCGGCCTGCCGCCTCTTGACAGAGCCGGCGACCCCTATGACAAACTCGCCTCGTATCTCCTTGGCTGCCAGATGCAGCTCGGAATCGCTTTCGGCGTCGAAAATAATCTGACAGATTCCTGTCCGATCGCGAAGCGTGATGAAGGTGAGCTTTCCGAGATCCCGTCGACGATGGACCCATCCGTACAGGCGGACGACTTCTCCACTATGCTCGGCTCTCAATGTTCCGCAATAATGCGTTCGATGATGTTCCATAGTGATCCTCATGCTCTTTCGGTGATGTCGGCCATGACCTCGCTCTCGGGCACTGAACGCTGTTCGCCGGTTTTCATATCCTTGATCGTCACAACACCCTGCTTCGCCTCGTCCGGCCCGATCACAAAGACCGTGGTCGCGCCCATCTTGTCGGCTTCTTTGAATTGAGCCTTTATGGCCTTGAGAGGATTGCCGACGGCGACGGCAACCCCATGGTCACGAAGCCGTTCGGCCAGAGTGAGAGCCCGGGCGAAGCCTTCATTTTCAATGTGAGCGACGTAGTAGCAGAGAGGCGCCTCCTGGAGAACGTCTGGGAGAGCCATGATGAGGCGTTCGACCCCGAGTGCGAAGCCGATTCCGCAGAGCACCGGCCCGTCTAATACCTGAACAAGGCCGTCATAGCGTCCACCGCCGAGCAGTGAATTCTGGGAGCCGAGAGCGTCGGAGGTTGACACAAATTCAAAAGTCGTGCGCGTGTAATAATCGAGTCCCCGAACAAGACTCGGATAGACGATGGACGGGATGGCCATCTTTTTCAGAGACGACAGAAAGCCGTCGAAATGTTCCTGACACGCGGCGCAGAGGTTATCGGTGATCACTGGAAACGACGCAAGCTGTTCCTGGTCGGTCTTGCAGTCGAAGACGCGCAAGGGGTTTTTATCACGCCGGCGCTGACAATCTTCGCAGAGCGTGGCAGAAGCAGCGTCCATGGCGGCTCTGAGTTTTTCGATGTACAGCGGACGGCAGGATCGGCATCCGAGTGAATTGATGCGCACTTCGTAAGCGTCGATCCCCAACCGGCGGAAGAAGCGAGCCAGCATCTGGATGATTTCGGCGTCAACATACGGTCCGGCATCGCCAAAGGCCTCGACCCCGATCTGATGAAACTGGCGAAAGCGCCCCTTTTGAGGGCGTTCGCGGCGGAACATCGGGCCGATGTAGTAGTAGCGTTGCGACCCGCGCAGGTCCTGCAACCGGTTTTCGATCAGAGCGCGCACAACACCGGCGGTGTTCTCAGGACGCATGCTGAGCTGCTGATGCGAGTCCTCGAATGTGTACATCTCTTTCTCTACGATATCCGTCGCTTCGCCGATCGATCTCGAAAAAAGCTCGGTCGGCTCCAGAATCGGCGTCCGTATTTCGTGGTAAAGATAGGTTTCAAAAACATCTCGGGCGGTTTCTTCAACCTTCTGCCAGAGAGGAATCTCCTCCGGCAGGATATCCTTCATTCCTCGGACGGCTTTGATCATTGTCCGATCTCCATTCTGAAAACAGAAATCATAGCAGGAAACGGCAGCGAACGCGATGCAGTGCCGCTATCGGCTTTTTCTCTTTCGCAGTATCGAAATTTTGGATTCAATATACTAAAATAGGGTTATGTCGTATTGCCCTATATGCCGAGCCGAGTACGTTGAAGGGGTTGCCATGTGCCAGGAATGCACGGTCGCGCTGGTTGACTCGCTGCCGGATGAAGAAGGCTCGGCCGCCGGCCGGATGAGCGTGGATCTTGTGGAAATATTCACGGGGCCGTTTTTCCAAGTGGCCCTCTTTCGTGGATATTTGGAAGAACAAGGGATACCGTCGGTGATCTACGAGGCTGATCCCTATTCAATGATGGTCGGCGCGGATGCCCAACCACCATTTCAGCGCTTGCAGGTTTCGCGGGAAGATTACGAGAAGCACCGTGAAATGATTGATGATTGGAAGAAGCTCGTGAATTCCGCCGCAGAGGATTCTGCTCTCGGCAATTCAGAAGAGCAGTAGCCGAGCGGCTTCACGCCATCCACCTCCCCTCCTGGGGCGGCCTTGAGTCTGCAGAGGAACACCGCGGATTCGGAAAATCCGGTCATGAAGCCGTCTCGGTTCCACGCGCCTTCCACATCATTTCTGCAATCATGCCGCAGTATGCCTCCTTCTGCCCTGATGACATCGGCTGATCGGGTCTGGGCGAAAGTACTTGACCTGTAAGCCTTTGGAGCGATAATGGCCGGAGAGGAGGAATCGCGGGGCGGTTCTCTTCAAAAATAATGGATGAGTATCTCATCGACTGCTGGAACTGTACTGGCCAGTATGACGCGCGGGCCGCTGTCTGGTGTAATTGTGATCCGCGCAATCCGACTAAACTCTGCCCGTATTGTCTGCAGTGCTTCTGTGCCGCCAACCGGGAATATCTGATCAAATTCTGGAAGAATGCGCCGCTTCAACTCCAGCAGGAAAAATTCCAGCTGAACAGTACTCAAGGCCAACTTGGTCACATCCTCGTTTCAACGGGTCTTGTATCTGTACAACAGCTCATCGATGGCCTGGCGCACTCGAAGGCGAACGGGAAGAAGCTCGGAGAATCAATGGTCGAGCTTGGCTTTATCCTTGAATCTCAGATGAACCAGGCGCTTGAAAGACAGTGCGAGTTGACAGGGGCAGTCCCACGACCGGCGGCGCAGACGATCGCTCCGAAAGAAGGCGCAGCACATGCGGGAGTTGCTCCTCCAACCACGTCTCCGGAGGCCTCGCGCATCACTCCTTCTCCGACACCTCTGTCGAGCTCATCGCCGGACCTTCTCAAGGATGCCCTTAACAATCTCCTTGTCGCAGCGCTTAAAAAACATGCATCGGCTCTTTACCTGGAGCCCACCGGCGGCGAGGTCACCGTTCGTGCGAGAATCGATGGAATCCTGGTCCGCTTGAAATCACTTCCGGCCGACTGGTTGCCGGGCCTTATGCAACGGATCAAACGCATGGCTCATCTTGATCCGGAGGAACTCAAGATTCCGCAGTCCGGGCGATTCAGCTTGCGGATGGGCGAAAGATCCTATGACATCATGTTACAGACTCTCCCTAGTTCCGTCGGCGAGGGAGCGGGAATACGGATTATTGATCGTAGCCGCCTTAAGCAGGAGCTTCCCTCGCTCGGATTTGAACCCGCCGACTACGCGAAGTTCATCCACGCCGTTGATAGCGATCGCGGACTCATCATCCTGACTGGGCCGCACTTCAACTCGGTGACAGAAACGGCCTATTCCATCCTTAACCATCAAGCGATGAGAAATCGCAAAGTTGTTTCGCTGGAATCGCCGATTGCTTCGGCCCTCACCGGCGTCAACCAGTTGGAAGTGCAGGAGGGTGATAGAGCTGCATTTGTTCGTGCATTGAAAACCCTTTTAAATATGAGTCCTGATGTGGTATTTTTGAGTGATTTGCCAGATGGAGAGATTTTGAAAACTGTGTCTCGAATTGCTTCGGCTGTGCAGGTCTTTGCATCGATTGACTGTCCGACAACGTTCCAGACTTTGGAACGGCTGCGGGCTTTCGATGTGAGCGTGGTGCAGCCGCTGGCGGCGCTGCAGCTCATCGTGAGCCAACGTGTGATCCGCCGCAATTGCTCTCACTGCCTCGAACGGACTCCGATCACTCCTTCGCTTGCGGCCGAAATGGGCCTTGACCGCGATGAAATGCATCTGACCCCCGAAGTGGCCATGTGCCGGGGATGTTCCCATTGCAATGATCTTGGGTACACGGGGACCAAGATGTTGTACGAAACCATGGCGATTGATGATGAGATTCGCGAGATTGCACGTTCCAACGGCACACAGGAGGATCTGGAACGCGCTCTCACGAAGCAGGGGTTTATATCGCTTCGGATGCTCCATCTCCGGGAGGTCGCGAAGTTGTCGAGCAGCCCAGAGGAATACATCCGGGGTGCGTATCCGCGTCCTGTCCTCAAACGTATCTTCAGAGTAAAGTAGAGAATTATGGTCGACTATGTTATCCAATGCTGGAACTGCCTGGGTGAGTTTGACGTCTTCTCCGCGGTTTGGTGCGGCTGCGATCCCAAGAACCCGACGAAGCTGTGTCCATTCTGTCTGAACTGTTTCTGCAGCGCTTCGGCCGAGTATAAAGGACAATTCTGGAAGAATGCGCCGCGGCAGCTGGTTGAGGAGAGGGCGACACTCACCAAATCCAAGGACCTTCTCGGCGATCTGCTCGTCCGGACTAAAAAGATCACCACGGATCAGCTTCTGATCGCACTCAAGCAGCAGAAACTGACAGGCGAGAAACTTGGCGAAGTACTCGTCCGAAACTGTTTCATCTCCCGCGACGATCTCGAAACCATCCTGGCGCAGCAGCAGCGCGTTCTGACGATCGACCTCAAGAACAAAGCAGTCGACGCGTCCCTCGTGCAAACCCTCGGTCTCGATTTCTGTTTCCAGCACAAGGTGATCCCAGTCGAGCGGGAATCGCTCCCTAATAAAAACCTGACAACGATGGCGATGGCGAACCCCTCCGATGTCGCCGCCATCGAATGGGCTCAGAAACGACTGAGCTCGCAGATCCTCCCGATGCGCGCTCTCGAAGAGGAAATTATCGAGCATCTGAATTCCTTCAGAGCTCATGGTATTTCCGACTCCGGGGCGCCGATTGAAGGAGCGGCCTCATCTGATGCCGTCCTCCTCGAACAGAAAACCAAGACCGCCCTCAATAATCTGCTTGCGACAGCACTGCAGACAGGTGCCTCTGATCTTCATATCGAGCTCGGACCGGCGGAAATACTCGTGCGAGCACGCATCGACGGCGTTCTCTTCAAAATGCAGCCTATTTCAAAGGAGCTTGAAGCGCCGCTCTTTGCCCGGCTTAAGTCTCTGGCCAAGTTGAACGCCGAAGAACGAACGCTGCCTCAAGCGGGGAAAATCCCGTTCAAATCCTCGTCCACCGAATATGAATTGCAGGTCCAGACTTTCCCGACGCCGAGCGGAGAAAGCATCAATCTCAAGGTCATCGACAAGAGCCAGCTCGTGAAGAAACTGGAGGATGTGGGGCTCAATTCAGTTGAACTAACCTACCTTATCACTGCCGCCGCCGAGCCTCATGGCATCATAATCGCCAGCGGCCCGCTCTTCAACGGCACGCCTACGACACTCTATTCACTCATGCAGCATCTGGCGGCCGAGGGGCGAAGGATCGTCTCGATTGAAACAACCATCCAGACGAACCTGGCCGGTGTGACACAGCTTGAAGTGCGCCCGATCGGCGGATTCACGTTTGACAAAGCTCTCGCCGCGGCTCGGAACCTCGAGCCACAGATGATTTGTATCTTCGATTTCAATGATTCCGAGATGGTGCGAGCCGCACAAAAACTCGTCAATTCCGTCCTTCTGGTTGTGGAAGTGGATGCGCGGACGGCGACTCTTGCAATCCCTGCCATGATGAGCCTCGGCTATCCAGCCCCCGACCTCTCCCGCAATCTGCGGCTGATCCTGAATCAGCGGCTTGTGCGGAAGTTGTGCCAGCAATGCCGCGAGCGACTGGAGCCGTTGCCGGAGATACTTCAAAAACTCGGTCTTTCAGAAGAAGCCCAGAAGCTGCCGCTGTACAAGGCCAAGGGCTGCCCTCGCTGCCACAACATCGGATATGGTGGACGCATCCCGATGTATGAAGTCATTTTTCCGGTGGATGCCATCCGTGAGCTGATTCTGGAGGGTGCCTCACCGGAGGAATTGGAACGGGTCGCGACCCGAATGGGCCTGCTCACTCTCGGCCAGAATTGCCTGAACAAAGTGAGTGAAGGATTGACAACGCCCGAGGAGTATTTGAAGGCCGGATTATAATTTCGTGCCCGCTTGAGCCTTTCTGCTGTCAACATTACTTCCACATTCTTGAGTTGAACGAAAAAGGCCGTTGCGCCGCGAGCTTGATTCTGTCGAAATCAATATGAGCGGGATTCAGTACGTAATTGAATTCTGATGGAACGATGACCGACGGAACTTTCAGAATCGCGCTCGAGCCGCGGCCGATCCATGCGTTGCCGAGCTCCTGGGTGGATAGAGGTGGAGGTTCATGCCGCCAATCCCGCGGCACGTCTCCGATCCGCAGAATATCGATTGTGACCCCATCGGGTATCTCCAACCATAATGATACTAACTGAAGTCGCCTTGCTGCCTTGTCCAAATGGACAAACTGCTCAAGGGCGGACAAAGCAAGGCTGTCGGAGGCATAGACGACCCTGGTACCGGCGCGGTTCCACCGTGCGCCAAAAAGGAATGCACCTTCCCCGGTCAATGCAGAAGATATTCGGCGTGCCTTCGTGAGCTTCCACGCCTTGATCACAATGGTTCACCATAATCGATTCGCCCAAGAAGCCGTTCGACCTCTTTCGCACCGATCTCCGTCGTGAGAAGGTTCAGTGGGATACGCATCCCGAGCCCGATCTGAGGGGCTTGCATCCACTCCTTGGCGGCGACGTCATCTTCGAAGACTTCACGAGCATGAGCATACGCGGATGCAATCCGATAAAGACGGTCGCTGATCACTGGATCGAGCAACCCACGATGCGATGCCCGATACCGACTGATACTCTTCTGACTGATGCCCAGCGTCGTGGCCATCTGTCGATCCGTCAGACCCGTCACGTCCTTGATTTTCCACAAAGATTTCTGCGGGAACCCTTCTGTGATGGCATCGGCCAGGCTCAAACTGGCGGATTTATTCTTGTGCCTCCCAAAAATAGAACTGCCTCCAAGAAGCTCCACGACATGCTGAGTGCTCATGATCCCTCCACGACTATTGTCCACATCATAGTGGACTCATGACCATTATATCACGATCGAGACTCATTTCCGACCGATGAGAAGCGGTGTCAAATTGTCAACGCCTGCGACCGCCACTGCCAACCACACGAGCAAGCTCGAACTGATCGCCGACCGGATGACTTAGCCTCATGACTCAGCCACAGATCACCACGGCTGGAGATCTGCGTCAGTTGACTGGAAAAGGGGATGAAATCAGAGCGGCTGCGTCACCAGATGAACACGAATCGTCAATCGTTTTCTTTTGGCGGCAACCGTGCCGAATTTGCCTTCATAGTCTTTGAAGACAAGGCCATATTTTTTCGAAGCACTCGGCTTCAGATAAGAATCCAGATGCTCCTGGATGTAATAAAAAGCCTTCTGTGCCGAGGCGGGATTCGGGTAGTCGGTGATGATCAACGTACAGGCTTCCTTCCCGGCATAGGCTCCCGATACGGCGATGAGATCCCCCCCGAGCTGAAGCATGTCTCCTTCGCCGAGAGAGTAAACGGACTGCAACGCGACGGGGCCGCGGATCAGCCGAGCCGTATTCTTGATGAGCCCTTGCGGAGGCAACCAATCCAGAATCCGAACGGGTTCATCCGGCGGCAGTTTCGAAGCCACGAAGATCCCTGTCGCGACGAGATCGGGCGCCCATTTTTCATTGCCGGTGGAGTTATTGATCGTGATGTAGTAGCGATTCCTCTGAAAAATGAGCTGATAACGGTTGGCTGTGTGCCGCTCACGAAATCCCGGTTGTGGCGATTCATTGCCGCATCGCATCAGGTAGATGCCACGTGCTGCGATGGGGTCGCGCATGCGATAGATTTCGATCGTCAATTCGTCGGATCCATTCACATATCTCTGGATTGTCAGCTGCTCGAATCCGAATTCAAGGAAAAGCTCGGCGCCGCCGTCGATATACCCGTAGAGGTCCGCTTGCGTGAAGACTCGCGGCTTCTCAATTTTTTTCCAAGCGCCGATCGTGCCAGCAGGCGGCATGAAACTTATGTCATCGCCCGCGGAGGCCATCGTGGCCAACAGAAGAGTTGTCATGACGAAGAGAGGTCGCATAGTGCCATCCCGTGACGGGTCACGCTAGGACGTAAGAAATTTTCTCCGGGGTTGCGACGCCCAGCCCGAGCTTTTCGGCATAGTAAAGATATTCAGTAAACCGCGGGCTCTCGTTGACTGCTACGCCTTTTTCCTTGCGTTTCGCAACAATTTGCCTGTGGCAAATCATGTCGAGTGCGAACGGATCGGTTGCGAAATAGAGCGATTGATTGGGGTAGACGAATTGGGCGTCCTTGTCGGGGCCGCCCTCGTATTGGCCTCGCAAGCCGTCCGTGATGTTCAGCACCAGCTTGTCACGGATCACGGGCGCCGCCAGCACTTCGGTATTCACCCTGAAAAAGAGCGGAGCGTGCAGGCGCCCTGTGTTGCAGATGGAGCCATACGCGATATTTTTCGTCGCCATGGAAATGCCGTTGCCGGTGTTCTTGTATGCGGCAATGTTGATGATCTTTGTCAGCGATCGGGTGAGGAGTTTCCCAAAATAGGAGTGTTCTCCATTGAAGACATGCTGGTTCAAATAAAACTCGTCGTCAGGATAGCCTTTGACCCCTTTTCCTACGATGCCTTTGGCGAAGTAAAACACGTCTTTGTCAAAATTGTTGAGGCTGACATGATTGCCGTCCTTGCCGCGCCACGTGTTGCCGTTTTCGTCCATGGTCTGCAGGCCTTCGATTCTGATTCCCGGAAAACGAGTCGCCGTGAATCCGGCATCGGGAAGCATATAATCGAAACGATCCCAGATGACGATATTGCCTTTCGGCAGGCCGCTCTCGACCAGCCAGTGGATGACGGCTTCGACGACTTCCGGCCTCGTGTTGATCAAAGGCACACCGACGGGATTGACCTTGAGCCCGACGACATCGGTTGGCTCGAAGAAAAGGCGGAAGCTCTCCTTCAAGTCGCGTCCCGTGAGATTCGTGATCCCTTTCTCGACCATGCCGTTGATCACCGTCGCGTCAAAAGTGTCCCCGGTGAGTGATCGCTGATTAGTGATCTGGATAACTCGGCCGGGGAAAGGACCTGGAAGCGAACGGCTGTTTTTTGGAATTTTTAAAAAGTCGGCAATGTTTGTTTCGACTTCGCCGGACTGATCCTTCTGTTGACCGAATGCAGGAACCCCCAGCACCAATCCTCCAGCTGCCACCGAACAGGCTCCAACCGTCTTCATGAAGTCCCTTCGGTTGAGGCCGGAATTCACAATCATTGATGCATACTTCTTTCTTGCCATCATTTGTTCATCCTGATTTGTTTCATGTGAGTTGCTCTGTGCGCCGCGATCTCCCTGGTTTCCCTCAAGAAGCAGTCTAGGTCTCCCCCGTGCGGCATGTCAAACCAAATGGACCGCGCGCGAGAGCCACTGAGAAGCATCGCGCTCACTGAGCTCAGTGGGACTTCCTCCTTCGTGGATCGATTCTGCGTTTGCCTTTTTACTTTTCACTCCCTCATTCGCGAGTCCGACTCGTGGATTTGGGGTTCGCTGCTTGATCTTTCCAGTGCATCGCCCTATATTGCCAGCGTGAGACACAGTTCATCGGCGCCTATCGGACAGGGCGCTCGATCCTCAATAAAAGAGATATAAGCGTGCTCAGATCAGATACGCACGTAGGCACTCGACGCCGCTCAATTCGTATCCCGCGGCTCGTCAAGAAACCAAAGCCCGGCTCAGATGCCGGTATCGAATTGGATGATCTGGCGCGGATGCCGAGCGCAACCGAGCCTGTCTCCATCACATGCATCGATTACTGCACTCGGAATGTTCAGATGCAGGACGTGCATGACATCGATGATTTTATCGCTCATCACCGCCCTGAATGGTCCGCGGTGAGATGGATCAACGTCGACGGTCTGACCGACATGAACGTCATTCGAGCTCTTGCGGAGAAATACACTTTGCATCCGCTGGCAATCGAAGACCTACTGCATGTGACCCATCGGCCAAAAGTCGAGGCCTACGGGGGTGATGAAAAATATCAGGCGCGGCTTTTCCTGATTGTCCGCATGCTGGAAATGCAGAATGGACACCTTCGAAGCGAACAGATCAGTATCTTCCTCGGACACAAAACCGTCCTGACTTTCCAGGAACGTCCCGGCGATGTCTGGGATGGGATCCGCCAGCGAATCGGCGTCTCAGGCTCACGGCTGCGTGCCTATGATGCGAGCTTTCTGGTTTACTCGATGATCGATGCAATTGTGGACCATTGCTTTCCCATACTTGAAGACTACGGCGATCGGCTCGAGGATCTCGACGAGCATCTACTGAAAGACCCTGCCAGGGACACGATTCAGCAGATACACGGCCTCAAGCGCGAACTGCTGCTCTTGCGTCGAGCCGTCTGGCCCATGCGTGAGGTTGTTCACTTTCTGCAGAGGGAATCGCACGAGTGCTTTAGCGATGATACACGCACCTATATGAGGGATGTCTACGATCATGCCGTGCAGATCATCGATATCATCGAGACCTACCGCGAGGTTGCGATGGGGCTCACCGAAACCTATATGACGGCCATCAGCAACCGCATGAACGAAATCATGAAAGTGCTGACCATCATCGGCACGATCTTCATTCCGCTGACCTTCTTGGCCGGGGTGTATGGGATGAACTTTCATTTCTTCCCCGAGCTGTACTGGCGATGGGGATATGGAATGTTTTGGGGCATCAGCATTTTTGCTGCGATCAGCATGGTTTTGTGGTTCAAGCGTCGCGGATGGCTGTGAATATCGCCTGCTCCTCGCTTGTTGTAAAGTCTCTGCAAAAGACGGATTCACAATAGTCCCGGGCTGAAGTTTGCTGTCAATACGCCAAGAGACTAGAATGATGGCGTGTGCATAAAGACACATCGCCGACTTGCTTTGCTTCGTTTTCGATCGTGCAAAGGAGCGTCATGATATTGTCAAAGATCGCGTCTGCTATTCGTCGCCTTTATTTGGAGATGCCTCGACCGTCATCACGTTCCTGTCAGGTGCCCCGCGCCATTTTGATGGCATGCAGTATTGTTGCAGCGATGGCCACCATTCATGCCGCGGCCGCGGATATTTCCGAATACGCTGTCAGAACATATGGAGGTGCGACTGTCAAGACGCTGGCTGATCTGATCTCTTTCCCCAGCGTCGCCGATGAGTCGATGCCCAATAAGAACAACCCGCATTTCAAGGCGATGACAGAGTACCTTCAACAAACGGCTGGGGAGTTGGGGTTTGAGTTTGTGGACTATGGCGATGTCGTCGTCATCGGCCTCGGCCGATCTGAGAAACGACTCGGACTGATTGTGCATGCCGACGTTCAGCCGGCCGACTCATCAAAATGGGCCAAGAGTCCTTTCACTCTGGATACTCAAACAGAGCCCGGTCTCTTGATCGGTCGCGGCACGGAAGATGATAAGGGGCCCATCGCAGCTGCGCTTTACGCCATGAAAGCGCTGAAAGACCGGCATGTACCTCTCACCCGCCGGATCGAGCTGATCATTTCTTATTCTGAAGAATCAGATTGGAATCCTTTCATCTCGTTTCTGGCGCAGAACCCGCCACCCGATCTCAATGTCGTACTCGATGCCGAGTTCCCAGTGGTTGTCGCTGAAAAAGGATGGTGCTCGTTCACAATTGCTCTGAAACCACCTGCTGGTAGGCCGAGTGAAATCGATGCGCCGACATTGACCAACTTTGAAGGAGGCGCCTTCCTGAGCCAGGTTCCTGAAGACGCGTCGGCGGTCATCACACATGCGGACAGCCGACTGCCGGCGAGACTCAAGAGTGGCGCCGACGCCGATAAAGAGGCGACATTCACCTTCCAGAGTCACGGGGACAGGCTCATTGTGCGTGCCCGAGGAGTCTCAGCACACTCAGGGTCGCCGCAGGACGGCGTCAATGCAATCACACATCTGGCGGAACTTCTCGCGAGAGAAACATGGCCGCCCAGCATGGCCGCGAACATGGCCCGTTTCATCCATGATATGGTCGGTCCGGGATATTTTGCCGAACGCTTCGGACATCTGGCATACGGCGATCCATTCATGGGGCCATTGACATTGTCGCTGGGAGTTTTGAAGGAGAGGAATGGAGCCTTGGAGGCGGAGATTAATTTACGGCGGCCTTTGGGGAAGACGTCGCAGGAAGTGGAGAAAGAGATACGCGATGCGATATCTGCATGGCAACAGAAGTCCGGCATTGAACTCGCCGTCAATGACCTGTTCGTCTCAGACCCTTACGATGCGCGAACGGCGCCCCACGTTCCGATCCTGATGGAAATTTTCAAACATGAGACAGGAATAAGTGATGCGAAGCCCATCAGCATCGGTGGAGGGAGTCACGCGAGGCTTGTCCCGAATGGTGTTTGTTACGGGCCCGTGATGCCCGGTGAACCGTACACCGGACACTCCGAACACGAATCTATCAGCCGTGATCGTCTGATGCTCGCATTGAAAATCTACACAGCCATGGCGGAAAGGCTTGCCGGTCCGGATGCCGTCGCTGGAAGCACTCATCGATAGACATGCTGCGGGATGCACCTATGGACTTCTTCACACTCATGCAGAACAGGCGCTCAGTTCGCGCCTATCTTCCAAAAGCGGTTGATCAACAGAGGCTTGATGCAATTCTGGAAGCTGCCAATCGAGCGCCCTCAGCGGGCAACCTCCAATCCTATGAGATTTGCGTAGTCACGCGGCGCTCAGCACTCAGGGATCTTGCCCGCGCATCGTTGGATCAGGCTTTCATTGCCGAGGCTCCTCTGGCGCTTATTTTCATCGCCAACCCGACTCGCGCCGCTGCGAAATACGGCCGGCGTGGGTCATCTCTCTTCAGCATTCAAGATGCGACAATCGCCTGCACATACGCGCAGCTTGCAGCAACGGCGCTCGGGCTCGCCACCGTCTGGATCGGCGCTTTTGATGAATCTACGGTCAGGAAAATAATTGGTGTGACTCGTGATAGCGTGCCCGTGGCGATTCTCCCGATCGGATATGCAGGCGAGGAACCTGAAGCGACATCCCGACGTTCGCTGGCCGCGCTCGTGAACTATATGATGGATTGAGCCGGCGATCGAAACGCTGAACGGCCCGATCGCCGGGGCGCGAAAAGAGGATGCATGCAAAGGTCCTTGAGAAAATTTTTCCAATTCAGTGCTCATCCGTCAATAGAGATCGATTCTCCTCACGTCGCGAATCCCGGAATCATCCCCGGTGGGCCGCGCGCGGTTTGGTGTTTTACATTATTGACGCACGAATGGCCTCGTGTTAGGCTCTCCCTAAATTCCTGGGAAGGCAAAATGAATATTACAGAAACCAAACAAGGCAACGTGACCGTCATCAAACCTCAGGGCCGATTGGATTCGATTAGCGCGCCGGAGTTCGAATCGCGGATGGGCGCTCTCATCGACGGCGGCAACCGTCTCATTGCAGTGGATTGTACGGAGCTTCCATATGTCAGCAGCGCCGGCTTGCGGGCATTTCTCAGCATCGCCAAAAAACTCAAACAGATTCACGGTAAGTTGGTTCTCGGAGCATTGACGTCGCAAGTGAAAGAGATATTCGATCTCGCGGGATTTTCGAGTATCCTGCCGATCAGTTCAACCGTTGACGACGCCGTCTCGTCCTGTTCCCGAGAGGGCTAACTCCGCCATGTTGAGTTTTGCAGAAGAGATCTTTCTGCTTGCTCTTGATGATGAGGCCGGAACACTCCGGCCTATCTCCGGGCTGGCGCTCGGTGAAGCTCTCGTCGGCGCCGTTCTGATGGATCTGGCGCTGATGAACAGGATCGACACCGATCCCAAAATCCTGCGCGTGGTCGACGGCGCGCCCACGGGAGATGCTTTTCTGGATGCCTTCCTGCACAAAATGCAGCAAGCCGCCGGCCCTCACCCCATCTCGCATTGGCTGGCCGTGCTCTCAGGACAAGCCGGCCGGATCCAGGAAAGCGTTCTTTCACACCTCATCGGGAAAGGTATTCTCAAGCAGGAAAACCGGAAAATCCTCTGGGTCTTTGAAGTCCGGCGGTATCCGATGATCAACAACCGCGAGTACAAAGAGGTCAAGAGTCGATTACGCGAGTTGATCCTGAGTGATGATTTGCCGGATCCGCGCGACGCCGTTCTGATCAGCCTCGTCAATGCCTGCCGCCTCTTCGATGTCATCTTCACGGCACAGGAGCTCGAAAAAGTCCGCCCTCGCATCAATCAACTCTCGAAGCTGGATCTCATCGGCCAGGAAGTCGCACGTGCCGTCCGGGAGATCGAACGAGCCATGGTCCTCCCGATGATGCTCTGAAGAGGTTGTACCAGAAGCATCGATCGAGATCGTCAAATCGAGCGGTCGACGAGCCAATCGTGATGCGTTTGAAACTCGGCAAAGTTTGTCAAGCAGGCTTTTCACCCGGCTCAGGCCGGCCTGTATGCATTGCAAAGGCTTGGAGTCGGCAATAATGCAAACTTCCATTTCCGGCTGATGTTCAATCAAGTCTTTTTCGGAACCGCGCTGCGGCGAGACTGATGAGGGCGATGCCGAATGCCGTGAGTGACAGAGCTTCGGGCCAGAGCACATCCATGCCGGCGCCTTTGAGAAAAATCCCGCGAATGATGGTGGCATAGTAGCGGAGCGGGATCGCGTAGGTGACATATTGAATCGCCTTCGGCATGTTTTCGATCGGGAAAATCAGTCCCGACAAATAGACCATCGGGATCATGACGAGGAAGGCCGAACTGAGCATGGCTTGTTGTTGAGTCGAAACAATTGTCGAAACAAGCAGGCCCATGCCGAGAGTCGTCAGCAGGAAAAGAGTCGTCAAAAAAATGAGCAGCATCAGTGAGCCTCGGAGGGGAACACCGAAGTGCAACACCGTGACGCCGACGATTACAAGGAGATCCACGATGCCGATGATCGCGAAGGGGAGAAGTTTGCCGATGATCAGCTGCCATGAGCCAATCGGCGTCACAATGAGCTGTTCCATCGTGCCGATTTCCTTCTCTCGCACGATCCCCATGGCTGACAGCATCATCGTCACAATCATGAGCACCATGGCCAGGACTGCGGGCACATAGAACCAACGGCTTTTGAGATCGGGGTTGTACCAGATTCGCGGGACCAATTCGACGCGGTCTCCGGCTGTCATGGTGGATTTGGTGGCCTGGAGAAACCGTTGCAAACGCGCCCGAATGAAATCTTTATTTCGTGCCATGATGATGCGAGACGCATAACCAAGCCCCACGACGGCCGAGCTGGAATCGCTGCCGTCTGCGATCATCTGGACGGAAGGAGGATGCCCGGCTGCGACAGCTCGGCCAAAGCCGGCTCCAATGACGAGCGCGACCTGGGCGTGTCCATCAAGAAGCCACTCATCGATCTTATCGACGCTGTCCTCCGAGCCGACAAGATCGAAATACCCTGAGCCTACGAACCGGTCGACCAGCGTGCGACTTTCTGAACTGCGGTCCTGGTCAACAAGCAACATGGGTATTTCGTTGACATCCGTGTTGGCAGCGTATCCGAAAGCTAGAAGTTGGAGGACGGGCGCGATGAACAGGATCGGGATCATGCTCTTGTCCCGCCGGAGTTGGAGGAATTCCTTGATGATGACCCTGAGCAAAATGTCCATGATCAGGCCTCCTTGCGCCTCAGCCTGAGAATAGCAATCCCGAGCACGGTGATCGAATAGAGGGTCAGAAACCACACCTGATTGCGATAGGGCGCGAGTCCCGCCCCCTTCAAGATGACGCCTCGAAGAATGACCAGATAGTATCTGGCCGGCACGGCGTATGTAATGATCTGAAGAGCTTTCGGCATCGATCGTATCGGGAAGATGAATCCTGAAAGAATGAGCGCCGGCAGCATGGAGGCGACAAATCCGGTTTGAAAGGCTTCCGACTGAGTCTCGGCGAAGCTTGACACCAGGAGCCCGAATCCCAGGGCGCCGATGAGGTATAAGAGGGTTGCGATGAATAGGTCGAGATAAGGGCCCTGAATGACGACGCCGAACAGAAATCGCGCCGCGACCAGAATAATGGCTGTTGCCAGCAGAGAAATGCCCAGGTAAGGAAGCGTCTTGCCGGTGATGAGCTGTATCGCACTGATCGGCGCGACTCGGATCTGTTCGAGCGTACCGCGCTCTTTTTCGCGAACGACCGAAAGCGCCGTCGAAAGCACCGCCGTCAGCATAATGATAAAGCCGATTAGACCCGGTACCAGGAAATGTGTGGAAAGAAGCTCGGGGTTATACCAGACCCGCGGTTCATACGAAATCGCAGGCAGATTTTTTTGTCCAAGAGAGGCAAGGGTCCCCCTCATGATCTCAACGTTAGCATCGGAAACGATCGCCGATGCATATCCCAAGAGTGTCACCGCCGTGTTCGCATCACTGCCGTCGATGATGATCTGCACCCGAGCTTTCTCTCCAGCCGCCACCTTGCGCGAATAATCTTCCGGAATGACGAGTATCGCCCGCGCCTGCCGGCGTTCTGTTATTTTTCCGAAATCAGCTCCTGCTGGAAGTGCCGCCACAAGATCGAAATATGTCGAGTTGACAAACGAAGCCGTCAGATCGCGACTCGCGGTGCTCTTATCCAGATCCTGCACAGCGAGCGCAATATGCTTCACATCGAAATTCAGGGCATAGCCGTACAGCAGAAGCATGAAAGTGGGTAACCCCAGAAGCATCACGAGGCTTATTGGGTCTCTGAAAGCTTGCAGCAATTCCTTTAGTGCAACCGCCCAGATCTTTTTCATAAAAAATGACCCCCGCCGCGGAACCATGAAATTAAAAAGGCAGAAGTAAAAAGTAAAAAGTTCAGCGACGATTTGCCGATTCGTTTTACTTTTGAATTTTGACTTTTGATTTCAAGCATCCTCGATCAAATCTCCTGGAACAGATCACTTGGCGAGTCTGGTGCTTTGTGCCGATCTTGCGGCTTCCCGCTCTTCTTCCTCTTCGATGTGATGAATAAAAACATCCTCGAGTGAAGGCACAATGTGCTCAATGGCAGCCGGGACGTTTTTCTCACGCTCAAGCAGCTCGCTAGTGCGGCGCCGGCCTTCTTCGGCATCGCGGACGATCAGGTGGATGCGGGTTCCGAAGATTGAAGTTTCGAGGACCCAGTCCTGCCGGCCAAGGCTGTCCAGGGCGTCGACGATACGCGGGCAGCTCACTTCCAATACGGCACGCCCGGCGAAAATTTCCTTGAGGTGGCCGATCGATCCGAGCGCCACAAGCCGCCCTGCGTGCATCAAAGCGATTCGATTGCAGTGCTCGGCTTCATCCAGATAATGGGTTGTGACAAACACGGTCACCCCATCACTTGACATCCCGTCGATCAAATTCCAAAACCGCCGCCGGGAAATCGGATCGACGCTGCCGGTAGGTTCATCGAGAAATACCACACGGGGTCGATGGAGCACAGCGCATGCCAGAGCGAGCCTCTGTTTCCAACCACCCGGGAGGTCCTTCGTCAGAAGGCTCTCCTTGCCGGTCAGCCCCGACATTTCAATGGCCCAGTCCTTGCGTTCTCGTAGTATTCCCCCCTTCAATCCGTAGACTCCACCGAAGAAATTCAGGTTTTGCATCACAGTCAGATCTTCGTAAAGGCTGAACCGTTGACTCATATACCCGATCCTGCGTTTGACCTCATCGGGCGACCGGGCCACATCGAGACCGAGTACGCGACAGGAACCTGATGTCGGCGCCAGGAGGCCGCAGAGCATTCGAATTGCGGTCGATTTTCCGGCACCATTACTCCCGAGAAACCCGAATATTTCCCCCTCTTCAACCGACAATGTGACATCGTCGACGGCCGTGAATGCGTCGAACCGCTTCGTCAAATGAGTGAGCTCAACAGTGATTGCCATGGCTCTATTTCCAACGTGCCCTCAGCTCCCGATTGGCTGACAACCGACAACCAGGACCCGGGAACATCATTCCAGATCTCCTCTGCCGCTTCTTCTCAGCTGCATCTATCTTCCAACTGCTCTCTGCAAGCTGGCCCAGGCGAAGCGCTCGCGAGCGAGTGTCTCGGTGAGGTCAAGACCGGCATGCAAGAGAGCGGCTTCGGCATCCAGAAGGTCAGAGGACGGGCTGACTCCTTCTCGATACCGATCCCCCGTCACTTTCTGATTTTCCTTCGCTGCCTGCAAATTTCTGTTGGAAACCCGGAGTGCTGCTGAAGCCGTTCGCAGGTCGAGCACGCGGCTCGTAACCTGCATGCGAATCTGGTCATCCAACTCCTGGAGTTGCCGGCGAGCGGCTTCACGCTGAGCCTGAGCTTGAGCCACTGCTCCCGATATGCGGCCGCCGTCGAAGAGATTCAGTGCGAGGTTGAAGGAGACACCCCAGGATCCTTTCCAGGCATCGGTCGGGGGCAGGATCCGCTGATTGGGATTCGCATAGTCGTATCCGGCGACAGCATTGATTTGCGGAAAACGAGATGATTGTTCGACCCTCACTGATGACTCTGCGGCTCCGATGCGCGCTTGCAGCGCCGCGCGTTCGGGACGTTTTGCGAGAGCTTCGCTGACGAGCGCCTCGATTGCGAGATTCGGGAGTGAGAGAGGTTCGAGCAATTCAGCCGGCTCAATGATCGATCCGGGCGCCACGCCAAGAAGCCTCACCATATTGGCGCTGCTGACATCGACTTGATTCGTGGCTTGAATACGCGCCAATTCGGCTCTGTCACGTTCCACCTGTACCGCGAGGACTTCGTTGCGAGCCGCCATGCCGAATTTTTCCCGGTTGCCTGCATCCGTCAGATGCGATTCATAGGCCTTCAGTGCCTCTGCAAAAACACGCTCGCGTTCGCGTGCCGTCACGAGATCCCAGTACGCAGAGCTGGTTTCGAGCGCAATATCTGCAGTGCCGGTTCCAATATCATCCCCGGCGGCCGTCAGATTATCGGTCGCCGCTCTGATGGAAGCAGCTGTCCGGCCACCGGTGTAAAGAGGAATAGTGACTGCCAAACGCGCCCGGTAGTTGTCTGGAATGTTCGGAAAAATCGTCCGTGGCGGCGCTCCCGGGAGAGCCAGTACGAATTCCGGCACGTTGGAATAGCGCGCATATCCTGCTGTCACATCGAGTGACGGCATATACCCGGCCTTGGCCATTTGAAGGCGCGCCTCACCGGCATTCTGGAAAGCTCGCAGCGAGCTCAATCGCGGCGAATAGGCTTGAGCCATGTCCATGGCCTCGGCGAGTGTCAGGCGATATGTCGGCACTTCCGCCATGGCAGCGGTGCATAGGAAGAGGGCGTTGATGAACCCGGCCAGCGCCAGGCAACGATGTGGCTTCATTGGCTGATCTCCTCCGGCGCGCCTTCTGCGGCTTCGGCCGTGCGAATACGCGCGATGAAGATGTCCTCAAGAGAAGGCGTCGCAAGGCGGACAGATTCGACATCGATGCCGGCAGCCCGCATGGCCATGCTTAAGCGATCAGCGGCATCGACCGCCTCCCCTTCGTCGACATTGGAAAGCGTGATATGGAGACGTTCACCGAAAGTCTGGATGTCTGTGATCTCCACGATTTTTTTCAGAAGTGCGATGGCCGCCGGCCTTGGGCTGGCCATGACCTCAAGCATACTGCCCTGCCGCTGCCGGCGGAGCTCGTCGGGTGTGTCCAGAGCGAGCAAGCGCCCGTGATCCATCAACGCGACACGCTGGCAGCGCTCGGCTTCATCCAGATACGGTGTCGTCATGATGATTGTCAAGCCTTCGCGCTGCAGCCGTGCCAGCAGCTTCCAGAAATCGCGGCGCGAGACCGGATCGACACCGGTTGTGGGCTCATCCAGCACAAGTAACTCAGGTGTGTGAATCAGAGTGCATGCCAGCGCCAGCTTCTGTTTCATGCCGCCGGAGAGTCGTTGAGCCAGCCGCTTTCGGAAAGGCGCCAACCGAACCATTTCCAGAAGCTCGTCGCGCCGGACTTTCCACCCGCTCACTCCATGAATGTCGGCAAAAAACGCGATGTTCTCATCGACTGAAAGATCTCCGTAAAGAGAGAACCGTTGAGAAAGGTAGCCGACTTTCCGTGACAATGCGTGTGCCCGGCGCCGAGGGTCGAGTCCACAGGTTTCAACGACCCCTTCACTCGCCGGGATCAACCCGAGTGCCACGCGCAAGATTGTCGTCTTTCCAGCGCCGTCCGGCCCGATCAAACCGAACATCTCGCCCCGCCGTACTTCCAAATTGAGCGATGTCACGGCTGTCGAATGACCATAGCGCCGCGTCATGCGCTCCATGCGAAGCATCGGGGCGGTGTCACTCACCGTGGCTCCTCTCTCGCGGGCCGGATCCTCGCTTCAGCTGGCATCCCGGGCTTGAAGAGTCCATCGCCATTATCGAGTCCCACCTTGACGCGATAGACCAGCTTCACGCGTTCATCGCGCGTCTGGACATTTTTCGGCGTGAATTCAGCTTCCGTCGAAATAAATGTGATCTTTCCCTTGCGAGCCTGGCCGTCATCGGTCGTCACATCGGCTTCCTGCCCAATCCGGATGCGGCCGAGATCGGTTTCGCCGATGTAAATGGTCAACCAGGCATGATCAATATCCGTGACCACGACGAGTGTCGCACCGGCTTGGAGGAGCTCGCCCTGCTGGACCAGCTTTTCCGTCAGGATTCCTGATGCCGGGGCCTTGATCACGGCATCCCGGAGTTGCTGCTTGAGTTGAGCGATTCTCGCATCGGCCGAGGCGACGCGCGCAAGAGCGGCATCGATCTCTTCCTGCCGGCTGCCGGCCCTCAGCTTGTGATATCGTTCCCGGGCTGCATCCAGCATCGATGCCGCAACATCGCGCCGTGTTTCTGCATCATCTCGCGCCTTGGTGGTTCCGGAGCCTGCGTCAAGAAGACCCTGCATGCGAGCCAGATCCTTCTGGGCGCCCGTCAGATCGGCATCGGCACGCGCCACCTGTGCTTCGGCTTCCGCGATGTCCTCCTGCCGCGATCCAGCCACCCGCAGGCGCAAATCGGCATCGACCTGGTCGCGGTCGGCTTGTATTGTTTTCAGCGCCAGCTCGATGTCAGTCGTATCGATATGAGCCAGCTCCTGCCCCTCGGATGCCCGTATTCCCTCTTCAACTGGAAACCATTGAAGGATGCCACCGACCTTGGTTGAAACGCGAACCGTGTCGGCCTCGACGTGGCCTGATGCGACGATGAGCCCTTTGTCCCTGTTAGTGTCGCAAGCGATGAAAAAGGAGAGCAGCACGGCTCCCGCCACGAATGTAACCAGATGCCTCATACGACCTCCTGCTTATCGGTTCCCGGCGTGCCGAGCGGCGATGCCGTGGATCATCATTTCCTGAATATGCCCCACAAATTCTTCAGTTGATGGTGCCGGTCCGCAGACCTTCTTTTGACTGAACATCTTTTCGCGGAATGGGGCGGTCGCGAAAAAAAAGGCGAGACTCCCCATGAGGGAAATATGCGTCATGAGAGGGTTCACCGGGCGGAACCGGCCGTCCTTCACCCCTTGCTCGATGACTTCCTTTACGAACCCGAGAATGGACAGGAAGTAGGGGAAAACCCGGTCATCAATGAGCCGTCCGCCTGAGACAAGCTCGCGCACTATCATTGCCGGCAGAGCCGGCCTGCGGGCCATAAAGCCGGACCAGGCTTCGACAAATTGCTTAAAACGATTCTCGGCGGAAAGAGGAGTCGAGCGGAGAATCCTGAGTCTCTCCTGGGCGAGTGAAAAAGAATCCGTCAGAATGGCGTGATAGAGCCCCTTTTTCCCGCCGAAGTAGTAACTGATCATGGCGGTGTTGGCCTTGGCCAGGCGAGCAATCCGGCCGATGGTCGCCCCGTCGAATCCGCGCTGGGCGAAGAGATCGGCGCCGGCCGAGAGTAGTGCTTCACGCGTTGCCGCGGCATCCCGCCTCCGCCTGGGGGCTATTTTCCTCTTGGTTTTCATTTTATTATCAACTAAACGATTAATTAAATACTAATACGAAAAAAAACGGCTGTCAAGTCATTGTTGTCAACAGGGTGCATGACCTTCATTTCGTGACTCCGAACGTCTCAGGAGTGATTGTCGAAGAGGCCGGGATTTTTGACCCTTATACCACGATACCAAAATCGCACCTGACACTCGTTTCTTCCTGGAGCGGCTGCGGTGCGCAAGAGCCCGTTCGCCTCGGTGCCTCTGCCCCTCAGCGGCGATTGACTTCTCACGAGACCGTCTTCGTTCGGCTCAGGAATTCCGGCGAAGCGGGATCGGGGAGTCGGCGTCATTCGCGCACGCTTCGAATGAGCCGGGGCGGATGTATCGGATCCGCCCCGGTCGGGAGCTTTTATTTTTCGAAAACGTCTTTCAATTGGATGATATGCACGTTTTCCGGTTTGATATCCAGCTTGTAATCCTGGATGATCTTGTCTTCCGCGAGAATCGCCTCGGGTGTCGGTGAATCATATTTGATAGGGCTCGTGAGATTTTCGACGAGCGCCTTCTTCAGCGATTCGGCATCCTGAGTGATGAACACGATGTCCATGTTTGCGGGATCAATGTTCTTCTTCAAGGCGGCATTCACCTGGTCGAGTGTCGTCGCTTTGACGCGCTTCTGAATGCGGTCCAGATGGCTTTCAGGGAGCTTGTAGAAAACGTCATCCAATTGATACCCCAGTCGGTAGTCTTCGGTGGGCGCATAGTTGAGGCTGTAGTTAAGCAGGAAGTTGCGCGTGAGATCGAGGTTCTCCTTGGTCATGCCGTTGGTGATGAGCATGGAGACTTCCCGCAAAGCTTCTCGGAGAACGAACTGCCGGTTGGCATTGACAACGGGTCGTATCCAGACTTCGAACATTTGCTGGTGGCGGCCGACATTGGGATAGGGCTCCGAGTAACGACCGCCGTGCGGGAACCACTCGATGTAACTGTAGTCGCCATAGTTCATTCCGCGAGCTTCGCGTATGACCTGGTAAAGGTGCGAGGCTGAGCTGCGGTGCTGACCAAGCCAGGAGTTGGCGATCATGAGAGGATAGACGTCATCGCCGGCGCGGGTGAAAGTCACCGGATGCCCGAAGGAGATGGCCGTTGCACGGGTTTCCTTCTCGACGATATAGACGCGGAATTCCCGCTTTGTTTTCGACGGAGCCGGCGGCGTGATGGCCGGTGGCGCCCCGACCGGCAGCACGGCAAAATCCGTGCGGATCTGCGCCACCAGATCATCGGTGAAGTGACCAGCGATCCCAACGACAATATTACTACTTGTGTAGTATTTTTGATAAAACGCTTTGACATCGTCGATCGTCAACGCCTTGACCGACTGAACAAGGCCTTCCTCGGGATGGGCATAGCTCGTCCCGGCATAGGCCACCGAATGAAGAAGCGCCTTACCAAGCTCCTCGTCGCTTCCGTACCGGAGACTCGTTTCAAGGTAATTCGCCTGATCGGTTTTCAGCCGGTTGAAATCTTGGGGGCTGAAAGCGGGCGTCAGGAGGGCGTCCTTCAAGAGAGCATAATAGCCGGCGAGATGATCCTTGTGGATGGTGCCGATGAGCACCGTCATTTCGCGGTCCACCTGCACGTTGTAGGAGGCGGCCATCGGGAACAGTTTCCGGAGGATGTCCTCATATTTGGTGAGCTTGGTATCGCCCTCCCCGATAAGGCTGCCCGTCAGAGTCGCGAGGCCCTCTTTTCCGACGGGGTCATTGGCCGATCCGGTCTTGATCCAGATCCGGAATGTCACAAATGGGGAGTTCACGTTAGGCATCAGCACGAACTGCGGGTTCGTCGCAGCGCCGGCGATTGTTGGAATCATTGAAAGTGCGACGAGCATGATGAGCATTTTTTGCATGACTACTTTGCTCCTGTCGAAAGAGTGGCCACGGTCAGCCGGTCTGTGATGAGGTATTTTTGAGCTGCCTGCTGGATATCGGCCGGCGTGATGCTATCCATGGTGTTGTAATAGGTCTCGATCGTTGAGATGCCGCCTGTCAATTCAATACTCTCAATCAGACTCATGGCCGTGCCTTTGGTGCTGTCGAGGCCCATGAGGAAGCTGTATTTCATATTGGACTTCAGATCAGCCAGGGATTGCACATCGACGGACTTGGTTTTGGCTTCTTCGATGGTTTCTTCGATCCGTGCTTGGACCGTCGCCATGTCGGCGAGCTTCTTCACACGGGTATTGACAAAGAAAATTTGAGGGTCTCGATGTGGATCGAGAGACCCGCCGATGAAGTCGACCGTCTGTTCCTTCAGGACGAGGTCCTGGAAGATTTTAGAAGTTTCGCCGAAGCTGAGGCGGGCGAGGAGCATGAGTGAGGCGAAATCCTTGCCGGCCGGATCGAAGGCAGGTGCCTTGTATCCCATGAAGAGGAGCGGGAGGCTCTCGCCCTTGTAATCGATATGGCAGGTCCGCATGCCCTTTTGTTCAGGCTCTTGTGGATAGGCCGGCTTATAAGTGCCCGGCTTCCAGTCCGAGTAATATTTCGTGATCAGCGCCAGAGTCGTATCCGGATTGATGTCACCGACGATGAGAATGACGCAGTTGCCGGGCCGGTAAAATCGGTCGAAGAACTGCAGGCTGTAGTCATGCTGGTTGGGCATGTCTTCGATATCTTTGATGAATCCCATTGTCGTATGTTTGTAGGTGTGGACGTCGTAGGCTGTATCAAAAAACTTCTCATCCATCTGAAAGAAGGGGTTCGCGTAGCTTTTATTGTATTCGCCGAGAACCGCCCGCGATTCTTTCTGGAATTCCGGCTTGCCGTACTTCAGATTCATAAACCGATCCGCTTCGGTTTCAGCGATCTTATCGAGATACTGTTTCGAAAAGACCTGGAAAAAGCATGTCAGGTCATCACTTGTGAATGCGTTGCCGTCAGCTCCCATTTCAATGTGAATTTTATTAAAGAGATCGGCCGGGTATTTTTCAGTCCCACGGAACATCATGTGTTCGAAAAAGTGGGCAAATCCGGTATGTCCGGGTTCCACTTCATCTCGGCTCCCGGTCCGGACAATGGTCAGGTAGGCAACGAGTCCGGGATTGTCGAGAGGCACCATAATGCACTTGAGGCCGTTCGGAAGGACCTCCTCGCGATATTTGTACGGAAACACGCCTCCGTGCGCCATGACGCACGAGAGCAGGAAAAGCGGGATCATGAACGCGCTAGCTCGCATCAGGAAACAGACCTCCTTCATGTTTTTTTATCTTCTTCAATCATACTGGCACTATAGTATCTGATCGGTGAAATCTGTGCACAAAATGGCGGAAGTTGTGATCAGGCAGAATCGTGAATTCCTCTCAGGAAGCCAGGAAGAAAGGAATGGTTTATGAAACCACCGCTGGTCGAAATAAAAATCCGTTCCTGCTTTCATTTCTTGCTGCATTCCTGAGAGGTTCAGGTGCGATGGTTGTCGAAGCCATCTTGTTTGGTTGCGGCAATGCCGCGTTAGGGTAAATGCCAAGGTGGCACGGGAATTCAAATGGGACATAAGGTTCCTCAGATCTGCGAATAAGAATCTTATCTCTCGCACATTCATATCAAGAAACCCGTGCCAGTCGGACGGGCCTACAAGGTGCCAACCAAGCCGGGCTGTATCAGCCGTCGGTGCCATCGCGCAAGGCGCCACGGCACTATCGAGGAGAACATCCGGCGAAAAAGACAAAAGGCAGGTTGAGCGTCAGTGAGGGGGGTGCAATAGCTGCGGTCGGGCTCGATCGGATCACTTCCCGGTCATACGACTCCAGAAACTCTTCTTCTCTCCCTGCTGTCCTGGAAGTGAAGACATTTCCTTCTGAGCCTCCTCGTGTTCGTCATCAATCGCGAGGGCTCGCTGGAAGAGCGCGAGTGCTTTCTCGAAGTCTTTTATTTCCTTGTAGTATTTCCCCATCTGGACATAGGGCTCGGGATTCAATTTGTCGAGATTCACGGCCCGGAGGAAACTCTTCTCGGCTTCTTTCCGAGAGGGTGGATTCTTGGCCTGGGCTTTGGCCAGCGTCAGCAGATAGTCGAGGTTCCTGGGCGCAGCCTTGACGGCCAGGGAGAGCGGTTCGATGGCTTCTGTATATTTTCGGGAGTTGAAGAGGTCCAACCCCTTTTCATAACTCTCCTGCGCACCCTTTTCAGTCGATTCCTTCTCAGCCATCTTTTCCTCTCTCCTTTCTTCGGGAGGCTTTACAAAATCCCTCTTCTCTCCCGGTCCGGTACGATCATATGCCAGTCGAGCCTTGCCGTCTACCAGGACCTCGTAGGCTTCGGTCATCTTTGAAAAAACAAATGCGGCTTTCTTCTGAGTTTCACTGCCGCCACTGGCTCGGAATCGATCGGGGTGATAGACCTTGGCCATGCGGTAATACATCTTTTTAATGTCAGCGGTGGATGCGTTGGAGGGGACTCCCAAGAGTTGGTAATAATCGACTTCACCAATGCGGGAATACACGGTTGCCAATTCGGCCGGCTGATCTTCTTCATGCAGATTCGCGCCGACGCCCGGCTGTGCATTCTGGCCGCTCCCTTGGCTCTTTGTCTCTCGGACGGCGTCGGCAGCGGTTTGGTGTTGAGCGCTGCCGATGAGGAGGCCAAGGACGCGGAGGCCGTAAACCATTTTGTAGGTTTCGACCTCCTCGGTCGGAACCAGCGGGGCTATCTCGGCGAGCGATGCAATACCATCGATGCGGGACAGGACAAAAGCCTCGGTCGGCTTCAACGTCACCTGTTCGGAAATTTGATAAGAGGCTGCCGTTAATTTCAACGGTCTCGCTGGATTCCCGATGCTTGCCTTCATTTCGTCACGGTAGGGCATGCTTCGGATCCCTTCCATGATGATGTCGGACGTGGAAAGATTGTGAAGTTGGATCTCCTGCGGAGCCTTGACGCCATCGCTGAAGTAGTAGTGCCCATCTTGCAGAAGAAAAACCGATGTGGCGATTGTGGCAGCTTGTTTGCTGAGGGCCTTCTTCAAATCATCGGGCAGGAGTTTCCCCATCTCGACAAGCGTGTCGCCAAACTTCTTTCCGGGCATCCGATAATTCTGAGCCATATCTTTATCGTGCGTGGAAATGGTGCCATCGCGAACCAGAATTTCTCCGATGCGTTCGTTCGGCTGATTACTTGTTGCAAAGGTAATCCTGCCGTTCGTGAAGAAGAGGCTTTTTTCAAGCGGGCCAGATGAGATTCGAAGCTTTCCGCTCATCCGTTCCGCCAGGATCCTTTTGAAGATCTCCGGCAGGAGACTATCCTTGATCTGCCCTTGCACGACCTCTACCCGTCCTTGTTACTCCGAGGAGAAAATGTGGCTCGCAGGTCCCGACGCAGCTGCGATGCATGGAGTCTACCCGGAGCAGGGGCGAATTACGGTACAAAAACGACGATTTCACCCGGCTTATCAACCCTGGCTGTCATGCCGCGTTCGATGATGTCATAGGCCAGAGATTTACATTTGAGCTTAGTTTGGTCACGCTCTTCCTTGGAATCGATGACAAGTACAACGTGGAATCCGTAGGACTCCTTCTTCACGTGGGCGTCGTCGTAGTACTTTTTCGCGTGGTAGAGAAGCATTTCTTCAGTCGTATTGAACTCTGCCACTCTTTTTTCTCCTTTGTGAGTGATGCCCGATTATAGATGAGCGAGGGGGCGCTTGTCCAATCATAGGACTCGGCGGGGGATGTCACGCTCAAGACCTTGTCAAAGTCGCCAATGAGGCACTGATTTTCCGAAGCAAAAAAGCGCAAAGTAAAAATCAAAATTTCTGGAAGCGTTTTGATTAAGGTTTTCCTTTAAACTTCATACGTGGACTTCACCAATTCAAAATTTCCTGATGAAACACCGGCTTGACATAAAGACAAAAAGTTAAGACGAAATTCAATGAGATCGCTGCTGGAAATTCCAGGTTGTACGTGGCGTCGGGACAGAGGCACTTTTCTCCATCATGTGCCGTGATCGATTTCGCCGCCGTCTTGAATGGACTGAGAGAATTCCTTGACAGGCTCAAAGGCCATGCGATAAGGTTTCGTCTAAGGCGGTGAATCCAATGGCTTTGATTAATAATGCAACTCGGGAAATAACCGCCAAGATTGTCTATTACGGCCCTGGGTTGGGGGGCAAGACCACGAACCTCAAGTACATCTATGACACGCTTCCTCAGGAACGAAAAGGGAAAATGATTTCCCTTGCCACTGAAACGGATCGGACTCTCTTCTTCGATTTTCTCCCTATCGAGCTCGGTCGCATCAAGGATTTCAAAACACGCGTCCAACTCTACACCGTGCCCGGCCAGGTCTTCTACGACGCCACAAGGAAGCTCGTTCTCCAGGGTGTCGATGGTGTCGTCTTCGTCGCCGATTCTCAGATTGAGATGCTTCAGTCCAACGAAGAGAGCATGGAAAACCTCAAGACAAATCTCGCCGAGAAGAAAATTGAGATCGAGGAGATTCCTCTCTCCATCCAATACAACAAGCGGGATCTTCCGAATATCCTTCCTGTCGATGAGCTAAACCGCCGGCTCAATCACTGGGACTGCCCTTATTACGAAGCATCCGCAGTTCGGGGAGATGGAGTTCACGAAACGTTCCGAGGGATCTGTCGGCAAGTCCTCCAAAGTCTCTCGAACAAGTTTGTGTCCATGGAGCGTGAAGCGGCTGGAGCGACATTTCGCAGGTTTGAAGCGGACATTGAAAAGGCACAGGACGCGCTTCTTCCGGAGACAATACCGCCGGATTCAATCATGGCTGAGGATCTGGAGCTGGTGGAGCCTGACGTTGCACGCGCCGCCACAGAACAGGCTCTCGCTCAGGGACTCGATGAAGCAGTGCAGTCATTTCCTCTCGAACCCGAACCTTCCGAAAGCACGCTCACATCACTGCAACGGGCTCAGATCGAAGAGGATTTCATTGCGCTTACCGATCTGGAAGAAATTGCGGATCTCCACGAAATCGTCAGCGAAGCGGATCGCATGGAAGCTCCAGAACCGGCGCTTGCTCCGGCCGCACCTGTTATCCAGATGCGGGCTCCTGAACCCTCGCCCGCTATTGGATCGATTCCAGTCGAGACTGTCGAAGCCGAGCCTGAGCCAGAGGAGATTCTGAGACCGATCATGCCGGCGCCGGCGCATTTGTTCGAAGAGGCGCCCTTTCCTGAAAGATCCGCCCTGGATGCGGCTCCTCCACCAGTCGTGAAAAATGCGGCCCTGTCTCAGGATATTGTTCCATCAGCGATCCCAGCGGCATCCCCCGTCGCTGTTCCCTCTCAGATCGCCTCGACCGAGCTCGTGGTGCCAATCGACCTCAGCTCGCTCGGGATTGAACAAATGCCCGAAGGGCTGGAACTCAAATTCACAATCAAGCTAATTTTCAAGAAATAGCTTCTGTTTGTCCCGGCCTTTTAAGGGATTGAAATTCCTACGGACGGATCGCGGCCCGATATCGGTGCTGTAAAAGATCTCTTGACCTTCTTACAGGCGGTTTTTCACCTTCTGCAAAAATTCCCGGAGGATTCGGACGCCTTCAAATTCAGCCTTTCCGGCGCCGTGTGCGTACAAGCAGAAGGCGATTCGTGGCATGTCGGCCGGCGCGAATCCGATGATGACAGAATCGAGGCCTGATTCGCGGTCCCCCGATGTTCCGGTTTTGAGCGCGATAGAAAGGCCTTCAATAGTGACTCGACGGCCTGTGCCTGTCTCACTTTCAACGACACCTTTCATCGCTCGGACAATCATCTTCCGGCTTTCTTCGGCGAGCCCTGTTGAAAAAAACTGTGTTGCCTGAGTGTGAAAATAGGGCTCCTGCAGAATTGTCCGTTTTTCGCGGATGAGGCGCGGTGTCATCACCGTGCCGTCACCGGCCAGCGCTGCCGCCAGATAGGCGCCCTGGAGAGTCGTGATCGCAATATCTTCCAGGCCGACCGCAAGTCGTGCCGTATGAATGCTCTCAGATGTCTGTTCAATGAAAGTGCTGAAAGAAACGGGAGGCACTTCATTATTTAGCTGTCGGCCGAATCCGTAGTATTCCAGTTCACGTTTGAGAGCGTCTCGGCCGATGGCTCGCCCGATCCTCGCAAAAGCGATGTTGCAGGATTCCGCCGTTGCCTGCTCGATGTCCTTCATGTCGCCATGAATGGCCCAATCGTAGAAAGGCCGGCCGTCACAATCAAGCATTCCCGTGCAGCGAAAAGGAAAGATCTGCTTGAAATTGAAGCCGGCGCGAAGAGCCGCTGACAACGTGATGAGCTTGATGATGGAACCGGGTTCGAAATGACCTTCCAGTGCGAAATTGGTCGAGTGATCACCCGGGGGCGGATTAGAGACGGCGGCCAGGATTTCACCGGTGGCCGGCTGGATGACAACGAATCCACCAGGGTACCCCAGCGATGCGGCGGCGGCCTGCTGATATTCGCGATCGATCGTGAGAAGCGTGTGGTTGAAGATATCGCCTGCTGTGACAGCTCCTCCAAGCCTCAGCCCGCCGGGGATCTCAATATTTTCCAGAGATGGCGGCGTCCCGCACGGATAACTCACGAGCGGCTGATTGGCGCGGTCGCTGATGAAATCAAACTGGCCGCTTTTTTCTTCTGATGCCAGGACCTTGGCGATGGCATCGCGACGCGATGCAAGAGAGGCCGGCGGAGCCAGCTTGGCGAGAATCTTGTCGGCTTCGGCGAGCTTTTGAATTCCGATGAGCGCCACGGCCTGTTCCAGTTTGACGGCTGGCCTGCTATCCCACCCCACCGCATATTCACCGTATTGGGCTGCCTGCAAATATTGGCCTCGTGCCGTGAAAAAGGCGATCACTGCCGGCGGATCGAAAGCCGAGCTTCCGCCACGCAGGAGGTGATCCCGTGCAGCAGTCATGTTGTTGCACATCAATTCGACGACCCCGAGCCCGTCTTCCGCCTCGTGGTTACGAAGATAAAACTTCCGCGCCAGCAGGAACCGCGCTCGGGCTTCTTCAGCTTTGTCCTGCATCGCATAGTGCCACCCCTGAGCCAGCTGCCGACCGACCCACAGATAGAGCCCGCCAAAGACGAGACCGATTATCAGGAAGGGGAGAATGTACCTCCCCCAGTGCCGTTCTCTGTGCCTCAGCTTGTACCCTTTGGAGTAGTTTTTGTAATCGATCACCATCTGTTTATTCAACCTGTTTAGGATGCTTCGTCAATGCGTCATTCCGATTTGCGCTGACTCGATAGCATCGAGGCACACGCGTCCGTATCACTGAAATCGGGCCGATCACGAAGGCTGTTTCCGAATCATGATTGAGAGAGCGCTTGAGTTCCCCCTCAGCCTTCTCCTTCTTCGCCACAGGGCAGGCATTTTGCGAAAATGGGATCACTCGAAGACCAGCCCGACTTCTGCGCCGACCTCGGCAGCGAGGATCTGTCTCGCGGAGGCCCGATTGCAGGCAACTTCGATGTATCCCAAACTGCCGACCACGCACGCCGGTTCGGGCCCTTCGGGTATCTGCGCGTAATAATCGCAGCACCTCTGGACCTCACGGCCGTTGGCCAGAGCCCGTATGAACTTTTTGCCGTTAGTCTTGAGGACCTCGATTTGCTGTCTCGAAATGTTCGTGATGCAGTTACCGAAGTGATCGATATGCATGATCTGGCCCTGCAGGATGCTGCCGGCGACAAGTTTGGACTTCGGGAGTTCGAGCCGAATATAGGTGTCGATACACTCTCCCATGTTCGCCACCTCGATACCTTTTGTGATCCAGGCGGCCAGAGGAGCCATGATGTCTCTTCCATGAAAAGTCTTCGATGGAGAAGGGAGGAAGAAATGGTCGGCGGTCGCCTGATAGACATGCATGAATTCCGGATCAGAAAAAACCGGAGTCAGGATCCCATTGTCGGGAGCAATGAAGAAATTGCGGCCTGCCGTTGCGATAATGATGGGCCGCCCGGATCCAACCCCGGGATCGACGACACAGACGAAGATCGTTTTCTCGGGGAAGTCGTTATATATCGCCCCCAAAATGAAGGCGGCTGACGTGATGTTGTATGGCGGGAGAGCGTGACAGACGTCGATCACAGGCGCTATCGGATTGATCTTGGTGATCGCTCCCTTGAGGCAACCCACATAAGGATCTTCCGTGCCAAAATCGCTGAGAAGCGCGATCACATGTGGGCGTATTGTTCCTGCCATTTTCTTTATCGACTATAGTCAAAGAGGTTCCATTGCGTCAAGTTGGGCCGTCATCGCGAAATCCGCGGCTCAGCCGCGAGATGGCAAAAGGTAAAAGTAATAAGTCAAAGACCGAAACGTGCACATTGAGAGGGGCTGGGCGCGCATCCGCACCATCTGTAAGCGAAAGCGCAGGCAGTTCATCGCCCTCGCCACTTGAATGGGATTTGTACGGCACAGCGGCAATGTGTTACGATTTTGTCTTATGCAAAGGAGCGGAGGAACGATAGTGAGGGAATCGACGTCGGTCCAAGGCGGGAGGAGAAACGGTTTTCCCCGAGCCGGAATTCTTCGCGGTGGACGGGGAAGTGCCAGAGTCAGAACCGCTGTCAGGCGTCCAGCCGCGACTTCTCTCATCCGGTGATGGCTTCACGGCGCCCGTTGAAAACCAATCGCCGGCGCAGCGTTCTGCCGGGAGGCCTGACGCTCCTCACTGAACGGATGGACCATCTTCGTTCGGCGACGGTCGGGATTTGGCTCAAAAAAGGCTCACGTCACGAAGAGGAGGATGAAAGCGGAATTTCGCATTTCATCGAACATCTGGTTTTTAAGGGCACGCACAGTCGCTCCTGCCGCGATATCGCACGGACGATCGATCGGACCGGCGGTCTCACCGGTGCGTCGACATCGAAAGAGTTTGCCACTTTTTCCGTCAAGGTGATGGATGAACATTTGCCGGTGGCGCTTGACCTCCTCACCGATATCCTGACCAACCCTGCGTTCGATCCGGCCGAAATCGAAAACGAACGGAGGGTGATTTACGAAGAGATCAAGTTGACGCAAGACAATCCTGAGGATCTTATCGGCGAAGCCTATTACCAATCCTATTTCAAAAACCACCCGCTCGGCCGGTCGATCCTCGGCACAAATGAGACGGTCGCGCAGTTCGGCCGTGACCGAATTGTTGAATTTTTTCAGTCCAGCTACATTCCGTCGAATATCATCGTCTCGGCCGCCGGCAGAGTGGATCACGATGCGCTCGTCGACTATTTCACGAAGAAATTCCCTGGAGAAGGATCGTCGGCGTCGAGGCGACACCTCACCCAAGAAGGCCCCTCGCCGACACCCAACATCGAGCGCCTTTATGTCAGCAAGAGCAATCTTGAACAGATGCACATCAACATCGGATTCCCGGGCCTTCATCGATCTCACGGAGATCGATTTCCGCTTTTCCTCCTCAACGATATCCTCGGCGGGAGCATGAGCAGCCGGCTTTTCCAGAACATCCGGGAAAAGTGGGGCCTCGCTTATTCCATCTTTTCGTTTGCCACAAGCTTCTGTGATACAGGAACCGTCACTATCTACACCGGAGTCGACCCGATGGAAGCGCGGCGGACCATCGACCTCATCATCCAAGAATTGTCATCTGTCTGCCGCAGCGACGTCGATGCACAGGAACTGGAGGACTCGAAAACGCATCTCAAAGGGAGCCTCATGCTGGGGCTCGAAAGCTCTTCCGCCCGGATGGCCAATCTGGCTATCAATGAAATGTATTTCGGACGGCAGTTTACGCCCGACGATATTCTGGAATCGATCAACGGCGTCGCACTGGATGATGTCATCAGCATGGCTCGTCGAATTTTCGATACCGATAAAATCTCTTTGGTTGTTCTTGGAGGAGCACCGACATTCGATGTCGATTCGCTTGACTTGCGGATGATGAGATCAACTCCCGTCAATCAGGATCGGACAGACAGCTCCGTATCATGAATCCTGCCACAATAAATCAGATGCGGGAACTGAGAATTATTATCGAAAGCTGAGGCGATTATGATCCCTCGATACACATTACCCGAGATGGGCGAGAGGTGGACCGAACAAGCCAGGTTCGACCTCTGGCTCCAGGTTGAATTGGCCGCATGCGATGCCTGGGCCCGGATGGGCAAGATCCCGAAGAAAGCTCTTGATGTGATTCACCAGAAGGCGTCTTTCTCCATCGATCGAATCGCCGAGATCGAATCGGTGACGCGCCACGATGTCATTGCATTTCTCACCGCCGTCGCGGAGAAGGTCGGCCCTGAATCGCGGTTTATTCACCTGGGACTCACAAGCTCCGATGTGATCGACACGGCTCTCGCACTTCAAATCCGCGACTCGATTGATGTGCTGGCGATACAACTCAACCGTCTTCGCGACGTCATCAAGCGGCGTGCCCTGGAATTCCGGCGAACTCCGATGATGGGCCGGACTCATGGAATTCACGCTGAGCCGATCACTTTTGGGCTGAAACTGGCTCTCTGGTGGGCCGAACTGGGACGGCATAAAAAGCGCCTGGAGCAGGCGCGGGAAATAATCAGCTGTGGAAAAATGTCGGGCGCCGTCGGCACTTTCGCTCACATGCCTCCTGAGATTGAGGAGCATGTGTGCGAGACACTCGGGCTGATCCCGGCGCTGGTGTCAACCCAGATCTTGCAGCGAGATCGCCACGCCGAAGTCCTCGCGGCCCTCGCCCTCCTGGGTTCATCCCTCGACAAGTTCGCCACCGAAATCCGCCACCTTCAAAAAACTGAGGTGCGTGAGGCCGAAGAATATTTCCACCCGGGGCAAAAGGGCTCTTCGTCGATGCCTCATAAGCGCAACCCGATCCAGTGCGAACAGGTTTCCGGATTGGCGCGACTCCTGCGCTCGAACCTCCAGGCCGCCCTCGAAAACATCCCCCTCTGGCACGAACGTGATATTTCCCATTCGAGTGTGGAGCGAGTGATCCTTCCCGACTCCTTCATCCTGGCCCATTATCTCACCGTCAAATTTACTACGCTTGTAGATAAATTACTCGTTCACCCCGAGGCCATGCGCCGCAATCTCGATATCACCGGCGGGTTGATCTTCTCGCAACAGGTTCTTCTCGCTCTCACCCGCGGCGGTATGACACGCGAGGAAGCCTACCGGCTCGTCCAGGCTCATGCCATGGAGGCATGGAACGGGGGAGATCCGAAGCATGGGAGGAGCTTCCGTGAAAGGATCTTGCAGGATCGCCGCATTGCCGAATTCGTCGGGCGGAAACGGCTGGAATCCTCCTTCAATATCGCCGCTCATCTGAAAAACATCGATGTCATCTTTCAGCGTGTTTTCAAAATATCACTCTCCGATATGAAGGCTTCAGAACAAGGCCAGCCGCCTCAAGCTCAGGTTGCAAAACCCGGGCCGCGGAACTCACCAAAAAAGGTAGGGCGCGGCCGGTGAAAAAGCGCTAGAATTGAAGCGGTGGGATGGCAGTCTGATGGGAGTGAGAATGGGGAAAGTCCGAGGGGACCGATTCCACGCCCTCGGTGAACAGTGCTCCTGATGAACGAACACATCAGGTTGCCTCTCAGGGGGAATGCTGATGAAACTCGATAAATTTCGCGATGAGTGCGGTGTCTTCGGGGCATTCGGGCATCCAGAGGCTGCACGAATGGTTTTCCTCGGCCTGTATGCGCTCCAGCACCGAGGCCAGGAAAGCGGCGGAATCGTTCACATGAACGGAGGTCGTCTCAAGTCGGTCCGAGGCATGGGACACATTGTTGATATTTACCGGGAGCACGAGCTGACGGCGATGGGCGGCCCGAATGCGATCGGCCACGTCCGATATTCGACAGCCGGCGAAAGCCATATCGGAAACGCTCAACCGATCCTGATTGACTCTCATCGCGGCCAGATCGCCCTGGCTCATAATGGAAATCTCGTGAATGCGCTCCAACTGCGTCGCGATTTGGAACGTGACGGCGCGATTTTTCAGTCGTCGAGCGACAGCGAAGTCATCCTGCACCTGATCGCGCGTTCGAGAGCGGAATCCATCGAGGATGCGATCACCGAAGCGCTGATGCAGGTTAAGGGGGCCTTTTCGCTGATTTTTCTCACCCCTGACAAGATGTACGCGGTCCGGGATCCGCACGGATTCCGGCCGCTTTCGATCGGGCAGCTCGGGCACACGGTGCTCGTCGCATCGGAAACCTGCGCCCTCGATATCGTCGACGCCCAATGGCTGCGCGACGTGGCGCCCGGCGAAATGGTCATCATTTCGAATGCCGGCGAACAGTCGCTGATGCCCTTCCCGGAAACGAAAACGACGCAGTGTATTTTCGAACATGTCTACTTCTCGCGACCGGACAGCTATGTCTTCGGACGCAGCGTCAGCCTCAGCCGGAATATTCTCGGGCGTGAACTGGCTCGCGAACACCCGGTGGATGCGGACATGGTCATCCCGATCCCCGATTCCGGCGTTTTCGCCGCGATCGGATTCGCTCAGGAATCGGGAATTCCTTTCGAGTTCGGGCTGATCAGAAATCATTATGTCGGGAGGACCTTCATCGAACCGAAGCAATCGATCCGCAATTTCGGTGTGCGCGTGAAACTGAACCCTGTCCGTGATGTGCTCGAAGGGAAGCGCGTTGTCGTCGTGGATGATTCGATTGTGCGAGGGACGACGAGTCGTAAGATCGTGCGGATGCTGCGGATGGCAGGCGCGAAGGAGGTGCATTTCCGCGTGAGTTGCCCGCCGACAATCGGTTCCTGCTACTACGGGATTGATACTCCATACCGACATGATCTCATCGCATCGAGCCACAGCATCGAAGAAATTCGAAAATATCTCGATGCCGACAGCCTCGGCTATCTGAACATCGATGGGCTGATGAAAGCCGTCGGCAACGAGCCCAAGTTCTGCACGGCTTGCTACACATTGAATTACCCAGTGGAATTCCCGCAGGAACAGCTCGCGCAGCTTCGTCTCTTCGCCGAAGAGCCGGCATTGGAGCCGGCTGGGCATCGCCTGGTGGAGACGCCCCAGCTTGTTCGTCGGGAATAGTCGCCCCATCTGATCAGAGGATGTGCTTGTGGATGTGAAAAAAAGCAGGAAGAAGCCTGGGCTCCACCGGCAGAAAATGCCGGTGGAACGCCATTTGAATTACGCAGCTGCCGGCGTCGACATCGACCGCGGAAATGAAGCGGTCTCGCGGATCAAGTTGCTGGCGCGATCGACATTCAGCTCGAACGTCCTGGCGGATCTCGGGCTTTTCGGAGGGCTCTATCGGCTGCCCTCCGGTTTGAGGCAGCCGGTACTGGTGAGCAGCTGTGATGGTGTCGGGACGAAGCTGAAGCTCGCCTTCATGACCGGCATTCACAACACAGTCGGACAGGACCTTGTCAATCATTGTGTGAACGATATTTTCGTGCAGGGGGCTGTGCCGCTCTTTTTTCTGGACTATCTTGCCATGGGCCGCCTGGAACCGACGGTCGTCGAACAGATCGTCGCAGGAATGGCAACAGCGTGCCGCCAGACAAGCACGGCGCTGATCGGCGGAGAAACGGCCGAGATGCCGGATTTCTATACGGCCGGCGAGTACGACCTTGCCGGGTTCATTGTCGGAATCGTGGATCGCCTGCTCATCATCGACGGCAAAAGCATCCGTCCGGGTGACCAGCTCATCGGTTTGCCGTCAACCGGACTTCACACCAACGGCTTCAGCCTGGCGCGAAAGATCTTCTTCGACGTCATGAAGAAAAGGCCGAATAGCTACCTCAAGGATCTCGGCTGCACGGTGGCCGAAGCGCTCATGGCGGTGCATCGATGCTATTACCCGATGCTCCTCCCGCTCGTCCGGAAAAGGCTTTTCCGTGGAATGGCGCATATTACCGGTGGGGGCTTTTTGGACAATATCCCGCGGATTTTGCCGAAAGGGTGCGAAGCCCGGATTCGGCGCGGATCATTCCCGATTCTCCCGGTATGTGAGATGTTGCAAAAGGCCGGGCGCCTCGACGACGATGAAGCCTATAGGACGTTCAACATGGGCATCGGCATGGTGCTTGTCGTCGGCCGTCGCGACATGAATCGTGTCACGACATATCTCACGAAGAAGAAAGAAAAGTTTTATCGGATCGGTGAGATCGTCCGAGGCGAGAAAAGAGTGACGCTGCAGAGCCCCGCTTGACGATCTATCGAACCGCATGGCGGTCATGTTTACTGTGAAGAGAGTCACGAGATGACAGTAAAAAGCAAAAGCATCTTGCAATGGTGAATGGAGTTTTGCTTTTTACTTTTTACGTTTTACTTCATCGCCTGGGATTCCTCATCCGACATCTAACGACGCCCTGTTTCCAAGTACATGCCGTCTGGGGTTGGTTGAATTGTGAGTGCTGACGGACAAAGCATCGGGATTCTGCTCTCAGGGCGTGGATCCAATTTCTGTGCGATCGCTGACCGTATTGCGAAGGGGGATTTAAAAGCCCATATCGACGTCGTCGTGAGCGACAAGGCGGATGCTCGTGGCCTGCAGGCGGCGCGTGAACATCATCTGGCTACAGTCTTCGTAGATCCGAAGGCGCATGCGTCACGGGCGGAATTTGATCATGCAGTCGGGCGAATTTTGCAGGATCATGCTGTCGATTTGGTCTGCCTGGCAGGCTACATGCGGATCCTGAGTCCTGACTTCATACGGCTTTTCCAGGGGCGCATTCTCAATATTCACCCGGCGCTGCTTCCGGCGTTCCCGGGATTGCATGCCCAGCGGCAGGCGCTTGAACATGGTGTGAAGGTCTCTGGCTGCACGGTACACTTCGTTGATGATGGAGTCGATACCGGCCCGATCGTTTTGCAGGAAGCCGTGCCGGTCCTGGATGATGACACTGAAGAGGCGCTTTCCAAGCGCATACTCGCTCGCGAGCACGATCTCTACTGGCGCGCCATCGATCTTGTGTTATCGAAAAAGATCGCGATTGAAGGCCATCGCACAACGCATCGGTGAACCCCGCTCGGGGCCTTGGCATACGCAGGAATTGAAGCAGCAAAACACTTGCACCAAGGCCGGCTTCACCTGCTCGGTCGAGCTAAGATTTAAGAATTAGTGTCTAAACGGCGAAATGTCGACACGAAATGGCAAGATTCCATCCGAACCTCTTAGGAATGCAGGAAGTAAGGAAACCAGGTACGAACCGGCCATTGCCGGCACACTACTACCTTCCGTTCCCGCATTCCTACCTTCCAGGCTTCCTGAGAGGTCCGGTGTCGCCCGGGTGGTGCGGCCACTGTCTTTGGTTCTGGCTCCGCCAAGTTAGGTCCCTACGGCCAACGCGTTGTTGAGGTACAGATGCAAGACTCTCGTTTCATGCGCCTGAAATATCTGACCATATCTGATGCGCTATTATTGTCCCCCTCTGCGCGATTCTCTTTGTGAATGTGGACGTCACCATCAACGTGGATCTCGACATAGCCGAATTCCCTATGACGCACGACATGATGTGGCGGTTCGTGAATTGTCGATTGCGCTTCTTTGCAAATATCTGCTAGGGTATCGCCTGCTATGAGCATGATCAAATCACCTGAAGAACAACTGAAACTGCTCCAGAAAGGCGCTGTTGAAATCATTCGCGAAGAGGAGCTGCTTCGGAAGCTCCGCACGGGGCGCCCACTCCTGGTGAAAACTGGCTTCGACCCAACGGCGCCCGACCTGCATCTCGGCCATACTGTGCTCCTGCAGAAGATGAAACAGTTTCAGGACCTGGGCCATAGTGTCGTTTTTCTCATCGGCGATTTTACCGGACTCATCGGCGATCCGACCGGCCGTAATATCACGCGCAAGCCGATGAGTCGCGATGAGATCCTTCAGAATGCGGAGACTTACAAAAAGCAGGTTTTCAAAATACTCGATCCGGAAAAAACCATTATCGATTTCAACAGCCGGTGGCTGTCGGCGCTCACGAGTGAGGAATTCATTCGACTCTGCGCGAAATACACGGTTGCGCGCGTTCTCGAGCGCGATGACTTCACCAAGCGCCTGAAAGCGGGCCTGCCGATTTCGATCCATGAGATCCTCTATCCGTTGGCTCAAGGGTACGACTCGGTTGCTCTGCGCGCCGACGTGGAACTCGGTGGGACGGATCAGAAATTCAATTTACTGGTCGGCCGGGACCTTCAGCGCGAGTACGGGCAGGAGCCACAGGTCATCCTGACGACGCCGCTTCTCGAGGGGTTGGACGGCGTCGACAAAATGAGCAAGTCTCTCGGCAACTACGTCGGCATCAATGAACCCGCTCGCGAAATTTATGGCAAGATCCTGTCGATCACCGACGAGCTCATGTTCAAATACTACGAGCTGCTCACGGATTTGACCCTCGACGACATCCGCGAGCTCAAGCGCGACATTGCGGATGGACGAAAGCACCCGAAGCGCGTCAAACAGGACCTCGCTTTGGTGCTCGCCGGCCGCTATTGCGGCGCTGAAGCGGCTCGGCAGGCGGAAGAGGAATTTGAACGCATCTTTGCACAGAAAGGCGCGCCGGATGAAATGATACGCCTCCGGTGGGGCTGCGAAGAGAAGCCCGTACCGATCATCGATCTGCTCGCGAAATTGAGCATCGCGAAGTCAAAGGCAGAGGCCCGGAGGCTTATCGAAGCGGGCGGAGTGACAATTGACGGTGTGCGCGTGACTGATCCGCTGGGACGCCTGGATATTTCGTCACCGCGTGACATGCAAATCAAGGTCGGCAAGCGCGGATTCAATCTGGTTGAGCTCTTCAAATAAGGCCGGACACTGATGACCGAGCCCGACAAACCAGACATCGGTTCATATACTCACGAACGCGAAACCGTCATTTCCAGCGATCGAGTCTATGCGGGGCGCATCTTCACCGTCGACGTCGACCATGTGAGATTGGGCAACGGCCGGGAATCCATGCGGGATGTCGTGCGACACTGCGGCGCCTCGCTCATCGTGCCGGTCCTCGAAGACAACCGCCTCATCATGGTGCGGCAATTCCGTTATGCGATCGGGGAGATACTGGTGGAGCTTCCTGCGGGCAAACTGGATGTCGCCGGCGAAGCCCCTCTGGAATGCGCTCAGAGGGAATTGGCCGAGGAAACCGGATATGCAGCACAATCATGGCATCGCCTGGGGTTCATCTACACATCCCCTGGCTTTTGTGATGAAAGAATTCATTGCTTCCTGGCCTTGGGCCTTCAGCGGTGTTCTGTGAAAACGAGTGACTCGGAAGAGAACATCGAAATCGTCCACGTCACGTACAAGGAAGCGATGGACTTCATCGCATCCGGAGCTATCTGCGATGCGAAAACGATTGCCGGCTTATCGATGGCGCATGTCTTTTATCCTGCTCTCGATCCCGCCACAGTCAGTAAGGTCAGTGATCCGACCTGATTTTCCGGGGCTTATCTCATGAACATTTTTATTAAATATGGATGGGGTCGTCGACGTGGACGCCCTCAATTGGATTCGTAGACGATATTACATGCGCAGTATTGCCTCGGCACGAGAGCCTGTGCGCTCTCGACCTGACTAACGCCTTTTCTTCGGAACAGATGAATTTCCGAGGCGCATTTCGTCAATGAAGATCCTTTCAAAATGGGCGGCGGCTTTTTTCCATGTGAAAATCTGGCTGAGTGCCACATAGCCGGCCATGCCTTCCATGGCCGTCAGAAGGGCGACGGCCCGGCTTTCGGGGTCATGCCGGCGAAAATGCCCATCTTTAAAGCCCCGTCGATAGCATCCGGCGATCCAGTCAAGCACGTAGCTGATGTAATAATCCCAATCTGTTTCGGATCCTGAGTGAGTCATGGTCTTCGACAGCGATTGGAGCCAGAAGGTGACTTCTCGAGGGTGCGCCGCATAATGTTTCAGAAGTCGCCGAATATAGAATCGTAATGCCTGAACCGGATTGGAAGTTTTATCCAAATCCTCGATGATCACACAAATTGATTCAAGATACTGCTGATGAACCGCCAGCAGGATCTCTTCTTTATTTCTGAAATGGTAGTAAAGCCCTCCTTTGGTGAGTTGCGCACGGCGAGCGATTGCGTCGAGCGATGTGCTTTCGTAGCCCCTTTTTAAAAATTCCTGGAGGGCGGCTTCGACGATATCGGGACGCAAAATATCACGCGGAGATTTCCGAGTCATCAGTACATGACCTCCCCGTTGTCATGGCGTCATCTGATAATATCTTACCATAGAGTGATCCTGATGTTGGAACCCTGATTGATGAAAGTCGGCGGGGGGCTCGACTTCGCCGAAGGATGGAGGAATCCGGGTGACCGGCGGCACGACGGGCTGCACCGACTTCAATCCTGTCCCAGATACCATATTCGGGCACCGTCAATTGTGATGGAGAATGCCTCTTCTTTCTCCGGGATAAAGAAGATGCGTGGAATGTGGAACAGAACCCCTGGTCCACTGATCTACGGCGCCAGAATCATTTTGTTGAGTGGATCGCGGGTTTCTCCGACGGATGTTACTCGGATAGCGGCTTCTTCGCCGACCGGGCATTTATTTTCGCAGATCCCGCATCCGACGCATCGGAGCGGGTCCACTCTCGGACGCTGGAGGTGCACTGTCCGTCCCTTGCGATCGACCACATCGACTTCTTCGAACCACAAGGCCTTTGGATCGGTGGGGCACACCTCTTCGCAGACGATGCACGGTGTATTCATCGCCCATGGCAGACATCGTCCAGGATGGATGAAGGCAGTCCCGATTCGTACAGGCGGTCGCCCGTCGTATCCCGTCTTGCGAACCGCCGTCAGCTGTGTAATCGCCCCTGTCGGACAGACTTCGCCGCATCTCGTGCATGCGAATTCACAAAATCCGCGGCGCGGGATGATGACCGGGGTCCAGAATCCTTCGACGCCGGCCTGTGCGATGGCCGGGTGGATTGCCCCTGTCGGGCAGGATTGCTGGCAGAGCGAACATTTGACGCATCGCGTCAGGAAATCATTTTCGCCGAGTGATCCCGGTGGACGGATAAGATGGGAATGTGCCGCCGATCGGCCTCCGCCGGCGGCCCGGAGTATCGGAGCAAGCACGATGCCGCCGATGGCCGTGCCGATCATTCTCCGCCGCGAGATATCCGGAATCGGCGGCTGTGCGGGCAGCGGCGGGAGGAAGCGATAGGAAAGCGCATTCTCGGGGCATGCCGGGATGCAATTCAGACAGACATGGCATTCGCCGACGCGGTGATCTCCGAGGGGTTCGTCGCCGCCCTGGCAGGCGAACGTGCATTTCACGCAGCCGGTGCAGGCGTCCCGACGGCAGTGGATCCGGAATAAGGCGAGTCGGGAGAAGCAGCCCAGGAGCGCTCCGAGCGGGCACAAAGCACGACAGAAGAGGCGGGGAATGAAGCGGCTGGAAACCAGAATCGCCAGGAAGAACAGCGCCGCCAACCAACCACCCGGCACCGGCCGGCCACCAGGAAGGATGGGCCAGAAGCCGGAGGCAAGACCTCGCGCCGACAGCGATAGCGGATCCAGGAGGCCGGTCTGAAGCGACCCGGCGAGTGATCCGATGAGCAGCGCCGCCAGCACATAATACTTAATGGCATACCACGTCCGGTACCGATTGATGAGCAGGCTCTCGCGGCGCGTGCGAGGCGAGAGGATCCAACTGAAGAACTGCTGCAAGGTGCCGAGTGGGCAGATCCATCCACAGAAGGCGCGCCCAAAGAGGAAACAGAGAACAATCAGGGCGACGCTCCAGATGAGTGCGCCTGGGAGCGTCCCGCTGCCGAGAACAACCCCGACAGCGCTTAAAGGGTCCGTGTGGTGAAAAAGTGAATATGGGAAGGCTCGCGTATCACCCGCCGCGAGACGCGACAGCAGCCAGAGAAAGAGAGCGAGGAAGCTCGTCTGGTACAGTATCCGGATCGACCGGGTCCAGGTCACGCAACCCCCAGTTCGGTGATCAACTTCACGTCGCTTCGACCAAGCCCCTTCTGTTCAGCTTCGCTGATAAACCCGAGTGAATTCGGGTCAAGCCCGAGCTGGGTTGCGCCCCACGCATCGCAGAGGACCGGATCGATGCCGGCGGCAATCGCCCCCACCTGTTTGACATCGGCCAGGCTTCCCCCCTGCGGCCCGTTCCTCATGAGCACGCGCGTGGCATCGATAACGGTCAGCGTTGGACGGAACATGGCGCCGAGCTCAGCCATCGCTCTCTGGATGTCCTGGTGAAGGCGGTTGCGTCCCCGTCCCAGGACTCCCATCCAGTTTTTCATCCCGATCGTCACGCGAGAGAGACTGTGGTGCTTCACGACCGGCACGTTAATGACACGATTGGCCGTCAGTAACGGGGCGAAGACCTCCATACCCGCCGAGTACCCGGAAAGATCGGCGGCGACCATCTTGAGCTGCTGTGCGTAGATGACGTCGGCGCCGGCTGCCTTTGCGGCGTCGAGAATACCGGTGCGGGTAAAACATCGAGTCGGGTCATTCACCGAGATATCGGCCACGATCACGCGCCCGGCGCCTGCGGCTTTGCAAAGGCGAACGAGCTCTGCGACAACCTTCGGATCCGTATTGGCGCCCTGATCCGGGAGGCGATCCCAACCTACATTCGGCTTGATGAGAACGCTCTCGCCTTTCTTGACGAACTTGTTCATTCCGCCGAGTGCCGTGATGAGACGGCGGACATTGGCCGCCGGGTCGTTGCCTCGGGCCACAACCGTTCGAGCTGAGGCGCCGGTTTGAGGCAGCCGCCAGTCCGGTATTGCCGGCGCCGCCGCATGAACGGATCGCCGATCATGAAAGAAATACGCTCCAACACCGATTGCGGCGGCTCCGATCGCGGTTGCTGAGAGACGGGCAACGGCTTCGCGGCGTGAAATGTGATGGTCATAGGGATCGTGAATCACTGTTGCATCTCCTTTTTCCAAGCAGTGGCCAAAGCCAAAAGAGCCTGTGGTGCAGTGGGATTTGGCGTCAGAACCGTCAGCTTCAGCAGGTCGCGCCCTTCGATCAACAGGAAGACTGAACCGTCGCTGAAAGCAGATGTCAATCCGGAAACCGGTTGGGCCGATGAAGGGCGTTCGACATCGATCTGCTGCCGGGCCCCAGCGGCTTGGTTGAAACGATAGGCCTCAGCCGAAATTTCCAATGCCGTCGCGGCCGGTGAGGTCAATGTGTAATTGGACGCGAGGCATTCGCTGAATCCGTTTGTGATGAAGGTCTCTGCGGCGCCATCGATGTACTCGTAGAGGGATTCCTTGTCATATCTGACCGGTTCTGTCCGTGACGCGAAGCCGGCCATATCAGGGGAAGGAAGGACGGGTCCACGCGATGCACGTAAGGCATGCATCACCGATGCTGGATCTTCTCGCGTCGCTCTCCCCTGCCGGGACACCCAGATGAAGAGTGCTGCCAGCGGAAGGAGAAGCAGGACGTGCCATAGTCGCGGTTGCGTCAGTTTCATCAGTTGGCTCCATTGTGAAAAATACTGCCGGAACCGCGAGCGGTCAAGGGAATTGGGACAGACGCCCAGGCTTGATTTTGACCTCACCCTGCGCCAGATCGCCCGGTCGCTTGGGTTTTCAGCGGGGGAAGAGCGACGAATTGAGACATGGAGGTGCGCCGCAGTTCTCGCATTTTGCCTTTTGAATCTTGATAAGCGAAGAGATGTACGTTCCCTAGCCCTTGATCCATTTCCCTACTCCCCTCTCCTTGACATTCGGCACTGTAACGTCCTATCCTCCGTTGTATCCCCTCAATTGATGGGGTCGGCACAGCGGGTGTGCCGTTGAACGATTGAGAGGTGGTTGAAATCCAGCCGCCGATGAGGTTAAGTTAATGATTTATTTGGGATTGGATATTGGATCCGTGAGCGCGAAGCTCGCTGGAGTCGGTGATCCGGCGGATGTCGATCTTCTTGAGCGAAAGATCGGGCCAGAGATACTTTCCACGATCCGAGGCTTGCCGGCGATCGGAAATCGTGTCATTTTTACGACGGGATATAAGCGTATCAGAGGCGAGCCGGCTCAGACGGCCTACACCTTGCTTCAAGAAATTCTCCACATCATTCCGGCGGATCGGATCGCTGCTATTCGCATGACCGGGACTGGAGGCTCCTCTGTTGGATCGCGAATTGGAGCGGCGTTTGAAAATGATTTTGCCGCAATTGCCCGCGCCGTCGGGACACTCCATCCAGACGTCCGTACCATCTTCGAGATGGGAGGCGATACATCGAAGTATCTTCTCGTCGAGCCGGATGGGATGGTGACCGGCATTGTGGATTATGAAAAGAACGGCGATTGTGCTGCCGGCACCGGCTCGTTCATGGATCAGCAGGCATCGAGGCTGCTCTATGATATCGAGGACGTCGGTGACATTGTCATGACCGCTTCAACAGCGGCGATAATTGCCGGACGTTGTTCTGTTTTTGCCAAGTCCGACATGATCCATGCACAGCAAAAGGGCTTCACGCCGGCGCAGATCCTGAAAGGGCTTTGTGAAGCTGTCGTGCGGAATTTCAAAGGGAGCATCGTCAAGGGCAAAAAGGTCATGCCGGTTGTCGCGTTCATCGGTGGCGTGTCGGCGAACAAGGGTGTAGTTCAGGCGATGCGCAACTTGTTCAAGCTCAGCGACAGCCAGCTCATTGTCCCGCCGGCCTATGCATGGATAGGGGCGATCGGGGCGGCGTTGCTGGCTGCCGATGAGAATGATTCGCGGAAGATCGGCGACATCGACGCGCTTGACATCAGCATCCACGAAGCGGCTGAAAACCTGCCGCGCACCGAGTCCCTTTCGATGGAACATGTGGTGCTTCTCCGAGACCGTGCGAAGCCGTATTCTTTTGCCGGCAAATCGGTCCCGATTAATGCCTTTCTGGGGATCGATATCGGTTCGGTGAGTACGAATCTCGCGGTCATCGATGAAGACGGTGATCTGGTCAAGGAAATTTACATGCGAACCGAATCACGGCCGATTGAGGTCGTCAGCAAGGGGCTACGGGAGATCGAAGAGGAAATAGGATCGAAGGTCAAGATCCTCGGGGTCGGCACGACAGGCTCAGGCCGGGAGCTCATCGGCGAGCTCGTTGGGGCCGACACGATAAATGACGAGATTACGGCTCACAAGACCGGTGCTGAATACGTCGATCGGCACCTGCTCGGGAGCGGCGTCGATACTATTTTCGAAATCGGCGGGCAGGATTCCAAGTACATCAGCCTGCAGGACGGAGTTGTTGTCGACTTCGCGATGAATGAAGCCTGCGCGGCCGGCACAGGGTCGTTTTTAGAGGAGCAGGCTGAGCGGCTTGGGATCAGCATCAAGGGCGAATTTTCAGAATTGGCTCTCTCATCAAAACGTCCCGTGCGGCTCGGAGAACGCTGTACGGTTTTCATGGAAAAGGAACTGGTGCCGTATCTGCAGAGGGGCGCGACGAAGGAAGACCTCATCGCCGGCCTGGCTTATTCGATTGCCTTTAATTATTTGAATCGGGTTGTCCGCGGGCGGTATATCGGGAACGCGATTTTTTTTCAGGGTGGCACGGCCTACAACGATTCGGTGGCCGCTGCCTTTGCGACGATTTTAGATAAAGAGATCATCGTGCCGCCTTACAACGGCGTCATCGGTGCGATTGGAATGGCCCTGCTTGCAAAGGAAAAGGTCACTCGAACCTCCAAGCCGACAACCTTCCGCGGCTATCGGCTCGATGCCGTCAACTACACGATCCGCACCTTCACATGCAAGGCCTGCTCCAATTTCTGCGATATGCAGGAGTTCAAGGTTGAAGGAAACAATACCTACTGGGGCGATAAATGTTCGGATCAATACCGGAAACGGGCCAAGGTGGATTGGCAGCCGGTGATACCCGATCTGATTGTAATGCGAGAGCAGCTCCTCCTGGAAGGTTTCACCGAGGAGCGCACGGGCAAACCATCGATCGGCGTGGCTCGCAGCATGTACTTCTATGAACGGTTCCCGTTTTACCATACCTTTCTCAAAGAGATTGGTCTCGACGTCGTCATCACGGGGCCTACCAACAAGCAGGTTGTGGCGGCGGGAATCGATGCCGCCGTTTCCGAACCGTGCTTCCCGATCAAAGTGGCGCATGGGCACACGATGGAGTTGATCAACAAAGGCGTTGACTATCTTTTTGTTCCCAACATGATTGATGCTGAATCGCCCTTCGCTGAAGTCGGTTCTCACTTCTGCCCTTGGGGGCAGACGCTGCCGTTCGTCATCGGGAGCGCCGCGTCCTTTGCCGACCATCGTGAAAAGATCATGGCGCCGACTCTGCACTTCCGGGACGGAGATAAAGCTGTGGCCCGGGAGATGTACGATTATTTTGGAAAGAAACTCGGCATCTCCAGAAAAAGCATTGAATCCGCCACTGAATCGGCCTATGCGGCTCAACGCGCGTTCTGGAGCAAACTGCAAGCGGTCGGCCGAGAGACACTGGCGGTCCTGGACAAGACGGGCGAGCCGGCGATTCTGCTGGTCGGCCGGGCCTACAATGTCAATGACCGCGGTATCAATCTGAATGTCGCCGGCAAACTGCGCGACTACTACGGTGTCAACGTCATCCCCATGGATTTCCTTGGCATCGACGATATCGACATCCGGGATGTGAATGGGGGCATGTTCTGGAACTACGGGCGGAAAATCCTGCAGGCCGCCAAGGCGGTTGCGAAACGCTCGAACATCCATATCATTTACATCACTAATTTCAAATGTGGTCCGGATTCCTATATCAAGCATTTTGTCGGAGATGCGTGCGGCAAGCCCTACTTGACGCTCCAGTTCGATGGGCATGCCAATGACGCCGGGGTCATGACCCGTTGTGAGGCCTACCTGGACAGCAAGGGATTCCTCCGGCGCTGGAATGAATGCCGCGCGTCATAGCGCCGTGCGTCATGCAGACGTGATTTTGTCAATGATCCAAGGAGCCTATTTGAAGGGTTTTGATATTCGTGGAGGTCATTCGTCGACGCCCGGGTCGATGTCTGCGTTGACATCCCCTTTTGCAAAGGAAGCGGCGCCTGGCCGGACACTGGGTCTGCATCCGACATGGCTATGTGTTCCCAGCGCATGGAACGAACGGCCAGCCGTTGACATGGGATGGTATTCAACACCTGTGTCATTTACAATTGATCAACCGCAGATGAGGAAATGAATTGAAGCAGACCGAAAATTGAAGGCTGATAGAAGCCGGATTTTGGGTCGTGTGAGGCAATAGAGCATGGCTGAGTCAGCGCACAAGAAATCCTATAATTTGGAGGGTCGGACGCTGCTCATCCCCCGGATGAGTGACGAAGGCCCTGATGCCTTTGCAGCGGCGTTTCGATCGATTGGGATCAAAGCGGCGACAGTGCTTCCATCGAATGAACGCTCGATTAAATTGGGCGGGCGTTACACATCGGGCGACGAATGCTACCCCGAACAGATCACACTCGGAGACTTCCTCCGCGCCATTGAAGAAATGGGCCACGATAAGGTGGCTTTCTTCATGCCGACTGCCAATGGACCCTGCCGTTTCGGCCAGTATGCTTATTTTCTGAAAAAGGTGCTCCGCGATATGGGGCACGAGAGCATTCCGGTGGTCTCGCCGACGAGCTCCGATGGGTATGACGGCCTCGGCAAGCACACCTCGGATCTGATGAGAACCGCCTGGCGTGGGCTTGTCATTGCCGACATCATCCGTAAGTTGCGGCTCCATTATCGCCCCTATGAGATCAAGCGGGGGGAAACGGATCGCACCTCCGATGAATGCCTCCAGAGTTTCTGCAGCATTCTTGAACGGATGGATCTGTCTCATGCTGAACGCCTGAAGCTGCTGGTTGATGAAATGTCCGGGACGCGAGCGCGCTACCAGGACATCGCGCGCAACAACGAACACCGCCCGCTGGTCGGGGTTGTCGGGGAAATTTTCTGCCGCCTGTCTAATTTCAGCAACGAAGACCTGATACGGAAGATCGAACATCACGGCGGCGAATGCTGGCTTTCGGATGTCGGCGAGTGGGTCTGGTACACCAATCAGCAGCAACGTATGCGAATCATCCATGCGGGAAAGCGATTCTCGGCAACGATGTTGAAAGCCAAAATCAAATCGGTGATTCAGCGACACGACGAACATCGCCTGCTCAAGCCGATTCTCCCTCTCATCAAGGGGCGGGAAGAGCCGGAGGACATCGGGGAGATACTCGACCGAAGCCATCCCTATTTGCCATATCGCGGCGCTCTCGGGGAGATGGTTCTCAGCACGGGAAAAGCGATCTGGCTCTATGAAAAAGGCGCCTCGGGAATCGCCGATATCAGCCCGTTCACATGCATGAATGGAATTGTCTGCGAGGCGGTTTATCCGCGTGTGAGTGGGGATCATCACGGCATCCCGATCCGTGTTTTTTATTTTGACGGCACACAGAAAACGATCGATCAAGATGTCGGGATCTTCATGCAGCTGGTCAGGAATTTTGAACGGAAGCGGGCCGGCGCCGGCTTCTAAAAAGCGCGGACGATTTGACATTAAAGACCTTTGGTTATTATCATCATCGCTCGAAGGATGCCGCATTCGCGGTGGGTGTGTATGCCCAGTCGTCATTCAACGATGTAGAATGATAGAGGCGTTGATGAGCCGATCCCTGGAGAAAGCCATTATATAATGGGAGGTGAGTAGAATGGTCAGGACTAAATCTGAACCTAAAGTGCCAAAAGAGACCAAAAAGAAGGTGAAGGCGCCGGCCACGATCTTCAGCCTTGAGATGCCGGAGGCATCTGCCGTTTTCATGGCCGCTGATTTCAATCAGTGGGGCGCCGAAGAAATCAAACTGAAAAAGGACAAGCTGGGCATGTGGAAGGTGAAACTGAATCTCGAACCCGGCATCTACCAGTACAAGTTTGTCGTGGACGGGCGGTGGATCGAGGATCCGGCGAATCCACATATGCAAAATGATCCGTATGGCGGAAGTAACTCGGTGATCGTGATCGAGTAACGGATGTCGATTCTCCGCAAGGATCCGCTGAGTAACGGCTGGGTCATCATTTCGCCGGAGAGAGGTCTGCAGACATCGGACTACGGCCCGGTCGGGACGACCGTCAAGAAAAGCGGTCTGTGCCCTTTCTGTCCAGGCCATGAATCAAAGACACCACACGAAATTTTCGCCTATCGGAAAGAGGGTACACACGCCGACCAACCCGGCTGGTGGGTGCGTACGATCCCTAACAAGGCCGCTGCCCTACGGAACGAAGGACATGTGGGCCGGAGGGGCAAAGGAATTTACGATCTGATGAACGCCATCGGAGCTCACGAGATCGTCATCGAGGGCCCCGATCACGTCTCTAATTTCACGACGATTGATCCGCGCCTCGTCGAGGAGATCATCCGGATGCATTTGGACCGGATGAAGAACCTGCGGGAGGACAGCCGGTTTCGCTATATCCAGATTTTCAAAAACTATGGGAGTGCAGCCGGCGCCTCTCTGGACCATCCGCACTCGCAGATCATCGCCTTACCCATCACGCCACGCTGGGTTAAGGAAGAGCTTGGGTGCACGGCTCAGCATTTTGCTCGAAAGGAGAGATGCCTGTTCTGCGATATTCTCCGGCAGGAGCTGGCTGATGGCGAGCGGCTCGTTTTTGAAAACGAACATTTCGTTGCCTTCGAGCCTTTCGCATCGAAATTTCCTTTTGAAACATGGATTATTCCAAAGGAGCACAACGCCAATTTCCACACAATACCGGAAGAACAGATCAGGCCGTTCGCCGATGCCGTCCGGCTGACTCTGTCCATGCTCTTCCACACGCTCCAGGATCCACCCTACAACTTCATCGTCCATACAGCGCCTCTGTACTATCGAAAAGCAAACTACTGGAAGACGATCGACGATGATTACCACTGGCATATGGAGATCATTCCTCGAGTCACAAAAGTCGCTGGCTTCGAGTGGGGAACGGGCTTTTACATCAATCCGACGCCGCCCGAAGAAGCCGCCAAGTATTTACGCGACGGCGGGAAATAAGGCCACAGCAAGAGATCCCCGCCTTGATGACTGCGACGTTTTGCCTGTTGACTTGGATCAGAGTCTATAGCGGAGCAGTTCCTTCACCATCTCATCATTCTGGCGTTTGATTTCCAGCAAATCCGGGCGAATGTTGGTGCGAAGGTAAACGTCCTGTTCGGCTCTCCTCACCGTCGTATTGATTGTCGCCGTCAGGACGTCCGAATTTTTCTGCAAAGCGGCGATCCTTTCCTTCAAGGCCTCAATCATATCGCCAAGGGAGGATGCCATAGGAGCCAGCTGATCTCCGCCTCGAAGAGTTGTGTTGACTTCAAGGTTGCCTTCTTTGATGGACGATGCGATGTTCTGGAACCGGCGCATGGGTCCGCCGATTTTGTGTGAGGTATTCAGAGTCACCCGAGCCGTTGGGTAGAGGAGTAGGACCAGTGTCACTCCGTTGGCGAGGCAGATTCCGATGATGAGTCCCGGGTTATTGTTGGACATGCCGGATCCCGCGTTTCGGGAAAGGATGATGTACAACAGTCCACCTGAAAGGATTGTGCCAACAAGCAAGATCCCGATGAAGCTCAGGATGAATCGCAGTTGGAATTTGCGTTCGATCATAAGAGTCCCGCGTTTTTCGATCGTGCCATTTGGCATTTTAAATCAGCTTGTTGCAGTAGCGTACCAGAGCGTGATCAGCCGTGTCAACGGGCATTTCGGCCTCAATTTGACAAGGACATGGCGTCTTGATAAAAATTGCAGGATTTCGGCGAATTATGAGCAATTTCATAACTGATCGAAAGATCGAAAGTGAGGAATAACCCCAATGCCCGAGAAGATTAAAGTCCTGATCATGGGAGCCGCTGGACGCGACTTCCACAATTTCAACTGCTGTTTCCGGGATAATCCGGCTTATGACGTCGTGGCATTCACAGCCACTCAGATCCCTGATATTGAAGGGCGAAAGTACCCGGCGGCCCTCGCCGGCAAGCTCTACCCAAAGGGTATCCCGATCTATGCCGAATCCGACGTGGTTGATCTTATCCATAAGCACTCTGTTGATCAGGTCATCTTTGCCTATTCAGATGTTCCACATCCATACGTGATGCATAAGGCTTCTATGGTCATGGCGGCCGGCGCCGATTTCCGGCTGATGGGACCCGATGCGACTATGGTGAAATCGTGTGTGCCGGTCGTTTCGATCTGTGCCGTGCGAACGGGCTGCGGAAAAAGCCAGACAACGCGCCGCGTGGCTGAGATCCTGCAAACCAAGGGAAAGAAACTGGTGATCGTCCGCCATCCGATGCCATATGGCGATCTCGTGAAACAGCGTGTTCAGCGATTTGCGACACTGGCGGATCTGAAAAAACATCAGTGCACGATCGAGGAGATCGAGGAATACGAGCCGCACATTGTTCGTGGCTCGATCGTCTACGCCGGCGTTGATTATGAAGCCATTCTGCGGGACGCCGAAAAGGAAGCCGATGTCGTGCTCTGGGATGGCGGCAATAACGATTTCTCGTTCTACAAGGCGGATATCGAAATTGTCGTCGTCGATCCACATCGTGCCGGCCATGAGATGGCATATCATCCGGGCGAGATAAACCTGCGCCGCGCACACGTGCTTGTCATCAACAAAATCGAAACGGCCAAGCCGGCTGATGTCGAGCTTGTTCGGCAGAATATCCGCGATGTGAATCCTCGCGCCATGGTCATCGATGCGGCTTCGCCGGTGAGCGTTGAAAACTCCGAAAAAATCCGCGGCAAACGAGTCCTCGTCATCGAAGACGGCCCGACGCTGACGCACGGCGAAATGCAGTACGGTGCAGGAGTTGTTGCCGCTCAGAAATTCGGTGCGAAGGAACTCGTCGATCCGCGTCCCTACACCATCGGGACAATCACAGAAACCTTCAAAAAATATCCGAAGATCGGCACGCTGCTTCCGGCCATGGGCTATGGCGAAAAGCAGGTGAAGGATCTGCAGGCGACGATCAACAAGACACCGTGCGATCTCGTGCTGATCGCGACTCCGATCGATTTACGGCGGATTGTCAAGATTCAGAAACCGGCGCTCCGCGTCGGTTACGATCTGCAGGAAATCGGCCGCCCGACGCTCGAAGATGCTCTCGCGCAGCTGTCATAGGCGTCGAAGAAGGGACGATTCATCGATTCGATGATGACGAGAGAAAGTCGGCCATTGGATCATCGAGGCGCAGGATGGGGTTTCCGGCCTGCGCCGTATCTCCTTGATGATCTTTTTGGTCCCTGCCTTTTGGAAAGCACATGTCAAAGAAGATCGCTCTGATCGCTTTCGGCGGTAATGCGCTGATCAAATCAAACGAGCGGGGCGTGCAGCGAGAACAGCTTCGAAACGCTGAAGCGGCCGCACGGATCATGTTCCGGATCATTCGCAAGGGATATGAGCTGATCCTTGTGCATGGGAACGGACCACAGGTTGGAAATATTCTGATTCAAGTGGAGGAGGCCATCACGAAGGTGCCTCCGCTCAGCCTCGATATCTGTGTCGCACAGACTGAAGGCAGCATGGGGTACATGTTGGAATTGGCTCTGACGAACCAGCTGCGCAAGGAGGGCGTCGATAAGGAAGTGATCACGATCCTGACACAGGTTATCGTCGACAAGGACGATCCGGCGTTTGGAAATCCGACAAAGCCGATTGGACCGTTTTTCAGCAAGTATCGAGCCCACATCTTGATGAAAGAAAAGAAGTGGCAGATGGTTGAAGATGCCGGTCGAGGCTATCGCAAAGTTGTCGCGTCGCCCAGGCCCATCTCGATCGTGCCCCGGGACTCGATCGCCAAGCTCATCGGAGAAGGCAAGATCGTGATCGCTGCCGGCGGGGGCGGCATCCCGGTGTTTCTGAATTCAAGCGGGTTGCTGCGAGGTGTGGAAGCCGTTATCGACAAAGACCTGGCCAGCGCGCTTCTTGCCGCAGAGTTAAGAGTGGATCTGTATATTATCCTGACGGAAGTCGAGATGGTGTACCTGAATTTCGGGAAGAAGAATCAAAAGCCGCTTCACATGCTCAGCATACGCGATGCGAAAAAATATATGGCCCAGGGGCAATTTCCTCCCGGAAGCATGGGGCCGAAAATTCAGGCGGCGATCAATTATATCGAAGGCGGCGGCCGGGAGGTGCTTGTCACTTCGGCCGAAAAACTGGGAATGGCCCTCCTGAATCGGGCCGGAACAAGAATCAGTTAGGGGCGGTTATTGGACCGCTGATTGAATCAATGAAAGAGGAGAACCCATGAAGCGACGACATCTTATCTCACTGCATGATCTGTCTGCGGATAAGGTTCAGGAAATCCTGACCCTCGCAGCCGAGGTCAAAGCACATCCAAAACAATACAAAGATACTTTGAAGCTGAAGACACTGGCGATGCTGTTTGAAAAGCCGTCGCTCAGGACGCGAGTGACATTCGAGACCGGTATGACGCAGCTCGGCGGGCACGCCATCTACCTGGCCCAGGACGTGGGGCTCGGCAAACGCGAATCCGTCAGCGACATCGCGAAGAACCTCGGGCGATGGGTCGATGGAATCATGGCCAGGACGTTCGCTCACAAGACTGTCACGGATCTGGCCGAATACGCCGGTGTTCCCGTGATCAACGGGCTGACAGATCTTTCGCATCCCTGCCAGGCACTCGCCGACTATCTGACGATCCAGGAAAAATTCGGTGATCTAAAGGGCCGGAAAATTGCTTATGTCGGTGATGGGAACAATGTCACTCATTCGCTGATGTTCGGCGCCGCTAAGCTCGGCATGGAAATCCGCGTGGCCACTCCAGCCGGGTTTGAACCCAAAGCCGAGGTCGTGGCGATGGCCAGGGAAGACGCTCAGGAGACTGGCGCGAAGATCGAGATCATGCAGGACCCGCATGAGGCGGTTCGAGGTGTGGACGCCGTCTACACTGATGTCTGGGCCAGCATGGGGCAGGAATCTGAAGCTGGGGATCGGGCCAAGATTTTCCCGCCGTACCAGGTTAACAGCAAACTGATGGCCGGCGCAGCTCCACATGCCGTCTTCCTGCATTGCCTCCCGGCTCATCGCAATGACGAAGTGACCGACGAGGTACTCGATGGCCCGCAGTCCGTCATTCTGGATGAAGCGGAAAACAGACTGCATGCTCAGAAAGCCGTCATGATCCTGCTGATGGGGAAGAAGAAGAAGAAGTAGAAGACGATTTCGCCGATGGAATTGTTGCCACCATGTCGCGGATTGGGGGGGACGTCTTTCCTCTTGTATTTTTGTAAATTCATGGAAAAATAGGGGCGATGATATTCCTCCTGGAGGGAGGCATAGTAATGAAAAGATTTCTCTTTGCATTGTTGTTTTCGGTAGCGGCTTCCGGTCTTCTGGCGGCGGCGGATCCCTATCCTGATCTCGTGCAGATTTTGCCGATGACGGCGAGGGCTGGCCAGACGATCCCAAATTTCAAAGTCATCGGCACTCATTTTGATAACTTCCAGAAGATCGAGTTCCGGAAGGGGACCGGTGTCGACAAGCTCATCAAAATGACGAAAATCATCAAAAAAGATCCCAGCTACGTTATTGTCGAAATGGAGATCCCGGCCGGGATCACCGGCAAGCGAGCTGTGGTTGTGCTGACAAACGCCGGCACGTCAGTGATCACTTTCACACCCGAGAACACGTTTGAGGTTCTCCCATACTCCAAAAAGAAACCCGATCTCAAGATCAGCAAAATCGCCTGGGGAACGACATCGGACTCAAATGGCAACCTTGCTCGTGTCTCTGTTCAGAATGCCGGCGGCACGCCCGTAAGAAATTTCAAAGTGGACCTTTATCTGGATGGGACGAAGAAGTTGAGATACACCTATGCGCCGATCCTTCCCGCCGGATCGACGATGGTGATCGAACCGCCGGGCTTCCGGATTCCCAACCTCAAAGGTGGGTATACAGTCAGAGCGACCGTGGACCCTGAAAATAAAATTGAGGAAGAATCCGAAAAGAACAACTCATTGGCCGTTCCCTTTGCTCAGGCCGCGGATGAGTTTGTGATTCCGGCGGGCGGTTATGCGACTTACGCTCTCACCAAGCTTAAAACGGCGCCAAATTTCACTTTAAAAGATTATCGGACAAAGCCCTATACGCTCTATGATTATCGTGGCAAACCGATTTTTGTCGTCTTGGGATCTATGTGGTCGGCGTACAACCAGGCTGAAACGGCTGCGTTGAACAAGATCCTCACCGATTATCAATCCAAGGGGCTTACAATCATCCAGGTTCTTTACGACGACTTGAACTCCGATGACAACATCCTCAAAGCTCCCACGCCGGATCTTCTGAAACTTTGGGTGGATGCCAACAGTTTGAAATTTCCCGTGCTTGCAGATATCGCCGACACTGATCTTGCTCACAGCGCGTTCGCCAGGTACCAATCACAATATCAGCCCATGAATTACATCATCAATTCCGATGGGACTGTTCAGGCGCTCCTGGAGGGCTTCTATGAAGCGGATGTTCGGACTGCTCTGAACAATTGCAAGTAAAGGGCCTTGGGAAGTAAACCAGCCAACCGGGTCCGGCGGCTATTTGAAAAAGCTGGGGACAGGAACCAATTTTGAAAGCGTCTGACTTCGAGATCAAGAGCGACTCGAAGTCTTTCGCTCGTTCAAACGGATGCGCGCCGCCTTAGAGGAAAAAAGGCGGCACAGTGAGACGGCGGGAGTTCCTGGCGGCTGCTACCGCCGGGCTTCTGTCATGCTGCCGCCGGACTCGGCGGGGGAGCAGCAGCAGCAGCGGCGGCGGCGGAATTGTTGAGGTATATCGAAGCGCGCCCGAATCATTCGATCCGACCATTGCATTCTCCGATGTCGCCTACGAACTCTTCGGCCGCATTTACAGCGGGCTGCTTCGATATGACGGAGAAGGCCGGCTGGTTGCCGACCTGGCTCTCAATTATGAATCGAGCTCCGATGCGATTCGTCTGATCCTCCGCGAGACCGCAAAGTGGCATGACGGCAGGCCTGTCATCGCCGCCGATATCATCGAGACGATGCGTCGGTATTCATCGAAGGACTATCCTTTCTCGGCCCCGTTTGCCTCGATCGGCAAGGTTGATGTCGCCCGATGGCCGGAGGTCGTTCTCCGTCTGAATCGCCCATCCTTCGCCCTACTGCATGCTCTGACAGCGCGCGTGCTGCCTTCGCATATATCGGATCTCGGGGCTTCACCAATTGGGTGCGGGTTCTACAAGGTACAGGATCGGTTCACTGAAAGCCTGACGTTGCGTTCACATCCGTCCTACTATGGGCAGCCCGCGATGATTGATCGTGTGGAGTGTCGCACCGTACCGGATCCCATGAGCCAATATCTGCAGCTTCTCTCGGGAGATGCCGATCTTGCGGAACTCTCGGCGGATTTCCAGCGAGCCGCTCTTCGTGATCCGAAAATTGTCGACCACATTCGTGTTTTTTCGGTTCCTTCCAAGGCGATCGAGTTCCTTTTCTTCAATGTTCGCCGGATCGCCGACCCGGCGCTTCGCCAGGCGATCGCACAGAGTATTAACCGTGATGACATCCTACGGTATCTGTATTGGGGGAACGGGCGCGTCGTTTCCAGCCCTTTTCTGGAAGCGGAATGGAATGATCCGGAAGTCACCGGACCCGCTTACGACCCGCGAATGGCGGCGTCTTTGCTCGATTCCGCCGGCTACGATCGGCGGGGTGGAACACTCAGTCGTGCCGGTTCTCGGATCCGTCTGACGATCCTCTTTAATGCCGATAGCACGAAGCGAGGGCAGATCGCTCAGGTCATTGCTCAAAGCCTGACTGAAAAACTCGGCATCGATGCTCGTGTGCAAGGGATGGAACGCGGGCTGTTTGAGAGACTCTTCTTCCGTGGAGATTATGAATGTGCCGTCTACGGTTTTTCATTTGCGGCCGACCCGGATGATGTCGGCAATCTGTTTCGTTCTGATAGCGAGTACAACGTGAGTGGCTATGCCGATAAAGATGTTGATGATCTGTTTGCTCGCGGCCGCGATCTGCAGAAGGGCGAGGAGAAGCGGGAGTGTTACCGTCTGATTCAGCGAATTCTCGCAAAAGACCTGCCGTCGGTCCCGCTTCTCAGCTACAACATCCCGATCGGAGTCTCCCGTCGAATCGACGTCCGGGCGCCATCGATCATCGGTGACACATACCGGTTTACGCGCGAAGAGAATCTCTGGCGGCTAGTTTCCGGGTAAAGCACATCTCGGTCACGTCGCTTTCGTCGCTACGGTGCTCACGTATAAGGTCGTGCGCTCTTCACACCTGCGCCCTTTTCGCGGGCCTTGGGCGCTCAATCTGTTGTGACGGCATCGCGGGCGTAGCATCTGATCGGTGGAATCTATGCGCAAAATGGAAAAAGTTGTGATAGGGCAGGATCGGGAATTCCTCTCAGGAAGCCAGAAAGAAAGGAATGCAGGAATGACTCATGAACCCACCGCTGGTTGAAATAATAATCCGTTCCTGCTTTCTTCTCTTCCTGCATTCCTGAGAGGTTCGGGTGCGATGGTTGTCGAAGTCATCTTGTTTGGTTGCGGCTATGCCACATGAGAAAGAAGCGTGAACACCATAATTCCAGAGTTAGAATTTGTTATCGGTTGTAAGAAAAAACGCTCTCGACTCGTCGTCTGCTAAGTTTATCCTCTTTGATTTGTGTGACTTAAGAGCCTCTCCAGTTCGACATCCCAAAAACATATATGGCACGAAATCTGCATTTCCTTTTTCTGCGCTATGGAACGAGGAAAGTTGACTCCATCCCTTAGACGACGTCGTCAAGGGTGTTCGTTCGAAAAAGAGGTGTGGTAATGAGAAAGGTGCTTTGCGCCCCGGTCATTCTGGTTGCACTCTCCTGCATTTTAATGGCAGCCGATTCTTATCCGGATCTCCTGCAAATTCTGCCGGTGACGGCAAGGGCGGGCCAGACGATCCCCAATTTCAAGGTCATTGGCACTCATTTTGAGAACTTCCAAAAAATCGAATTTCGAAAGGGCACCGGCGTCGACAAGCTCATCAAGATGACGAAAATTGTCAAGAAAGATCCCAACTACGTTGTCGTTCAAGTGGAGATCCCAAGCGGCGTTACAGGCAAACGGGCTGTGGTTGTGCTGACGAGTGCTGGAACGACCGTCATCACTTTCACTCCCGAGAATACGTTTGAAATTCTCCCGCATTCCGAAAAGAAGCCCGATCTCAAAATCCGCCAGATCACTTGGGGGACGACTTCGGATTCGAGCGGCAACCTGGCTCGAGTCTCCGTTCAAAATGCCGGCGGCACTCCCGTCAGAAATTTTAAAATTGACATTTATCTGGATGGGAAGAAAAAGTTGAGATACACCTATGCGCCGATCCTTCCCGCCGGATCAACGATGGTGATTGAACCACCCGGCTTCCGGATTCCTAATACCAAGGGCTGGTACACGGTCAAAGCGATCGCAGATCCAGAGAACAAAATTGAAGAGGAATCCGAGGAAAACAATTCTTTGGCCGTGCCTTTTGATCAGCCCGCCGATGAATTCATCATCCCGTCCGGTGAACATGCGACATATGCTCTCACCAAGCTTAAGACGGCTCCCAATTTCATACTGAAAGACTACCGGTCAAGGCCTTACACCTTCTACGACTATCGTGGCAAACCGGCTCTTCTGGTTTTAGGTGCCATGTGGTCGACATACATGCAGGTCGAAACTGCCGCTTTGAACCAGTTACTCACCGATTATCAATCCAAGGGGTTGCAGATCTTCCAGGTGCTCTATGACGATCTCGACAGCAGCGATACCACACTCAAGAGTCCCACGCCGGAGCTTCTGAAGGTCTGGGTGGATTCCAACAACCTGGCATTCCCGGTCCTGGCCGATACAGCCGACACCGACTTCGCTCACAGCGCCTATTCAAGGTACCAGTCCGAATATCAGCCAATGAATTACATCATCAATTCTGATGGGACGGTCCAGGCCCTGTTGCAAGGCTTCAACAGCACGGATCTCAATACTGCCTTGGATAACGCGAAATAAGCGACAACACCAAACCAGCAGATGAGAACGAGTGTGAGCATTTGAATCGGCGATGACATTCCGAATTCGGATAGCGGCGTCTGACGGCGCCGGATAAATCCAGCAGCCTCTTTCATTTCGCGGCGTCTTGAGAGAAAATCCAGGCATGGGCAAATGGATGAGTTTTCTCTTTTTCCTGCAGTTTGTTGCCGCAGCTTCTCTTTGCAGCGGCCAGGATGGGTTTTCATTTACGAGAATCGGTCATTTTGGAGGCGCAGCGACTGCCGTTGATGTTCAGCCGCCATATTTCTATTACAACCAGGGTGCGGATCTGATCGTTTACGATTTGAGTGCGCGCCTGGAACTCGTGCGTTTTCCGCTACCCGATGCCATCCGGAAAATGATCGTCACATCGGACCGGATTTATGCTGCATGCGGCAACAGTGGACTCGTGGTGGTCGACATCGCTCAGAAGAATGCACCCAGCGTCATATCCACGTGGCGGCCGGGAGGCTTGGTTGATGGACTGCTGGTTTCCCTGCCTTATGTTTTCGTCGTTGCGGCGAACAATGCCGTTCATCTGGTCGATCTGACGGTCCCGACTCAACCGCGCCTGATCCGGACGATTTTGCGTGATTACTACATCGAGAGCGCTGCGATGGACGAAAGCCATCTGTACATCTCTGACGGCCTCAATGGAATCTTCATCTATGATCTCTCGTCAATCAACAGCCCACGCCTGGTAGCCAGTATCAGCAATATCCGGTTCAACGGCCGGCTCACAGCATCCGGCGGATATCTCTACGACTCGCTTCAGAATGGCGGGTTGATCATTTACGATGTAACAAACCCGGTTTCGCCCGTCGAGTTGTCAATGAAGACCTTGCCGGGCCGCTCTTATGATCTCGATTTGGATGGAACGACTCTCTATATGTGCAATGGGAGTGGGGGGGTTCGTATCATTGATGTCGCCGATCCGCAGAATCCCGTAATTATCGGCCAGTACTCCAGCACGGCTCTCAGCGGGAAGCTTTCAGGCACGAAGTATTTTATTGCAGCCGGATTTTCCGGCACGATGGTTCTGGATGTCGCACGACCGCGCCAACCGGTCCTCACACTCCGATTCCGAACGCTTGGGGTTCCTCGTTCGATTTACATCAAAGGTTCCGAAGCCTTCATCGCCGACTTCTGGAACGGACTCACGGCACTCGATATCACGCGTCCCGATGAAATCCTCGTCTCCAGAGCATTGGATCTAACAGGGGATGTAACCCTGGGTGCCGCTGTCGGGCTGACTCATGTCTATGTGGCATGTGGGGTTGCCGGACTACGGATTATCGACATTCGACAGGCGCATCAATTGAAGCCGAGTGCTACAGATGCGAGCCATCCTTGTTATGCCGTGGCTCTCGCGAATCCAACGACACTCATTCGAGCCTGCGGGGATAAGGGACTCGATGCCCTGGACATTTCTAATCCAATCAGGCCAAAACTCCTTTCATCTCTTCCCTTGGATGGGTGGGTCGATCAAATCATTGTTCATGGCCGGACGGTTTACGCTGGGAATGGCGGCGATCTCTTTGTGATCGATCTTTCGAACCCTGCTCATCCGATTCTGAGCGATCAGATCGAGCAGGCTGGGTCGGATGGATTCGCCAACCAGACTCACTATCTGTTGACGACCGGCTCCGGAACAGTCACCATCTTTGATGTCCTGCATCCGCTGAGGCCATCGATAATTTCCGAAACTCCTGTTCTCCCGCCGCAGTATATCCAGTCCCTGAGTGCCTATGGAGCCCGGGCATATCTGGCGGCTCGTTTTTCAGGACTCCTGACCTACAATGTCGCCGATAGGAAGAGTCCCGCGCTTGTCGGAACAGAGAATGCAGGAGCGGATATCGGGCTGGTTCTCTATTCGAACCCAAACCTCTATGTCGGTGACGCTCGCGATGGCGGGCTGACTGTGTTTGGGCACTGAGTTTTTTAAAGCGTGATCGCGAGAGCGACTTCGGCCGCCATCAAAACCAGACGGCGTAACAATCCGTCTGCAATTTAGGCTACCGCGTTTTGAAGCCCTTCATGGATTGAAATGATCCATTCAAATTTCTTGTAAAGATTTTGATAGAGCAAAAAGTGTGAGGATTGAGGATGAAATCCCACATCAACTTCCAAAATTTGAATGAGAACGTGCGCTATCCGAAATGTCGGATTCGTTTGACTCGAATCAGCCGCATAGAAGACAATACGCACCTTCGGGCGGTTAGCTCAGCGGTAGAGCACTGGTCTTACACGCCGGGGGCCACAGGTTCGAGCCCTGTACCGCCCACCATTCCTTTGCTGCACGTTCCGGCGAGCAAAGTTTATAAGCTCTGTATGGAATGTATAGTGAATGTCTAGTTTCAGGTGCACTTGGAAAAAGGACGAACCCGATTGATTTGCTTGTTGATGGTCTGGAAAACGCCCTGAATCATGAGAAAAGTAAAGGTATTTACTTTTTCTCTCTGGATACTCAATAGCCGCAAATGTAGTAAATCGAGCATTCCCGTGTCGATATCGGCACCCAACCTCCGTTCCCCGCGATGGAGAATAGCGCAGCCGGCCATTATTTTGCGATGATTGATTGTGAAACACGGTCAAAATGTAAACTGATGGTGGGCTTGAAGAACGTCGAATCGAAAATTGGACAGACTCAGTCCAAGAATCCGGATGCATGCATTAAACATAATAGGAATCCGGAAAATCCGGTCGGGGATCAGGAGAATCGAATGGAACCGGCGGCGGGGGCTCACGATGGAAGTTGCAGAACGTCGAAATGACATTTGATGTGCTTCAATATTTTGGCCACCAGATTCGGTTGAGAGAGCGCCTCGATAACTGAAACCACTTTCAAGGTTGAGCCGCATTCGCACAGCAATGGATCCACCTCGTATACTCTTTTTATGAGTCTCGCCCAAGTCTTGCGTCTGTTTTTCGAGCATGGCGGCGGTGGCGCAGAAAAAAACACTTGCATCCGCATAGGTGATGTAGTTAACTATATCACTATGTGGCTTGAAGTGGTTTTGAAGTTGGGACGATCTTTCGCGGACAGCTGTGGAGCTTCATGTGCATCATCCCGACCGGCTCGGATGGCGGACGGATGCATCACATTGTCACTAGAGGATTCGGCGCAAATCGCCGAATCGAATGATGCCGCCTCCCTGAACGGGGGAACGAAATGGCCACGCGATTTGAATTTTCGAGGAAAGGCTGACAGGCCATGAAACGTGTTTCAATTCCACAATTACAGCTTATCCAAGCAGCGGTAGTTGTCGATCCGCGCGTTCGTTCGTTCACGGCTTCCCTTGCTGCCATTTGGCACACAACATGAATATCGAGTGGAACGACAATCAGCCGATCTACCGGCAGCTCCGCGACCGCATCGTCGCCATGATCCTCGATGACGTGCTTAAAGAAGGCGATCCGCTGCCGTCCGCGCGAAACGTCGCAATCAAATATCGCATCAACCCGCTCACAGTTCTGAAGGGCTATCAAGAACTGGTCGACGAGAAGCTCGTCGAGACCAGGCGAGGTCTCGGCATGTTCATCAATGCCGGTGCGCGCCAGATGCTGCTGAAGGGCGAGCGAAAAAGGTTTCTTGCAGAAGAATGGCCCAGGATTCATGCAACCATTCAACGGCTGGGACTGACGCCGGAGGAGCTGCTGGACGTCTCTGCAAAACGCCGATCGTCGTCGAATGCGGCTGAGAAGGAGCAGAAGCGATGACAGTCATCGAAGCACGAGGCCTTCGCAAGGTCTTTGGCACATCCATCGCGCTGGACGGCGTCGATTTGCGTGTGGATGAGGGCCGCATCCTCGGCATCATCGGCCCTAACGGCGCCGGCAAAAGCACCGCCCTGAATGCGATTCTTGGCTTGACCCCTTATGAGGGAGAACTAAGAGTGCTCGGGCGCAACCCATGGACCGAGCGCGCGCTGCTCATGCGCGATGTTTGTTTCATCGCCGACGTCACCATGCTGCCGCGCTGGATGCGGGTTTCGCAGGTGCTGGACTATGTTGCCGGCGTGCATCCGCGCTTTCGTCGCGCGAAGGCGGAAGGCTTTCTCGCAAAAACCGCCGTCAGGCCTGCCAGCAAAGTCAGGGAAATGTCGAAGGGCATGGCGACTCAACTGCACCTGGCGCTGGTCATGGCGATCGATGCCAAGCTGCTGGTGCTGGACGAGCCGACCCTTGGCCTGGACATCCTGTATCGCAAGCACTTCTACGATTCACTGCTGAATGACTACTTCGATCACAAGCGTACGATCATCATGACGACGCATCAGGTGGAGGAGATCCAGGATGTTGTCACCGACATCCTGTTCATCAATCGCGGCCGGATCATGCTCAATTGCAGCATGGAGGAGATAGAGAAACGATATCTGGAAGTGATGGCGCATCCCGAGCATGTCGCTGCGGCGCGGTTGCTCGCGCCGATTCACGAGCGCCAGGTGCTCGGCCGCAGCATCCTGCTGTTTGATCGAGCCGATCGTTTCCAACTCGCCGCACTTGGCGAAGTGCGCACGCCCAGCATAGCCGACTTGTTCATCGCCATGATGGGCAATGAAGCCGGTGAATCACAAGGAGCCGCCGTATGAATACTCAATCAAACGTCGAGCCCGAATCTCCATCCAGCCTCAACAAGCCCCCAGCCGCGTCTGCGTCAAGGGCCATGTACTGGTCGATACGACGCGAATTGTGGGAGAACCGCTCGATCTGTTTCGCCCCGCTGGCCGTCGCCGGCGTCGTGTTGTTGGGCTTTTCGTTCAGCGCGATTCAACTGCCACAGCGGAGGCGCGCCGTATTGATGCTCGACGAAGTGCATCAGCGGGTTGCGATCCAGATGCCGTACGACATCGCCGCGGCTATGATCATCCTGGCCGCGTTCATCGTCGGCGTCATCTACTGTCTCGACGCGTTGCACGGCGAACGCCGCGATCGCAGCGTCCTTTTCTGGAAATCGATGCCGGTTTCGGATCTCACCGCAGTGCTCTCGAAGGCGAGCATTCCGATGCTCATCATGCCGCCGCTCATCTTCGTGGTCATCATCGCCACGCATCTGATCATGCTGCTGTTGAGCACAGTAATTCTCCTCATGAGCGGCTTGAATGCCCCAACAATCTGGCCACAGATCCGATTCCTCCCGCCACCACTGGTTCTGGTCTACGGTCTGACGGTCATTGTGCTCTGGCACGCGCCGATCTACGCCTGGTTGCTGCTGGTCTCCGGCTGGGCGCGGCGAGCGACATTTCTTTGGGCCTTGTTGCCGGTCGCGATCGGCATCTTTGAGAGGGTGGCATTCGGCTCGTCGCATTTTGGTTCCTTCGTGCGATATCGTTTGATCGGCTGGTTTGACGAGGGATTCATCCCCCCGACAGTGTCCGGCGCACATATTGAGCTGATGCAACTCACTCCGGGAAAATTCCTGAGCACTCCGGGGCTCTGGATCGGGCTGGCATTCGCCGCCGGTTTCCTCGCCGCTGCGGTGCGGTTGCGCCGCTATCGAGGACCGATCTGAATCGCCCGACCGGATTATTGAGAGCGTTAATGAAAATGAACCATTCAAAAATATCCCGGAAGAAACTCATCGTTTTGGTTTTAAAAAGGAACCAATGTTGTCGGCCCTGAACACCGACGACTATAAAGAAAGGGGAAATCATGGAGATCCAGGAGAAAATGAAGCGACGGAAATTTTTAAAGGGAACGGCAGTTTGCGCAGCCACTGTCGTCTCAGCCGGCGTCGCGGGCAAATTCGCATTCAATCAGTACCTGAAGATGATTCCACAAGACACTAAAAGAATATTCTGGAAATTCGGTATTTGCTCACACACACTCTTCTATATATTGAACCGCGAGTTCGGCTACCTGGAGGAAAATGAGGAGCGCGCGTCGGACCCATTGGCCGGTGGACTATTGAACACAGGACATCAATGCGGAATGCTCTGGGGCTCTACATTGGCCGCGGGAGCGGAATCGTATCGCAGGCACAAAGACCATGACCAGGCCGTCGCAGCGGCGATGGCGGCCAGTCAACACCTTGTGGGATCTTTCAGAAAGACAGCTGGAACCCTCAATTGCCGGGAAATAATTGGCAGCGACTTCAACAACAAGCTTGATGCAGCGAAGGTTCTCGGCAAAGCCCTTCTCTCCGGCATTGTCAACTCCACCTGCTTCAATCTCGCGGAAAAATGGGCACCCGAAGCGATCAAATCAGCAAAGGAAGGATTGTCCGATATTCCGACTCTTACTCAACCGCCCATGAGTTGCGCTTCTGAAGTCGCCAAGAGAATGGGAGCCAGCGATGAAGAAGTGGTCATGGTTGCAGGATTTGCCGGGGGCCTGGGGTTGAGCGGCAATGCTTGTGGCGCGCTAGGTGCCGCGATCTGGATGAACACTCTCGCCTGGTGCAGAAAAAACTACTGGAAATCCGGCTATGCCAATCCGAACGCTGAGAAAATATTAAAAGCATTCTCTGATGAAACCAATTCTGAATTGCTCTGTCAAAAAATATCCGGACAACATTTCAAGACAATAATCGAACATACGGAATACTTGAAAAATGGTGGCTGTGACAAATTGATAGACGCACTCGCGCAGTCATAGCCCAACCACCGGATGATGGAGTGAGTCATGACAACTGAAGGTGCGAGCACGATTTCATCGCTGGGAACGATTGGCACATTTCTGAGAGTCGGATTCTGTTCGGAGATGTTCTGCAATGTGCTCAACCGGGCATACGGTTACCCATTGAAGCTCGAAGAGCACGCGGCCATGCCCTTGGCCGGCGGAATCATGCAGCATGGTTACCAGTGCGGCATGATCTGGGGCGGCGCTCTCGCCGCGGGTGCACAAGCGTACCGGCTTCTCGGCCCAGGCCCACACGCTGAGGCTGCGGCAATCAATGCAACACAAAGATTTATGGGCTCCTTCCGCGATCGTAACCGTGATATCAATTGCCTCGAGCTGACCGAAACGGAATGGCAGAAAATATCGCAGGTGATTAAGTATTTCATTAAAGGTGGAACCATACGCTGCATTCGCATGGCCGTGCGATCTGCTCCGGCAGCATTCAATGAGATCAATGCGGCTCTATGCGAGAAGCCTGCCGAAGCGCCTTTGCCGCCGGTCAGCTGTGCGGCAATGCTCGCGCAAAAGATGGGCGTATCAGAGATGCATCAGGTAATGGTGGCAGGGTTAGCCGGCGGTATTGGTTTGAGCGGAGGTGCATGCGGCGCATTAGGAGCCGCGATTTGGATCATGGGAATGAACAGCGGCAAGGAAGGAGCCGGTGAAATCAAATATAAAAGCCCGCAGGCACTGGATGCGGTTGACCGATTCCTGAAATGCACGGACTATGAATTCGAGTGTTCCAATATAGTTGGTCATAAGTTTGAGAATATCGCCGACCACGCCGCTTACATGCGCGATGGTGGTTGCTCGAAAATCATCGACCTGTTGAGCGCCAAATGAGAAATAGGCATTTCTCTTTTTGCTCTGGATGCGCAAATGCCACGAACGAAGTAAATTGAGTTTCCTCGCATGGATATTGGCGCCCATCCTCCGTCCCCGGGGATGGATGATGGCGTGGCTGGTCATTATTTTGCGATGATTGCCTGTGAACCACGGTCAAAATGCAAATTGACGGTGGGGTTGTGTCAAGGCAAATTGAAAATTGGACAGACTCCGAGCAGATGGGAGGAATACTCTTGGAAACGTCCAGTGACTGCAGGAGGGAGGCGTTTGTTTTGACAGATGCTAACGTATAGTCGGCGTATAGTAACCATCCCAAAACAATCCAAAACAGCCAGATTGTGGAGTGGCTTGGCACAAAGCAGAAACTAGCAGATAATACGGACCAGTAGGTGCGAGAAGGTGCCCGGATCGGTCTTACACGCCGGGGGCCACAGGTTCGAGCCCTGTACCGCCCATTTGATTTTTCAATACCTTACAGAACCATATGATTAGGCTCTCGCCGCGGATTGCATAGTTTTTGTATAGTTCGCGTCCGATATCTCGTCACAGTTTAATAATCCGGCAATTCACCGAGGCCCACTCGAGTGGATAGCGCGACTCACATCACATATCCGCGTAGCCGGCTGGCAAATGTCTCACTACCTCGGAGTCTATTTGAACGCTCATCGTGGGAAAGAGGCCAAAGCGTTCCCCAAGCCGGCAACGATCCGGCCTGCAATCCCACGGTGCCGGCGGCCGATCCCGAGGAGGAATAAATTCGCGCGCGGAGGCGCACATGGGCTCGTCTAATTCAACAGGTATTCGAGGCGGATCCCTTGCTGTGCGAGTGAGGCTCAACCTTGAAACTGGTTTCAGTGGTTGAGGCGCGATCTCAGCCGAATCTGGTGACCAAAATATTGAAGCACATCAAATATCATTTCGACGTTCTGCAACTTCCATCGCGAGCCCCGCCGCCGGTCCCATTCGACTCTCCCGATCCCCAACCGGATTTTTCGGATTCCTATTATCTTTAATGCAGGTATCCGGATTCTCAGGCCGAGTCTGTCCAATTTTCGTTTCGACTTGACGCAAATCTGCCGTAAGTTTACATTTTGATCGTGTTTCACACTCAACCATCGCGAAATAATAGCCGGCCGCGCCATCCTCCGTCCCCGGGGACGGAGGATGGGTGGCAATATCGACACGGAGATGCTCGATTTACTACATTTGTGGCAATTGAGCATCCAGAGAGAAAAAGTAAATGCTTATATCTTCAATCATGCCTGGAATAATGCAAAGCCTTTTATCCGACTACTTGTGATATATGAATCCATGGATAACATCGTTGGCATCATAGTAGCTCCCGGTGACCTGGTCGTGGCCATTTATTCCCGTAGCCGAGGTCCCTTGATACTGAGATGTTCCGGCGTTTGGCGCATTCAGCACTCTGTACTTACCCGCCATGTACACCAATCCATGGGAAACATAGTTTGTGTCGGTGTAGCGCCCTGCAACATAGCCCAGGTTGTTCACTGCCCATGTCATCGTTCCCCGCTGATAGCCGCTCCCAGCACAGGGCGCGTCCAACACCGTGTTTTGCTTTGCCCCAAAGAGAAATCCATGCAAAATACCGTCCACGTCCTGGTTATAACCCGTGATCCAGCCGCGCTCGTTGATTGCCATACAGAAGGTATGGTTGTCTGACGGCGCATCCACTATCCTGTATTTCCCCGCATCATAGCGGAACCCGTGGATGCGGCCATTCGCGTCTTCGAAGTTTCCAATTATTTCACCGCGATTGTTGATCGACTTGCCCCGGCCCACCACCGTATCGGATGCCCCTGCCACTTCCAGCAGAGTGTATTGCCTTTTTACATAAACAAAGCCTTTATCGTGATTAGCCGCATTCACATAGTATCCGGCAATCTGGCCATGATCGTTGATGGCGCATGGTTGAGTGCCAAGAAAGGAGCCGGTTCCTGCCCCTGGTGCGTCCAGTATCCTGTATCTCCCTTTGGCGAACAGGAATCCGTGATATACGAAGTTTGAATCCATGAAATAGCCGAGGATATCGCCCCGGCTATTGATGGCGACTGCCTGGGTTCCCTGAAGTGCGCGTGTGCCCGCCCCTGGCGCATTGAGCACAGTATAATGCCCGGCCGCATACTGGAACCCGTGGTTAGCTCCGATCGCATCACGAAACGACCCTACTACGACGCCGGCTTCATTTATCGCGGCGGGGAGGGTTCCTTTATAGAATGCATTAGCGGCGCCCGGGCAGTCCAGGATGGTCCAGGTCCCGGCGAAGCAGGGCGAAGCCATGAGCACCACAGCGGCCAACGACAGCCACTGCGGCAATGATGGACGAAAACAGGAATGATTTCTTCTCATGATCTGATGGTCACTCCTCATGAAAAATGTTCAGAAATCAATTTGCACGACATTAATAATATTATCTTATCGCAGAGCCATTTGGATATAGGATTTTGGTTTTTTGCTCTGGATGCCCAAATGCCATAAAGGTAGTATTTCGAGTATCTCTGACCCTATCTTAGCACCCTTCCTCCGTCCCGGGGATCAAGGATGGCACAGCCGGCCATAATTTTGCGATGGCTGATAGTGAAACCCGATCAAAATGTAAACGTACGGCGGGCATGCGTCATGTCGAATCGAAAATTGGATGGATTCGGCCTGAGAATCCGAATACCTAGGTAAAGATAATAGGAATCCGAAAAATCCGGTTGAGTATCGGAAGAATCGAATGGGACCGGTGGGGTTTGTGAAGGAAGCTGCAACATGTCGAAATGATATTTGATGTGCTTCAATATTTATACTGCAAAACCACGAAGGGCATCCGTATATTAAATCGAAGGCCATTTTAAATGGCCGGATCGAAAATGAAATTCGAGATTACGGAGGATACTATAAGGAAAATTTTCTGGATGCTCGTGACCGAAAGTAATGCCTTGGTGTTTAGCAGTTTTTATTCGCATGCTATCCCCTACCCTGCTGAACAGATTGATAAAAAAGCCGCCATGAAAACTATTCAGGGCATTCCATCAGAACCTATCCCGGCGGACAAGTCCATTTTTACTGACACAATGGCGGAATTGACTTGGCCTGAGGTCAAACAGGAAAGCAAACAGGGAGCAGTTGTTGTATTTCCAATTGCGGTCGTAGAAGAGCATGGTCCGCATATTGCCGTCATCTTAAAAAATATCTCCATGCTAAAAACATCCATTCCATCATCGCGCCCCCTTTTTACTGGGAAATCAACGACAACGTCGAGAAATTCCCGGGCTCCTTTACTGTCAAACCGGCCATCGTCAAAGCATTTTTAATCGATTCCCTGGAATGCTTAAAAATATTGGGATTCAATAACGTTTTTTTCGTAAATGATCACGGTGATCCTCAGCACCTAAAAATACTCAATTCGACCATTGATGAGACGCGCCGATTAATGAAGATCGATGTCTATGTACTCGATCAGCTGAAAATGGATGTCCCATTACCAAGTTTGCCAACTTCCCGGCAAGGAAAATACCGGCCGGAGGACAAAGCTGCAAAAGGAGGAAGTGCATGAAGAGCCCTGCACAGAAGATGACCTCTTGAAAGTAGCAACCGAGTTTCGAAGTGTCTGGACCGATCCCAACACCAACATGGCAATCAAGAAGCGAATCGTGCGATGTCTCATTCGGGAGATCATCGTCACGAGGAACGATGAGGATCGGATGATATGCGCCATTATCCATTGGACAGGGGGCATTCACACCGAGCTGACCGTTCCACTCTGGCGAC
>CAIWXX010000095.1 GCA_903916735.1 uncultured Acidobacteriota bacterium
AGCGCAAAAGCCTTCTTCGATTCTTCCAGGCCATGGCCTTTGTGATGCGCCGAGAGGAGTTCAGAGCTGCCTGTTTCGACTCCGATCATCATAAAGTGGCAACCCGCTCGTTTCGCGGCGATGATAATTTCTTCGTCGAGATTATCAACCCGGCACTGGCCAAACCATGAAAAACAACCCATTTTCTCAAGCTCCCGACAATAGAATAAAAACCTTTCTCGCCACGCCGTGAGGACGTTATCCATGAAATAAATCTCAGGGATCTGCAGCCGTGCGAGCTCCTGAAATTCTTCACACACTTCATCGGGATCACGATATACCAAAGGAAACCGGCCTTCGATGCAGTAATCACATTGATAGGAACAACCGAAGCTGGTCAGAGTCCGGGCGAGCGGATGACGCTTTGCCTGCGGCACCTTATAGCGTGACAGAGGAAAGGCCGTGTGCTGAGGAATCCCACATCGAAAGTTTTTTTTCTTCTTGGCGGGGAAACGCTGTATCCGGCCATTTTCTCTCAAGAGGAGCCCTTCCAGGCTCATCCTATCCCCAGCGACGAGATGCGCCATCGAATCCGAAATGAACTCCAGAAGGATACCGTCAATGGCTGAACAGGAAGCCATGATGTCTTCGCCCCAGAAAGTCAGGTTCCCGCCGCTTCCATAGATGTGTGCACCAGTCCGACTTTTTAAATTGGTGATGAATGCCAAATCCTGATCGATCGAAGCGGGACCGGTAATAAACAGAACGACATCGGGCTTGAGTGCCTCCGCTGCATCGAGCGCATCGGTTGGGTTGAGTCGTTCAGCCGTCGCATCGAGCACCGATATCTCGGCGCAATCCCTCAAGATGCCGCTCTGGACGACAAGATCGATCGGCGGCCAATAATAATCCGCCTTGGATGAATAGCTGCAATAATTATCCCGTATGTAGATTCCTGGGCCGGGAGGGACGAGGAGAAGGACCCGAGGCTTCCTGGTTGACATGATGCCGGATCAAGAGCCTGTGTTCTGTGGCGGCCGAGGCTTGGCCGTCGTTACCCGGATGGTATGTGCAGTGCACGATTCTTTTTTAAGCCGATGGAGCTCAGGGGAAAGTCGGATCATTTCCTTCAGCATCCGCAGAACCACCGGGAGACTGGTCAAGGTGGATGAGCCACGTGTCCGGGGAAAATAGTCGACACCGATCTGCACAATCCTCATCTTCTGACGGAGAGCTCGAATAAGAATCTCCGCGTCGATGAAGCTGCCTTCGGATTTCAAATCGAGCTTCCTGAGTGCTTCCAGGCGGAAGAGCTTGAAAGCGAAATTGACATCGCGCAAATGAAGCCCGAAGAGGAGATGGAGAAGCAGGTTATAAACATAGGATTGGAAGGTGCGCCACCAGCCCTCGCTGTGCCTGTCATGCCTGTAGGCGGACATGATATCGGCCCGGCGAATCGCTCGAAAGGCTCTCGGTATCTCGTGCAGATCGAAGGGGAAATCAGCATCGGAATAAAGCACCAGTGATTTTGTCGCTGCGGAGAAGCCCGATTTCAAGGCGCCGCCGAGCGAGTGATTCCCGGCATGGTGGATGACGTTAATCCGCGGATTACCAGCGGACATCCGATCCAAAATGGCGCCCGTCGAGTCGGTCGATGCATCATCCACAACGACGACTTCATAATCGGGATAATGCCGGCTCAGGTAGGCGACTGTCTCATTGAGCAGCTCCTCGACAGTTTCCTCCTCGTTAAACATCGGATAAACAATCGTGAGACTCGGCGGATTAGTATGAGGCATCGATGACGACTTCCACTTCCTTCAAGGCCTGATTATAGCAGAGCCCAATTCTGAGTGATGATTCATTTGATCACAAGCACCATACATGCATAATGGAATGATGAGCAATCTTGATCACTGCAACCTTGAGCCTGTGACACAACTGACTTTGAGAATACAGGTCATTTTTGCGAAACGGGTGAAATGCCGGCGTTCCTTGCTCATGAAGAAAGATCATGCCTAAGAAAATCATCATCAATGCGGACGATTTCGGTTTCTCGACTGGAGTGAACGCAGGCATCATCGAATGCCTTGAGAGCGGCCTCATTCGCAGCGCCACCATCATGGCCAATACGCCGGGTGCCGAAGAAGCCGCATCGTATGCAAAAGCTCACCCCGAATTCGACTTCGGTCTTCACCTCAACCTGGTCTGGGGCCGACCGATCAGTGAAAAGCCCGCGACTCTCTGCGCCCCGGACGGTTCGTTCCTTCCACCACTACGCTTGCTCAAAAGTCTCATCACGGGCGCGGTCGATCAGATCGATCTAGAGAATGAGATCAGAGGCCAACTGGCGTTTTGCTGCGATCGTGGAGTGCGGATGACTCACGCCGACAGCCACAAGCATTTCCATGTTTTCAGGCCCGTCTACAGGGCGCTGACGAAGGTCGCTGCTGAATTTGGAGTGAGATCGTTCCGGCTGCCACGCGAGATTCCGATTGCTCGATCGCGCTTCTTCTGGAAGGCACGCCTCCTGCGTATGCTTTCCCGTGGCCTCGCCCATCATCTTGACCGAACGAATCTAATGCACCCTCAATATTTCTATGGAAGCGCATTAATGGGTGCATCATTCACAGAAGATCATCTGGTTCGTGTGCTCCGGCAACTCCCGCCGTCAATCACTGAACTCATGGTTCACGTCGGCAGGCCGGAAGCGTCATTTCGTGAGATGGATCCATATGTCGAATGGCGCGGGCAGGAGATTGATGTTCTTAAGAGCACCTCAGTGCGTGAGGCCATGGCATCAGCCGGTATTGAACTGAGTGACTTCAGAGCTCTCCAAGCTCTCTGACTCATACGCGGCTCGATCAGGTGGTCGAAGCTTTGTCGCCGTCCCGCCGAAAGTAGTCGCCGCGTGAAAGCATTTTTTCCAGCCAAAGATAGAGAACGATGAACAGGTACCGGCCTCCCATCTCTTTGATCTTGAGCTTCGAAATTCCTGAGATCCGTCCGTGCCACTGTATCGGAATGACGGCGAACGAATACCCACGGATGATCGCCTTGAGAGGCATCTCGACGGTCAGATTGAAATGCGGGGAGATGAGAGGCTGAATGCCGTCGATGACATTTCGCTTGTAGCCTTTAAATGCATTTGTCGTATCGTTTAATGAGACACCGAAAAGGAGCCTGATGAACCAGTTGGCGATGCGATTGATGATCAGCTTGTGCGATGGATAGTTGATGACCTTGGACCCTCGCATGAAACGGGATCCGAAGACACATTCGTACCCTTCCTGGAATTTCCTGTGGTACGCGAGGATATCCTCCGGCACATCCGAATGATCGCCCATGACGATGACAGCGGCATCTCCTCTATAAGCCTCAAGCCCGGATCGGACAGCGTATCCAAAACCCGGAGGCATCCTATTTTCTACTGCCTTCATGCGCGTGTCGCCGGCTGCCATTTCGCTGAGCAGCTCGCCAGTCCTGTCGATACTGTGATCATTGACGATAATGATCTCATAATCGATCTTGGCCGAATCGAGTGTACGATGGATCTGATCCACCGTCTTTTGGATGGATCCCTCCTCGTTGTGCGCTGGTATTATGATGGATATTTTCACAATATCCCGATTCGTCGCAATTCAGCTTCAGCCTGATGATAGAGATCGATTGCTTCTTCGGTCTCCGCCCATTTGATAAGCTCCTCGATCCCCTCTTTGAGGCTGATTTTTGGGGTGAATCCCAAAACGTCTCGTATTCGTGTCATGTCGGCGAAGCAGTGGCGAATGTCGCCGGCTCTGAATTCGCGAGTGATCCTGGGTTCGATAGCAGAATTGCACGCTGATGCCATCGTGCGCGCCAGCTCTCCAATCTCGGTTGGTTGGCCGCTTCCGACATTGAAGCAGTCAGTCGGTTGCTTTTCGCATTCAAGAGCGAGCCGGATCGCGCGAACAGCATCATGGACCGATATGAAATCCCTGGTCTGCCTGCCATCCTCGTAAACAACCGGCGGCTGAGCGTTTTTTATGCGAGCCAGAAAAATAGCTGTGACACCGGTGTACGGATTCGAGAGCGACTGGCGTGGGCCATACACATTGAAAAAACGTAGCACGGTTACCGGGATCGAATGCAGCTTGCCCAGATTTGTTCCCATTCTCTCCTGGTCAAACTTTGTGAGAGCGTAGATAGAGCCGATATTTTGAGCGGCACTTTCAGGGGTCGGAATCGGCGCGAGCGGTTCGCCCGTCTCCGGACAAATAGGTTCCCAACCAGATTTCTCGATCTGTGCCTTTGTTCGAATGGAAGGTCTGACCAGATCCTCGTCTGAACGTTTATAAAGACCTTCGCCATAACAGACCATGGAACCGGGGATGACAATCCTTGGGTGATGTCCTTGTTTGATGAGGAGGTCGAAGAGAACGGCCGTGCCGAGGCAATTGGATTCAACGTAACGTTGGACTTCGTAGTTGGATTGGGCGACTCCCACTGCGGCAGCCAGATGCGCAACCGCATTCACGCCGTCAAGAGCCGTCGTCATGGCCTCACGATCGCATACATCGGCATGCATGAATTCCGCCTCGCGGTTCAAGTACGACGGTATTCGCCCTCGATGGACCTGCGGAGTCAGATTATCTAGAATGCGAACAAAGTGGCCCTCGTGTACAAGCGCGTCGGCCAAATAAGATCCGATGAACCCTGCTCCGCCTGTGATCAGAACTCTCATTGTGCGTTCTTGGAGTGTCGATCGGTTTCGACTCGCACCATCTCCTCCAAGATGTCCGGGAGCTTTCGTGTGACGGACCAACCGGGGTAATGCGATTTCAACTTGGATAGATCGCTGATGTAGCAGATGTGATCTCCAGAACGATTTGTTTCGACATACGAGCGATTGAGTTTGCGACCCAACATTTTTTCCAACGTGTCGATGGCTTCCAGAATGGAGATGCTATTCTCACGGCCTCCGCCCAGGTTGTAAACTTCCGCCGATCGAGGCTTTTTGATTAACTCGTGCATGGCCATGATGACGTCATGGCTGTGTATATTGTCCCGAACCTGTTTCCCTTTATACCCGAATATCTTGTATTCCCCGTCATTGATAGCGACTTTCACAAGGTAGGATAAAAATCCATGCAGCTCGACTCCGCTGTGCGCCGGGCCCGTGAGGCAGCCTCCGCGGAGGCACACCGTCGGCATTCCGAAATACCGGCCGTACTCCTGGACGAGGATATCGGCGGCCAGCTTTGAAGCGCCGAAAAGGCTGTGCTTTGACCTGTCGATCCGCATGTCTTCCGAAATTCCATCGCGGCCATCTGCGTATTCCCATCGAGTGGGCAGTTCCTTGAGCGGCAGATCGTTGGGGGCGTCTCCATACACCTTGTTTGTGCTCATGAAAACAAAAGGGCTCTCCGGCGCATGGCGGCGCGCGGCTTCAAGCAGGTTAAGCGTCCCGGTTGCATTCGTTTCGAAGTCGTCGAAGGGCATCTTCGCGGCCAGATCATGTGATGGTTGAGCGGCACAGTGAATGGTCGCATCGATTCGATGTGATGCATAGAAATCGAGGATGGATTGACGGTCGCGGATATCGATGGCATGGTGTTCAAACCGTCGAGTGCTTGCAGCAAGATTTTGCAGATTCCATGTCGTATCGCCGCCTGGTCCGAAGAAATATTGCCGGAGGTTGTTGTCGATTCCGTATGTCGATTGCCCCTGTTGATCGAAAAATCGTACGGCTTCGGATCCGATGAGTCCACTGCTACCGGTGATGAGCATGTTCATTGTATTCCTGCTTCCGGCCCATTTAGTAGCGTCTCCGCCCAGAGAAGTCAACAGAATTGTTGAGTAAACGAGCCGGGCTTGGATTTGTCGCCGGCCGTTCCAATTCTCGAATGCGGGCATTGCATTTGCTAGAGATGCGCTGGATGTGTAGAATATGGCGATTTATTGAGATCCAAACATATGAGTTTCGCTCCGGCATTACTCTTGAACGCCACCTATGAACCTCTACGGGTCATTGCATGGCAAAAGGCCATTCGTCTGCTCTGCCAGGGAAAGGTGGAGGTTGTCGAGGAATATGATCAGGAGATCAGATCCGTCTCGATCACTTTCAAGTTGCCCGCTGTCTTGCGGCTTCTATCATTCATCCGCATCAAGCCGCCGGCCAGCTGGGTCAAGTTTTCCAGAGCGAACATCTATGCTCGAGATGATCACCGCTGCCAATATTGCGGAAACAGGTACCGTATGGAGGATCTCACGTTTGATCACGTTGTACCGGTGGCACTCGCCGGCGAGAAGCGTTGGGAGAACATCGTGACCTGTTGCATCGATTGCAACCGGAAGAAGGGCGGCCGGACGCCGGAACAGGCCGGGATGAGCCTCATCCGGAAGCCGGAACGCCCAGGGTGGTTGCCTCGCATTACGGCCAAGCTCACCATACGGTCGACGCCCGACTGCTGGCGCGACTACCTCTACTGGAATATCGAGCTCGATAGCGACGACCCGTGATGGCTGGACTTTGAGCATGGAGAGGTCGCTGGTCCATCCATGTGATAGGGCGATGTCGGCCTGAGATTCCTCGGTCGCCCACGGCGACCTTAGAATGGCTGCTGATGGATGGCATGCCACGTTTATTTGGCACATGCTGAAAATGCCGACTTTCTGCGTCCAGCAACGATTTTGATCTCTGTCTGCACTTTGCTTGGTACGCCGCACCTGCGATGCTATACTTCGTCCCATGTTCATGAGGCTCTTGCGCGATCTCGTTGTGAAGGACCTTCAAGCTCGATACCAGACATCGGCGATGGGATTTTTCTGGTCAATCATCAATCCTCTCATCATGGTGCTTCTCTTCACGTTCTTCTTCTCTCACTTCCTTCGCATTTCTCCACCGCCGGGTGTGCATAGCTATGCATTGTTCGTCCTGAGCGGGATCCTGCCGTGGTTCGCCGTCCAGGAAGCCCTGACCCGCTCAGCCAGTTCCATTCTCGATAACAGCTCGCTTGTCAAAACCGTCAAATTTCCATCAGTCATTTTCCCTCTCTATCTGGTGATTTCGGGGATCATCAACGAGGCGATTGGAATTGTATTGCTTCTTGTCTTTGCCGTTTACTGGCAGGGATCCATCGGTTTGGTTTTTCTGCTCATTATCCCGGTCCTGGCATTGCAGGCATTGTTCTCACTGGGCTTGGGATGCATCGTGGCGACGCTTCAGGTTTACGTCCGCGATACGATGCAGCTCCTGGGCGTCATCCTCCTCGTGTGGATGTATATGACCCCGATTTTTTATCCGGCTGACATTATCCCGCCGAAATATTTATTCGTTCTGACTTTCAATCCTCTCTACTATCTGCTCTCAATTTACCGATCTCTGTTGCTGCGTTTTGAACTGCCTCGCGCTCAGGACCTGTTGGTCTTCTCGGCGATCAGCTTCCTTAGTTTTTATGTCGGGCTCTATGTTATCCGCAAGCGTGGCCGGAGCCTCGCTGATCTGGTTTGAAATATGCCGGCGATTCGAGCGACCAATCTGGGCAAGTGCTATTCGATCTATCCGCAGCCGGCTGATCGTGTGAAGGAATTCTTCCTACGCCGGAAGAGGCACATCGATAAATGGGCACTGAGGAATCTCTATTTTGAAGTCGAGACCGGATCGGTCCTCGGTGTGATTGGCCAGAACGGATCCGGCAAATCGACGCTGGCGAGGATTCTCGCCGGGATCAGCGATCCGACCGAAGGGGAGTTAATGTTGACCGGCCGTGCCGCCGCGGTCCTCGAGCTCGGAGCCGGATTTCACCCTGATTTCACCGGGCGGCACAATCTCGTGATGAGCGCAGCTTTTCATGGCTTCACTCGTGAAGAGATCGATGAGATGCTGCCGCAGATTATCGATTTCAGCGAACTGGGCGAAGCCGTCGACTATCCCGTCCGAAGCTATTCTACAGGAATGTATCTGCGTCTCGGGTTTTCGCTGGCGATCCATGTGAATGCCGATGTGATCATTTTTGATGAGATCCTCGCCGTAGGCGACGAATACTTCCGCGGCAAATGTTTCAATCGCATCAACCAGCTTCACAAGGACGGGAAAACCATCGTCTTCATTTCGCATGATATGGGAGCTGTCCGAAACCTTTGCAGTTCGGTTATCCTTCTCGATGATGGAAAGATGGTTCGCCAGGGGTCGCCTGAAGAAATAGCCCTCGACTACATCAAACAGATGCGCCTTCGGTTGGAAGGCCGGCAGATAGCCAATCCAGCGGCCGGCGGTCCGATCCGCTGGGGCAGCGGGCAAATTGAGATTGCCCGGGTCGCGACGTACAATTCAGATGGAAAGGAATCGCACGTGTTTCGCACGGGAGAGCCTGTGAATATCGTGGCCGACTTCCTGGTAAAACAGGATGTTCGCCATCCCGTTTTTGGAAATGGGATTTTTCGGAGTGACGGCGCCTACATCTCCGGCTTCAACCATCTGTGGCATTCTCATCCTCAGGATATTGAAATGTTGCAGGCGGGGAAGAGTGGGCGAATCCGTTGTCGGATCCCCTCGATTCCGCTCCTGCCCGGCGACTACTTCATTTCATACTATTGCTATGATCATTCTCTTGCCGCGCCTCAGCCGATCGATCACATCGAAAACGCCGTCCGTTTCAGTATCCTTCCCGGTTCCGTCGAAGAGCATGGGACTGTGCACATCGATAGCGAGTGGAAGATGGAGCTATGAAAGAGCTGTCCACACAACTGGGCGTGGACGTCTCAATCGTCATTCCGGTAAAAAACGGCCGCCGGCATCTCGCAGAAGTCCTGGATGCGATTCTGGCTCAGAGGTCGCCGTATCGGTTGGAGCTGATCGCGATCGACTCGGGATCCACCGATGGTTCGCTCGACTTGATTCGATCTCGCCCCGTGCGATTGTTGACGATCCCGTCGAGCCAATTCAATCACGGCCTGACTCGGAACCTGGCCATCGAAAAATCATCCGGCCGATTCATCGTGCTTCTGACACAAGATGCGACTCCTGTTGGTGATAGCTGGCTGGAAACGATTGTCCGCAATCTCGAAGATGAGACCGTCGCCGGCGCCTATGGACGGCAGATGCCCAGACCGGATGCAGATCCAATCACGAAACACAATCTTGAAAACTGGATTACAGGCCGGGCAGATCGCCGAGTGAATGCAATGGGATCCGAAGAGTACCAACAACTGCAGCCGTATGACCGCTATCTTCGCTGCTATTTTGATAATGTTTGTTCCGCCATCAAAAGGAGCATTTGGGAGCGGTTCCCGTTTCCGACGACCTATTTCGCCGAGGATTGCGAATGGGGCAAGAATGTCCTTCTCGCCGGCTACCGAACTGTATACGAGCCGCAGGCGGCGGTTCTCCATTCGCACGATCGCACGGCTCTCTACGAGTATCGGCGCACTTACGTTTGTCACCGGCGCCTTCAGGAGCTTTTTGAATTACGGACGATTCCGACACGGTTGAGTCTTTTTCGCGCTTTCATTTCGGAGTGCCGAAATCATGCCCGGATTTTGCGCGATAACGGCGCGGGCGTTTTCCGGCTCGCGTCGATTCCTGCTTTCGCTCTCGCTTCAACAGCAGGCCAGTACTTCGGCGCCGCGGCTGAAATTCTTCATAAGCCGCTTCCACGATGGCAGGTATAGAATCCGAGGGGATTAACACGCATGCGAATCCTCTATGTTCATCATACGCTGCCGCCGGACAGTTTCGCCGGCAGCGAAATTTATCACTACCGGCTCGCCCAGGCGATGGCACCTCAGCATGAGGTTATGATCCTTTACAGGGAAGCCAATCCGGCTCTTCCTGAATATGCTCTTCGTGAACGCGAAGAGCCGGGGATGACAGTCTTCGCGATCAATAATACTTTCAAGGAGTGCACGTCCTTCGAGATGACATATCGGAACCGGGATATCGAACGCCGGTTTGATGAATTGCTCACTCGGCTGCAGCCGCAGATTGTCCATTTCGGGCATGTCACATGCCTCTCGACGGGGCTACCAGCGGTCGCCCGGCATCACGGCGCGCGTGTATTCATGACGGTCCACGACTTCTGGCTTCTCTGCCAGCGCGGGCAATTGTTGCGGCGCGACTATAGTCTCTGTTCAGGCCCAACTCCTTCGGAATGTTCCTCTTGCCTCGCCGACCAGATGACTCTCAGCCCGCGAACCAAACAAGCCGCTCGCCTTGCCGGTGCATACCTTGATTTCGCAACATCGCCCTTTCTGCGGCGCCTTGCTTCGTGGTATTCCATTGCGCACCTTTGGTTGAGCCGCGAGGCGAAGGAGGCCTACTGGAAGAGGGCTGATGAAATTCAAACCCTCTTCGATTCCGTGGACTGCTTTATCTCGCCTTCGGAATTTTTGCGAGGGGTTTTCATCAAGCATGGAGTGCCGGAAGATAAAATCATTTACTCCCAGAATGGCCTTGAAAAGAATTTCCTCGCCTCATATGAGCGCACATCTTCGGCAATTCTCCGACTCGGATACATCGGCAGCGTTATGCCGTCAAAGGGCCTTCATGTCTTGTTGGAAGCGATGAAGCGAGTCAAAGGGGACAACATTTCTCTTACCGTGCATGGCGCCTTCCAGACCTATCATGGAGACGCGACATACGAATCGCAGATCCGACGGCTGTTGGCACAGCCAAGAGTGACATACGCCGGTCATTTCGAACATGGATTGCTCGGGCGGATCCTCTCCGATATTGATGTCTTGGTTGTCCCGTCCGTCTGGTATGAAAACGCACCTCTCACTATACAGGAGGCGTTTGAAGCAGGGATACCTGTGGTTGCCTCGGACCTCGGAGGAATGAGGGAGTATGTAACAGACGGCACAGACGGCCTGCTCTTCAAGCCGGGCTCTTCAGACCATCTCGCTCGCGTGTTGGAAAAGCTTGTTGCAGATCGAGACTTGGTTAATTTACTCGCGCGTGGGACCATCCCCCAAAAGTCGGTATCGGAGAATGCCGACGAACTGGGAACGCTGTATCGAAACTATCTTGATAAACGCCGATAGGATTTACGATGAAAGGGTGGTCGATTGTGAATTTCTTAATACCCTGGTTATAGAATGGAAAATCGAGCCGCGGAGCTGAGGAATCACCCCTCGTCTACTGCTTTCAATGTCGGCGTCGTGATCGTCAATTACAACCGACGACAGATCACACTACGAGCTGTGGATTCGGTCATGCGAAACGGCGGCGAGCTGATGAGAGTGATCGTTGTCGAAAATTCGGAAGATAATGATGAACGCTTGCAGAAGAATCCCCGCTACGAGGTCCTGGACTGTCATGAGAACACCGGGTTTGCCGGCGGATGCAATGCGGGTATCGCTCGCCTTTCGGAACAGGGGGTCACTCACTTTCTTCTGCTCAATAATGATGCCGTCCTATTGCCCGGCTGTATCGATCACTTGACTGCGGCTTTTGATCGAGAACCTCATGCGGGGATCATCGCCCCGGCCGTTATTCGCGGTGATGGCAGTATTGAATCGGTTGGCATACGGATCAACCGGATCACAGGTCGCCACAGGCTCATCGGATACGGAGATCATGTTTCATTGGCAGGTACTTTCCGACAGGTCGAGGCGGCCACAGGGACTGCCATGCTGATCTCCAAGACATGCTTTGAGAAAACCGGTGGCTTCGATGCGAGGCTTTTTTGCTACTTTGAAGATGTCGACTTCTGCTACCGGGCTAAAAATGCCGGGTTTTCAATTCATGTTGAACCAGCCGCCCGCGTGCAGCATCTGAAGGACGGTATTTCGCCCGAAGAAATTTACTACAGTTGTCGTAATCATCTGATCCTCTTGCAGCGCCATATGCCTCAGACGATCGGGGGAAGAATTCAGGCCGGATTTGTCAGCGGCTTGTATCGGCTTTACCTGGCACGATCTGGCATGAGGCATTCGGTCGATCATAAGAAAGCTCTGCGCCAGGCCATTCATGATGCTAACCCCGGCGTCCGACGATTAGGCCGGCGGACAACACTGAAGCAAGAAGATTAGGTTAGGAGTATTGTGTGCAAAACCCCTCAACAGGTTCGCCCGTTTTCTGAGATGCTGCTCGGCCTCTCTGTTGCCATGCACCTTAATTTGCCTTAAATTATGATTGATACTCAACAGGGGCATCAAGCTGGAAATGAAAATCGATCGAATGAGCGGGCAAAATGCGGGTGTGGCTGAACGCAGAGTCATGGTTATCATTCCCGCTTTCAACGAAGAAGCGGCTCTTGGATCTCTCATCCCCAAAGCCCGGGCGCGTTGCCCTCGATGCGATCTGGTTGTCGTGGATGACGGCAGTACCGACGACACGTTGAAAATAGCATATGCGGCGAAGGTGATCGTCCTCCGGCATCCCGTTAATCTAGGGTACGGCGCCAGTCTGCAGACCGGCATTGAGTATGCGCTGCGTCGAGGATATTCAACAGTTGCTTTCTTGGATGCTGATGGGCAGCATGAGCCCGAGGACCTTGAGAAGCTCCTGGCTCCGGTCGTATCGGGGCAATGTGATGTGGCGATCGGATCGCGTTTTCTCGACCCAGGTTCCTATCGCCACGGCGTGTTCCGGAAGTTCGGCAGCTGGGCCTTCTCACGACTGGTCCGTTTGCTGACATCGATCCCGGTGACGGATCCGACGTCAGGCGCTCGAGCGTTGAACCGCCGAGCCATGCGCTTGTACACAAGAGAAGGTTTTCCCGACGAATTTCCGGATGTCAGCGCGATTGTGCTCTATCATCGATACGGCCTGCGGGTCTGCGAAGTTCCGGTGCGGATGTATCCGTCCGTGAAAAAACGTCCGATGCATCGCGGGATGACCGTCCCATATTACATTTTCAATGTGTTCTTTTCGATCCTCATCGCTCTCCTGCAGGAAGGAACTCCGGCAAAAGAGGAGTAAATCCGATGCCAATTCGACAGAAGATTTTCGCAATCATTATGGGAGCTCTTATCTTCTTTGCCATCATCGAACTTGTCCGGCGAAAACGACTTCGGCTGGAATATTCCTGGCTTTGGCTCTTGACAGGGGTCACGATTTTGACCCTCACTTTCTCCTATGATCTTCTGCTTTTCCTCACAAAACTCATTGGCGCCGTCTCGTCGACGACAACGCTGCTCCTCTTCGCCTTTCTTCTTCTGCTCAGCATCAGCCTGCACTTCTCTGTTCGCATCTCATCACTACAGACAACCGTCAAGATGCTCAGCCAGGAAATTGCTCTTCTCAGAGCGATGAGGCAGGAGGAGGGGATCAAGCCTGCGGACGATATGAGAGACTCTCCTGACTGAGGAATCGTCATGCCGCCCGCGGCGCCCTTTTGCGCAACATCCGCACAGGCACTCTTGGATGCTCATTCTCAGGCGCTGGTATAAGGAGCTATTCTGTTGGTCCAGATCTTTTGCATCCGGCAACGATCATGATAGTCAGATGCGCCAGGGCTAAAAAATCCGCGAAGCTTAAAGCCTCGGCCTTAATGATGTCGGGGCTTCTCGGTGCGATACGTTTCGTATGTTTCCGGCTTCGGATTTTTCCAATTGGGCGTGATGAGAAGAGATTTTCCGGCTTTCATCCGTTCGCCGGACATGAGAATTGCATCGACTTCGACGAACAGCCAGTGCGGCTTCTGATTGGGAATATTGATAGGCACCCCGACGCTGCGCCTCTCACCCCGTACCATCGGAAGCGATGGCATGGGCGCTGATGATAATGGGAGTTTGTCAAGGTAAGCGGTCAGAGTGATACTCAGAATGGGCATTTTCGCCGTGACTTCGAATTGCGCCCACATCATGCCGACTGTCTGCTGGGGGACTTTGATTTCAATTGAGACCGCCGCTTTCATAGGCGCCGGGAAGACAGGTTTATAGGCCGATATGAGCAGGCAACCGACAATCAATCCCGTACGTATTCTCACCATGTTCTCTTCAATCGAGCTGACTATATCAAAATCAAACCCACGCGGCAAGAATTTACTTTTTATCAGGTGGATTACCACCATCTCGCTCCTCAGCCACTATCGGGAGTCAATGTTCAATTGACTAAAATTTCTCGACCCAAGGACTCAATGGCACGAGGTAAAGAACCACGGAAGAACGCAGATAAACAGAGATACCCGGCATCCGATCTGTGTTCATCCCTGTTCAATTGTGTTTTCGAAGCATTTTCCTTGCCGGCAACAATTTTGTCTTGCACCCCCTAACGCTGCATAGCCGCAACCAAACAAGGTGGCTTCTACAATCATCGCTCCTGAACCTCTCAGGAATGGAACGGATTTTCATTTCGACCAGCAGTGATTTCATAAGCCATTCCTGCATTCCTTTCTTCCTGGCGTCCTGAGAGAAATTCACGATTATGTCCTGTCACAGGTCTTACCATTTTATGCACAGATTTCACCGGTTAGACGCTAAGGTATGGGATCTATCAATTTGACTTGCACTCAAGATCCGGCATGCACTCACCCCAGATTGATGTTTCTGCGATCCTTGGCTATACTTACGCCATGCTTTTGGATTTAATAACATCGGAAACATAGCTGAATTTCGCTCGGTTGAGAGGCATTCTCAATCGGGCTCAATAAAATCAATTGCTTGTGTCATTATTTGAATGGAAATGCTCAGGATTTCAACACGGCCAGCGGGAATAACAGCCCCAACTCTCTTATTGAGAGGAAAGGCGAGAATGCTTGCATGCGCGCAATATTTTTAACGACGGCAACTAACCGGTCAGGCCGGTTGGATCTGCAAAAAAGCTCCTTTAGTTATTGAGGCAATCATGCGCATAGTGCTTGCAGATCTGGATGGGACAGATGGTTTTGTCAGCAAGGACACTGTAGCGGGGGGGTTTGGCTCGAGGTTCATCCCATTCTCTCGAGTGACCCGAGTAATTTATTACATGAAGCGGCGATATCATGAAATGCCTAGCATGCAGATGGCCTATCTGGCAGCCATCGCAAGCACAGCCGGGCATGAGGTCCTCTGGACACGGGACGAATTCATCGATGGAGACGTGGCGATAGTATTATCTTCGTTGGTTGATTTCCGCCATGAAATCGCCTGGGCAGATGCTATGCGCACGCGAGGAGTCCGAGTTGGTTTTATAGGACTCGCTGCATCGAAAATCCCGGACATATTCGCGGAGCATGCTGATTTTGTCATAATGGGAGAGCCGGAAAGTGCTATGAGGCGCCTCGTTCAAGGCGAGAAACTCAGCGGTCTCTGCGAAAGCGAGCCCATCGAGAACCTGAATACGCTACCGTTTCCGCGTTGGGATCTCGTTCTAGACGGATATCGGCAGCGCAGCCTCAGTTTCTCGGCCCGGGCGGTTGGGGGAGGATTTCCCTTGCAAACAAGTCGCGGATGCCGGGAATTCTGCACCTATTGCCCGCATCGCATTCTCGCCGGGTATCGTTCTCGATCCATCCAAAGCGTTATTAATGAGCTCGAACAGCTCTGTGATCGCTTCCGGCGGCCGCAGGTCAAATTTCGCGATCCCGTATTTACGGAAGATCGTGATCGCTGCCTAGCGATCTGCGATGAGATTCAAGCTCGAGGGCTCGATCTTCGTTTCGAGTGTGAAACCCGGCTGGATCGAGTCGACACGGATTTGCTCGATAAAATGTACAAAGCCGGGCTCAGGGTGCTGAGCTTCGGCGTCGAATCCGTTTCTGCGGAATCGCTGAGCAGGGTTGGGCGGAGGCCGGTTCCGGAGGCCCACCAGCGCTCTCTGGTCGAGTATTGCCGACGTCGGGGCATCTTAACGGCTGCGTTTTATATACTTGGCCTGCTCGATGATGATTGGACATCGATCTCCGCGACGATCGACTTCGCCTGCGATCTCGGTTCGACACTTGCTCAGTTCAAACTGCTGACCCCTTACCCGGGCACACCTTTCTGGAAACAGGTCGAGCCACTTGTTTATGAAAAAGATTGGCAGAAATTCGATGGGTTTACTCCGACCTTCAAGCACCCGAATCTAACAGCCACTGAACTGAAATTTCTGCTAGGAGCCGCCTATACGCATTTCTATATGCGGCCTTCCTATCTCGCCAACTACCTCAAGATTCACAATACTCACGTACGACAAGTGATCGGAAAGATGGATGATAAGGTTATCGCTCTGCACGCACATTATGAAATTCAACATATGTCGAGGCCGGTGACATGTTAGAGGCCATTTCCCGTTACGGCGCCCGTATCATATCCAACACCGAACAGACCATCGCCGCTTGCCGTGGACGCGGGGAGCTGATACAGGGGCCGCAGATTTCAGAATTCGAACGAGCCTTCGAAAAATTTCATGGATGCGGCCGTGCCATTTCGGCTTCCTATGGGCGAATGGCCTTCTTTTATCTCCTCAAAGCATTCGATTTCCCCCCCGGCTCCGAGATCGTGTTCCCTGCACTCACATTCTGGGTCGTACCTGAACTGGCGAAAGTCTCCGGCCTGAAAATTGTTTTCGCGGATGTCGATCCCGCGACGTATACACTGGATCCAGCCTCGCTGGAGCGAGTCATCACCGACAGGACTCGCGCCGTCGTGCCGACTCACCTCTATGGACTGTCATGCGATATGGACAAAATCCTGTCGATTGCTGCCCGGCATCGGCTGGCGGTCATCGAAGACTGCGCTCACGCTTTAGGTGCGACCTATCGAGGGCGGCTGGTTGGAACACTCGGAGATGCGAGCTTCTTCAGTTTTCAGACGCTGAAGCCGTTGAATACGTATGGAGGCGGAATGGCGCTCATCCATGATCCGGCGATCGCCGATCGAGTCGCCGGCTTCGTTTCGGCGGAAAAATGGCCGGATGAGAAACGGGTGCTTGGCCGGCTGGGGTCTGGACGATGGCAGAGAAGGATGATTCGTCCCGGCGTCTTCACCTACACCGCCTTCCCAATTCTTTGGGCGGCGTCGTGGTTCATGGCACGGCCCGATGTCTATCTTTGGGAAAAAATCCGTCCCCTGAGCCCTCTACCGGATTCCTATATCGAACGCTATTCCAATGTCCAAGCGGCCATCGGGTTGGCTGGGCTGAGCCGGTTGGCAGATTGGAACTCTGCAACGCAGGCCCATGCGCGGGTCATGAATGAAGCGTTGCAGGGTCTCGTCGGTGTACAGGCACCTATCGTGCCGCCTGAACAGACTCACGCCTATTATCAATATTGCGTTTATGGCCCTGATCGCGATGATATTCTACGCCGATGCATCAAGAGAGGGGTTGATGTTGAAATCCTTCATGTCGATGTCTGTTCGCAGCTGGCTCTTTTCGGAGATGCACAGGGCAAGATGCCGGGCGCTGAACGTGCGGCCGATGCTTTTCAGGTTCCAGTGTACGAATCCCTCACCGATGAGCAGGTTCATCGCGTGTCCGACGTGGTTCGAGATGTCCTGGTGAAAAAGCAAGAAGTCTCCAGGGTCTGACCGGCGATCTGATTGTGAACATTAATGGCTGGCCGAGTGAGCTCGCTTATTTCATCGTTTTCATTGCGGCTGCAATTGAAGGGGAAGTGGTATTTGTCACAGCAAGCGTTCTTGTAAGCCTGGGCCGGCTCGATGCCGTCGGCGTCCTTGTCGCCGGCGCGCTCGGCGGTTCAGCAGGCGATCAATTCTACTTTTATGCATTTCGTGGACGCCTCAGTCGCTGGCTCTCTCGATTTCCTTCCATTGCCCGGCGACAGAATGCCGTCAGTTCTCGGGTGAAACAACATTCCAATATCCTGATTCTTGCATCCCGTTTCCTGCCGGGGCTCAGAATCGCGATACCGATCGCTTGCGCTTATGCACATGTGCCGGCCTTTAGGTTTTCAACCCTCAACCTTATCAGCGCGTTTGGATGGGCCGGCACCATCATGCTCATCGTTGCCTATGGCGGGCCGGTGTGGATGGCTCGGATTGGGCTCCCAGGATGGTGGGGAATCCTGGTGCCGGCTGTATTCATGGTTCTCTTTTTCAGATGGCTTGGCCGAGCTTCCACTCAACTTGAAGATCCCAACGCAGAATAAGCCGACTCTGAACAGCGAGGTGCTGGAAAAGGTGAGGTCATTTAGTGCCTAAACGGCGAAATGTCGACACGAAATGGCAAGATCTTCGGAACATGCAAGATCCCATGCGAACCGGCCATTGCCGGCGCACTACCTTCCGTTCCTGCATTCCTCCCTTCCTGGCTTCCTGAGAGGGCCGGAGTCACGGGTGGTGCGGCCACCATCTTTGGTTCTGGCTCTGCCAGGTTAGGGATGCAAGTTTTTGGAGAAATTTGACTGTCTTGAGCCTTTTCGTTCACAACTTGAAGGAAAGACGGCAATTTCTGACAAACACGTTCATGCCGAAGATTGCGTTCCAGTGAGGAAGCATGCCTGAAGAAAAGAAGAGAGAAGTGGAAAGCAGGTTGATGCGTACTCGTCCAAGATCGATCGATATGGAAAAGAGAGAGCGAAAATCGAACTGGATGCAAGAAATTTTGAAAGCACGCGAGATGAGGCGCGACAGCATTCGCGGGCCTTTGGAGTCGCTGTCATCTACCAGGGCTTCTTCCAGTCTGGCGACGCATTTTCCAGATGCGTCATAAGGACTATTTCCAACAATTTTCGGGACTTTCCCACAAGAATTTCCAATACCTTTCGACTCGTTTTCAGGTAAACTAGAGAGAGCATTCGTGATGCCTTCTCCGAGGGCCGGCTGGGCCCGATGGAACCTTTTGGCGGGCGTTTCCGTTTGGATAGGTGGATGATGAATGAAGAAACCCTGAACGATAGGGAACTCGTTCGGAGATGCCTTCAAAGAGATGAGGATGCGTGGCGAATGCTTATCAAAAAGTACCAGCGAAGGGTTTACAACCTCTGCTATCAGTTTTTCGGACGAGCGGGGAGGGCTGAGGAGATGACCCAGGAGGTTTTCATGAGATTGTACGGGTCGCTAAACCGGTACAACTTCGAGATGGAGTTTCCGACATGGTTGATGTCGGTCGCCAGAAACCTCTGCATCGATTTTTATCGGCATCATAAGAAGGAGAAATTCGTGGATATCGACGTCGTTGCCGCATTGCCTGCGCCGAATGGCGATGGGCCTGCTGCCGAGTACGAGCGCAGTGAAGCTCACCGGACGATCCACGAGGGGTTGCTTCGATTGAGCGACGACCTCCGGATGGCCGTGATCCTACGAGATATCCAGGGTTACAGTTACGACGAAATCGCGGCGGTTTTGAGCGCGCCTCTGGGGACTGTGAAATCCAGAATCAATAGAGGCCGTTTGGAATTGGCTCGAATGCTCATGGCCCAGCGAGAGGCCGGTGAGCTTGGAGGAACGGCATGAATTGCAAACAGGTACAGGATCTCCTGCCGGAATTCGTTGACCGGCAGCTCAAGCAGACTTTCCTGGCCGGTGTCGAAACCCACCTCAAAGCCTGCTCGGAATGCGAGACTCTTCTCACGATCTATCGGCAGAATATGCAGCTCCTCGGGAGTTTCCCCGAGGTCGAGCCGCCACCCGATCTGGTGGAAAAAATAGTCCGGCGGACGGCCAAGCCGGCTGGTTTCCTGGCTCTCATGGAACGATATCTTCGGCTCCCAGCGCCGGTTCTTCTGCCTGCCGTCTCGGCATTGCTGATCCTTCTTCTTGGCCCGGCGTTCCTTCAAATGAACACGGTGCCGAGTCGGTCGGCCAACAAATATATCCACCGGGCCTGGTCTTACTCCACGCGGCTCTACGGCAAGGCCGAAGGCATGGGGCAGGAAATCGCGACGTTCAAGAACATCTTTATGCTGATCCTCGACCGTCGCGTTGAAAAGGTACAGGAAGAACTCGAAAACTATCGGAAGCAGAAAAACGACCAACAGAGTTCTCAAACGAGCTATATCACATGCGATGGGAACGGGTCTCATCAAGGAGCGATAAACCATGTATTGCATGAATCATGAAACAGTCGAGAGTGTCACACTCTGCCACTCGTGCGGACGTCCGATCTGCCAGCAGTGCCAGCATGATGTGAAGGGGGTCAATTACTGCCCCGAATGTCTGGCACAGGCAATGGAGAAGCCGAAGCCCGCGCCGATTCCGCCGAAAACACCCGGCTTGGCCGCATTTTTGGCGGCCGTGGTTCCAGGCCTCGGCGCCATTTACAACGGGCAGTACATCAAAGCCGTTGCATTCCTTGCCATCTTCGCAGGGATCATCCAGGGCCTGACGAATGTGAGCGGTCCTGGGGAAGCGGTCTTTCTAAGTATCGCGTTGGCTTGCTTCTGGTTCTACATGCTCTTTGATGCTTACCGCTCCGCCCAGGCGATCAATGAGAAACCAGTCGATGCATCCTCCACGATTCCAACAACAACCAATGGTGATCGCGAATCACTGACAGGCGGAATCGTCATTGCTGCCATCGGCTTGCTGTTTCAGCTTAATAATTTCGAGATACACATTTTCAGAAACGTGTTGAAGCTTTGGCCGCTTGTGATCATCATTATCGGTATCATTATGCTTAAAAATTACTTCGCTGAAGCTAAAGCGAAGGACGAGGAGGGGAAAGAAAATGTCTAAACTAAGATCGATTGATTCGCTGGTATTCGGAATTGTCCTTCTCCTGCTCGGAACGGTCATTCTACTGCAGAACCTTGGGGTGGACTTTGACCTCTGGTACTACGTCGCCAAGTTCTGGCCGATGATTCTGATCGTTTACGGGTTGCTGAAGGTTATGCGGGCTCTTCAACAGAGGACAGGCGGCAATGAAAGCGCGTGAAATCGTCTTTGTCATCCTCGTCGTCCTCTTCGGACTATCGATCCAGAGCTTCGTTGGATTCAATCCATCTCCGTACTTTCACATCGATACGGACTGGGATCAGGATCGGTACCGTGAGTACACGGAAACGAAAGAGGTGGCGGCGGATGCGAAGCTCCCGATCCTATTTGAAAATGCCTACGGTGATGTGACGATTCGCGGATGGGATGAGCCACGGATTTCGATTCTCTTGAGGAAGCGCGTGTGCATGCGTGAAGAGGAAAAAGCGCGGGCTGAAGCGGACCGGATCCACATTGTGGCCGAGCCGAAATCCGGGGAGATGTATCTCGGCAGCAACCGATCCAAGGAAAATAGAATCGGCACGAACCTGCAGACGGATTTCGAAGTGACAATTCCCAATTCGATCTTTCTCAAAATTGTGGGCGAACATGGGGATTTCAAAATTCAGAACTTGAAATCGGCTGGAGTTGATCTGGCGATTGCCTATGGAGACCTTGATATGAAGAATATCGAGGGCAATACGACGATCCGGAATGATCATTCCGAAATATCCCTCAACGGACTGGCTGGAAATCTCCTCCTTGATGATACATACGATGACCTGACGCTCATCCGGATCAGTGGCGATGCCAAAGTGAAAAACACTCATGGGGATGTGGATATAGAAAATGTCGGAGGAGGGCTGGATCTGATCGCGGATTACGGCGATATCGTGCTGAAGCAAGTTGCCAAGGATGTGACGGTGGCAGGCGACCACTCTTCCGTGCAGCTCAATGATTGCCTTGGCAACGCCACAATCAATAACAGCTATGAAAGCATTGATGTGACGAAGGTCAGTGGAAAGCTCAATGCCACCGGGGATCATAGCCCGGTCACTTTCAAAGATATCGGCGATGCCGTCAAAATTCAAACGAGTTACGACGAAATCGATGGCGCCCGGATCAAGGGGCCCTTGACCGTTCAGGGTGATCGTGCGTCGGTGAATTTGAAAAATCTTGAGGCCGGCTGCACGGTTAATACGACGAATGAGGATGTGACGATCGTCGATTTCGTGGGGAAGATCGACATCACTGCGCCTCATGGGAGTTGCCGTTTGAGGGCCAGCATACCGCCATCGTCGCCGATCGCGGTACATTCCGACAACGGCGACATTCGGATTGTTCTTCCGCCAAACTCCCAATTTCAGTTTCTCGCGGAAACTGTCTCTGCCGAAATTAAATGCCGCTACCCCAGCATGAATACATATCGCACGGATGAGAATCAGCGCGTCCGCGTGACCGGCTCTTCTGGAGGCCAGGCTCGTGGTCCGATGGTGGAACTACGAAGCACTTACGGCGACATCACGATTGTCGAGGCAGGGAAACAAGAGGACGAGGAGGAATGACGCAAGGGGCCGCTCCTTTTTCGCGTCACATCGGGGCTCTGGCGTAGAACACTGCATCGGCGATGGCCTGCCAAGGGAGCCGGCCGGAAGCAGTGTGTGTGTATTTTCCATCTTTTGATTGAAGTCAATTCCAAGTTCGAGTAGCATAATTATCTTATGGAGCCTGCGCGTACGATTTTAATAGTTGCGTCGAAGAGGGATCCGGTGATGAGTATGCTGAGAGCCATGAATGTGTTCGATGTCGTCTTCATGCAGGATAACAACTCCCTTGATTAAGGATCCCCTCGAAAAACACGATGTCGCACTAGATGACAGCAGGATGGAATCTCTTACTGTCGTCATCCCTGTCTTTAATGGCGGGGCTACCATCAGTGAAGTGCTCGCGCAATTGCGGGCAACTCTCCCCACTCTGAGCTCGCTCTATGAAGTCATACTCGTTGACGACGGAAGCAGCGACAACAGCTGGGAGGTCATCCAGGAACTGGTCGCCGAGAATGCGTGGGTACGAGGTGTCCGCCTGGCGAGGAATGCCGGTCAGCATAATGCTCTCCTGTGCGGCATCCGCGCTGCGAAGCATGACATCATCGTGACGATGGACGATGATCTCCAACATCCCGCCTCAGAGATTCCGAAACTCCTGGAGAAAATCCGGGCTGGGGTTGATGTCGTTTATGGCGTCCCGGAAAAGGAGCAACATGGCCTATGGCGGGATCTGGCTTCGCAGATCACCAAACTTGTTCTCCAAAGCACCATGGGTGTTGAAACGGCGCGCAATGTCAGCGCCTTCCGCGCTTTTTACATATGGATCCGTGATGCATTTTCCAGCTACCAGAGTTCCTTTGTATCTATTGACGTGCTCCTGGCGTGGGGGACGAGTCGTTTTGGCGCGGTTCGTGTTCGTCACAACCCGCCGTTTAAGGGTATTTCCCGGTACACCTTTCGAAAGTTGGTGGTCCATTCCCTGAATATGATGACGGGGTTCAGCAGTTGGCCACTGCAGGTAGCCAGCCTGGTTGGGTTTGGATGCACTCTGTTGGGGATAGGTGTTCTGTTGCTCGTCGTCGGCCGCTATTTGCTGCATGGTGCTGCAGTACCAGGCTTTGCTTTCCTCGCTTCGATCATTGCCATCTTCTCCGGTGCTCAACTCTTCGCGCTCGGGATTATCGGAGAGTATCTGGCACGCATGCATTTTAGAGCGATGGAACGGCCACCCTATTTGATCCGCACGATCCTGGAGAACACGTCCAAATCTTCTGAAGCCTGCACTGGCACGCAATCCTAAGATGCCGATGTCGTACATTGCGGAGGGACGAATTCTGTTGGATCTGTGGGTGATTGCGCGCTTCCGAAAAGAGAGTCACTATTGATGAGAGAGCTTTGCACGGTTCTGCCGTGGGATTCCGATTTCTTTGGCATTCGAATCGCACGACTGAATTCGACGGCGCCTTCAGCCGAGGATTTTGATGCGGCGACTGAATGGTGTCATCAGAGGAGCGTGCGGTGTCTCTACTTCCTCTGCGACTCGAACGCGAAGACGAGCGCCCGGCAGGCCGGCCACAGGGGATTCGACCTGATGGATATGCGGATCACGATGGCTAGCCGAAATGTTGCGGATCATCGCGCTGCACGCATGATGCCGGAGGTGCTGATCCGGCCGGCACTCGATCATGATCTTGCCGCTCTTCGAGAATTATCCGGCCGAAGCTTTACTGAGATGCGGTTTTTTGCCGACTCGCATTTTCCAAAGGAGCGTGTTCGAGCGCTCTATGAGTGTTGGGTCGATCGTGATTTCGCCTCTCCCGGCAGAATGGTTCTTATGGCTGAAATGGCCGGGCACTTTGCCGGATTCGTCACCGGCTCTCTGGAATCTGATGGAAGCGGGCTCGTCGGGCTCATCGCAACCCATGAAAGGGCACGGGGAAAAGGCATCGGATCAGCGCTCATGGATGAGCTCCTGCGCGGCTTTCAGGGCATGAGTGCCTCCAAGGTTGTCGTTGTCACATCGGGATGCATTCCCAATGCGATGCGTCTTTATGAGAACCTTGGATTCCGGACCGAGTTAGTGCAGTTTTGGTTTCACCGGTGGTTTAACGAGGGCGAACTTGATTGTCCTGGTGAGGTGCGATGAAAGGATCCGGAACCAAAACTGTCTTGCCGGCCGAGGCCTCAGTGTCGGGTTCGGTGTGAATCTCAATACGATCGAATCGATAACGCATCTTACGAGCTGAAGTTCCCTTCAATTTGAGGGATTGGGCGGGAACCCTGAATTCGATCAAATTTTCACCTTGGATGAGCTGAAGGTGGTCGACCTCACACAGGTTGCACAGCGGGTTGCCCACAAGTATCCCATTTAAGTAGAATGACAGATCGCGGATATTGGATCGACCCCCATATTCCACCTTCGCTGTCGCATTGAGAGAGGATCGCGGTGAAAGCACTTGTATGCTGAATACCTGATCCTCGCGTTTGGTCCACCGGATTAGCTTGCCATGCACTTTCTCCGGCGATTCCCATCCCTGTCCAAATTGAACTTTCAATGATGCCGTCGATCCGAGCTTTCTTAGGATATAGCGATTGTTCACCCTCAATACTTCCTCCGAACCGACCCCTGTGATCAAAACAATATCAGAATCCGCCTTTTCATCGAGTTCCAGCCTCCATTGACCCGCCAAGATACCCGTCCAGTATCCGTCATACGTTGGCAATTCTACGTATAGTTTCTTCTTCAGTAGAAAATAAACGGGCCATATGACGATCCAAGGATCTTGATATGGAAGATTGATGGAGTCAATTCGAGGGTCATTTTCAATTTTGCCAAGATCAATAATGTCGTCATCCACGATACGACGAAGCTGTATGGCCCGATCATCGATAATATAAGCCGAGCAAACATTACCAACTAGAAGAAGTACAATAAGTGTGATCGGAATGTAATTCCTAGGGAAATGATAATTCATCCGCCTGAACATAAGCAGGAGAGACGCGAATATGATCGGAAAGAAAAAAGAGAGAAGTTTGAAGCTCTTATATCCTCCCAAATGCCCTTCTAGATGGCCTTTGTACGCCAGAATAGTATATCCGGCGGAAATCGTCGCAAGCGATGCTAATGAGAGCCAGAAAGTCGTGCGATCCGTCTTGAACGTTTGAATGAGCCCCCACAGTGCCAAACCTATCACACAAATCGTGCCGATGTACCGGAGGACAATCGATGGAGATCTGAGCCAGAATTCTCCGCCGGTCAATCCAAGCAGAGTATCCGGGTAGATCCAATTAACGAACCAACCTGCTTCGGCATTGCCCATAACTTGAAGACTATTGAGGGCAGCTTTGGCCCGTTCGATCCATAATATTCCTGCAAGAATGAGAGACCATAGCGTGAGATGTGCCCAGCGAAATAGAATCGATGGTGATCTTTGTATTACAGCCATGAGAAAAACAAAAATGCCGATAGGGGCAAAAACAAAGAACACCATATGGGGATAAGTCACAGAGACAGTCCAGTTGAATAGAATGGCCAATGGAAGAAAGCGAATCGTCTGCATGATGGTTCTGCAATTTCTAACGGCGACTACATGGAGGATCACAATGGCGGTCGTGACCCCGGTGGTAATCGTCTGGCCCATGAATCCATGAAAGATGACGTACAACATGACGTGATTCAAGCCATAGAGCAGGGTGATAAAAGCAGCGCCCTTTCGATCGTAGCCAAACGCCTCGCGCACCAGTACATAGAAGGCGAGAATTCCAAAAAGAAAAAATACCTGGAGCAACATGCTCTGTATTTCGAAAGGCTGTACATGTAAGACAGAACTGGTGAACGCGCCCGCGAGGCTTCCGCCGAAAATCGTCTGATCTGCCATGCCTACGGTCGCATAGGTTTTAAATCCTAAAAACCCGGTACAGTCGGTTCTCGCAAACTCCTTTAGAAACCGGGCGGGGACGGCGACTGACGCAATATCATTATTGCCCGTCGTGATAGTGGTTGGACGATTCAGTCCCGCCACTTGAGGAATCATGGCGATGATAAAGCACACAAGCGCGACGACGAAAGGCACCAGGATCTCTGAAGAAAATGGATTTTCCGTCTTAACTGGCCTGCGTTTATTAAAGATAATTCCGGCCAGGATAAGTAAAAATATTGAGACAGCCAAGATGATCCAAGCGTATGAATCCGTACCTTTTAAATCGAGCCTGTAGAGATACCATCCGATCAGCGTCAGATAGGAATATCCAATTATCGGAGCTAGGAAAAGGGAATATCGGCGCAGGAAAGGTGGTAGGAGCAACCAGGTTAGTCCCAGGCCTAGACCCAGATAAAGCAGAATGGAACCAATTGAACATAGAAAGTAAAAAATGAAAACCATATTTCTTTTATTTATTGAATGAGAAAAACATAGGAAATCGTTTTTTTTCCTCGAAACAAAATCAGGATGAAATGCAGACGATTCGGATCGCGTCCAGCCCGTTTGCGTGTGTCATACACGCAGAATACTCGCCGGAGGAGCGCGAGTCAATCGCCGATTCGTGAAAAGTCGGCTACATGAACAGACCTGTAAGGCAAGTCCGGCCGAATAAAGTTATTACGGGTTCACCAGTATTGGAACAGAGTCCATATTTTTCATACAGCCAACACCGATTCCTGATATTGGGCAACGGAAGCATCGCCGGTGAGGAGAAGCATCCCTTCTGTACGGGCTTGAGCAAGGAGCAGGCGGTCGAAAGGGTCTTTATGAAGAGGCGGTAACGTATCAACCTTCAAGGCATGTTCAGCGGTTACGGGAAGCTCTGTGTATCCATGCACTACGAGCATCTTTCTCAAACGATACGGATCAACCTTGAAATCTTCACGTCCAATTCCCAGCTTGATAACAATTTCCCAGATACTTGCCGCACTGAAAAACAGCCTATTCTCGGGTGTCATCAAAAGGGTGCGAGTTGATTCGGCAAGCTTTTCCGGCTGCCCGGCCGTCCACAGGAGAATATGCGTATCGAGGAGCAGTTTCACGATGACTTGCCCTCAAAAAGTGGCATAATCTCTGGCGCCCCCAGTGAATCAAAATCGTCAGGAACAGAAATCTCACCCGCCATAAATCCCAGTTTTTCACCACCTTGCCGCTCTTCTGCAGATAGGGGCGAAACCTTGACCAGCGGCTTTCCTGCCTTGGCAATGATGAAGGACTTTCCTTGCGCAGCCTCCTCAACCAGACGGGAAAGGTGCGTCTTCGCTTCATGAATATTGATGGTTTGCATAGCACATCCCCATGAGATTAGTTTGATAAACTTAGTTTATGTAGTTTATGCATATGGCAGGAAATTGTCAATCTCAAATTGCAGCAATTGGCGAACATTATTTATTCGGATAATGAATAAATTTTCAAGTGAGGACAGATCGTTCCGATAATAGTCCTCCACTATCAGAAGTAGGTTTATTTTCTGAGTGATGCATAGAGTTGGTAATAGTCGTCAGCGCGGAGAGGTTGCAGATATGATGTGATACAACTGGAAGAACTTGTGACGGAGAACCTGCGTAATGAGAAGCAGAGTGAGGATCGATCGCCGGCACTTTGAGCGCGGCAGATCAGGAGGACTTGTGAAACTTGTCATTGATCGGGTCTCGAAGCTTTACCGTGGCTCCCTCTGGGGCCTGCGTCATTTCAGTCTCACTCTTGAATCCGGTGTGCTTGGATTGCTGGGACCGAACGGTGCTGGGAAATCTACACTCATGCGCATTCTTGCCACGATCACAAAACCGACGGAGGGACATGCGATCTGGAATGGCAGCGACCTTGCCGATGATCCGGATGCAGTGAGGGCCGTGCTGGGATATTTGCCGCAGGATTTTGGAGTTTATCCAAATCTCACAGCCATTGAATTCCTTGAATATCTGGCGGCAGTCCGCGGCTTGGATGGTCGCCAGTCGAAAAGACGCATTTCCGAGTTGCTCGAGATGGTGAATCTTACCGATGCCGCACGCCTGACACTGGGCAGTTATTCGGGAGGAATGAAGCAGAGAATCGGCATCGCTCAGGCACTCCTCAATGATCCTAAACTTCTGATTGTGGATGAACCGACGGTTGGGTTGGACCCTGAGGAGAGAGTCCGCTTTCGGAATTTGCTCTCGGATCTTTCCGGGGACCGAATCGTGATCCTCTCAACGCACATCGTTTCCGACGTCGAAGCGGCGGCGACCGAACTGGCCATGATCTCCAAAGGCAGCCTCATCATGCATACCACCGCTGAGAATCTGTTGCGCATGGTTGAAGGCAAAGTCTGGGAATGGGTCATCTCCGGCGCCGACATCTCGGCGGCCAAGCAACGTTACCTCATCAGCGGAACAGTCCGCCGCAGTGATGGCATCCACTTGCGGGTGGTTTCGGATTCATCGCCTGGTTCTGAAGCGAGCCTCATCACGCCTAACCTCGAAGATGCCTACCTCTACTGCATTCAATCGAGTCGTGAAGGCGAGCGCGCTGAGCAGTCTCACGCCAACTAAAGGCCGTCTATCATGATCAGAATGCTCTATCAGATTATGCGAGCGGATTTCCTGGAACGAACGCGCCGCTACAGTTTTCTCATCATACTTGGGATCACGGCCTATTTCGGATACATCTCTGTACCGCCACCTGACGCCAACTATGTGACCCTCACACTGGGCAACTATCGCAGCCTCTATAACTCAGCCTGGATCGGCAACCTGGTCGTCATGATGACCACGACGTTCCTGTCCTTGGCCGGGTTCTATCTCGTCCGGAACGTGGTTGATCGGGATCGACAGACGGGGGTCGGACAGATACTGGCCACGACTCGGATGACCAGAGTCCTCTACACAGTTGGGAAAATGCTCAGCAATCTGGCCGTCTTGATGGCTATTGTTGCGGTTTTGATTGTGATGGCCGTTGTCATGCAGATGGTGCGTGGGGAAGATCATGGGATACGGATTTGGCCTTTGCTGGCGCCCTTTATCCTGATTGCATTCCCTGCGATGGCTTTGGTTTCGGCGGTCGCCGTCTTCTCGGAAACCGCTTCTTGGCTGCAGGGCACCAAAGGCAACATCTTTTACTTCATTCTGTGGTGGATCTGCATGCTCGTGCCGGCGCAAATCAATCCGAAAGGTACCAACAATCACTTCTTGGATCCGATGGGCGTGACAGTTCCACTTAAGAGTATGATGATATCGTGCCGCCGGGTTTTCCCCGATTATCAAAGTGACATGAATTTCGGATTCATTTTCATGGATCAGAAAGTAAATCGGGGGACCTTTCACTTCGAGGGTGTCGACTGGACAGGTGAGATTTTGGCGAGTCGATTTCTCATGCTATCACTCGCTTTCGCTATCGCCGGCTTGTCGGCGCTCCCGTTTGATCGATTTGACCCGGCTCAGTATCGCGAGAAGCGTCAGCGAAAAAAAAGAACTGCGCCCACTGCTGTTGTGAAAGCGAGTCGTCCCCTCTCAACTCCTGTCACGCATCTCTCGACAATCATCGGAGGTTCGCTGAATTTCAGTTTCAATAGAATGCTTGCAGCCGAACTGCGTCTCATGATGAAAGGGCTCAGTTTGTGGTGGTATGCCGTTGCCGCCGGTTTCGTCATTGCAGAGCTGTTCGCACCGCTTCCCATCGCTCACAAATGGATACTCTCGTCTGCTTGGATATGGCCTCTTCCGCTCTTCTCAGCCATGGGCACACGCGAGGCACGGCATAATGCCGGACAACTTGTCTTCACGGCAGCTCATCCATTAAGGCGCCTGCTGCCGGCCTGCTGGCTTGCCGGTGTGTTCCTCGCGGCGACGACGGGAATTGGTGTTGCTGTGAGGTTGTTTACGAATGGGAGATGGATCGCATTGATCGCATGGGCGGTCGGCGCCGCCTTCATTCCAAGTCTGGCTCTAGCGTTCGGAATCTGGAGCCGTAGCAGCAAGCTTTTCGAAGTCATTTACACTCTTCTCTGGTATGCAGGTCCGATGAGCGGTCTGGCGGCGCTGGACTTTACGGGGGCCTCCGAGCCGGCTCAAACGGCTGGATCCTGCTTGATATTCGCCGCGGCAACGGTGGTCGTGCTGTTGCTTGCCTTCTACGGACGATCCCTCCAGCTGCGCGGGCGGCTCTCATCCCAGTCGTCATGAGACGAAAGATCTGCTGAGCCTGATAGGCGCTGTGCCCGGAGGGGGGAAGCCTTGCATCTCTGTCTGCGAATTCCTGAGAGAGAAAATGTTTCCTCGACGAACCCATGATAAAATGCCGCTCATAGATCACAATATGAACCAAGAAAACGCTCGATGGCGTGCTTCCTTCCTCTGGTTTTGGGTTGCTCTCACTCTCATGTGGGCTCTGCCGCTGTGGGGGCTGGATCCACACAAAGCGATTACTCAATACGGCCTTGACACATGGACCCGGGCGGATGGCCTTCCACAGAGCACAATCTCGGCAATTCTCCAAACGCATGACGGGTATCTCTGGTTCGGCACGGAAGAAGGGTTGGTCCGCTTTGATGGAGTTCGCTTTACGGTCTTCAATTCTTTGAATACGCCTGCAATGGTGGAACAGGATGTCAGAAAACTGTTCGAAGATCGGAATGGAACCCTCTGGATTGCGACCAATGCGCATCTTATTTCCTATCGTGCCGGCAAATGGATCGATCGCCTTCTGCCGGACGGATACGCCGACCATCCGAACCTATGCCTCTATCAATCGGCGGATGGCACGATATGGGTCGGCAGCAACGGGAAATTCGGAACGCTTCAGGGTAAAGTCATCCGCGACTTCAAGGATCAAAAGGGGAGTTCTCTCGACGGTGCCGGCACCATCTTCGAAACCAAAGACAGCAGCATCTGGATTGCCTTCCGAGGTCTCTTTCGTTTGAAGGATGGGCTCTTTTCGACGGCATGCCCCAACAAGCAGACGGCACCCATTTCATGTGCTGCGATTGATCATCATGAAACGATCTGGTTCGGCACGGAAGGAGGCGGCGTCGGTCGACTCCAGAACGGAGCGTGCTCGTATTTACCCGACATAAATGGGACTTCCCATGATTATGTCACCTCGATTCTCCCCGATCGAGACGACAATATCTGGGTTGGTACGATCGGTAACGGGTTGAGGCGATATGGTGAAAGCGGCGTCGCCACGCTATCTATGAAGAACGGATTTTGCAGTAATCAAGTCATGTCGCTTTTCGAGGATCGTGAGGGAAGCATTTGGATCGGCACCAATGGTGGAGGGCTGTGTCGACTGAGAGACGGTCGATGCACGAGCTATTCGGCCGAAGAAGGCGTCAATGGTTCTTTCGCCCAAGCCGTCTGCGAAGGAGCCGATGGGTCCATTTGGATAGGAACCAACGAAGGCGGAATCACTCAGTTTCGCAGTGGACAAGTCATCTCCCACCTGACAACCAAAGATGGCTTGTCGAACGATTCCGTAACGAACCTGATGTTCGATCGGAACGGGGATCTTTGGATCGGCACCGGCGGCGGTGGACTGAATCGAATCTCGCATGGAAAATTGGATTCCCATCCTCGCGGAGCCGACGTCCTCGGACCGATCATTTTCTCTATCTATGAAGACCGCGCCGGTGTCGTTTGGATTGGGTGCATGAAAGGTCTTTGGCGGTGGCAGGATCAGAAATTCGAAAAAATCCCCGGCGTCGATAGCTACCCGATGTGCATGGAGGAGGACAAGAGCGGCCGGCTGTGGATCGGCACGATGACGGGAGGCTTGAAGTGCCTATTCGAAGGCCGTCTGAGTTCCTATGCCGCTAAGGAAGGTCTTTCTAAAAATATATTAGTGAGTCTCCATGCAGACGAAAACAATGTGCTGTGGATCGGCACGATCGGAGGCGGTCTGGATCGCTTCCATGACAACAAGTTCACTCATGTCACAATGAAACAAGGTCTTCTCTCCAACACCATCTGTGGAATCCTCCAAGACGAAGCCGGGAATCTCTGGATGAGCTGCAACAACGGTGTTTTTCACGCGAGTAAGAAAGAACTGGATCGAGTTGCGATGGGAATGATCAGCTCGGTCCACTGCGTTTCATTCGACGAGTCGGACGGAATGCGTAATCGAGAATGCACCGGCGGCGGTCAGTCGGCGGCATGCCGAGCCAAGGATGGAGGTCTCTGGTTTACGACGGTCAATGGCGTCGTTCACGTGGATCCTCACTCGCCACGACTGGCGCCGGTGCCTCCACAAGTATTCGTCGAGGAAATGAGCGTCATGGGCCGAAAGGTCGGGGGCCTCGATTTCGGATTTCCTACGGCGCTGGCGGCGGGAAGCGATCGTCTGGAATTTCAATACACCGGTCTCAGTTTCTTGAAACCCAAGAGAGTGCAGTTCCGCTACAAGCTGGAGGGGTTTGATCGTGAATGGATTGATGCACATACTCGGCGAACTGCTTTTTACACGAATATTCCACCCGGGAAGTACACGTTTCGAGTAACCGCCGCCGACAGTAACAGCGTTTGGAACAGCACGGATGCCTCTATTGAGTTTCGCCTCAAGCCGCACTTCTATCAGACGATCTGGTTCGACGCGCTGATTGTGGTAACAATGATCTGCATCATACATGCACTGTATCGTATTCGGGCGCGGCGATTGCTTGCGATTGAGCGGGTTCGCACGCGCATCGCAACTGATCTCCATGATGACGTCGGAGCCGGTCTGACGCACATCGCGATTGTGAGCGAAATGATCAAGAAGCAGATCAAGCTGAATCGTGCCGAGGCCGAAGGGATGGTCTCGACCGTCGCCGACACGGCGCGCGAGCTTGTCGAATCTATGACTGACGTCGTATGGGCGATCGATCCGAAGTTGGATGACCTCGCGAGTCTCATCGTGAGGATTCGCAAGTTTTCGTCGGAAATCCTCGAGGCGAAAGGGATCAAATTGGAAATGCGAGTGCCCAAGGATGCACTGCGAGTGCGAGTCGGCTCCAATCATCGCCGGCAGATACTTCTGATTTTCAAGGAAGCGGTCAATAACGCCGTGAAATATGCATCCTGTTCATCGGTTGTCCTTAGTCTCGACTGTCGCGATCGATCCATCGTGGGTGAGATACATGATGATGGACAAGGATTCGACTGCCTCTCTGTTGTCCCGCGCGGTAGCGGCCGAGGGTTGGCGAGTATGCGCGACAGAGCCGAACGACTCGGCGGGTCACTGGCCATCGCGTCCGAACCCGGATGCGGTACCCGAATCACATTCACCATTCCACTGAAATCGCATGAACATGCGATTTAACCTGGGATGAAAAGATCGTAGTATCCTAGGTGTCATGGATGAAAAACTGTACCAGGAGGTTGGTGGGATGAACGAGGCACCGGATTCTTCAGAAGGCAAACCGATTCGAGTAGCCATTGTCGAAGACGATCGGTTGGCGCGCGATTGGCTGCACCAGCTCCTCGATGGAACTCCAGGCTACTGTTGCACCAATGCGTTTGAATCAGTCGAGCGCGGATTGCACGAGATGGCGAAGGATGTACCGGACGTACTCCTTCTGGATATCCATCTGCCGGGGATGAGTGGGACTGAGGGAGTCCGGCTGTTTCGTGAGAAGTTTCAAAAACTCCAGGTTCTCATGCTGACCAACTACTCCGAGGAAGACAAGGTTTTTGAGTCGATTTATAACGGCGCATGCGGGTATCTATTGAAACAGACGCCACCTGAGAAGCTTCTGGAGGCAATTTCGGATGCTGCAACCGGTGGCGCCCCTATGTCCCCTGGTATTGCTCGTATGGTTGTGGAGCTGTTCCAGAAGACGAAGCCACCCGTCAAAGTTGAACACGCTTTGACACCGCATGAAGTAAGACTCCTGGGGATTCTCGCTCAAGGCTATACATATCAAGGAGTGGCCGATATGCTGTCGGTCAGCATTAATACGATACGAACCTACATCCGCTCTATTTACGAAAAGCTCCACGTGCATTCAAAGTCCGAAGCCATCAGTAAGGCGCTACGAGGCCGCATTATTTGAAGTAATAAGCTAAAACTCTTTATGTCGGTGGCAACTTTGACTATTCCTATTACAAAGCTGTTCAAGATTTAGGTTGTATTGCCGCATATTAATAACCTGAATTCGTTTGCAAACTAAGACGAGTTTTTGCTCAATGTCGTAGCTGCGCTCCCCCACATTGCCAAGGAATATTCCCGCGGCCTTGTACCGCAGGAATTTCACATACAGCACACATCTCCAGTACATCTTGATTTCGTACCTC
>CAIWXX010000096.1 GCA_903916735.1 uncultured Acidobacteriota bacterium
GGTCTCCCTGCATCTTGTTCCAATCCAATTCAATACGCGCGATGCAGCTCATCGGATACCAATCACCTCGGTCATCATATCCCAGCACCGCTCAACAAAACCCGAGAGGCCAATAACCAAGACCATCTGATCCGACGCGTCCCTCTATCTTCGCCATTCACTACCAGCCAGCCTCCGCGACTTGGCCGTAGCCTTGATAATCCGCCTTTCACAACTTGAAATTAATTCTGTAGGCGAGTAGCATAGTGCGTTGGGCATTTAAATCATACAAAATAGAGAAGAAAAATGAAGGAGGAAGTCAATCATGTCAGGAATCACCGTTCTTGTCATCATCGTTGCCATTGTCCTGGTTATCTGGCTGCTGTCTCAATCTATTCATACCGTCAGGCCAACCAATCGAGGTTTAGTTGAACGCTTCGGCAAATATAGCCGTTTCGCGAACCCTGGTATTATCTTTCTTATTCCGTTTATTGAACACCTGGTACGGATTAATATCACCGAAAACATGATCGACGCTGGATTACAGGAAATTATCACCAGCGATAGTTTGAATGCCCAGGTTGATGCACAGGTTTATTTCAAAGTGCGCCCTGATGAAGAGAGCGTTAAAGCATCTCAATACAATGTGTACAACTATATGGTGCAGATTGTTGCGCTGGCCAGGACGACACTCAGAAACATCATCGGTACAATGACACTGAAAGATGCCAACAGCGAACGCGGCAAAATTAACAGCGCCTTGTATAGCAACCTTGCTACGGAGACCAAGAGCTGGGGCCTTGAAATTGTTCGTACTGAACTTAAAGAAATCAATCCTCCTACCGATGTGCAGGAGACAATGAATAAAGTCGTCAAAGCCAGCAACGAAAAAATTGCTGCAATTGACTTCGCGACCGCTCGTGAAACTCAGGCAGATGGTGAAAGACGCGCCGCTATCAAGGTGGCTGAGGGACAAAGGCAGGCCGCAATCCTGCAGGCTGAAGGCCAGAAGCAGGCCAAGGTACTGGTAGCTGATGGTGAAGCTCAGGCAATTAAGCTGGTGAATGAAGCCGCAGACCTTTACTTTAAAGGAAATGCACAAACGCTTCGACAATTACAGGCAGTAGAGACATCGCTCACCAACAACTCTAAGGTAGTTATCCCCACCGGTTCTTCACTGGTGAATGTTATCGGAGGACTGGCTGGCATAGATACCACCCATCCGCCGGCGAAATAACCCTTAGTCAGCAGTTTCTGGAACAGTAAATCAAAGCGTCTGAATGGGGCCATCTGAATGGGGCCAGGTCTTCATTTTTCATTTTTTGTTGTCTTGTTGGTGTTGGAAGGAAACGCGAGATAGCATGAAGACATGCGTCGGCCGACGAGGATTGAGTTCGATGGTTCGCTCTACTATGTCATGTCCCGCAGCGTGGGCCGCATGGTGGGTCTTTCTCGAAGACTCCAATCGGATCGGGCCGGCCCAAGAAGTGGGGTCGCGGCCCTTTGGGGCGAGGCGACGGCGAAGGACTCATCGTGAGACCGGCGGCGGTGGAGGTTCGACGCTCGGAGAGCATCTAGTGCCGTGAACACCAAAGACGAGGCTCGGGCTCAGGATCTATCGTGAGAACAGGGGGGGAGCGCGATGGCTCAGGCTCGGATAATGAAGCGAAACGACCCTCTCTTCTAGGCTCCCTGTTATGCCCTGCTTTCACTTGATCGCAGTGCACGAAGGGCCCTGAGCAACCCCGAGGAAGCAACATTGAAGATATGGTCAACTGCGTGGGATGCACTCCGTCCCGAATCCTGAGAAGATGATGTTTGAAATACGACATCGACGCAGGAGGAAAGGACAGAGTGCAACTCAAGACTATACTGAATCGAATCCAAAAGCATCCCGGTTTCGTCTATGGAAAAGCCCGACTTGTCGAATACAAGGAGCAACTCGCTCTGGAAATCGAGATGAACCCACGGGCCAATGGACTGGCCCACTGCTCGTGCTGTGGTCTATTAAGGCCGGGGTACGACATTCTGCCTCAACGACGCTTTCAGTTTGTCCCGCTGTGGGGGATCATGGTTTTCTTCCTCTACGCAATACGGCGAGTCGAGTGCCCCCGATGCGGGATCGTTGTCGAAAAGGTGCCATGGGCCGATGGGAAAAATCAGACGACAACCACATACCAATGGTTCCTCGCGGGATGGGCGAAGATGCTTTGCTGGACGGATGTGGCCAAAGTCTTCCGTACGAGCTGGGAAACGGTGTTCCGTTCCGTGGAAATGGCGGTTGAGTGGGGACGGTCACACATGGATCTCGAAGGAGTCACGGCCAGCCCTGACGCACGTCTTGTGAAGTCGTTAGTATTCTGAGCTATGGGTGGTATCTGGGATTTATTTTGTCGCGAAGAAGTGACTAGACATTCGGCTCGTATTTTGAGATGATAGGGTGGATTGCCATCGATGGCACTCAGAAGCATGTACGGCGCGATCTTCTGAGCGAGCAGTGGCTTGAAGAAAGTCATGTAAAGAAGGGCGAGGATCGCGTAAAGCAATACTATGTCTATGTGCTGGAAGCGAATCTGGCCTTCCGTAATGGGATGAGCATTCCCTTGCTCACGGAGTTTCTCGATTACACGCAAGGTGACACGAGCAAAGAGAAACAGGACTGTGAAACGAGAGCGTTCAGCAGACTGGCCGTGCGGCTCAAACGAGAGTCCCCACGGCTTACTGTCATGGTGCTCCTGGACGGACTCTACCCCAATGACCCGATCATGAAGATCTGCGACAAGAACCGGTGGCAATTCATGATCGTCCTGCAGGACGGTTCTTTGCCGTCGGTGTGGGAAGAATACCGAGGGTTGAAACGCCTTCAACCGGAGAATCGCCTCGCTCGAACATGGGGCAATCGCCGACAGCAGTTTCAATGGGTCAACGACATTTAGTGCGAGTATGACTCAGGCGGATCCAAGCAACGGAGAAATGTTCACGTCGTTGTCTGCAATGAAAGCTGGGAGCGTATCGACAACGAGACGGGTGAAAAGCTGATGCAAACCTCACGGCATGCATGGCTCTCCAGCAAACCACTGCATCGCGGCAACGTCCACGAACGCTGCAACATCGGAGCACGGCATCGCTGGGCTATCGAATCCGGGTTTCTCGTCGAAAAGCGTCACGGCTACAACTACGAGCACTGCTTCTCGTTCGACTGGAACGCCATGAAGGGCTATCACTACTTGATGCGTCTCGCGCACACCATCAACGTCTTGACCGTGTACTCCACGGCTCTTATCAAAATCGTCCGGTCTTTGGGTGTGCGGGCTTTCATCGAATTTCTCAGAGAGACACTCGCAGGCCCTTGGCTTGATCCGGCCCGCGTGCGTGAGCGCCTCAACGCCACATTCCAACTCCGGTGGGACTAACGCAATTCAGATGATTCCCCTCCTAAACACGCCGAAGCCTTACGCCAACCCCGATGAACTGCATCCAAGTAGTCCCACCATCGGCTGATTGCCCACGGACTTCGCACCTACTCGCCCATAATCCATCCGCATGTCCCAAAGAGGTCTCACACGGACGCATCCTTGCCACCCAAACATCCTTCATACGTCAGCGCTGGGGCCTTCCAAAATCTGTTGACTACGAATTTATTCTATGTATAATGAAAAGGTTGTCCCATAGAGGGACCGGATTTCTGATCCTGGCCCTGTGGGCGATGAATGGCTGAGGAGGAAATGTGCCGACAATTAACCAGTTGATACGGAAAGGTCGCGATCTGCAGAAATCCAAGACCAAGAGTCCCGCTCTGATTTCGTGCCCACAGAAGCGAGGGGTTTGCACAAGGGTTTACACGACGACCCCGAAGAAGCCAAATTCGGCTCTCCGCAAGGTTGCCCGCGTGCGCCTGACGAATGGCATCGAAGTCACGACCTACATTCCGGGCATCGGACACAACCTTCAAGAGCATTCGATTGTTCTGATCCGTGGCGGCAGAGTCAAGGATCTTCCGGGCGTTCGCTATCACGTCATCCGGGGGACTCTGGATTGCTCCGGCGTCGAGAGCCAGTCCACTGCAGCCAATGCCCGTCGCATGCGCAGTCGTTCGAAATACGGAAGTAAGCGGCCCAAGGCACAGGCGTAGAAGGAGTTAACACATGCCGCGGAGAAGAATTGTTCAAAAACGGGAAGTTCTCCCTGATCCGATTTATAACAGCGTGCTCCTGCAACAGTTCATTAATTCGGTGATGCGCAAAGGGAAAAAGAGCTTGGCGGAGGGGATTGTTTACACTGCTCTCGATCAGGTGAAGCGGAAGGCCAATGACGATCCGCTCAAGGTATTTAAGAAGGCGATTGATAACATCAAGCCGGCGCTCGAAGTGAAGAGCCGCCGAGTCGGCGGATCTACATACCAGGTGCCGGTCGAAGTGAATACGAACAGGCGGGTTTCACTGGCGTTGCGATGGTTGATTTCCTATGCGACAGCCCGGCCTGAAAGAGCCATGCAGGATAAGATCGCCAGCGAGATTCTCGATGCAGCCAACCTCAAGGGTGGCTCTATCAAAAAACGTGAAGATACTCACAAAATGGCTGAAGCCAATAAGGCGTTCGCCCATTATCGATGGTAAGACGGGGTCGATTATTTAATGAAAAAAGCACACTGCGAGTATGGGAGATGGCAAACCGTTCAAGATGCCGTCAATCTCACTTGCGGGTATGCGACATCATCGGCTTCGCTTAGAAGTGCTCTGCAGCCGGGTTTCCGGCATCGTACTTTTTTTTCAGACCATCTTTTCCTTTCCATCTCAAGGAAACCCTATCGCCCTCCGCTCCGATCCATATCTTTCTGAGGTCATTAATCATGCCACGTGCGACTCCCCTGGATAAAACTCGCAACATCGGCATCATGGCGCATATTGATGCCGGCAAAACGACGACAACAGAGCGTATTCTTTTCTATACAGGGATCACGCACAGGATTGGGGAGGTCGACGAAGGCACGGCGACAATGGACTGGATGGAGCAGGAGCAGGAGCGGGGAATTACGATCACATCCGCTGCGACCACGGCTTTCTGGCGCGATCATCGCATCAATATCATCGATACTCCGGGCCATGTCGATTTCACTGCGGAAGTCGAGCGTTCTTTGCGGGTCCTGGATGGAGCGATCGGAGTTTTCTGTGCTGTCGGTGGTGTTCAGCCTCAGTCCGAGACCGTCTGGCGCCAGGCTGATAAGTACCGAGTGCCGCGGATCGCTCTCGTCAACAAGATGGATCGGACTGGCGCGGATTTTGAGAGGTGCGTCCATGAAATTCACCAGAAACTTGGCGCACATCCGCTTCCCATTCAGATCCCCATTGGGCGCGAGGATGTTTTTAAGGGGGTCATTGATCTTGTCGAGATGCGTGCAATTATCTATGACAGCGATACAAAAGGCGCCGATTATCGTGTGACGGAAATTCCGTCGGAGCTATCAGCCGACGCCAAACAAGCCCGCGAAAAGCTGATCGAGGCGCTTTCGGAGACCGATGATCGGATCCTTGATGATTATCTGCATGGTCGTGAAACGCCTCTCGATATCATCAAAGCAGCCATTCGCAAGGTGACGCTGTCGATCACTCATATTCCGGTTATTTGCGGCGCGACTTTCAAGAATAAATGCGTGCAGCCGCTGCTGGACGCGGTCGTCGATTATCTACCGTCCCCGATCGATGTCCCACCTCTCGAAGGTGTCGACCTGAATGGAAAGACCGTCGCGCTCCCGGCCTCGGACGATAGCCCTTTTGCTGGGCTAGTCTTCAAAATCATGAACGACCCGTTCGTTGGGCAACTTGCATTTTTCCGCGTCTATTCCGGCGTTCTTTCGACAGGGTCTTTTGTTTACACATCCAACAAGGGCAATCAGGAAAGGGTTGGGCGGCTTCTGAAAATGCACGCCAATAAGCGCGAAGAGATCAAAGATGTTTTCGCTGGGGACATTGCAGCCGCTGTTGGGCTGAAGAATGTCGTCACAGGCGACACGATCTGCGAGAAAAATCATCCTGTTATTTTAGAATCAATCTCTTTTCCTGAACCGGTCATACGTCTGGCGATTGAACCGAAAACCAAAGCGGATTCGGACAAGATGGGAACGGCTCTCGGGAGGTTGGCCCAGGAAGATCCAACATTCCGGATCACTGTGGACAGCGCCACAGGTCAAACGATAATTGCTGGGATGGGTGAGCTTCATCTGGAAATCATTGTCGATCGTCTGCTGCGGGAGTTCAGTGTTGCTGCCAACGTCGGCAAGCCTCAAGTCGCGTACAAGGAAAGCCTAATGGCGGTGGCTAAGGGGGAAGGGCGCTACGTCCGACAGACAGGCGGCCGTGGTCAATATGGGCATTGTAAGGTTGAAGTCGGTCCCAATGATAAGGGCAAAGGGTTCCTCTTCGTCAACCAGATCAGGGGTGGTTCCGTCCCGAGGGAATACATTGGGCCTGTGGAGCGTGGGATCGAGGAAGCATGCGCGCGCGGGGTGTTGGCTGGATATCCAGTAACCGATGTCAAGGTCACTCTCTATGACGGCTCCTACCACGAAGTCGATTCAAGCGAAATGGCCTTCAAGATCGCCGGATCGATGGCATTTCAGGATGCTGCCAAGCGAGCCAAACCGGTGCTGATCGAACCGATCATGAAGGTGGAAGTTGTCGTTCCGGAAGAATACATGAGCGCCGTCATCGGCGACCTAAATTCACGGCGAGGCCACATCGAAGCCATGGAGACCCGGCTCGGCACAAAAATCATCGCATCGACAGTGCCGCTTTCCGAAATGTTCGGTTATGCAACCAGCCTGCGCTCGCTCACGCAGGGCCGGGCCACTTATACGATGCACTTCGCCGAGTATTCAGAAGTCCCCAAGGCCGTAGGCGATGAAATCATCGCACGAATTCAGGGTCGATCGGAATAATTTTATGTTATGGAAGCGCGAGGAATAATGAGAACGTGCGTGACAGGCACAAAGACGGTCAGCCCGATTGACACGGACGTTGCCCGGTTGTCAGTTTTTCTCAAATTCTTTCGTTTTTTGCTTCCCTTTTAGATAAATCCTATGGTATGATCGGCGTTTGCGCTGTTTGATGCGGCGTGAATAGATCGGGAAACCGAAGACGATTGGGAAAGTCCAATTTAGATCTTTGAACAGAAGGACCGGCTAAAGCGATGCAAGCAGAAAAAATTCGAATCAGATTGAAGGCCTACGACAACAGGGTTCTCGACTCGTCGACGGTTGAGATCGTGAGGAGAGCCCGGAGCAGCGGAGCCCGGGTGCTTGGGCCGATTCCCCTCCCGACACAGATCAGCCGTTATACGGTGTTGCGCTCCCCCCACGTTGACAAGAAGAGCCGGGAGCAGTTTGAGATTCGCACTCATAAGCGGCTGATTGACATCCTGGATCCGACGCAAAAAACGGTGGACGAGCTGACGAAGCTCGAACTTCCAAGCGGCGTCGATGTTGAGATCAAGGCTTTCCCACGAATCGTGAAGTAGAGGGGCGATCAGATGGTGCAAGGACTCATCGGCAAAAAGATCGCGATGAAGCAGGTCTTCTGTGAAGACGGGACTGTTGTTCCCGCTACTGTCATCCAGGCGGGACCCTGCGTCGTCATTCAGAGAAAGACGATTGAACGCGACGGATACTCCACAGCCCAACTGGCCTTCGTCGAAGGCCGCCCACCGAAAAGGGTGAACAAGCCCTGTGGCGGCCATTTCAAGAGGGCGAATCTTCCCCCTGCGCGGCTTCTCCACGAGTTCCGGCTGGCGGAGGGCTCAGATGTCAAGGAAGGGGATTCCGTTCTTGTGGCGATGTTCGCCAAGGACGAGATGGTCCACATCACAGGCATCAGCAAGGGCAAGGGTTTCGCTGGGGTTATCAAGCGCCATCATTTCCATGGCGGCGCTGCTTCGCACGGATCGATGTTCCACCGCGCGCCGGGATCGATTGGATCCTCGGCATATCCATCTCGTGTCCTGAAGGGCATGAAGGCCGCCGGCCATATGGGGGATCGCCGGACGACGGTCCTCAATCTCCAGGTTCTCCAAGTGGATCCGGATTCTCACCTGCTGGTTGTCAAAGGTGCTGTCCCTGGGCGAAGCGGCGGCTATGTCTTCATTCGCCGTGCTGGGAAGTAGGGAGGGGGGCCGCGTGAACATCGACATCATCAACATCCGCAACGAGAAAGTTGGCGAAGCTACAGTACCGGACGAAATCTTCCAGACTGAAGTGAACGTCTCGGTCATTCATCAAGCTGTCACGATCTATCTGGCACATCAACGTCAGGGGACAGCCTGTACAAAAACCCGCGGCGAAGTCTCCGGCAGCGGCCGCAAACTCTGGAAACAGAAGCACACAGGCCGCGCGCGTGTCGGGTCCATTCGGACGCCGCTCTGGCGCCATGGCGGCACAACCTTCGGCCCGAGACCTCGATCATATGATTTGAAATTCCCCAAGAAAATGCGCAATCTGGCGCTGCGATCGGCGATTGTCTCGAAATATCAAGAGGGGAAATTTCTACTGCTCGACGAACTGAACTTGGTGGATGCGAAGACGAAGAATGCCGCGCAGGTCTTCAAAGGCCTCGGCCTCACATCGGCGCTCGTCCTTGATCTCTCTGAAAACCGGCTTCTGCGCAGGGCGATGCAGAATCTCAATAAATTTCTATTCGTGACTGACCCAGTGATTCCCGTCTACCATATCTTGAAGCACGACCGGCTCGTTGTCACTGTACGGGCTCTCGGGTCGCTGCTTGAGGCACTGCAATGATCGAGAAATACGACATCATCATCCGGCCATTGTTGACCGAGAAAAACACGATGATCAAGGAGAAAGCCAAGACGGTCTGTTTCGAAGTCCATCCATGGGCAACCAAGATTCAGATCAAGAAGGCTGTTGAGCAACTCTTCAATACCAAGATCGCTTCGGTCAGAGTCGCTACAATCTCCGGCAGGATGAAGAGGCGCGGCCGTATCACAACCCGCACTCCAGATTGGAAGAAAGCCTTCGTGAAAATTGCGGAAGGCCAGAAGATGATCGAGTTCTTCGAGACATAAGGATCTCACATGGCACTGAAGACCTACAAACCGACGACACCAGGCCAACGCGGCAAGACGTGCCTCACATTCGAGGAATTGACTACGAACCGGCCGCACAAGCCACTCACAACCACTCTGAAACGTACAGGCGGCCGGGATAATCTTGGGCTGCTCTCTGTTCGCCACAGGGGAGGAGGCCACAAGCGGCGTTACCGGATCATCGATTTCAATCGCGAGAAGAAAGGGATAGTTGCTAAGGTTCTCTCCGTTGAATATGATCCCAATCGGTCTGCCAATATCGCTCTCATCTGCTACGCAGACGGTGAAAAGCGTTACATCCTACACCCTCAGGGTTTGCAGGTCGGGCAGACGATCATCTCCGGCGCCGATGTGGATATTCTGGTCGGCAATGCACTGCCACTCCGTAACATGCCCCTCGGCACGATGATTCACAATATCGAGTTACGACCGGGTAAGGGTGGGCAGGTTTGCAGAAGCGCCGGGAGTACTGCGCAGCTTCTTGCCAAAGAAGACCGGTACGCTCAGCTCCGATTGCCCTCCGGTGAAGTCCGTAGGGTGTTGCTTGAATGCGTCGCCACAGTCGGGCAAGTCGGGAATCTCGACTGGGAAAATGTTTCTATCGGCAAGGCCGGCCGGAACCGTTGGCTGGGAATACGGCCGACGGTCCGTGGCGTCGCCATGAACCCTGTGGATCACCCACTTGGTGGCGGCGAAGGCAAAACATCCGGTGGTCGGCACCCGGTATCACCGTGGGGTCAACCGACGCGTGGTTTCAAGACACGCCGGGTCAAGCGTTCAAATACGTTCATTGTCAAGCGGAGAAAATAGTATGGGCAGGTCGCTGAAGAAAGGTCCGTTCATCGACGAACCGCTCCAGAAGAAAGTCGAAAAGATGAACCAGTCGAATAAGCGGGAGGTTATCAAGACCTGGTCGCGACGTTCGACGATCATCCCGGATATGGTCGGACACACAATCGCCGTCCATAATGGGAAAAAGTTCATTCCGGTTTTCGTCACGGAGAACATGGTTGGCCACAAGCTGGGGGAATTTTCGCCTACTCGGCAGTTCAGAGGGCATTCTTCGAAGGCCGAGAAGGCAGCGGCAGTCGCCGCTTCAGCTCCGGCCAAGACTTAGCGGGGGAGGAGGAAAAACATGGACGTCAGAGCGATAGCCAAGTTCGTGCGGATTTCTCCTCAGAAAACCCGGCTGGTCGTGGACCTGGTCCGCGGCAAGCAGGTCGAAGAGGCGCTGGCAATTCTCAGGTTCACCAATAAGCGCGCGTCGAAGTTGATCGAGAAGGTTTTGCGGAGTGCCATTGCCAATGCTCAGCAGAAATTCCCGACCACCGATGTGGATAACCTCTTTATCAAGAAGGTGTTCGTGAACCAGGGGCCGACTCTAAAAAGAATCCGTCCGGCGCCGATGGGCAGAGCCTATCGGGTGCTGCACCGGATGAGTCACATCACGGTCGAATTGGACGAGAGGAGCGCGTAAAGATGGGCCAGAAAGTACATCCGTACGGGTTCAGGCTCGGGTACAACAAAACCTGGCGTTCGCGATGGTTTGCGAAGAAAGAGTATGCCAATCTTCTTCACGAGGACATTCGCATGCGCCGGATGATCAAAGAGCGGTTCCAGCACGCTGGCGTATCGGATGTCGAGATCGAGCGGGGCGGGAACAACAAGGTGAGAGTTCTCATTCACACGGCGCGTCCCGGGATCGTCATCGGGAAAAAGGGGCAGGAGCTCGATAAACTCCGCGCCGACCTCCAGAAGGTTTTCCAGCGCGAAGTCGTTGTCGGGATCCACGAAGTGGACAAGCCCGAGTTGAACGCGCAGCTGATCGCCGAGAACATCGCCTTGCAGCTGAAAATGCGAGTCGCCTTTCGCCGCGCGATGAGGAAGGCAGTCGAAACGACGCATAAATTCGGAGCGCGCGGAATCAAGGTGCGCTGTTCCGGTCGTCTGAACGGAGCGGAAATCGCCCGTGCTGAATGGTATCTCCAGGGTCGGCTTCCGCTGCACACACTCAAGGCTGACATTGATTACGGCTTCGATGAAGCATTCACAACATACGGACAGATTGGCGTAAAAGTGTGGGTCTACCGTACCGATGTGCTCAAGAGACCGTTCAAGAAGGCGGAAGTCGAGGCGTAGAGCCTGATCTGGGAGAAACGAAGCCATGTTGATGCCGAAGAAAGTGAAGTACCGCAAGCAACAGCGCGGGCGTATGCGCGGAAAAGCGTGGCGCGGCAGTCTGGTCTCCTTCGGGGATTACGGCTTGCAGGCGCTGGAGTGCGGCTGGATGTCCGACCGCCAGATCGAAGCTGGCCGAATAGCCATGACGCGTTTCGTGAAGCGCGGTGGGAAGATCTGGATCCGCGTCTTCCCCGACAAGCCGATCACCAAAAAACCGGCTGAAACCCGCATGGGAAAAGGCAAAGGGGCGCCGGAGGGTTGGGTGGCGGTGGTTCGTCCGGGCAAGGTCCTGTTCGAGATGGAAGGTGTCTCAGAGGAAATAGCCCGGGAAGCCATGCGGCTCGCAGGCCATAAAATATCGATGCGCACACGCTTCGTGATGCGCTTTGGCCAGGAGACCCAGAAATGAAAATCCAAAAAGCTCGAGAACTGCAGGGTGACGAGATTGGCCTGAAAATTGATGAAATTCAAGCACAACTGTTCAAGCTCCGCATTCAGCAGTCGATCGGCCAGGAAACCAATCCGATGAAGGTGCGGAGCCTTCGGAAAGATATCGCCCGGTTGAAGACGGTTCGAGCCGAGCAGGCACAGAAGGAATAGGAGCTGCTGACGATGGGGACGAAGGCATCGAAAGTCGGAACGGTAATTTCCAACAAGATGATGAAGACTGTGACCGTAGCCGTCGAGCGCAAAGTCCGGCACCCGCTCTATGGCAAGGTCATAAAGAAAACGAAAAAATTTCTCGCGCATGATGAGAGTCAAAGCGCGAAAGTAGGCGATGTAGTGTTGATCGAGGAAACCAAGCCGCTCAGCAAGCTGAAGCGGTGGCGTGTCCGCGAAGTGATTGTCCAGTCGAAGTAGCGGTCCGGCCGTCACGGGAGAATAAGTCATGATTCAGATGAGAACGATCCTGGAGGTAGCCGATAACTCCGGGGCCAAAAAGATCAGTTGCATTCTGCCAATCGGGGGGAGCGTCGGCCATATCGCCTCCCTCGGCGACATCATCACGGCGAACGTGCGCGAAGCCGCTCCAGACAGCGAGATTAAAAAGGGCAAGGTTGTCAAGGCGGTCATCGTGAGAACACGTAAAGAAGTACGCCGCCGCGATGGATCTTACATCCGTTTCGACCAGAACGCTGCGGTGCTCATCAATGAGCAGAAGGAGCCGATCGGCAACCGCGTGTTTGGACCGGTCGCACGGGAATTGCGCGAGCGCAAGTTCATGAAGATCATCTCGCTCGCCCCGGAAGTTCTCTAGGAGCAAGGAAGGGCACTCATGGGCTCGATATTCGAGATCAGAAGGAATGACACGGTTCAGGTGATTACCGGTCGCGATAAGAGCAAGCAGGGCAAGGTGCTGAAGTTGCTGACGGCGCGAGATCGAGTCGTTGTAGAAGGCATCAACATGGTAAAACGCTCACAACGCCCCAATCCCTCGCGCAACATCAAGGGGGGGATCCTCGAGAAGGAGTCGCCGATCCATATCAGCAACATCATGCTGGTGTGCCCGGAATGTCAGAAGATTACCCGCATCGGCCACAGGATCCTTGACGACGGCACTCGGCAGCGTATCTGCCGTCGTTGCCATTCAACTCTGGAGAAGTAGCACATGGCTGTACCGAGGCTGAAAGAAAAGTACTACAAAGAGATCCGCCCCGCTCTGATGAGTGAGCTCGGGATCACAAACGTCCTCGCCGCGCCACGCCTGGAAAAAATCGTCGTGAACATGGGAGTTGGAGAGGCGACGCAAAACATCAAGATCATGGACAGTGCCGTCGACGAACTCGGTCGCATCACCGGACAAAAGGCCGTCATCAGGCGCGCTCGAAAATCGATCGCCGCTTTTAAATTGCGGACAGGCATGCCGGTTGGGGCCACTGTCACCCTTCGGGGCGATCGTATGTACGAGTTCTATGATCGGCTCGTGAGCATCGCGCTGCCGCGCGTACGCGATTTCAGGGGCCTTCCAACGACGAGCTTCGATGGACGGGGAAACTACTCGGTTGGATTGCGCGACCAGTTGATCTTCCCTGAGATCGATTATTCCAAAGTGGAAAAAACACGCGGCATGAACGTTACCATCTGTACGACGGCCGGTGACAATTCACGCGCGATAATGCTTCTGCGCGCACTCGGCCTGCCGTTCAAGAAGTAGAGAGCAAGGAGAACGCGAGTGGCCACGAATGCAATGATCGCCAAAGCGAAAAGGAAACCCAAGTTTTCAACCCGCAAATACAACCGCTGCCGCATCTGCGGAAGGCCGCGCGGCTTCCTGGGCAAGTTTGCGATGTGTCGCATCTGCTTCCGCAATCACGCCCTGCGCGGGGAAGTCCCAGGCGTCGTCAAGGCGAGCTGGTAGGAGGACACCGTGAAAGTGACAGATCCCATCGCCGATATGCTCACCCGGATCCGGAACGGACTCGATATCCGCCATCCTGCGGTGTCGATGCCCTCGTCTCGTCTGAAGCTGCAAGTCGCCCGGATCTTGAAGGAAGAAGGATACATTGAGAACTTCCTTGCCAGCGAGGAAGGTCCGCAGGGAACACTCAAGATCATTCTCAAGTACACATCCGGAAACGAACCCGTCATTCAGGGAATCGTCCGCTATTCCAAACCCGGCCGCCGCCAATACTGCAATAGGAGCGATATTCCGCAGGTATTGAGCGGGTTGGGAACCGCCATCATCTCGACCTCCAAGGGCGTCATGACAGGCAGGGAAGCGATTGCGACCGGAGTCGGTGGAGAGGTTCTCTGCACGATCTGGTAAGTGGAAGGGGAACGAAGGGAGAGACGACCGATGAGCAGAATAGGACGCAAGCCGATTGTTGTGCCGAATAGCGTCAAGGTTCAAATAGGCGACGGCGAATTACAGGTCCAGGGACCCAAGGGAAGGACCAGCTGCCTTATCCCGCCTGATATTACATTCAGTCTCGATGGAAATAGCCTGGTCGCGAAGCCGGCGAAAGATGACAAATCTTTATCGCCGATGCATGGACTCGCACGGAGCCTGGCCGCCAACGCGGTGAATGGCGTTGTCAACGGCTATATGAAAAACCTTGAAATTGTCGGTGTCGGGTTCAAAGCGCAGAAGAAGGGTCGAACCGTTGTGTTCAACCTCGGTTATTCGCATCCCATCGAATATCCGTTGCCTGAAGGGATCGATATTGCGATTGATGAGAAGCTCACCAAGTTGAGTGTCACCGGAGTCGATAAGCAACTCGTCGGCCAAGTCGCCGCGAATATCCGTCGCATGCGATCACCTGATCCATATAAAAATAAGGGTGTTCGCTTCGCCGGCGAAGTGCTCAAGAAGAAAGCTGGGAAAACCGGAGCGAAATAGGCGCTGCGGAATCTTCCGCAGAGTGAGCCTTGATAGAGGAGCGTCGAACTCGCTCGTTATGCTCTTCATTGTGCGACTGGGTGAGGGGCTCTGGTGTGCGGAGTTTCCAGGATCTTGCCGAGCCTGAACATAAGTCGCGATGTTCTCTGATGATAGAGTTCTTAACCGGTTTTCGATCGCATCGTCAGTAGATCAAAGGCACCAGCCGTTTCGTCTTCTTACAATATTGATAATACCGATCACCGAAGTGATCAATCAGCGCCCTTTCTTCAACACGAATTCGATAGAGAAATGCCAGGAGAATAGGTCCGAAAATCACGATGATTGTCATCCAATTCGAAAAGGCCACCCCCAACCCTAAGAATGAGAGTGCGCTGCCGCTGTAAGCCGGATGCCGGATGAATTTATAGATTCCAGATTGGATCAGCTCGTGATCTTTGTTGATCGCAACATCAACTGTGAAATATTTCTTGAGCGTGATAATGGCGATCCATCTGATGATGAGGCCGGCGATGATGAGAGATATGCCAGTGAGTGAGATGATAAAAGTCGCCATCGAAATATGACCAATGCGGGAAACCCCAATCACATTACCGACGGTCACACAAACGATGATCGTGACCCACAAAACGCGCAACGAGTGCTTGTCAAGTTTTGAATCGGAGGCGCGCGAATGCATCAATCGAGTGAGGACGATTTCTGACGCGACCCAGATCGCTGAGATGATGAGGAAGTTAATGCTTAGATTCATATTGCGATGCTTCAACAATACAACTATTTGCAGAATCAGAGAACAGTCATTGTGGGGTGATTGCGATATTTTTGCAGAATCGTCCATGACGGTCGAACTCTCGCTGAGCTCCTGGAGTTCGCGATTTTTTAAGGCAGGGAGAGCGGGTCGATCAAGTTGGCCGAATGATTTCAGTTACATTCATTCATGAGGGAACGCTTAGGACTGACAAATGAGGAACGATCGCCGCATTCACGCCATTTTTTTAATTCTGCAATTGCTGCATAGGGTTGGAAACACATCATGATACAATGGGCTCCATGGCGGCGCCGAATAGATTGCGATATTTGGACCTGCTGCGAGGGTGGGCCGTGCTTTTCATGTTTGAAACCCACGCTTACAATGCATGGTGCAATCCTGATGCGAAGCTGACGGCTTATTACCGTCACACTCGTCTCCTGGGCGGTCTCGCTGCGCCCCTCTTCCTCTTTCTCGCAGGGATGTCGTTTGTCCTCATGGAGAATTCTCTTCGTCGGAAAGGTGCGTCGCCAAAGACAATCCGGCAGACCCTCATTCGCCGCGGTTTCTGGATTCTCATTGCGGCGTTCCTATTCCGAATCCAATCCTTTCTCTTCCAATGGAACCTCGCGAAGGTAGACGCCGTTCTTAGGGTGGATATCCTCAATTGCATCGGCCTTTCACTTCTGCTCATTTCGGCAGTGTTGATAGTCATCCCTGAGCATTGGCGGTTTGTATCTCTGGGGGCAATCGCTGCTGTTTTCAGCATGGTGACACCGCCGCTTTATGAAATCGATTTCCGATCCTTCCTGCCTACGATTGTGGCAAACTATATCAATGGGCATGGTCCGGCGGCTCTCTTTCCAATTTTTCCGTGGTTTGCCTTCGCACTAGCAGGAGCCGCAGTCGCCGTGCTTCTTTTGCGAAACCGGAGTGATGCTGCAACGGAAAACCGTTTTATTCAGTACATCGGACTTTTTTCGGTTTGTCTTTTTATCATTTCCGTTCTGATCACTCGATCGCCTTTTCAGTTCTATCGCCATCAGGACTTTTGGCTGACAAGCCCGGAGTGGGTCCTGATGCGACTCTGTGCCGTCGGCGTATTAATGCTCTTCTGCTATTATTGGCGACGGTTCTTCTCGATGACTAAATTCAGTTTGGTCGAACAGCTCGGTAAGCATTCCCTACTCATGTACTGGGTCCATGTAGAAATCGTCTACGGGGTAGTATCTCATCCGATTAAGGGGCGACTCGGCGTCTGGCCGGCTTCCTTCGGCTTGTTGCTTCTCACAGTCGCGATGCTGGCTCTATCCTTTGTTCCGGGAAAGTATAGAGAGTGGAAAAAGAATCGACAATCTGCCGTTGCCGTTGGCTGAGGGTTTTTGAGATTCCAAACCAATGAGACCCCACCGTATGGCAAAGAAACGGAACGGACCGAGCGATATGGCTCGATGATCGTGGCCTTACCTGAGTTGATTATATCGGCTTGTAGCGTTTCGTCCGTTGTTCTTTACCCAGAGGAGAGCACGATCGGCGTTTTCGACCAGTTCCTTTGAAAGCGATGAGATGCCTTCACCGGAATTTGTCACTTCCTGATTGGGGTTGACATCATCAGGGTAGGAGCTGACTCCGATACTGATTGTGACCTTGATCTGGATATTGTTGACGATGAAATCCATCTCTTCGATGATTTGGCGTAGTCTTTCGGCAATCCGGACTGCGCCGTGCACATCAGTTTCGGGGAGAATGACAACAAATTCTTCGCCTCCCCATCGCGCCGCAATGTCCTGTTGTCGGCATGTATCGCGAAGAATGCCGGCGAATTTTTGGAGCACCACGTCACCGGCAAGGTGACCGTATTCGTCGTTCAAGTTTTTGAAGCGATCCAGATCGATCATCAAAAGAGAAAGCAGACGCATGTTCCGATTAGCGATGGAAAGCTGACGCTTGAGAGTTTCTTCGAAATAGTTCTTGTTGAAAAGCTGCGTGAGGCCGTCCTTTGTAGCCATATCGTAAAGGCGCTGATGGTACCTCACTTCGCCTTCATCGCGAGCCTGGATCTTGAGGATGGTTTCGCCGAGCCGCACCTTATCCCCCTGGCGCAGGATAGCGCGTGAGACTTCTGCGTTATTGACGAAAGTACCGTTGGTGGAACCGAGGTCCAGCAGTTCCACCATGAAGAACCCTTCTTCATTGGGAGCTGCAAGAATCGTGAGTTTCGCGTGTCGGCGGCTAACTCGCGCATCATTGAGTTGGATATCCGATTCTTCGCTTCGGCCGATGACGGTGACATCTTTGTTCATCCGGTGTTCTCGCCCGAAATCAATATCCGCGCCGGCAATGATGGTCAGGAAAAGGTTATCGCGTCCCGGAAACAAATCTTCCCGCCTCAACCAGACAGTCGGTCTTGTCTGATCAACTTCCAGCGGTTCCGGCAATGAGGATTTATCCATTATTCAATTAGTCTTCACATTATTATAGAAATGACCTGTAAATACTGTCAAATGATGAGAGCGGGTGGCTTTTGACGTCATGCCTTTTTCTACCTGCGGGCGGCTGTAAAGACAGCGAAAAATCAAGGATCGGAAGGAAATCGGGATCAGCAAAAGAGGATATGATTGTCAAGCCTTTGCTGTCGCCACTTAAGAGGAGCGGATGAAACTTATGGGACTGCTTTGTTAGCTCACTTATTAACAGCATCATCGATGAGACTGATGATGACTGTCAGGCCCCATCGAAGAGGTTGATATGGTCGATGATTCCGACAACGGCGCAATCGACGGGACTGAGATCCTTCCCGAGCAAGAGCTGAGCGGCGCGCCCTTCCTGCACCAGAAGCACTCGGTCTCCAACCCCCGCATCAATCATATCAATGGCCATGACGGGTTCTCCGCGTTGAGCGCTGGCAAGATCCAATGGTTGAACCATGAGTAATTTCGCACCGATCAGCTTCGAGTTTTTCTGCGATGCGACGATCGTACCTGTGACCATTCCGATTATCACTGCTTTTTCTCTTCCGGCCAGAAAACAGAGTCGATGATCCCGATAACCCCAAGATCGGTCGGCACTTCTGTCGGGAGGAAAGGAAAGGCGGCTTCCTTTCCGCGCACGAGGATCACCTCTTCATCGTACCCCGAGCCGATGGAATCAACGGCGATGAGTGCACGGCCTTTGAAGGAGCCGTCTTTGCCGATCGGTTGTACGATGAGGAGTTTTTTTCCTTCGAGGCCACGGTCTTTCTGAGTCGCATATAGATTCCCGATGACTTTGCCTCGAATCATTTCTTTTTCCCATACCCGGAATCAGGTCGCAGTGTGATCGAGTCGATGATTCCGACAATGGCCGCATCAACCGGGCAATCCTTCAGCCCGGCCGCCATGCGTGCTGAACTTCCCGTCACGATGAGAACATTTTCACCGGCACCAGCGTCGACGGTGTCCACCGCGATTGTGAAACCGCTTTCATCGGTTTCAAGAGGGTCAATGTGTCTGATGACGAGAAGCTTGAAATTCCGAAGCTTTTCGTCCTTTCGCGTTGCGACGACTGTCCCAATGACGCGGCCGAGTATCAAGTGCCTATCCTTGTCTTAATCATTCGTCTTTGTAATGCAGGGGAGCCGGAATGCCAAGGCGATTGTGCGAGGTTTGCTGCACATCGGCTTCTGCCATGATCTCATTATCAATGCATTTCTCCGCGGCATCCTTGCGACTAGGTCATTTCTGTGACGTTCTTGCCGTACATCTTGCCGATCGGCAATGTATCTTCAAGGTTGATGTGAGGTCGTGGAATCACATGCACTGATACGAGTTCACCAACTTTCCGAGCGGCAGCGGCACCGGCATCAGTTGACGCCTTTACGGCTGCCACATCGCCTCGAACAATGGCTGTCACATAGCCGGCGCCGATTTTTTCGTAGCCGATGAGCACAACGTTGGCAGCTTTGACCATTGCATCGGCGGCTTCGATCATGGCGACCAGGCCCTTGGTTTCGATCATCCCCAATGCTTCCATCGATTATCCTCCCTGGATGCTTCAGTTCCTGAATGAGCGGACAGCCTCTTCAATGAGGCCGATGAGCTCGTCGTGTGTCAGCGTGATGCGGTCGGTGCCGGTAACCGGACAGGTTCCGTTGCAGGGAACGGGACACTGGACTCGGGGCCCCTCGATTCCATACCTCTGTCTTAATGCAACCAGCTTCTCCACATTTTCGGCAGAAAGCGGTTGAATGCGTCCGAGTGTTCGTGCCACCAGGTTGATCTCGGCGTAGTGCTCGAGTGTCTCCATCTTGAAATATGCATCAAGCAGATCTTTGCCGATCGTCAGCGCGCCATGATTGGCTAGCAGAAGAGCATCGTAGTCGCGAATATATCGCCCGACGACTTCTGCTAGCTCGGTGGTTGATGGAGTGCCGTATTCTGCAAGGGGAACACAGCCGAGCAAGACGACGACCTCGGCCATGAGTGCCGGATCCAGAGGGATGCCCGCAACAGAGAAGCCGGTGGAGATTGGTGGGTGCGCATGAACCACAGCAAGAACCTGCGGGCGCTCCCGATAAACCGTCAGATGCATCGGTAGCTCGGAACTGGGCTTGCGATGGCCTTCAAGACGCGTCCCGCCAAGATCGGTGATGACCAGATCATCGGTTAGCATATCACCCTTGCAAATGCCTGCCGGAGTTGTAAGGATCCTCCAATCATCGATTTTGACGCTGATGTTCCCTTCGTTGGCGACGATATATTTCCGGTCGTAGAGTTTTCGGCCGATGTCTACCATCTGCTCTTTGGCGAGCGTTAGATTATGCATGCCGGATATTTCCTGCGGCATTCGTCGCTACAGAAGTAGATGGTTTCGCCGCTTGATTTCAGTGTGAGGGCCTGTTTTTGCGGCAGATAGGTGTTGCAGACAGGATCTTTGACGAGCCACTGATCAGGCGAACGGGCCGGCGTCTTGGGTTGGCTTTTCTTGATTCCTCCGAGGAGAGCTCGCCACAGAAAATAGACAAGCACGATACCGAAAATCCTGAATAACATCATCATTTCCGAGGTATGAGTCTAAGTGGATCGAATGGGTGTGTCAACATGGTTCACATGAGCAAAAAATCTTGCCTCCGGATGAGGGTGGAGCTTGACATCTGCTTGGTGAACGAACACTATGTGCCATGAATGATTAGAGCCGGTTTTATAGAAGAGGATGAAGCGCGATTTCATAAGAGCGGCCACTTCGTATTGGGGGGGCCGAGTCGAGGAGGACATTTGACTCCTTCAGCCAAAATCACAATATCCAATGAACTCGACAAGATCAGAACTGTCCAGGATTTCGTCGAAGCGTTTTGCGTATCCCACAACCTCGCTCTGGATCTTGTGAATAACATCAATCTCTGTCTTGAAGAAGTCCTGGTCAACGTGATCAATTATGGATACGACGATGGCGATGTCCATCAAATCGACATTGATTTGGCGCTGAGCGATTGCCAGCTCGAAATTTCCATCAAAGATGACGGTAAGCCTTTCGACCCGCTTCAACGGCCAGATCCTGATCTGGAACAACCTCTGGAAGACCGTCCCATCGGCGGACTTGGTATTTTCCTTCTGAAAAAACTCATGGATGGATTGGAATACGATCGGCGAGAGGGCAAGAATATTCTCGTCATGAAAAAACGGGTGACATAGAAAGCTCATCGATGACAAATTCATTTCGGCAGCAAGGAAACACGTCGGTGTTCGGTTCAGAGGCTGGGTTCTTTTCATTTCGCCTTTCTGAAACGGATTTTGCCGCCGGCCGATGGTCGCCGTATTGTCGGCAGATCCCGGCGGACGGCCGGTTTTGAGATAATCGCACGAGGATGGAGTAACACCGTGGAGATCAGAGAAGAAAAACTTGGAAACACACTGCTTTTTGAAGTGAAGGGGAGGCTGGATGCGGCGACATCCGGGGATTTCGAGAAAATAATATTTGCCCGCCTGGAGGCCGGTGAAGGCAGGCTTCTTTTCGACCTCGCCAATCTCAGCTATATCAGTAGTGCCGGATTGCGTGTTTTTCTCGTGACTGCCAAGAAACTGACAAAGCACAAGGGAATCATGGCTCTTTGTGGCCTCCAGGAGCATGTCAAAGAGGTTTTCGATATCTCCGGTTTTACATCGATTCTCACCATTTATTCGACTCGCGATGAGGCCATCGAGCGAATCAAGTAAATTCAGCTCCTCGCGATTTTTCGCTGCCCCGGTCTACGGGAAAGACAATCCATCTTCGTTGCGATGGAATGTGTCATATTGGTCTGGGGGCTGATCGCGGTGTAGCAACTTCAGAACCATGGCTAAACCGCTGTTTTTAGGGCATTTGATAGGGCCGATCGAGCGCACAATCTTGACTTTGTGCAAAAGAAATGTTACACATGCGGAGAAGTCGGCAGCCGCCGGGAGGCATGCGGACGATGCGGGTTTATCCGCTCTGGCTCTGGAGGGGTCGATATAATAGGTAAGGGATGCCTCCTTGAAAACGAATATTATGGGATGCCAATGACAACTAGAAAGCTGAATGAGGAACGAAAGGCGGCGCACGTACCAGTCACAACGGTTGACCATGGAGCCGTTATGAAGGACGATTTGCCTCCGATTAAGCACGACGATATCGAGATCAGCTTCGACGAAACCGGAGCGATCCCGATCGTCAGGGAACCTGTTGGTGAATCAGCTGATACTGAAAAGGATGCTCCTCGGGCTGTGCCTATCGAAGACACACTTGAATACCAGAGACTGCTCCAGGATAAGGCCGTCTTGGCCGATCAGCTTCTTCGACAGAAGGCCGATTTCGAGAATTTTCGAAAGCGACAGGAACGGGAGAAGGCTGAATTCCAGACCTATGCGAATTTGCAGTTGATCTTGGATCTGCTGCCGTTTCTCGACAATATGGAGAGGGCTCTGGAACACGCTGAACATGCGAACAATTCCGGATTCATCGACGGAATCCAGCATATTCATCGTCAGGTGCTCGATGTTTTGGCGAAACACGGTGTGACAAAAATCGACACCGAGAGCGTTCCATTCGATCCCAATCTCCACCAGGCAATCGGCTTCCTCGAAAGGGAGGACATTGAAGAGGGCTGGGTTGCTGACGAGATTTTAAAGGGGTATATGATTCGGGATCGGTTGGTACGCCCTGCGGTTGTTCGTGTCGCCTGTGCCCCTGCCGGAGGGCAGGCTGAAAACAAAATGGATGATCCATCGGCGATCAAGGTTGATTGACGAACAGCCCTGTAAGACTGCCAAGCAGATGACGTGGAATCGAGGGATATCCTGGGAGGTGAAGTCGTATCCGAGCGGAGCCGCCAGCGGCGGGAAAGAAGACCCAGCCTCATTGGATCACTTTCGAGAATTTAGCAAAGGGGGCAGATGAGCAAGATAATCGGGATCGATCTGGGGACGACCAACTGTTGCGTCGCCTATCTTGAAGGTGGTGAAGCGCATGTCATTCCTAACCAGGAAGGTGCCCGCACGACTCCATCAATTGTGGCTTTCACGGACAAGGGCGAACGGCTAGTCGGACAGCTCGCAAAGCGCCAATCGCTGATCAATCCACGAGGGACTCTCTATGCCGTCAAGCGCCTCATCGGGAGAAAATACGAATCAGCTGAAGTGACTGAAGCCCGGAATAGACTCCCATATGAACTGGTTAACGCGCCGAACGGCGACATCCGAATCAAGATCACCGACAAGGATCTTGCTCCTCCCGAAATCTCCGCCATAGTTCTCCAGAAGCTGAGGGATGCCGCCGAGGCCTTTCTACATGAGAAGGTGATGGAGGCGATCATCACATGTCCAGCCTATTTCAACGATAGTCAGCGCCAGGCGACGCGTGATGCAGGCATTATCGCCGGGCTCGAAGTGCTGCGGATCATCAACGAGCCGACGGCCGCAGCCTTGGCCTATGGCCTCAACAAGCAGAAAGCCGAAACAATTGCCGTTTTCGATCTCGGCGGCGGGACATTTGATATTTCGATACTGGAGCTTCAGGAGGGCGTGTTCAAGGTTCTTTCGACATCGGGCGATACGTACCTCGGTGGCGAGGACTTCGATCAGCGGATCATGGAACATCTCATCGAGGAGTTCAAGCATACGACGAACATCGACCTGCACAACGACAAGATGGCGCTCCAGCGGGTCAAGGAGGCTTCCGAAAAGGCCAAATGTGAGCTTTCAACCGCTGTCGAAACTGAAGTCAACCTTCCCTTCATCTCCGGTGACAAGACCGGACCAAAACATCTGGTCACCAAGCTCTCTCGCAGCAAACTAGAACAGCTTTGCGATGAACTCCTGGAACGGACCCGCGGACCGTGCGAACAGGCATTGAAGGATGCCAAGCTGGCACCGGATCAGATCGATACGGTGCTGCTGGTTGGCGGGCAGACTCGCATGCCGAAAGTCGCCTCTGTTGTCGAGAAAATTTTCGGAAAGATACCGAATAACTCCATCAATCCTGATGAAGTAGTCGCCATTGGTGCGGCGATACAGGGGAGCATCATCAAGGGAGAAGTTCAAGACCTCATCCTGATGGATGTCGCTTCGTTGTCTCTCGGCATCGAAACCAAGGGAGGCACGTTCACCAAGGTTATTGAACGCAACACACCCATTCCCACGAACAAATCAATGACATTTACAACTGTCCAGGACAATCAGAAAATGGTCCGTGTCCATGTGCTGCAAGGGGAACGCGAGATCGCCGAGATGAATAAATCATTGGGCGTGTTTATGCTGACCGGCATTCCGGAATCTCCTGCCGGTACGCCTCACATTGACGTCACCTTTACTATTGATGCAAACGGGATCGTTGATGTGACGGCCGTGGATCGGGCATCGGGGAACAAGCAGGAAATACAGATTTCCGCGAGTAGCGGGCTGACTGAGACCGAGATCCAGCGAATGATTGAATCGGCTCGGGAGTTCTCCGACGAGGACAAGGCACGCAAGGAGATGATCAAGTGGCAGACGAGGCTCGAAAGCCTCATTGCCTCTTCGCAAGCGTCCTTCAACGAGGTCCAGAATCTTCTGAAAGCCGAAGATCGCCGGACGTTCGAAGCGGCGATGGAGGAGGCCAAAAAGGTTGTCACGAAAACGGATCCTTCTGAACTGAAGATCGCCCATGATCACCTCGAGTTGGCCGCGCGAGCCATCAGTAACTCGCTCATGGAAATGTTCGGTGCCCAACAGAAGCAGCAGGGTAAGCCGGCGGAGCCGGCGCCGACCGAGCAGAAGCAGTCATGAAAAAGCACATGGTGTGCGCCGGCAGTGGATTGCTGATGTAATCAGCCGGCAGCAAGAGAATGTTAGTGAGGAGCAAACGACGACGTGAGTAAGCGGGATTATTATGAGGTACTCGGCGTTCCACGAAACGCCGGTGAGTCGGATATCAAGAGCGCCTATCGAAAGCTGGCCGTCAAATATCACCCGGATAAAAATCCAGGCGATCATTCGGCTGAGGAACAATTCAAGGAGGCGGCAGAAGCCTATAGTGTTCTCGGCGATCCTGAAAAGCGGCGGATGTATGATACATATGGCCACCAAGGGCCGGCGGCTGGCGGATTCGGCGGATTTGATCCGACGGTCTTCACCGGTTTTGAAGACATCCTCGGGGACTTTTTTGGCTTCGGCGATATTTTCGGCCAAAGGCGGAGACGGGGAGCACAACGCGGCCAGGATCTTCGGTTTGATCTGGAAATCACTTTCGAACAGGCGGCGTTGGGGACGGAAACCAAAGTCAAGGTGCCGCGGTCGGAAACTTGCGGTGAGTGTGGAGGAACCGGCTCGTCCAGCGGCCATCGAACCAACTGCCCGACATGCCATGGACGAGGTCAAGTTCGATTTCAGCAGGGATTTTTCTCAATTAGCCGCACATGTTCCACATGCGGCGGCGAAGGACGTGTCGTAAAAGACGCTTGTAAGAGCTGTCGGGGTGAAGGCCGGCTACGAAAAGAACGAGCTTTCAACCTAAAAATACCAGCCGGCGTTGATAACGGGAGCCGGCTCCGATTGCAGAGTGAAGGCGATGCCGGACCAGAAGGCGGCCATCGGGGTGATTTGTACGTTTTCATTCATATCAAAGAGCACGAGTTTTTCAGGCGCGAGGAAAGCAATATCTACTGTAACGTGCCGATCAGCTACGCTCAGGCAGCGTTAGGGGATACCATCAAGGTGCCGACGCTGTTCGGAGAAGAAACAGTCAAAGTCCCCGAAGGCACGCAGACGGGCACCGTCTTCCGACTCGAAGGAAAAGGAGTACCCAGCCTGGATGCCTTTGGACGTGGTGACCAGTATGTGACAGTGAATGTCGTTGTTCCGAGGCATCTTAATCGGGAACAGAAAAAACTCCTTCAAGAGCTTGCGCGTCTCTGTGAAGAACAGGGCGATCAGAAAAATGTCTTCGAAAAGGTGAAGGAGATTTTCAATTAGATGTCGTTGCCATCAAAAGATGCCTCATTTTAAATCGTCCAACCATCGCCCGGCCGGAAGACCCTTTATGGGCACACAACCGGTTTTCGCCCCATCGAGCTGTTATTCTCTCTCTTGTGCTCGCCCAGGCCTGCAAAATCGTCCGATGAAGTTTTTCTTAATTTTTCATAGGATGGGGTTAACGAAATCAGCAGAGTCCTTGGCTCAATCATTCCATTTGATCTTTTCGTGTCAAGCGCCAGCATCCAATTCATGATGAAACAAATCGCGCTCTGTCCCGCATTTTTCCACATTCATCACAAATATTTATTTTTTCTATTTGACAGCACTGTAGACTGAGGTTAGATTCGTGTACGCTTATTTTCGAGGAGGAGGCCGATTTCGATGAAGAAAACAACTATAATTTTGGTCATGTGGCTCCTGGCGCTGGCCGTCGGTGGGGCTAAGCTGATGGCGCTGGAAATCAGCGGCGAAGAAGCCACCCTATATGCTCAGGCTGAGGGTGAAAAGGATCCCGCTAGGCGCGTTCAGCTCCTGGAAACGTATCTGATGACCTACCCGTCCGGATACTATAAGACGACTGTCAATTACCTGGCGACGCTGACTTTCGCCCAGTTGAATCAGTCCTCCAAGGTGATTCAATATGGCGAAGAAACGCTCAGGGCAGATCCAGATAGTATCGATATACTCCTGGCCCTCGCTAATGTTTATTCCGTCAGACCGGAAACTCATCAAAAATCGATTGGATACTCTGAGCATGCTCTGGTGGTGATTGATAAAAAGGCCGGCCAACAACCTCCAAAAGGTGTTTCGGCCGACACATGGAAGAGCGAATGTGAGAAGCTGGAAAAGAGAGCGCTGTATGTCAACAGCTTCGTCAAGGGGTTGGTAGCGATCGAAAGAAAAGATTGCGCTGGAGCGGTGGAACCTTTGAAAACTGCATACTCGATTGCCAGAAACCCGGCCATCGCGTACTTTCTTGGAATCTGCTATTCCAAGACCGGCAAATCCGTCGAGGCGATTTCTATCCTGTGTGAGGCGGTTGCGCTGAATGGAGCGAAGAAGGAACAGGCTCAGAAGGAGCTCGAACGTATCTACCAGGAGAAGAATAAAACCCTTGAGGGCCTGCAGCAAAAAATCGAAGAAGCCCGCACTCGAATCAGATAAAATCGAATAAGGGATAGGGCAGAGACGCCGCAAGTGGTTCCCTGTCTGCCGCACGAGCGAAGTCGCCGACAGCCCGAGGGTGTCCTCAGCCACGCCGGCGGAGAGGAATCATGGAAGCGGATTATGATCGCGGCGGATTGCAATCCGTACATTAGAAATTGCTGATTCAAAGATGTGACCGTTCCGGCAGTTCCACTGCCAAGAATTCCGTCATCTCAACCGTCTTTTTAACCTCACGACAGTCTAGGCTCAGCGCAAAATTACAGAGGAGTTGTCTATGACCTGTCTGACGGCAACTGATCTTGTCAAGAGATTCGGGAGGCGGGCCGTCGTCGATCGTGTCAACCTGTCGATCCGCACCGGAGAGATTCTTGGTCTGCTCGGTCGGAACGGCGCCGGCAAGACAACGACTTTTTCGATGATAGCAGGTCAACTCAAGCCTGATGGCGGCACTATACGTCTGGATGAGATCGACATCACGGAATACCCCTCTCACAAGCGCGCGTTGTTAGGCATCTCCTATCTCCCTCAGGAGCGATCGACGTTTCGCAAACTCACTGTCGAAGAAAACCTGCTCCTCGTTCTTCAAGAGCGCCATCTGAGCCGCGCCGATCGCAACCGGCGAGCTGATGAGCTCCTGGCTGAGCTCGGACTGGAATACGTTCGCAAAGCCCCTGCCTATACTCTTTCCGGTGGGGAGAGCCGCAAGCTGGAAGTCCTCCGTGCGCTTGTGCTGGAGCCGAAGTTTTTGATGCTGGACGAGCCATTCGCGGGGGTTGAACCGATAACAATCGCCGAAATTCAGCAGATTGCTATTCAATTGAGAGCCAAAGGTATCGGTGTCGTCATCACGGATCATAACGTCCATGATCTTTTCGAGGTGTGCGATCGAGCCTATATCGTCGCTGACGGAAAGATTCTTATCGAAGGCACTCCACTCGAAATCGCATCCAATTCGACGGCACGTTCAGTTTTTCTGGGTGAAGAATTTCAACTGCCCCAAAAAATCATCAGTATGCTCGAAGCGCGCGGTATGCCCGTACCGGAAGCCGCGCCGAGTCATAACGAAAAGCCTCAAGAAAAAGGCGCCGGCAAACCACGCCGGAAAAAGCCCGCGCCCGGCACTCCAGCGTAGCACCTCGATCACGACCAACGATTGGTTCAGAAGTCGCCGGGCTGTGAGCAAGCCGCTCTCAGCATTATCTACTGAATACTGAGAGCGGATTATTAATGATTGGCATCTCTAAAATGGAGAGAACGAACCGCCCTGCCAGAAGTCCTGGCGGACGCTGTTGTAGAGGTTTTGGAGTGCTTCGAAATGTTGCTTTTCCCAGTCAGCGAGGAACTGATAGAAGCCTTTGATCTCCTTTTCAGCGGCATCGGTCGCCGCTTGAGAAAAGTAGGCAATGGCGTTATTTTCCAGGGTCATCCCGATCGAGAGCACTGACATTTCGAATTCAGCGCCTGCTGCCTGTTCCCGAAACCTCTTGGTGAATACCATTTCAAGGATCTTCTGCATTTCCGGAATCCTGAAGTTCATCGCGAATGCAGCGGCACCTTTTTGATCGTAGCTCTTTGCGACATCGCGCAAGAATGCCTGGTGCTGAACTTCATCATCCGCCAGCTTTTCGAAGAGTTCCCGCACTGCCGGCTTATCGGCCCGCTGAGCAGTCATCGAATAAAAGGTATGGCCGTTGCTCTCAATCTGGTAGGCTTTTCTGACGATTTCAAAAATCGCATCCCGAGTGCTCATTGTTTCATCCTCTCTGCTCTATCCGGCTATCAGCTTTTCGACACGATCGGCAAGTTCCTCCGCGCCCATGACCATCCCTCCCGCACGGCCGTAGAAATCGACAGGGCGGAGATGCGCGATATGTGAACGAACATCTTCAACCATTTGACCTGTGGAGAGTTCAGCAACAAGAACCTTCTTGGCCTTTTGAGCGGCAGCGATGAGGGCCTCCGAGGGGAACGGGTACAGGGTTATTGGGCGGAACAGCCCGACCTTATGACCTTTTGGAGTCAGGCTATCGATGGCTGTTCGAGCGATGCGGGCAACCGTGCCATAGGCCACGATAAGAACATCGACGTTCTCACCCGTGTTATACGTATCGTGGCGGACCTCTTTCTGCATCTGCTGATACTTCTTGTAAAGGTCCCAGTTATGTCGTTCCAGCTCTTCCGGATTGAGATGGAGTGAGTTGATGATATTCGGCTTGCGCCCTTTGGCTCCAGTCGTCGCCCACGACTTGTGTGGAAGATCTTCGGGCTTGATACCACGCTTGAATTCCACCGGCTCCATCATTTGACCGATGAGGCCATCCCCCAGGATCATGACGGGGTTGCGATATTGATCGGCCATATCGAAGGCGTCGATCATCAGATCAGCGGCTTCTTGAACGGTCGAGGGTGCGAGAACCAGCAGGCGATAATCACCGTGACCGCCGCCCTTGGTCGCCTGAAAGTAATCCGATTGTGAGGGGAGGATGCCGCCGAGTCCAGGTCCGCCGCGCATGATGTTGACGAGGACGACCGGGAGTTCAGCACCGGCAATGTATGAGATCCCTTCCATCATGAGGCTGATGCCGGGGCTGGAGGAGGATGTGAAGGCGCGACAACCTGCACCAGCGGCTCCATAAAGCATGTTGATGGCTGCCACTTCGCTCTCAGCTTGAACAAAAGTGCCACCAACCTGCGGCAATCGTGCGGACATATATTCGGGGATTTCGTTCTGGGGTGTGATCGGATAGCCGAAGAAGAGCCGGCAGCCCGCTTGAATTGCGGCCTCGCCGATTGCTTCGCAACCTTTCATGAGCTTCTTTGCCATATCTCTCTGCTCCTTATTGTGCGGCCTGTGCCGGTTTACGTGCCAGACCGATCTCGTAGCCCTTGCTCAGACAGGCGTGATTAATCGATATCAGCTTTGGTTTGGCGGCGAAAGTCTCTTCGAGGACTTCCCTGATGCTGGTCATTTCCAACAAGCCTGTGGCTCCGAGAAACGCGCCGAGCGCCACCATATTGGCGGCTTTGTTGCTTCCGGCTTCCAAGGCCACTTCATTACTCGGTACCGGCACGGCCGTAATATCCGTGCGGTGAGGCATGCGGTTGATGAGAGATGTATTAACGATGATGACTCCATCTTTGCGGACCGAGTTTTCAAATTTATCGAGTGATGGAAGGTTCAGCACGATGAGTCCGTGAGGATGTTGCGAGATGGGAGAACCAATCTGGCGATCGGAGAGAACGACCGTACAATTACAAGTGCCGCCTCGCATCTCAGGGCCGTATGAAGGCATCCATGTCACTTCCAGACCGGATTTCATACCAGCATATGCCAGCAGTTTCCCAATCAGGAGGACGCCCTGTCCTCCAAATCCCGCCATGACGATTTCATTGTACATGCGCATCCCCCTCCTCCGCCTCGGGGATTTTAAATTCCCTTATCGGGTAGTACGGTATCATGTTGTCTTTTAACCAGTCGCATGCCTCCTTGGGTGTCTGTCCCCAGTTTGTGGGGCATGTCGAGAGAACCTCGACAAGGGAAAAGCACGTGCCCTTTAACTGATATTCGAATGCTTTGCGGATGCTCTTCTTGGCGGCGAGTATCGCTTTAGGATCGTGAACCGAAACGCGTGTGAGATAGGCCGGTGTCTTCAGTTCCTTAAGGAGCTCTACGACACGAATGGGGTAGCCGGCCAGTTTCACATCCCGTCCAGTGGGGCACGTTGATGCGACTTGCCCTGGAAGTGTTGTCGGAGCCATCTGACCACCCGTCATCCCGTAGATGGCGTTGTTCACGAAGATCACGGTGATCTTTTCGCCGCGATTGGCGGCATGCACCGTTTCAGCCATCCCGATTGATGCCAAATCGCCGTCGCCCTGGTAGGTGAAAACGGTGAGATCCGGGCGGCCGCGTTTGATGCCTGTTGCGACGGCCATCGCACGCCCGTGCGATGCCTGTTGCATGTCACAGGCGAAGAATTCATACGCGAGCACGGAACATCCGACCGGCGCAATGCCGACGGTCCGATCCTGTACACCGAGGCCTTCGATGGCTTCAGCTACAAGTCGATGAATCACGCCATGCGTACATCCTGGACAGTAACTGAAAGGCTTCTGTGTCAGAGCAACCGAACGCGCGGTGGTCTTTCCCTTGTTCTCGACCTGTATGGCTGTATCAGGGCACATAATGAGGCAATAGCGGCAACCGGTGCATGCATCCGGCTGCACGATGACTGGGAAGAAGTAACCCTTTGCATTAATCTCCTGGGACAAGGCCAGGACTTTTTCCGGGCAAGCGGAAATGCATAATTCGCATCCCTTGCACCGGTCTTTTTCGATGATAGGTTTGGGCACTCGTTTCTCCTTTCTCTAAATCACAACCGATCGGCGCCGGCTTCCCGAAGGACGTGCTGCAAAAAAAGGCAAGATGCGGCGCTCTAACGGTAGCAGTGGATATGAGCCTGCTAAATTCCGGCATGAAGCAATCCCCGATTGCAATCGGTTTAGTGCTGCATAGAACCGGATAGGAATCCCTGTTGAATCGGATACCAATCGCGCTATCCCGATTCCTTCCGAAATCACTTCCGGCGTTGTCTCTTCCATCAAATGCGAGTTGGAAACAAGTCCTGTGACCTTCAGACGAGTCGCGGTTTCGATTTCGTGGAGCATTTTTATGATGGCTGGAGGATTTTCTGCGAATGGCCGGTTGGTGTTGACCACAAACAACACATCGGTGCGGTGCGATTCGACGACCGCGCCCAGGCTGCCGATGACGCGAGCCCCGGTATCATCGCCACCCATATCGACGATGACTCGCCCGGTTGTCGCCGCTTTGCTGAGTGCGCCGCGGATCTCGGGAACGACAATCGGCAAATCGGCATAGAAATGGTCGCCCTGCGGAACGACGAGGCGAATGCCGCGCGCATCCAGTTCATCGCGGGCGATACGGCTGCGGAAATACGGCTTTACAAGATCGAGATCAACCAGTGCGACAGCTTCGCCTCCAGCTCGGAACCGGCAAGCCAGATTGATTGCAATCTCGCTTTTTCCGCTGCCGAAATGGCCGACGAGTATGATCACAGGTTTCTGAAGTGTTTCGATGACCGCACATTCCGGTGAACTGGTTTCTTCCGAATCTGCCGGTCCATCGGCTTCAGAGGGGGTCGCTGCTACCGCAGAACGTTCCCTCTCAATCAGTAACGCGTACCCCGCGGCTGCCTGCCGCAATGGGTGAGAAAGTGCATACTGAAACCGTGGCACGAGAGGCGAGACGATATCTCCCTTTGTTGGAGTCATCGCGCTTTCGCGCTGCACTTGCGATTTCTGAGTATTGCTGCTCACCACTTTCCTGCAATCAATCGTACCGGGGCAACCTCAGATAGCATCATCTCCACAGGCTAACCATCTACCCTGTCACACTCACTCTATGTGAAGCCGGCTTTGAAATCAAGGAGGCCGCACACAAAATCAGCGGCCTCCTCTTCTTTGAAATCAACACAACTGCTGGAAGAAATCGTTCCCTTTGTCATCGACGAGGATGAATGCCGGGAAATCGATGACTTCGATTCGGTAGACGGCTTCCATGCCGAGCTCAGGATACTCGATTACTTCCACCTTTTTGATATTCTCTTCAGCCAGAAGCGCAGCGGGGCCTCCGATTGATCCCAAGTAGAATCCACCAAATTTCTTGCATGCATCGGTCACGGCTTTGCTGCGATTGCCCTTGGCGATCATTATGAGGGATCCACCGTGTGATTGGAAAAGATCGACATAGGAATCCATCCGGCCGGCTGTTGTCGGTCCGAAGGATCCAGATGGCATCCCCTTCGGTGTCTTTGCAGGGCCTGCATAATAAACCGGATGGTCTTTCAAGTATTGGGGCATGCCTTCGCCCTTGTCCAGGCGCTCTTTGATTTTGGCATGCGCAATATCTCGTGCGACGATGATCGTGCCGTTGAGAGATAGCTGCGTCTTGATCGGATGCTTGGTCAACTCGGCGAGTATGTCTTTCATAGGCCGGTCGAGATCGATCTTGACGATGCCATGATCATGCTTCCCGCGATATTTTTCCGGGATGAAGCGGCCGGGATTTCGCTCCAGCTCTTCCAACCAGATCCCATCCTGATTGATTTTAGCTTTGACATTACGATCGGCCACACACGAAACGCCCATGCCCACAGGGCAGGACGCTCCATGCCGCGGGAGCCGAATGACACGGACATCAAGTGCGAAATGCTTGCCTCCGAACTGAGCGCCGTATCCGGATTTGCATGCCGCGGTAAGAAGCCGTTTTTCCATGTCCAGATCGCGAAATGCCTGTCCGTGCCTGTTGCCGCTCGTCGGCAGGTTATCAAAATAGCCGGTCGATGCGAGCTTCACTGTTTTCAAGCAGGCCTCTGCCGATGTGCCGCCGACGACGAATGCAAGATGATAGGGCGGGCATGCGGCCGTCCCAAGAGCCTTCATCTTCTCGGTCAGGAATTTTTCCAGCTTATCGGGCGTGAGGAGAGCCTTGGTTTCTTGAAAGAGGCTGGATTTGTTGGCCGACCCACCGCCCTTGGCAATAAAGAGAAAATTGTATTCCATGCCATCCGTCGCATAGATATCGATCTGGGCCGGGAGATTATTGCCGGTGTTGGCTTCATCGTACATGTTCAGAGCGGCTGTTTGGGAGTACCTGAGGTTCTCTTCTGTATAGGTTTTGAAAACGCCCTTCGTCAAGTACTCAGCGTCGTTGATGCCTGTCCAGACCTTCTGTCCTTTCTTAGCGACAATTGTCGCGGTGCCGGTGTCCTGGCAGTTGGGGAGGACAAACTTGGCGGAGACTTCGGCATTCCGCAGCAGAGCGATCGCGACGCAGCGGTCGTTGGGAGTCGCCTCCGGGTCTGTCAGAATGGCAGCCAGTTGCTCAAGATGCGACGGACGCAAAAGGTACGAAACATCGCGCATGGCCTCGTTTGCCAGCAGGGCCAGCGCCGCGGGATCAACCTTGAGGATGTGTGCGCCATCAAAGTTGGTGAGTGAAACATGGTCTTTGGTGATTAGGCGATACTTGGTCTGATCCTTCCCGATCGGGAACGGATCATGATACTCGAAATCTGCCATAGCGGGATCCTCCTCGAATAAATGCACTATTAATACAGAGTGCCTTCCGCACTTATGTTGGTGGCAATCCGTGAACGACCGGTCTCAAAACTTGAGATGATGCTCATGACAAACCGGATCCGACGGCCTCCCTTCGCCACAACACGGATACAGCCTAACACCGCGGCTGGTTGCGTATCAACTCCTGGCTCTCTGATTCTCGCCGGAACGTCTGGACGTTTGCACATCGGCATCGAAAAATCTGCCAAAGTGCCTATTCTGTTTGCGGCACCGATCCGATGGTGTGTATTTCGTGGGAATCGATGTGGATGAGAGATGAGCGCGAGGAGTTTGAGCTGAGGGCGGAATGAAGCGGGACATTACCTTTTATTTTCTCTGCAGGGCAACGTCATGGTCAAGTCGATGCCTCATCAGGAAATTTTGAACGATGAAGTCTCAGAAAATAATTATGAGGAACCCCTCAATCAAAACGCTTCTAGTTTTATTTTTTTTGTTTTCCACTTTCTATGCAAAATCAGCTTATTATTGCCGACTTTGACTTGATCTTGTTTTTCTCTGAGCTCTCGTCGCCCTTAAATCAAAGATGTGCGATCCAGTGGATGAGAGTGGCTGGGATCGGTCTATAAAAAGCGTGCTTGACAAGGTGAGACAGGCATCTTAAATTCACGGCGTGATACTGGGTTGATTGCTAAGAGCCCTGATCATCCGACATTGGGTGTTAAAATGGCGCGGGAAAGAACGGCGGGAAATCCCTGCATATGTTTGCAGTCATAATGAATGATCACAGGAGACCATTGCATCGCCCGACGATGCAGAAAGCGAGTCGGAAAGCGATCGTTCCTTCGCCCCGTGTCGGCGGTACCATATCCTGGCGCTATTTGTCTGTCTGGTGGCAATATTTTGAGAGGCGGATTCATGTTCGACATTGAAGGATTACTCGATCAACAGATACTCTCCGAGCCCCGCAATCGGCCAACCGTGATTTTCACGGAGGCAATGGATGCGCGGATCGTGGAAGCCGCCTGCTATCTGGTGCGCTTTCTTCGGCCGGTGTTTCTGGCGCCGGAGGCCAGGGTGCGGGAACTGGCAACGCGGCTCCTGAGTCATGTGGATGCCAACCGGTTGGAATTCGCATTATCTGAAAGTGCTTTTGTGGAGATTTCTGAACGAAAGGATTTGATTGAGGAGTTTGCCGATGCTTATCTGGCTCACTGCCGCGAGAAAGGGCACGAGATAGACCTCGAACAGGCCCGGCGGTACGTCGTCGAACCTGTGCATTTCGGCATCTGCGCTGTCAGACAGGGGCATGCGGACACGGTGGTCGGGGGCGCGTCACATGAACCGAGGGATTATTTTCGCCCGATGCTGAGCATGCTGGCCAAGGAAGGATTCTGTTGCGAAGCTGGAATTTTCGTGCTGCCGGACGATCATCCGGACGATATTTTCCCGCACAACATCGTTGTCTTCGGTGACGTTGGTGTTAATGCAACAATGACCCCGGAAGTTCTGGCGCAGGTGGCGGTCGGGACCTGTTCAATTGCCCGTGACTTGATTCCGCCGGAAATCCTCCCGGAAATCCGCGGTGCTGTCGTGTCCTATTCAAATCGCGGATCCGATGAAGGACCCTCGCCGGACCTTGTCCGAAAAGCATCGGAATTGATACCTGACGTCCTGGCTGATCGGATCAGCCGCAGTGAAAGATACCGGTCGATTAATATCCAGGGTGAAGTCAAAGTCAGCGTGGCGTTGTCTCGCCGTTCGGCCATGTACTATCACCAGGGAGAAGACTCCGAATGGGGTGGGCCGACCGTCATCATCTGCCCGAATCTGGATATGGGGAATCTGCTGTACCACCTTCATGCAACACGCTTTCCGGCGGCGAAGAAATTTTCCGTATTATTTGGCGTCGATTTCCAGGGCGTCGATCTGGCTATGGATACAACGCCGGAGGATATTCGCCTGACAGTGAAGGCATCGGTCTTACGGATGCACCAATATGGAAAATGGAAGCGGACACCGCATGATACATTTTTTCGCCGGTACCGCGTGTTGGCGATCAACCCGGGGTCAACATCGACGAAAATCAGTGTGTACGATGGTGAAGAGGAGAACTTCACCACCGAGTTGCTGCATTCGGCTGATGAATTGCTGCCATTCGAAGGGAAGAGCATTACGGAGCAGTTTGGATTCCGAAAGGAAACCGTGTTAAAGGCTCTGGAAACGAGAGAACTGACGGTGGCTGACATCGATGCCGTATCGGCACGCGGCGGATTGCTCCATCCCATTCCTCACGGGACGTATTTGGTAGGAAATGAGATGCTCACCGATTTGCGCGCCGGGAAACGCGGAGAACATGCCTCCAATCTCGGCGGATTGATCGCACACGAGCTCGTCACAGGCACCGCGAAGCCCGCATACATTGTGGACCCAGTTGTGGTTGACGAAGTTCCAACACGCGTGAAAATCGCGGGGATCAAGGCCATCCGCAGAAAAGTCATCAGCCATGCACTCAATCAAATTGCAACGGCACGGCGGTATGCTGAGGAACACGAAACCTTTTACGAGAAGATGAACTTCATCGTCGGACATATGGGCGGCGGCATTTCGGTTGGCGCTCACAAAAAGGGTCGCTACGTCGATGTGAATAACGCACTGGATGGGGAAGGCCCATTCACGCCTCAACGGTCAGGATCGCTTCCGACCGGACAACTGATTGATCTGTGCTTCTCGGGGAAATACACCTTTGCTGAATTGAAGAAGTTGAACAAAGGACGAGGAGGTCTGATTGATTTGTTGGGGACTGCGGATCTACGGGAAGTCGAGCGGAGAATCGTGGAAGGTGACACGGAAGCAGCCGAGGTCTTCGAAGCCATGGCCTATCGAATGGCCAAGGAAATCGCATCCTTGATTCCGGCGTTTGAGGGTGAACGTGTGGATCAGATCCTATTGACAGGTGGGATGGCGCGATCGTCCATGCTCGTGGAGAGAATTAAGGAGTTGGTAACAGCCGTTGGATGCGGAGTCACTGTGTATCCCGGCGAAAACGAAATGTTCGCCCTTGTCAAGGGCGCACTTCGCGTCCTGAACAACAAAGAAATGGCGCGCGAGTACACAAGTGAAGACTCGGCGGCGCTTTCGTGATCATGGTGAATGTTGATGGCATTTGGGTCGCCTATTCATGCACGAGGAGGGATATTGATGGAAGTGATTCGGACTCTGGATCAATTGATCGGACAGCTGAAGGGATCGCCGTCCAAGAGAATCGCCATTGCGGCGGGGCATGATCCGCATTCAATCATAGCAGCAGCACGTGCCGCGAAAGAGGACATCGCAAATGTCATCCTGGTGGGAGACAAGGGACGGATCGAGGCGTTGTGCATAGAGAACGGCATTGACGTGCATGTTTTCCAGATTGTCGATGAAAAGGATGATGTCAAAGCCGGCACGATCGCCCGGGACATGGTACGGGATGGAAGTGCGGATGTCTTGATGAAAGGTCTGATCGGGACGGAGAAATACATGCATCTGATCCTGGACAAGGAAAAGGGATTGTTGTCGAAGGGAAATGTGCTGACGCACCTGACAGTTTTAGAGATTCCTGCATTTCAAAAGACTCATGGGAAACTGCTTTTTGTCAGCGATGTTGCAATCATTCCAGCGCCCGATCTGCCGACGAAGATAAAAATTGTTGAGTATGCTGTTGAGGGGGCACGAAGTTTCGGGATCGACAAACCTAAGGTGGCGATTCTGGCTGCGAGCGAGAAGGTGAGTGATAAAATGCCGGCGACAATGGATGCGGCGATCATCGCGAAAATGGGAGAGCGGGGCCAGATTAAAGGAGCCATCATCGACGGACCTCTCGCTCTCGATGTTGCCCTCTCGCCTGATGCGTGCCGGATCAAGGAACTGACATCGTCCGTTAACGGGGATGCAGATGTCTTGATCTTCCCGAATATTGAATCGGGCAACGTGTTTTACAAGGCGGCGACGCTATTGGCCGGCGGGCGCCTGGCTGCGGCTGTCGTCGGCACAACGGCGCCATGCGTTCTCACGAGTCGGGCCGATTCAGAGGAATCCAAGTTCTATTCGATCGCGCTCGGCTGCCGCCTTGCCAAGAGTCAATAAGCAGTTGCTTCTGATGGTCCGAGGGACAATAATGGAATGAAATGGTGTATTGATTGCAAGGAGGATGATGATTATGAAATCGACGTTGGTTGGTGCTCGATGCTGGATCGGCCTTGGGATGATCCTAGTTTTCGCGCCGTTGATGCTCGCCGATGATACGCTCACAGACAGAATCTACAATTCCAAAGAGGTTTACCAGGAACTGACCAATACCCCCGATAAGGGAGTTCCGGATTCTCTCCTGAAGGGTTGCCGTTGTGTGGCCGTGATACCCCATGTTGTGAAAGCGGCCTTTGTTGTTGGTGGCCGACATGGACGAGGAATCGTCAGCTGCCGCAATGCCGAGGGGAGATGGAGCCCTATTGCGTTTTTGACCGTTTCAGGTGGGAGTCTCGGTTTTCAAATCGGTGCCCAGACAACCGATCTGGTTCTTTTTATCATGAGTGAAAAAGGGGCCAAATCACTCCTCAAGAGCGAGTTCACGATCGGCGCCGATGTCAGCGCCGCCGCCGGTCCGGTTGGCCGTACTGCCAGCGCCTCCACCGACATCCGGCTCAACGCCGATATTTATGCCTATTCACGAGCGAAGGGGCTTTTTGCCGGGATCTCGTTGGAAGGTGCCAGCATCACACCCGACGAAAAGGCCGTCAGGGAATTTTACGGGGCCGAGCTTTCACCGGAGACTCTGCTTTTCCGGCAGGAAGCGCCTAAGGTGCCCGAAGCTGCAATGGCCTTTATCAAGATTCTGCCATAGGAGACGTACGCGCCTTGGTTCGAGTAGCGCCATCGAATGAGAAGGGTGTCTACCGGATTGTGAAATTTCGATAGAAGTAAGACGTCCGGTTGTTTCCGCCGACCTTGACACGGGCTCGCAGCTGGTAGGCACCAGGCGGCGCATCACGCAGAAGAAGCCGACCGAGAGGCGCGACAGTTTGCCCATCAACTGCCGGCCAATGCCCATTAAGGAGGACCACTGTGTGCTCGTATCCCGGCGGGCCGGAAAGTTCCAGATCGCTTAGTAGATTGTATCCAGAGTGCGAGAAGCGGATCTGACCTTCCACGATGACTTCAATCTGACCGCGATTTTCGAACAGATCGCTTTCGCGGCCTCGCCCGTCGTGCAGCTCAATCTTGTCACCGGAAAACACAGCGGAGTCGTTGTCGCGTGCTTCTTCATCGATTCCGCGCGCTGCAAATATCCTGGCCAGCGCATCGACCAGTGATCTCCTGGTCCCCGCAGCCTCGATTGCTGCAACCCGCACATCAAAAAATGTCGGCGCCGGCGGTAGATGGGAAATGGTTTCGGCAAATAGCTTCAGTGCCGATAGCCGGCCAATGATCTGAGCCGTCTCAAAAAATGCGCCGGACACGATTCGACTCGCCAGATGTGGTTCGAACCTCCCGAGCTTGAGGTCGATGCAGTCCTCTGGGTAGTGCAGATGTCCGTTGATCATCCGAGGCCTGTCGCTACCCCACTCGCCGATGCTCGCATTTCCATTCATCGCGTAGGCGAGAAAATCACCGAACGCCTCATGAACAGCCGCTGCAAATTGGCTTTCCCCTTCCAGCATGAGCGGGGCGTTGAGCCTATCCACGATGGCATGACCATATTCATGGCAGAGAAGGTCCGCATCAGCTGCTTCCCGTTTTCCAAATGCGAGCAGATAGGGTGCCCGACGCTGATAGACCCCGTGAGTCAACCCGGCAACATTGACAAAAACAGGCGCCGTTTTTCCGGATGGCACTTCAATGCCAAGCGATTCGAGGCGATCGCGAACGTGTGAAAGGTGATAATAGGCCATCTGAGCCTGAAAGCCGTTCGTTCCGGGTGGGGAGAGATACCGGTTGTTCTCATCACTCACGGGAGCGAATACGCTGGGGTTGCCGAGATCCCTAGTGGTGCGTATCTCCCGCCCATCGTACATTTTGAATGACTGGTTCGAAAGAGTGCCGGGGTCGAGATCATGAACGGTGGCGGAGAAGAGCCGAGGAGTCATGGTCAAATTTTCACGGACCACGAGTAGTTGACCATCGGCTCCCATCACCAAAAGCTGTGCCGCGAGAATCTTTCGTGGGAGATTAGCGGAAACTAGCAGCATGTAAGGAAGCCCGGTCAACGGGTCCACGGTTTCGACACTCACGGCCTCGGAATATTCCCCAAAACTGTAAACATACTCGCCGTCAGACAAAGCTGTATCAGGCTCAACTCTTTCGAGTTGATGGATTCTCAGCGGCACTCCTTGAGGCCGTTCGAAGAGCACCAGGCTTCCATGCCTCAGCACAGATGTTTGTGCAATCGAATCCAGCCACTCGATAAAATTCATCGTGTAAGCATGCGATGGGCAGATGAACAGAATCACTAAAAGAAAGTAAACTTTCTTCATACCTGGGATGAATATTATCATATCCATTGAGTCCATGACGAATGATTTCCTCACAGGCGACTCTTTTGACTGCACCCTGGCGACATGCTAGTTTTCACATGAATGATGGTTCTTGCGATCGACACATCGACTCAACACGGATCCGTTGCCCTTGCTCATAAGGGTATCGTTTTGGGAATAGAAGCCAGCCGCGGGGAATCGCATTCGGTGTGGCTTCTGCGGGCGTGCGACAGAGTTTTGCGCGCAGCTGGCGTCAAGAAGAGTGACATTGAAGGTTATGCCGTTGCTATCGGACCTGGATCCTTCACAGGGCTTCGCATCGGGATCGCCACGGCGAAGGGGTTGGCCGCTGCCAGTGGCCGGCGATGTGCCGGAGTCGTGAGCCTGGAAGCCATGGCAGCCTCGGTTTTGGAGAAGCAGCCCCATCAGTTGTTGGTGCCGGTGATCGATGCGCGAAAGGGAGAGGTTTATTACGCTGTCTACCGATCTTATGGCGAAAGCCTTGAGGTCGTCCATCCGCCAGCCGCCGGATGGCCTGAGAATGTTGCAGAACTCGCTCGTGGCGGTATTCTCACCGGCACAGGCGCTGAACTTTGCCGACCGTTTATCGGGAGTGAAACTGAAATCATCTCACTTTCTGCAGTCGCTCCTGAGATCGCCCGGCTGGGCGCTCGGATTCTGACTGCCGGACAAGGGATTGGTCCTGAAGCCCTGGAGCCTCTTTATTTGCGCAAGTCAGAGGCGGAATTAAAGAGCCAATCGAAATGATCGGTTGACGAGATCACATCGTGCTTCACCAATGGAAGATGACCGCCTCTTGAATTCCATCACGATCCGGCCGATGCAGGAATCTGATATTGATGCTGCATTTGCAATTGAATCCCAAAGTTATAGTCTCCCCTGGTCCGCGAAATCCTTCCGATATGAGCTCACTCAGAGCCCGGCGAGTCGCCTTTTTGCGGCAGTCGATGATCACAACGAAATTCTCGGCTACATCGCAACATGGCTCATCGAAGATGAGCTTCACATCAATAACATCGCCGTTTCGCCTCCTCATCGCCGTCGGCATATCGCTGCGGCGTTACTGGAGCATGTTCTGGCCGGGGCTCGGCATGCCTCGGCGAAGATAGCAACTCTGGAAGTCCGCCGATCGAATGAGGCAGCCATCGCGCTCTACCTTGGTCAGGGGTTTCTTCAAACCGGCTTGCGGCCTGTGTACTATCAAGATCCCACTGATGATGCACTCATTCTTTCAAAATCGCTGATCGAGCTTGACAATAACGGCAGACGCCGCCTATAGTTAGTGCGCGTCACCGGTCGCATTGGAGGAGGAAGCATGAGCAAGAGATTCCTGGGCGTTACACTGATTCTGCTGGTGGGATTGGCTGGTTGCAAGACACTCACGTCAAGATACTATTTCGATAAGGGCAACCAGTTGTTTAAGGACAACAAGTACGAAAAGGCCATCGCCATGTACGATAGGGCGATTGAAGCCGATCCGGGCCTCACGATGGCGCATTTTTATCGTGGGAGTTCTTACTTCACGCTTTATAAGCCTGGTATCAAAGATCCAAAGAACGATATGCGGGCTGAACAGGCAATCGTGTCCTTCGAAAAGGTGCTTGAAATCGAACCGCAAAATGTCAATTGCTTGCTGTCCCTGGCCGATCTCTATGACAAGCTCGGAAATGAAGAAAAGGCACTCGTCTATTACAAGAAGCGCATCGAGAATAATCCTCAGGACCCGGCTGGGTACTATAAGCTGGCCGATTTTTATTCCAAACACGGCAAAATTGATGAGGCTGTGAAGAGCTACGAGCAGCGCATCGTTCTGAATCCCCAGGATCCGGAGGGCTATTTGTACCTGGCCAATTTCTACGGAAGTTTGCCGATTCCTCAGTTTGATAAGTCGATTGAGCAGCATCTGAAACGGGCGGATCTGCTGAAGAGCGATCCGGCCAAGCTCAAAGAAGCATATTACTCCATCGCCGTGGTCGCGTGGTCCAAGAGCTATCGCACTCCTGATCTCACCCCGCAGGATCGCATAAACGCTTTGAAGATCGGCTATGATGCCGTCGATAAAGCCATTGCCATCGATTCCGAATATCCCGAACCGGTCATCTACAAGGGACTCCTTCTGCGCGAAGAAGCGAAGATTCAGACAAACGATGCGAAGAAAAAGGAGTTTATCGCTCAGGCTGATCAGTGCAGGGACAAGTATCAGGCCTTGAAGAAAAAGCAGAAAGAAGCAGCGGCCGCCGCCGCTACCTCGGAAGAGTAGGACTACCGGAGCCAAAGAGGAGCTACCAGGAACGAATATTTTATCGATTCTGTCAGCGCTGGCGACGGCTATCCTTTTTAGCGGAGTCTCTGTAGCGCTCGGTGCACGGCTGCGGAGTTTTAGTGGTTTTCGGCTGCCCTCTTCACTTACACTCCCTGCTGATTTCCTACTAGGCTTTTGGACGATCGGAAGCGCCTTTGCATTCATCGGATTAATTGGGTGGTTGAATAGGATAGCCCTCATCACTGTTTTTGCCATGGCCGCCCTCGCTGGGCAGTGGAAGGAAAAGGAGTGGAATTTCAGATTGGCCTTGCCTTCGATGCTCTCCTCTCTGTTACTCTTGCCGGTTGCAGCCGGTCGCCCGTTTCTGTTTTATGATTCACTCATGTATCACATCGGGCTTCCATGGCAAGCTTTGAATGATGGGAGTTTTTTACCTCATCCTGAGAACTTCCATTCGATTTTCCCTCCTTTATTTCAGTGCATCTCCTTGCTACCCTTGTCAATTGGGCAGGATCGCGTGCCCGCTCTTATTCATCTCCTTAGTTTTGTTGCGGCAGGGGCGGCAATCTCAGGGGTTTCGCAGGAAATCGGCTCTTCCAAATGGGCCGCTGACCTGGCTGCTTTCACCCTGCCGTTGCTGCCTCCTCTGGCGCTCGTTCCAGCTCTGCCATCTCCCGAAGGCTGGGCCATTCTTGGAATTATTATCGGACTTTCCCTATCATTCCTTCCCGGCCACAGTGTTGGAGTTGCAGGTCTTTTCTTCGGCATCGCAATCTCCGCACGCTTGCAGTCTATTCCATGGAGTTTTATCGGCCTGGCCATCATCCTCATTCGACAGAGGCCCCAGGTGCGATCATTTGGTTCGCTTATCGGTGGGTTGGTCATCGGCAGCCATCCCTGGTGGCTTAAGAATGGATTGTTACTCAGGCAGCCTTTCGCCCCCTTTGGGTGGCGACATTGTGAAGGCATTAGCAAATTCTTTATCGACGTTGGATCGCCGATCTATCAGGATGTGGGGTGGATCTCAATGGTGCACACAGCGCTGGCCAATCTCGTCCCCCATCTATCCTATCTTGGCCCTTTGCTCCTGGCTGCATTGCTTGCTGCGGTTCAAGGGAGACGGAAGGGCTATTGGGTCCTGGCGCTTGCCGTCGTTGGCGGGATCGCGGCATGGCAGTTCACCAGTCTGGGAATGGCGCGGTATCTTGCGCCAAGCCTGCCCGCTCTGCTCGTGCTCGTAGCAGCGTCAAGTGGCCTCAACCAGATTGGGAAAGTAGCGGCTGGGCTGGCGCTTTGTTGTGCCTCGGTGATCAGCTTGGTGTTTTCGTTATCGGAACTTCGCAGGGTCGATGCTTTTGCGATCGTTGCAGGTTCCCAGAAGCCGTTTGAACGAAGCGGGTTTGTTAATAGCCCGGCTGCAGCTTTTGCATCCGCGCGATCTCTTCCAGCGAGTGCTCGAGTTCTCTTCATAGGTGAAACCCGCGGATATTCTTTCCCGCGTCGTTTCATCGTGCCGACCGCGTACGACAGGCCTCTGATCGCTGATCCAATCGAAAGGGCGTCCTCAGCCGCTGAAGTACGTGAGTGGTTGATACAGAAAGGGTTCACCCATCTTCTTGTCAATTGGGGTGAACTGAGACGGCTCTCAGTCGGCTATCCGGTGCTCCCATGGCGTTCGGAAGCCGGCCTGAAAAAATGGAATGATCTTCTTCTGCAACTCAGTCCACCTGTCATCTCTGAAAACAGGGTTGCTATTTTTGCGGTGAGGGGAGATTTCCATTGAGTTTTTTCTTTATCACTGCTTTCCATCTTGATGGATTCGGCGGGATGTGAAAACGAGGGTTGGGTGGGCTCAGTTAAGCGCATTGTACCTTGTGTAGCATACCAAAAATGCTGAATATGCTGCTCAGCCATCAGGATGCTTCAAGGCTCTTGAGAGCCATGATTCTTATTTTTTTACTACATCTGTAGCGTTTTATAATTCTTCGAATGTTGACTTTGCCAGAGTTGCTACGCTAAGATGTGCAAGCCCGGTAAGCGGGCAGAAGACACACTTCATCAATGGCGCGCATCATACCAGTATCCTCCGGCAAGGGCGGTGTTGGGAAAACCACTTTTTCCATCAACTACGCCATCGATCTCAGTCGATATGGCCGGACGGTCCTGGTGGACCTGGACTTGGGAACGTCGAGTCTGCGCAACAGCCTCGATGTGGATGTGAACTATGATCTGTACCACTATTTTCGAAAAAACGTCCCTCTTGATCGATGCGTCACACCACTTGGAAGAAAGCTTGATCCTCAGAACAAATACCCGCTTTTCGGTTTCGTTGCTTCGCCCATGGGGATGATTGATGAAATTACGAACTTTCATGACAAATACCGCGACCTGCTGATCGAGGGGATTAATTCACTCAAAGCCAGCTATGTCGTCCTCGACCTCAAAGCCGGACTCGACAGCCGCGTCCTTGATTTTTTGCCGTACACAAATACGGGAGTTCTCGTTTTCACCCCGCACCTGCCGGCCGCGGTTTACACCGCCGCTGAAATCGTCAAAGCTATTCTTTTCCGGAAGCTCCGGCTGATCTTCACACGCAACTCGCCGCTCTACAAAATGGTCTCCGGCCTCGATTACTACAAGCTCTTCAATGACCTTCTTGATCGGATCGAGGATACATATGATCGGACGTTCATCAATTTGGACGCATTCGTGACGGAACTGGAAGGAGCGATTCATGAGGAGAGAGTCGTCCAGTTCATACGATCTTCCATCAAGGAATTCAGAATTTTCTATGTTCTTAACAGGTTCAATGGAATTCGTGAATCGGCGGAATCCGTTGTGACTCCTTTCCATAAACGTATCAACGAAACGGTCGCAGAAGGGATGCCGATGATGAACCTCGGCTGGGTCGTGGAAGACGAGGAGATCAATCGGATGAACAATCTCAGAGTCCCGGCTGTTCTCGATCGTGTGACCCAGACGCATCATCAGGGAGGAGTCGATGACAAGATCCGCGAGTTGCGCCAGCTGTATGTCGGCCTCGGCAAGACTGCCAGTGCCAGGAAGCTGGAGAAGAACACTCCATCGCAAGCTGTCGCTGCCCCTAGTGGACTCGATGAACAGCTCCAGGTTCTCAACACCATGTACGAATCCGAATCGAAGAAGAGCTATCGGGACAATTTCCAATACATTACACTCCGTACCCTGTACCTGATCCGCGAACGCCCGGTTGATCATTTCGGAGACATCAGGCTAGGGCGATCCCATGCTGAGCTCCTTCAGGGGATACTCAAGCGCGAGCCGTCTTAGACAATCCGCCTTTTTACGTTGGAATCAGCACGGATCTGGAGTGGAGAAATGCATACGAAAACCATTTGACTAATCGGCCGGATGCTGACTCTAAGATGAGGATGTCACTCTCTTCGAGTAGAATGATGATGCGTCGCGTCATGGCGTATTATGGTTGATGGAAGAGCTGAAGAACAATCGAGAAGGTTGGAAGAATAGGATGATCACATTCCCCATTTATCTTGATAACCATGCCACGACACCTGTTGATCCGCAGGTCCTGGATGCCATGCTGCCTTTTTTTCGGGAAAAGTATGGAAACCCATCCAGCCGAAACCACACGTTCGGGTGGGTGGCCGAGGAGGCCGTCGAGAATGCCCGGAGACAGGTGGCGCAGCTCATCAACGCAGAGCCTCGGGAGATAATTTTCACGAGCGGAGCGACAGAGAGCGACAATCTCGCACTGAAGGGTGCGGCTCTTGCTCGGCGCGATCGTGGGCGTCACATCATCTCGGTGGCGACCGAGCATAAGGCTGTCCTGGAAACCTGCGACTCCCTTCGCGATCAGGGGTTTGATATCACATTAGCGCCGGTCGGCCGCGATGGATTGCTCGACTGCGATCTCCTCGGGCGGTCGATCCGTCCCGAGACGATACTCATTTCTGTTATGGCTGCCAACAACGAAATCGGAGTTCTGCAACCTCTCACGGAAATCGGCCGGATCGCTCGCAAACGAGGAATCCTTTTCCACACGGATGCCGCACAGGCTGCCGGAAGGATCCAGATCGATGTGGAATCCATGTCGATTGATCTCCTCTCTCTCTCTGCTCACAAAATGTATGGGCCCAAAGGCGTCGGGGCTCTCTACGTGCGCCGGAATCCTCCTGTTCAACTCGCGCGCCTCCTGGATGGGGGCGGCCAGGAACGCGGGCTCAGGAGCGGCACTCTCAATGTACCGGGGATTGTCGGATTGGGGAAGGCCTGTGAGGTCGCGCGCTCTCTCATGGATGATGAAGCCAACCGGCTCACTCTGTTTCGAGATCGCATGAAGGCCAGGCTTCTCTCGGAGCTGAACGATGTTTTTTTAAACGGTCATCCAAATGCCAGACTTCCGGGAAATCTGAATCTCGCTTTCAGCTATGTTGAAGGAGAGACCTTATTAATGGGATTGCGTGACGTTGCACTTTCATCGGGGTCAGCCTGCACAACGGCGAGCGCCGATCCATCGCATGTACTGAAAGCCATCGGTCTTTCGAGTGCGATGGCGGCCAGCTCCATCCGCTTCGGACTCGGAAGATTCACGACCGAGGAGGAAGTCGAATGGGTGACACAGAAGGTGATCGATGTTGTGCAGCAGCTGCGTGCTGTATCACCTCTGTACCAGATGATCACGGCGGGTGCCATGCCCGTGCCTGATGCATGGAAATATCCCTTCTGATTCGGCCTTCTTTGCCCCAGCGCTCGTGATAACCTCTCCAAATCTCTCGATGTAACCAGTCAACATCCGACTTGGCAAATATTAGGAAAGATAGGTGATTCCTGATAAAATGTCTTTTTTATGATTAAGTTTCTGAATACGCTCACTCATCGAATCGAAGATTTTCACCCGATAACTCAGGGTGAAGTCCGCATGTATACATGCGGCCCAACCGTCTATTCCTATGCGCACATCGGAAATTTCCGCACTTTTCTTTTCGAGGATCTGCTGCGCCGTTTTCTGAAGTTCAGCGGGCTGCGCCTCACTCAAGTCATGAACATTACGGACGTTGATGATAAGACAATCCGGGACAGCAAGGCGGCCGGACAATCACTTCGCGATTTTACTGAAAAATACACCGAAGCCTTTTTTTCGGATATCGCCACTCTTGGCGCCGAGAGAGCTGAAATTTACCCACGCGCCACCGATCATATTGACGAGATGGTGACCCTGATTAAAAAGCTGCTGGAGTCAGGTCACGCGTACGAAAAGGATTCCTCCATTTATTACCGCATCAAGAGCTTTCCCAGCTACGGGCGGCTATCGGGGATCAATCCCGATGATCTGCAAGATGGAATTAGTTCCGATGTCGATGAATATGAGAAGGAGAGCCCAAAGGATTTTGCTCTTTGGAAAACCGCCAAGGAAGGCGAGCCTTTCTGGGAGACGGAGATTGGACCGGGCCGGCCGGGCTGGCATATCGAGTGCTCAGCCATGAGCATGAAGTACCTCGGCGAGAGCTTCGACATTCACACGGGCGGTGTTGACAACATTTTCCCACATCATGAGAATGAGATCGCACAGAGCGAAGCTGTCGCGGGGAAGCCTTTTGTCAAATACTGGCTGCACTGTCAGCATTTGATCGTCGAAGGCGAGAAGATGAGCAAGTCCAAGGGCAACTTCTTCACTCTCCGGGATCTGCTCGCCGATGGCGTCGATCCCATGGCCATTCGATATCTGCTGCTGTCAGTTCACTACCGGCAGATGATGAACTTCACGCGGAATGGGCTGGAAGGCGCCGCGAGTTCATTGAGGCGGCTGACGGATTTTCTGAGATCCATCCGGGATACTACGTTTGTAGAAAAAAACACTGGCGACCTGTCCCCTGTGATTAAGGAAGCACGGAGGCGTTTTATTGATGCCATGGAGTCCGACCTCAATAGCTCGGGCGCCCTCGGAGCGATTTTCGAGCTCGTCCGAGATGTCAATACTGCTCTCCAGCGTGACGGGGTGACCCGTGTTGAGGCCGCTCAGATCGAATCCCTTTTCTCCGATTTTAACCGGGTTTTTGGTGTTTTGGTGCCGCCGAAAACAGTCGATGATCAAGATATTCTTCAGTTAATTGAGGAGAGGAAAGGGGCACGGGCGAGGCGCGACTGGAAGCGTGCCGATGAGATCAGGGAGAAGCTGCAGCGGCTGGGGATTATCCTGGAAGATGCGGCGAAAGGGACAAGATTCAAGAGGGTATAAAGATGAATTATCCATTAATCAGGACGGCTTTACCGGGACCTAAAGCGAAAGCCCTCATCGAGAGGGATAAACTGCATGTTTCTTCTTCATACACCCGCGATTATCCGCTCGTCGCGCACAAGGGGCGGGGGATACTCGTGGAGGATCCTGACGGGAATGTTTTTCTGGACATGGCGGCCGGCATCGCCGTGACATCCACAGGGCATTGCCACCCGAAAATTGTAGCGGCCATCAAGCGCCAGGCTTCTCAACTGATTCACATGTCCGGCACTGATTTCTACTACCAGCCGCAGGTGGAACTAGCCGAGCAACTCTCGAAACTTGCTCCCGGCAAACTCACCAAGAAAGTCTTCTTCGGCAACTCCGGAGCCGAGGCTGTCGAAGCCGCCATGAAGCTGTCGCGTTATTATACGCGGCGGATGCAATTTATTTCTTTTCTCGGCGCTTTTCATGGACGGACCTTCGGGGCGATGTCGCTGACGGCGAGCAAGGTCATACAGAAGCGCTCCTATGGACCGCTAGTGCCGGGTGTCACTCACGTGCCTTATGCATATTGCTATCGATGCCCCTATGGGAAAGAGGTTGACACGTGCGATACCGAGTGCGTCTGTTTCATCCGAGAAATCCTGTTTTCCAAAACAGTGCCTCCTGAAGAAGTGGCCGCCATTTTTGTTGAGCCGATCCAGGGGGAGGGCGGATACGTTGTCCCGCCGGAGAAATTCCATAAGGCTCTCAGGAAACTCACTTCCGAGTTCGACATCCTCTTTGTCGCGGATGAAGTTCAATCGGGGATGGGACGGACTGGCAAAATGTTTGCGATCGAGCATTTCGGCGTTGTCCCCGATATCATCGCCCTCGCCAAGGGCATCGCATCGGGTATGCCCTTGGGGGTCATCATCGCCCCGGGGAAGATTATGCGATGGGAACCGGGTGCCCACGCATCGACATTCGGCGGTAATCCGATCAGTTGTGCTGCCGCCGTTGAAACGATCAACCTTCTCACCGACAAGCTGATTCAGAATGCTGCCCGTATCGGTGATTACATGCTCGAACGGCTGCGCCAGATGCAGGAAAAGCATCCGCTGATTGGGGACGTGCGCGGCAAGGGGCTCATGATCGGCGTCGAAATGGTCATGGATCGCGAGACGAAGGAACGGGCCAGGAAGGAACGCGGCGCCATCGTCGATACATGCTTCCGCAAAGGACTGTTGATGCTGGGTTGCGGAGATTGCTCGGTTCGGTTTTGCCCGCCGCTCGTCATCACGAAGCCTCAAGCGGAGAGGGCTCTGGAGCTTTTCGAAGAGGCATTGTCGGAAGTCGAGAAGAAATTCGGATACGCGTGACACGCGAGACCGGGCCAAAAGGGGAGGACATCGCCGCGGAGTATCTTCTGCGGCGAGGACTCTCTATCCGAGAACGGGGTCGGCGTGATCGGCTGGGCGAAATCGACATCATTGCCGAAGATGGGGAGACTCTGGTCTTCGTCGAAGTTAAAGCTCGCACGGCCGGCACTCCGGGTGGAGAACCATGGGAGAAGATCACGCCATCCAAACTCCGCCGCATTTGCCGAATTGGCGAATCCTATGCGCAGGCGATGGGATTGGATGACAGGCCGATGCGCATTGACGTCGTTGGAATCACCTTTGATGGAGATCAGGCTGAGACGGCGCATTATAAGGATGTGACGCGCTTCATGCCTCCGCCCAGGAATCGATTGTAGTCACGGGTTTCGGAAGTTGTCAACGACATTGATCTTTGTTCGGCCGATGCTGAACATTCGACCCGGATTTGGACTACAGTGATTGTCGAATCAATCTGTCCTCGCCCTCCAGCGGCACTCCCAGATAGGCTGATGTGACAGCGGAATCAACAAGGATATCCGCACTGCGCCCTTGCAGAATGACCTCACCGTTCTCGAGCACATAGGCCCTCTGCGAGTATGTCAATGCTCTTCGCACATTCTGTTCGACAAGCAGGATGGTCAGACCCTCCCGATTGAGCGTTTCGAGAGACGAATAGATCGTATCCACGAGCAGCGGAGCGAGTCCCAGCGAGGGTTCATCCAGGAGGATGAGTTCCGGTCTCATCATGAGCGCCCGGCCGAGCGCCAGCATTTGCTGCTCGCCGCCCGAGAGCGTCCCAGCCTGCTGCCGCATGCGCTCCCTGAGCCTTGGGAACAATCCGGTAACAAACGCCATGCTTTCCTTGATTTTTCCCCTTCTGTCTTTCAAGTAGGCACCCATGAGAAGATTCTCCTCGACACTCATTGAACCGAAAACCATGCGCCCTTCCTGAACGTGGGCGATCCCCATCGATGCGATCTTGTGCGGGGGCCTGCCGGACAGCGGAATCCCTTTGAACGTGATGCTCCCAGCTGCCGACACGACCGTGCCCGAAATGGATCTCAACAGCGTGCTCTTGCCGGCGCCGTTAGGACCGACGAGAGCCGTTATCTCACCTGCCCGTGCCTCAAGTGAGACGCCCCTCAGCACGTCGATCTTACCGTACCCGGCGGTTACCTGCTTCAGCTCAAGCATGCCCTTCTCCCAGGTACGCATCACGGACCGCTTTCAGTTTCATGACATCGCAGGGCCGGCCATGCGCAAGCCGCTCCCCGAAGTTCAAGACGGCCAATATATCGGCAAGCGCCACCACGGCTTTCATCACGTGTTCGACGAGAATGATGGTGAGCCCGTCTTCACGCATTTCCCGGATCAGCCGGATGATAGGCTCCATGCGGTCCTGGCTGAGTCCACCCATCGGTTCATCGAGAAGGAGGATGCGCGGGGACGCGGCGTAAGCCCGGGCCAACTCGAGAAGCTTCAACCCTCCGACCGGCAGCGTTTCCGCCTGCTTGTGCAGATCATCCCCGAGGAGCATCCGCTCGGCGATGGATCTGGCTCTTCTCTCCGCCTCACCCCGGGAGTGCCTGAGCAACACCGGGATCATGATGTTCTCGAGAACCGTCAGTCCGGCAAAGCATCGAGGGATCTGGAATGTTCGGACAATCCCGTGCCGTGCCCTCACATGCGGAGGGAGCTTCGAGATGTCCTTCCCATCGTAATTGATCTTTCCGGCATCGACCTTCTCGTATCCCGTGATGACGTTGATGAGTGTCGTCTTGCCTGCGCCGTTGGGACCGATGACGCCGAGGATCCTCCCCTTCTCGACTGCGAGATCCAGATTCTTCAAGGCGGCAATGCCGCCAAATTTTTTCGAGACATTTTCGATGATCATCAGGTTCACAGGCGTTTTCTCCTGACCATCCCGAGGATGCCGCCGTGCATGAATCTCATAAAGACGACGAGGAGCACGCCGTAGAGCAGCAAATGACCGGTCGGGAACCGCGACCGAAGGAACTCGCATGCAGGCACCAGAATAACAGCGCCCACTACCGGCCCGAGAGCAGTCCCGATCCCGCCCACGACCGTGAGGATGATCGGCTCGACGGACCTGCTTATGCTAAAGGCACTCTCGGGATCGAGGAAGCCGGTATGCAGGGCGAGTATTCCGCCGGCCATCCCCGCCAGAAAAGCGCTTGGGAGCAAAGCCGACATCTTACATCGCCAGGCGTCGACCCCCAGTGCGGAGGCTGCCTCCTCGGATTCGCCGACGGCATGGAGGAAATAACGCGACTTCGATTGTCCTATTGTGATCACGGCGAGCAGCGCAATGCCTGCAAGCCAGAGCGATGTGATGTAAAACAGGGCGCCGTCCGCCTCGAACAGATACAGCGGCTTCTGCTGGATCACGACTCCCTGCGTCCCCTCCGTGAAGGAACGCCACCCTTCGACGACGAGCCGTGCGACCTCAGCGAGGGCAAGAGTTGACAGTGCGAAATAGGGCCCCCGCAGCCTGAAGGCTATGCCGCCGACCAGGATCGCCGCAATCATCGCAGCAATGCCGGCAAAGGGAAGGGACAGCCAAGGCGACCACTGGAGATGGTGAGGCAGCAGCGCCACAGCGTAGGCCCCGATCCCGGCAAATCCGGCATGGCCGAAGGAAACCTGGCCGGCGAAACCGCCCAGAATGTTCCATGAGGACGCGAGCAGGACTGCAACATTGACACTGAAAAGAACATCGAACAGGTAGGGCATCCGTCTCGTGTCGATGACGGCAGGAAGAAGGGACAGGACGCCAAGACAGAGTAACAGAGCGACAAGATCCCGATGGGAACTCCGCTTCACCGGTTTCGCTCCCTTCCCCCGAACAGTCCCGTCGGGCGGAAAAAGAGCACCCCGAGAAACAGCACAAAGACGATGATGTCTTTCAGGCTGTGCTCGAGGAATGCGCCCCCGAGCGCTTCGGCGACGCCGAGAATCAGCCCGCCGGCTATCGCGCCGGTGACCGATTCCATGCCGCCGAGCACGACGACCGCGAAGGCCTTGATGATGAAATTACTCCCCACAAATGGATATACATAATAGATCGGCGCGAGTACCCCGCCGGCTAACCCGGCGAGCACAACGCCCGCCCCAAATGTGGCCTGGGATATCCGTTTCACGTTGACTCCCAGGAGAGCAGCCGAGGTCCGGTCGATGGCGGTCGCCCTGATCGCCCTCCCTATGTGCGTGCGCGAAAGGAATAGCCGGAAGAGGCACATCAGAACGAGTGAAATGGCGGACGAAATCAGCGCGGGATAGCCCAGTCTGGTTCCGAGGATGTCGATGACCCGCTGGGAATAGGGGAGCGTCACGGTCCGGTAATCGGCCGTGAAGATGAGCATCGCCGATGTGGCAAGCACAAAGGAGATTCCCAGCGTGATGATCAGAGAACTCATCTCACGCCGCTTGAGCGGGATCGGATCAAGTATTTCGTAGATCAACGAGCCAAGTAGAAAGAAAAGTGGAGCGGTCAGAAACATCGACACGTATGGGCTCACCCCGAATTTCTCGAACAAGATCCACGCAGAGTACATGCCGAGCATCACAATGTCGCCGTGGGACATGTTGATGATCCGCATGACACCGAAGATGACCGTCAGTCCGACGGCTATCAGGCCGTATATCAGGCCGGTGAAAAGGCCGTTGATGACCAGAGAACTCAGCAACACGCTCGAACTCAGTACTTCGGATCCCGTTCCGCAACGCGCTTCGGCCACACTTGATAGAGCTTGCCGCCGATCCACTGGCCAAGAGCCGTCAAATTGTACGCCCGATTCTGGTTGGTGTAGCCGTCGAAGTTCTCGAACTTCACCGGCCCGAAGATCGTGACCATGGTTGTCCTCTTGAGCCCGACCCTGAGTTCTTCCCTCTGCCTGACCACGTCCCGGGATTTGACGCTTTCGAGCGCCCTGGCCAGCACCTGGATCGCCACATACCCTTCAATCTCGTGCTCTCCGGGCGGATACCCGTATTTCGCCTCCCAGTCGCCCCGCCACTTTTTCCAGGCCGGCGAGGTCACATCACCATGCCACGGGCCCGAGCTGAAATACCCCTCAACCGCCCCGCCGCTTTTTTCATAGATGTCCTGCATGCTGTGCCCCGCCCCTGTTCCGGAGACGAGCTTCGCCGTCAGGCCGACCTCCTTTGCCTGCTTCCCGAGAAGGATCCCGTCAGTGAGGTAGGAGGTGAAGATGATCACATCGGGCGATGCATTTTTAACCTTTAGCAGCAGCGGCTTGTAATCCAGAGCCTTCTCGCTGTAAGCCTCGCATACCCCCAGCACAAACCGATCGCTGTGTTCCTTGAAGAACGGCATGATGCCGTATTTGGCAACACCCTGGCCAAAGGCGTTGTCCACGTAGAGATAAGCGGCTTTGATCGGCTTCTTCTGCCTTTCATACACTACATTGATCAGGAAATCCTCCAGGGCCGCACTGTACATGCCTGTCGTGGGCTGCAGCCGGAAGACGCAATCGTTCCCCTGCCGGGTAATGTCGTCCAGTGCCGGGTGATCGAGCAGATACGGCGTCCGCAGTTCTTGTGCCAGTGGCGCAACGGCTAGTGCAACCCCGCTGGCCCACCCGCCGATCAGTGCGACGACATTATCCGATGTCACGAGTTTCTTTACGCTGGTCACGGCCAGGGGCGGCTGGGCCTGAGTATCGTCGATGACGAGCTGCAGCTTCCTGCCGTTGACGCCCCCCTTGGCGTTGATCTCGTCGATTGCCATCGTATAGGCCTTCTTGAACTTCTCGCCGAACGCGGCACCCGCACCGGTCATGGGGAGTGGCGCGCCGATTCTGAACGTTTCCTGTGCGGATGCCGTGACTGGAAACAGGATTATGAAAGGGATGATGAGAGCGATAACATTCCTGGACAAAGCAACCTCCTCGGCCAACCGGGCGTCAATTGAAGTCGGCGAAATATAGTCCATCGTGCCGACGGCTGAGATCGTATCAGAACGGTTTATCCAACACCAAGAGTAGTGAAAAATTCAATCGGGGCACGACTGATCCGGCATGTATAGGAGCCTCGCCCATGTCTTGCGTCTTTTCTTGTTCAACATCTCCGTGAGTCCCGTCCACATTGTCTCGTCGGGCAGGCTGTCCGGCTCCCGCGTGACGCCCTGCAAATCCAGATCGTTTCGCCAGGCCCACTGACCCCATCCTTCATTTTAGAAATCAAACTGGAAGACAAGCGAAAGAGAAGGGAATCCGCGGTTGACTTGCGTTCCTCGGGCCGATATTCAGATCTCACGCGACTGGCAACCCCTGGCAACCCGCTCTCTCGTCCTTTCAAGATGCGTCGGAGGTGGCTGTAGGCAGCCGCTTCAGCCCCATCTTCGATACTCGTGGAAAGCCAGCGCTGAAGCAACAGACATCTCCGTTAGTGGATTTTGCTTTTCACACTATGCCGCAAGCTCTTTTTGCTTTTCCAGGGCTTTGCCTGTTTTCAAGGCGCTCAGATCGCGCAAATCTCTGACGCCGAGTTCCATCCGCCGGAACCTCTCTCCTGGCCCATGCTCAGCATTGATCTCTCCGTTGACTCACTTGAACATCAAGAGCTTTTTCCATTCACGAACAGAAACACAAAGCCTGACCCTACCCTGCACCGGCGCAATCCACAGTTGTTGCTTCACGCCAAGTGCCATAATGGGTCGTTGTCGGTTGCACTTTCCGGTGAATGCCGGCTTTTGCCATGGAGACCCATCTGCCGGCAATGCTACATCCCGCGAGAGGAGTTCCTAAGAGGTATCGAAGCTGCATGAACCCTTTCTTGGCATGAATCGATGTTTTACATGGTATGAACGAGTAGTACCCATATCTGTTTTTCCATCATCGTGAGACCACATGCATAGGGGCGTGTCTTCGCTACTCATTTTTGTTCGATGACGGCAACTTCAGCGCCGCGACGAATAGAGAAAACATCCCAGGGAAATTGTGCGATCTGTGGAAGATGTGTTTCGACACGAATACTCCATACATCGAGCGCGGATCCTGCACTACGCCCAGCGACGGGGTATAAACCCCTGACGGTGAGGTAGATCACTGATCCCTGGTGGAGAGGGTCGTGAGCTGTTTCAATGGCGGCAAAGACCATCCGGCGGGAGTCCGATAAGCGGCTTGCTGCCAAGATCGAGTTGCTGGGCCAGCGCCTGGATCAAAAGTGAAAAGTGAAGACCTGACCCCAAGTGACGACTAATTCGGATGATGGAACGGCCATTGTTCCGGAGATCTTACATCCTTGCCTGCTCTGCCGGTGCTCTGGACACCGCCATTCAACATCTGCTGAAGAAAATTCTGCGCCAGCCCGTTGCCGGGGTCGAGGTGCAATGCATCTTGAGTTTTTCGAAGGCTCTGGTTCAACAACATCTTGCGAGAGGCCGCATCGGTCATTTCGACTGCTGTGACGGCCTGCGAAAGCGCGTCGAGAATGAGAAGATTCGAGCGACGAGATCTCTCCCACAGCGGCGCATCGGACCCCATAATGGGGATGTTGCCGATAGACGCATGCCTGAGCAATTCGGACAACGTGTCGATTGGTGTACCTCGCCGTCGTCGGTCGGGGCTGAAGAACTCAACCCAAGGGCAATCATCTGTCATCGAGAGCGCATTGCCGGCGTAGGAGGCGAGGCCATCGGACGAGACCAAAAAGGATCCGATGATATCTTCGACGCGCCCGCAAGCCAGAGCGGCAAGTTCCTCATGGACTCTCGGACGCCTGCAGGCTTCTGAAATCCCCGCCGGATCGAGTGGGCCTGGTGCAGCAACCAAGAAGACGGTCGACCCTTGATAGACGAATATCATACCCAGTGGGAACACATCCAGAAAGGTTCTGATCAGGCCCGGGCCATCTGAAGGAGCCATCCCATGAAGTGGCAGCCATTGAACGTATGCGCCCATGGGGCTCAGACAACGCCGGACACCTTGATAGAACTCACGCGAAAAGAGATTCGCTGTGCCGGCCATGCAGGGAAGTGGAGGTTCGGAGATGATGATATCGTACCGAGCCGTTGCGGCGTCGAGCCATGCTTTCGCATCATCATAGACAACATGAATACGCGGACGGACCGGCGGATGTTGGAGGAGACCCATGTTCACGGCTTGGAGCTGTGCGGACGCATCGGTGACATCACGTGATATTTCGATGATATCGATTGTGTCGAGAGGATGGCACGCCATCGCGGCCGCACTCGTCCCAGTGCCAAATCCAATCACCGCTCCCGTATGAGCTCGTGGCACGAGAAGCGCCGGCAGATGACCGAGCAAACGCATGTATCCATACCCCGGTCCCGCCCCAGCCATTTGAAAACTATCCACATAAAGTATGGAACCACGATAGTCGGGGTAATCTACTATCGCGACGGTGCAGGTCGCGCCTTCGCGGTAATATCGCATCACTGCCTTGCTTTCGAAGAGATGGTGTCGAACAGCCACGGGAATCGAGAGGTGTGTCGTCAAGGCAATGACGACGATGATACCGATTGCGCTCAGCGCCGTGTACGTCCTCCGACAGAGGAGGGTTGTGCATGCCAGAAGCAGACTGATCATCACAATGACCCACGAAAAGCGCCCGATTTGGGGGATCAGGATAAAGGTGGCGAGAGGAGCACCGATCATCGCGCCGATAGTATTCCAGAGATAGACACGAGAGAGTGTATAGCCTGGTGGGAGAGATGCTCGCGACAATACATGAGCGGCAACGGGGATCATCGCCCCGCTGATGAAGCATGCAGGGAACACCAGCCTGAAAACATCCCAAAATAGACGGGCGAGGTAGGAATACCATCCAACAGCGCCAAGCGCTTCCCCCGTATATCCGACGGGAGTTGCGAGCGACTGCATGTAGAGGACGGGCGCAATACAGGCGATCCCGAGGCTGGAGCATAGCAGGCCCAGGAGATCAAAAGGATCACGCACTCGATTGAGGATGGGTGCGCAGACGGCGCTGCCGAGCGCGACGCTGCCGAGATAGACAACGAGAATCGCAGAGAAAGCATAGATTGTCGTGGCGACGACAGCCACAATGATACGCGTCCAGAGCACCTCCAGAGCGAGCATCGACAAGCCGGAGACGAAAACCACGAACAAGGCCCGACGTGTCTCTTTTTGAAAGACGTGCCCTGATATATCGAAAGGACTCGGTTCAACCTGGGCATGTGGTTGTCTCGACATGACAAGTGCGATGATACCGATGATGAGACTGCCGATCACGGCAACATCAGCGGTGCCACGCAGACCGAGTCGAGCGATCCCATCGAACCCGGCCCATGCGGCTCCGGACATCGCGCCAACGGTATTCGCGGCATAGAGTATGGCAGCGCGGCGCCCAAGAGAACCAGCTCCTTCAGATGCCCGCCCTAAAGCCGGATAGGTGCCACCCATGAATGTAGCCGGGATGAGCAAGACCAGGAATGCCATGCAGAGCCGGCTGCCGACGAGCAACAGAGGATACGAAACCAAGTGCGGATAGAGGAGCCGTTGAGCCATCTGCACGAACATGATGAGAGTCGGTACGCATACAGCCCAACAAGCGATGCCTATTTCCAGCCATGCGTACAACTTCAGAGGAGTGCGGGAATTGTCTGCATATCCACCGAACAAACGGCTGCCGAGAGCGAGGCCTGCCATGAATGCCGCAAGGACGACAGCCATCGTATGACCGGCTGCCCCAAGTGTACTCGCCAACATGCGATTCCAGGCGACTTCATAAGCAAGCGCCGATGCACCGGAGACGAAATAAAGCGTCGCCAGAATCCGCACTTTCATGAAACACAGAATATCCCAACGAAGATGATCACGCCAGCTAGGTAGGATTGTGGATTATAAGGATTTGCTTTTTCGACTGGATCCCGGATACGGCGGTAGTGGCTGTAACTGCTTGGTGGACATAGAGAAGTCGGAACCCAAAAGGTGAATATTTTTCTTGACAAGATCATGGCGCCGTGATTTAATGGGGCCATGTTACATAAAATCATATCAAGTTTCATTCGTGAAAAGAATAAAGTTATCCTCGTTTTCCAATTTCTGGAACATGAAAAAGCTTTCTATTGAAAGTGCCACGATTGATATCCGTCATTCCTACCTGCGAAATTCCGACTTTTCATATTAGAGGCATTTCTCGTTGACAGTCTCTGATCCATTCTGCTATTTTGCCGAAGGTCCGGATGAAGGGCGGGATTCTCGATTTCAGAAATGATCGAACTCACCGATGTTGTCAAGGAGTTCGACGGCGTCCGCGTTGTCGATCTCATCGAACTGAAGATTAAGCAGGGCGAATTTCTCACTTTTCTCGGCCCGCGCGATTCCGGCAAGACTACGATTCTACGATTGATGGCCGGCTTTGATTATCCGACCTCAGGCCGGATTGTTATTGAAGGGCGCGATTCAACTCACGATCTGCCGCATCACCGTAACGTCCATATGATCGGCAGCGGCCCTTCGCTTTTCCCTCACATGACGGTTGCCGAAAACGTAGCCTTCGGTCTGCGGCTTAGAAAGCAGACCACTTCGGAAATAGAGCCGAAAGTCAACGACGTCCTGAAACTCCTGCATCTTAACGAATTCGCCGGGCGCATGCCGAAACAGCTTACTCGAAGCCAGCAGCAGCAAGCGGCAATCGCGCGCGCGCTCGTCCTCCATCCTGCCGCTCTTCTCCTCGATGAACCACTCGGCTCGCTGGATATTAAGGTGCGAAAGCAGATGCAAATGGAATTGAAGCATCTCCAGATGAAACTCGGCATAGCTTTTATTTATGCGACTCGCGATCCTGAAGAATCGCTCATCATGTCCGATAGAATCGCCGTGATCATCCAAGGGCGCTTGGTTCAGATCGGGCGCGCGGCTGAGATTTATGATCGGCCCGCGACCAGCCACGTCGCTGGCCTCATTGGTGAGACCAATCTGATCCAAGGGCGGATTGAATTCATAGGACGCAATGAAGCCACACTCCGACGCGGGGATTTTTTAGTGGCGGTCCATCGAGTTCAGGGTCTGGAACATGGATGCGATGCTTTTCTATCTGTCCGCCCCGAGAGAGTCTGGTTTTCGACGGGTGTCTCTCACAAATCCTTTCGGGGGGTTCTCAAAGAGAAGATCGATATCGGGTCTACCGTGAAATTGATCGTTGAAACTCCCGGCATCGAAACCATGATCATTTCAACGCAGGATCGTGAATCCGCGAGCCTCGTGAGCCCCGGAGATACTCTCAACTTTGGCTGGGATGCCCAGGATGGGCATCTCCTTCTCGGCTAGTGTCGTGTGCGCTCGAAATACCTGACCATATCTGACACGTTATTGGTGCCCTGCTCTGCGCTGCTCTTTTTGTGCATGTAGACGTAGACGCAGACGAATTTCATCCACGACGATGACTGCGTCTGCGTTTTTCAATACCAGATTAACGAATTTTTCAGATAATTGATAAGATCACATTTGTCTGACATGACACGGTCGGATGAGAAAGCAAGATGCTATTATTGGTGCGCAGTTCTTCTGATGGGCACCTATTCTTGAGTTCGTATATCGGTCTGTCGCAAATGAGGGTAGAATAGGATGTGCCTTTTATCTTGCCGTATGGAACAATAATTGCAATGCTAACAGCCTTTTTTTTGCTTTATGAGTTCTAACGATATCATACCCGGTGCAAGTTTCCCGCTCGGGGCGACGGTCATCTCCGGCGGAGTTAACTTTAGTGTTTTTTCCAGGAATGCCACATCAGTCGAACTGCTCCTCTTTGAATGTGAAGCTGATGCTCCGGTACGCCTCATCAGCCTTTCTCGTCACATGTATTGCACTTCTCACTACTGGCACATTTTTGTGCCGGGGATCCGGCCTGGCCAGATTTATGGATATCGAGTTGAGGGGCCTTCTGAAAAACACAAAGGATACGGGTTCGACTCTACAAAGGTTCTTCTCGATCCCTATGGACTCGCAGTTGTCGTCCCCAGAGATTACAGCCGATTGATGGCGAGCCGCCCGGGCGACAACATAGCGGGCGCGATGAAGAGTGTCGTGGTAGATCCGGAGCTTTATCAATGGGAAGGCGATACTCCATTGAGGCGTCCATTCTCAAAAACAATCATCTACGAGATGCATGTCGGGGGATTTACGCGTCATGAGAGTTCGGGTGTGGCTCCCTCTAAGCGTGGCACTTACACGGGGCTGATTGAAAAGATACCCTATTTGAAAGACCTTGGGATCACTGCCGTAGAACTGCTTCCTATTTTTCAATTCGATGAACAGGATGGCCCTCCAGGCCTTGCGAATTACTGGGGCTACAGCCCGGTTTCCTTTTTCGCTCCACACGCAGCCTATAGTTCTCGCAAGGATCCGCTTGGCCCCTTGGACGAATTCCGTGATTTGGTCAAAGCGCTCCATCGCGCCGGGATCGAAATTCTCCTTGATGTAGTCTATAACCATACCGCTGAAGGCGGCCAGGACGGGCCGACACTCTGTTTTAAAGGCTTTGCAAATGATGTCTACTACATCATGGACGAAGACCGGATGCACTATGCTGATTTCGCCGGCACCGGCAACACACTCAACGCTAATCAGCCGATTGTCCGTCGCATGATCCTCGACAGCCTTCATTATTGGGTCGAGCAGATGCATGTGGACGGTTTTCGTTTTGACCTGGCGTCTATCTTGTCGCGCGATGAATCCGGCCGGCCGATGGAGAATCCACCTGTTATTTGGGACATCGATTCTGATCCGGTCCTGGCCGGAATTAAGCTCATCGCTGAAGCGTGGGATGCAGCCGGCCTTTACCAGGTTGGCAGTTTTGTCGGGGACAACTGGAAAGAGTGGAATGGAAAATTCCGAGACGACGTTCGGAGCTTCTTCAGAGGCGACGAAGGTTCGGTCTCTCGAATCGCCACGCGAATGCTCGGCAGCCCCGATATTTTCGCTCATCAAGAACGAGAGCCGGAACTGAGCGTTAATTTCGTCACATGCCATGACGGGTTTACATTGAACGATCTCGTTTCCTACGATCACAAGCATAATGAGGCGAATGACGAAGATAATCGCGATGGAACAGATGAGAATCTGAGCTGGAACTGTGGCGTTGACGGCCTGACCATGGATGCCGAAATTCAGGAGCTTCGAAACCGACAGGCGAAGAATTTTTTGACAGTGACGTTGCTTTCATTGGGCACGCCGATGCTCTTGATGGGTGACGAATTCCTCCGGACCCAGAATGGCAACAACAATGCGTACTGTCAGGATAATGAAATCAGCTGGCTTGACTGGAGACTGCTGGATATCCACGATGATATCCTTCGTTTTACAAAGCAACTTATTGTTAGCCGTCTTCGCCGAGATAGCGTGGTACCGGCGGAGAACTTGAGCCTCAACCAGATTTTGCAGCATGCACATTTTCAATGGCACGGCGTCCGCCTCGGTCAGCCCGATTGGAGCACTCATTCACACAGCCTTGCGGTATCCACTAGTAGCCGTGATGAGGCGCTTAGCTTTTACATGATGATGAATGCTTATTGGGAAGGACTCGAGTTTGAGCTCCCTCCAGCCGGCATCGATGGCAGCCTTCACTGGCATCTATGGATTGATACCTTCCGTCAGACTCCCCATGATATCTGCTCATGGGTCGATGCGCCTTTGGTGGATTCATCAATCTATTTCGTACAGCCTCGCTCAATAGTCGTTCTCATGACTGTTCTCAATAGGGAGGCATGTAAGAAGCCGTGATCAGGTGTGGTTGAAATGAGAATCGCTTGCCGTCCATTATTAATTCATTCTTCAGAGGGTGGCGCTGATGCAAGAAAGTCCATTGAATTTCGGCATTGATTGCTTGGGCGAATGCAACATTATTTCGCCCGTCCGAGGAGGACGATTCATCGGCACCGGCGATCGCCTCCTTTATGATTCTGATCTGAAGACGATCGAAGGCCAACTTGACGCCGGTTTGGTACCGCCGACTTTGGAAAAAGCCGGACCGAGAGATAAAATCTACTTCGATCCGGTGAACCTCCGATGTGGAATTGTGACTTGCGGCGGGCTCTGCCCCGGTCTGAACGATGTCATTCGCGCCATTGTGCTCAGCCTCTACCACCACTATGGAGTTCGAGTTGTCATGGGGTTTCCATTCGGGTTTGAGGGACTGACAAAGGAACATGGTCACACACCGAGAGAACTAACACCCGAAGTGGTGAGGGATATCCACGAAACCGGCGGCACGATCCTCGGTACATCGCGTGGCAATCAGGATGTGTGTGAGATGGTCGATACTCTGGAACGGATGAACATCGGGATCTTGTTCACAATTGGAGGCGACGGAGCCCTTCACGGGGCACAGGCGATCACTGAAGAGATCCGAAAACGAGGCCGAAAGATTGCAGTGATCGGAATTCCCAAGACGATTGATAATGATATTTCCTACGTTCAGAAGGCATTCGGGTTCGAGACGGCGGTTTCAGTGGCCAAGACCATTATCTGTTCAGCGCATACCGAAGCAACCGGAGCGCGAAACGGAATCGGGCTCGTCAAGTTGATGGGCCGGGAGTCAGGCTTTATCGCCGCTTATGCCGTCCTCGCCGATAGTAATGCCAACTTCTGCCTCATCCCAGAAGTCCCTTTCAGTCTTGATACCGTGCTGTCACTTATCAAGGAGCGTCTGAAAAAGCGAGGGCATGCTGTGATTGTTGTCGCTGAAGGGGTAGGGCAGGACCTGATCCGACAAACAGGTGAGCGAGATGCATCAGGAAACGTACGCCTCGGTGACATCGGGCTGTTGCTCAGGGAAAAGATACATGCATATCTCAGCGAATGCAGAGTTGAAGCGAATATCCGGTACTTCGATCCAAGCTACACCATCAGAAGTGTCCCGACAAATGCACATGATTCTGCATTCTGCCTTCTCCTCGGACATTGCGCCGTCCATGCAGGAATGGCAGGTCGGACCAATATGGTCGTCAGCAGCTGGCGGAACGAATTTGTCCATATCCCAATCCCGCTGGCGGTTTCTAAGCGCCAAAAAATAGATCCTGACGGTTCTTTGTGGAGTAGTGTCTTGGCGGCAACGGGACAGCCTCGGGATTTGTTGTCACAACCCCTTGCTTAACATTGAACAATCTGCCGGAGATTTGAGGTCATAAAAATGCTTGACGGTGAATTACCTGACGTGCTGCCGCTTGGTGATCCGAGGCTTCGAATGAAGAGTCTGCCTGTTACCGATGTGCTTGACCCTTCCTTCGCCGCCGAAAATCAAAGGCTCCATTCTGTGCTTCGCTCTTTTCGAGCTCGGTTTGCCTTTGGCCGAGCTATCGCCGCTCCGCAGATTGGGATTCTCAAACGGTTTATCGCACTTCATCTCGATGGCCACTCGAACACCCTCATCAATCCTGATATTACAAACAGGAGTGAAGAAACATTTACGATGTGGGATGATTGTATGTCCTTTCCTTATCTTCTCGTAAAAGTGCGAAGGCATCGGAGCATTCAAATTCGCTATATAAATTTGCAGGGTGAACTGTGCGAGTGGAATGTGTTCGACAGAGCGACCTCCGAATTGCTTCAGCACGAAATCGATCACCTTGATGGCGTTTTGGCAATTGACCGTGCGATCGACCGTGAAGGGATCATCAGTCGTGAAGCGTTCGCCGCGGCTTCCTCTGATTTTAAGAGTCAGGTGGATTATGCAATCGGGATGTCGACTCAGACCTCATTCTAAACTCCTTCAACTGGTCAGCTGGTAATGCCGAGGTTTTTGGAAGAGCCTCTTCCAGGGCATTGAGTCTGTACTCCGATATCCCTTCCCGTCCATCACATCGACGATGCCATTTGCACGGAGAACGAGAATGTCATCAGGGAGAATCATGAGGAGTTCGATTTCGGAATCGATACCGTCGAGTGTTCCGCAAATTTTTCTGAGATCTGGAGCAGGAGTTGATATTTCCTGTCTGATGTCGGCCGCCTTGGCCCTGGTACAATAATAACTTCCTTCACACAGAAATCTCAGCCGAGATAAGAATCCGGCTCTGGAATACTCGTACAAAAAGGATTCGATCCTTCTTGTCTTAGGGCATTCATGGACTCTTTGAAAAGACTCGTCTGATGTCGATGCCAAAGGATGGTTGTTCGCGCGTTCCAGTAATTTTTATCGGAATGACAGCTCCGGCGCCCTTCCTTTTAAAAAGCGGATCGATGATTTTCAAGAAAAAGGATTTGATGCCAGTGGTCGTTTGGGAAATTTTGGCGCGCATTCGAACCGTTCCATGGAAATCGATCTGCTCGCCACTCAAATTGTATGTCCCTCTGAGTTGAACAGAGGCGCCAGGGACGTCAAAAGATAGTTGCGGAAAAGTGACGATGCCGTTATTGAGGATAAATTGACCTTTAAGACTGGAAACGACTCGCTCAACATCTTCCTTTCCGGGCTGCCCTCTCGCGCGACTGCTGAAGGATTCAACTCGTTGCTGAACGGAGCCGATCATAAACTTCGCTGCTCCGATTCCGAAATCTCCTCTCAGGTTGAGTCGCTCGATTATGTCGCCATCGCCAGGAGGCAATTCGAACTTTGCCTTGAAATTAACGGTGCCCGTCATCAGGGGTGTATCAGATTTCACTGTCAAGAGAAGCATGTCTTCAATCCGGGAGTCGATCATCGACAGATCAAGTGAGATGGTCTTTCCCTTGATGCCACGGGTTCCGACGACACCGCCTTGGGCGATGGTTGAACATCGTCCGAACTGAGCATTGACCGGCTCGAGGAGAGTATCGCCTGTTGTGCCATCGACGATGGCATGAAACTGCGTTTTCAAAAGCATGGGATGGTCACTGATTTCGAGGGCGAAATTGGGTGTGTTGGTCGTGCCGTCCACTTCGATGTGATTAAGGAGTCCTCGATAGGAGCCAGTCGAAAAGAGGATCCCAGCGATTCCCTTGAAAACCGACAGGTCAGCCTCCTTGAAAGTATAGCTGCCGGAGACGGGAGTCGATCCCGGATCATCCCTTTGCCAGGGACCAAAATCACCAGTGCTCTGGATCAAGCCCGGAGGCTTTGGGTTCGTGAGCGTGGCTTGGAACCTCATCGGCAGATTGGGGCCGCTTGAATGCAGCATCAGCTTGGTGATGTCGAACTCGATTGGGTCTTTGTCGAAGTTCTTTGGCAGAATTCGCAGAACAGTGCCGTTGGCCAAAACCTGGTCGATCATGAAATCGGGAATTTCATGTTTCTGCGGAACGGGTCTTTTTCGAGTGTTGCCATCTTCCGGGCGCTTTGGAGGAATAGTCACCTGCAGGCCTTCGAGACGCACCAGCCTGATGCGCATTGGATGGCTCAGGAATCCGAATAATCCGCATTCAATCATGCATTTCCTAATCGCGATCAAGGGAGGTATATCGGTCCTCCCTTTCTGACGGAGCACCAGTTCTCTTCCCGTGAGTGAAATGCGAGGAAATATTGAAATTCGGACATCAGCAATCTCGATCGTAGTCTCAAAGTGGGCTTTGAAGACTTCGATGATGCGATTCCGGATGAACGGGCCCATGTGGGATGGAATCTCAATAAGAGCGATTTCCAAGACGAGCAAAAGCATTCCGATTGAGATCAGTGAGAGGGAAATCCATCTGCGCGCTTTCATATTTTGGTTGATTATAGCATCCTCAAGGGTTGATTGCCGATTGAGAAGAAGTCCTGCGACTGCATGACAGCGCTCTTGCCATGATTTGTCAGAAGTAAGTGTAGACAAAAGACTGATGTCTCTTGTATAAGCGATGGATATAGTTTTGGGAACGGCACATTTGCCGTGAAATACTGGAACGATCGGGTGCCAACCATAAAATCGCACGTGGAGGTTGGAAGGCATGCGGGGATTTGGAGCTGGTCATCATCCAATGCCGAAAAATTCGCGATGATGAGCCACAGCCAGCTGGGACTGGATTGGCACAGATAATTTCTGCCGTGGTGGTTGCTAACGCGAATAACCGTGTGAAGAAAGGTGGCTCTTCGTGACGCACGAGCTTCGAGTCATTCTCATTTCGGCCTTATTGGCAATTTTACCGACAGCGTTCGCGGCGGCAGAAGAATCTTCTGTGCCGATACACCAAGGCATGGAGTTCGGTAGGGATTTAGCCTGGCTTGCCGGGACATGGGTCGGGACCGGCTATCAACCGACCGAAAGCGTTCGCACATTCTCTATCAAGGTTGTGATCAACGCAGCGAAGGACATTTACCAGTCGCAGTATTCATCGATCCCTTGCAATGGAAAATGGTCCTTGCTGTCCTCAGATGGTTGTCAGGCTAGGTTTCACGAGACAATCTCCGCCGGAGATTGTCGGCCTGGAACAGTGATCGTGACGCAGCTTATTTTTGCAGGGACGATGTCACGATATATCACCTGGACCCGCTATCTGGAGAATGGCACTTTGGATGCCTGGGCGACGCTTAAAAAGAATTGAGAATGCCGATGAAAATAAAAAGCAAACTTATACTCTGGTCAATCGTGAGTGCTGCATGCCTATCAAGCGTCTTTGCTTCAGGTAAGCAGCAGAAAAGCATTGTCACGCCGGCCTTCCAAAAAAGCGCTCAAGCTTTTCCCTTTCAGACCACCCGTCAAATCGCATTGGGTGATGTGGATGGCGATGGTGATCTGGATGCTGTTCTGGCGAACATGCAATTCAACGATTCGCTCTTATGGTTGAATGACGGGACTGGTCGATTCACCGACTCCGGCCTGAGACTGACGCAGCAAGGCCATGGTGTCGCTCTCGGGGATCTGAACAGAGATGGAACCCTTGACATCTTCTTCGCATGCTGTGCTTACAATGAACATTATTTGCCGTCAAAGATCTATTTTAATAACGGTCGAGGGCAGTTCACGGATTCCGGGCAGGATTTGGGGGATTCAACCCTCAGCGGTGTCGCGATCAGGCTGCTTGATCTCGATGGAGACAAAGACTTGGATGCGATGGTTCAGTATTCGACGGGACAGTTTAAGATCTATCTCAATGATGGCAACGGCAGGTTTTCGGAATCCTCCTTCGCCCTATCGGGATATCCAACTCCGGGAGATTTAAATGGGGACGGCTTTGTGGATTTTTTTATTAAGGACATCGGGGAAGAATACCGGACGTTACTGAATGATGGAAAAGGTCACTTCAAATCTCGGTGGAAATTGAAAGATCCTCATGTTCGCTACGGAGATGTGGTGCTCGGCGATGTCGATAGGGATGGCGATATCGATGCTATCGTTGTCAATGGGGATAGCCTGGCGACTTATCCGACAAAAATCTGGTTGAACGATGGCACCGGGCGGTTTTCTGGCAGTACTCAGTCGTTGCCCTCCTCCATAGACACGAGCCTTTCCATTGGTGACCTCAATCAAGACGGCTCTCCGGACTTGGTGTTTGCAAACAATGAAGGGCCGATCCAAATTCGATTAAATGATGGGAAAGGCAGATTTATGGATCGCCATGAGAGTCTCCAACCCGATCCTCTCATCATGTTCCCGAACTGTCTCCTTGGTGATATCAATCGGGATAACAGGCTGGATATCGTCGTGGCTGCCTATGGAGCAGGATCGAATCAGATCTGGTTCAATATGACGGATATCAAAAACGAATTGACATGGCTCAATGGATCGTGGTCCGGAACTGTCTATCAGCCTAAAGGCGGCACTCAGTTCTTTCCCGTCACTTTCACTGTCGATGCTCCCAAAGGCATCTACAAGATCCAATATCCAACCATTCCCTTCAAGGCTGTGTTGTCATTGACCTCGGCGGATGATTGCCAGGCGATGTTCATTGAAACAGCAACCTCCGGCCACGCAGCACCTGGAACCGTTGCCATAACGAAGATCATTTGGACACAAACAAATTCAAAGTACATCACTTGGACACGGTACTTGGATAGCGGCGCCCTGGATGCCTGGGCGACTCTCAAGCGAAAATGACCAGGCAGTCGTCGCACATGGGCCGGGCTTTTTTGGAGGCACGGATGAAGGATGAAATGCAGCGGCTTTCGGATGCCAACTATGAGATCATGAGAGTGCTTTGGGAGGCCGGTGAGGCCACGGTACAAGCCATCACCAATATTCTTAA
>CAIWXX010000097.1 GCA_903916735.1 uncultured Acidobacteriota bacterium
ATTCCCAGCTGTCGGCTATCGAAGAAATTAGAACTTGTTCCAGTTCACGAAGAAGATGATCAGGTTAATCAACAGGACGTAAATCGCGAGTGATTCAATCAGAACCAGGCCGAAAATGAGGACGAATCTGATCTGACCGGAGGCGCCAGGATTCCGAGCGATGCCTTTGCATGCCGCGATAATCGACAGACCTTGTGATAGACCGCAGATAGCGGCTGCGAATCCAAGGCTGAAGGCGCCGGCGATGACCGACCACTTGTGATACTCGATGCTTCCCGGCGTGCTCGGGGCCGCCGTCTCCTGCGCGAATGCAGGCGCCGTGATCGATAGCAAGACAATACCAAGAATCGCAATCAGCATAAGCTTCTGTCTCAAGTAATTCCTCCTTAGAAAAGTCCTTATCAGTGTGCTTCTTCCTTGTGGCCCTCATCTTCATCTTCAGCGGCAATCGCTCCACCAATGTAAATGCAGGACAGCATGACGAACACGAAGGTTTGGACGAGCGATGTGAAGAGCGACATGAACTGCATGGGGAGCGGAATGAAAAGAGGCACAAGGCTGAAGAGAATCACGATCACCAGATCCTCTCCAAATATGTTTCCAAAAAGACGAACCGATAGCGAGATGATCCTCGAAAAATGGCTGATGATTTCGATGGGGACAACCAGGATCGCCAGTGCCGGCACGGGTCCAAGAAAGTGCTTCATGTAATGAAAAACCCCCTGCTCGCGTATGCCGGAAAAGTGGTAGTAGATGAAAATTGTGATGGCGCACGCGACTGTGACATTGAGGTTTGATGTGGGTGATTTACAGCCAGGGACAAGGCCAATGACGTTTGAGAAGAGAATGAATAGTCCGAGCGTCCCGATGACCGGGAGATATTTTTTCCCTTTCTCGCCGATGACATCCGCGATGAGCCCGTTGAAGAATTCGACGATCAGTTCAATCACCTGCTGCGCCGGCCCAGGAACGATCTGATATCGGTTGCGCATGAGCGCTGTTATGATGATGAGGATCGCCGCAACCCAAATGGCCATCGCTACATGATCGGGGACCGGCTTTTCGGGATTGAGATGAACTCCCAAAAATCCCGCCAGCCGTATGGCGATGCTTCCAAAGAGGAAATTGAATAGCTGGACCAACAGGATCGGGTGTTCTAGCTCTTCCATCCTAAAACCATCCCTGAGACGACGCCTGGAATGATCATCGTCACGCCAATTATCACGCCGATTGGATTCATCTTCAAAAGCGCAATCATAGCAAAGAGAACCGTTCCCATCAACATGAATCGAACCCAGAAGAATCCGTAGGGCTTGGGATCCGAGGTCGTCGTGATTTTGTTGACATCGCGGACGAGCAGAAAATAGTTGCCGATGGCCATGACGCCGCCGGCTGCCGTGGCGGCAGCCGCAAGAGGACCTGCGGCAATCCACATGATGAGGCTCGCCATACCAGTCAGGATTGACGTCGTTATGATGCTGATTCGGATGTGTTTTTCCAAAAAATCACTCGTCGTCCTTAAATTTTGACACGACCTTGAAGAGATTTATGAATCCGGCGGCGATTCCCAGCAGCGCAAATAACATCAGCAGCCAGGGGCCTGTCCCGAGCCACCGATCGAGGTGGTAGCCGAAGACGAGTCCCACGCCGATGGAACAGGGAAACATTAGTCCGACTGTCGACAGCAGCGCCAGCTTTCGGGTTTTCACGGCTCGCTGTTCGCGTTCTTCGTTGTTCATGTGACTGCGGATCTACTGACGATCCACCCCTGATTCTGTCACAAATCGCTTGAAGAGTAAGCAATAATTGCAGGGTGAGGAATTGTCGTGGGCGCGAAGAGCCAAGCCGAATTTTTCAACCATCGATGAGCGCTGATATTTCACAACTCGATCGGTGTTCATCCACTATTCTTCTTTCTGACCTTACTGAAGGATCTTTGGCTGTATACATCAGGAAATTTATTGCACTTCAGTCCGGCGTTGAATTTATCGGTCCGGACGTTTGTCGGGTTCTCTGACTTCAATCCGAGTCGGTTTATCGAGGAGCGTCAGAAGCGCCTTGTTGAGTTTCAACACGGCCACGATGGCTTTTCTTGCAAACTTGATTTTCATACCGAGCGATATGCGAGACATGATTTCCACCATTTCCACATCATCTTCCGGCGATTCGAATTCGGGAAGTCTGTCATCGACACCGTCCATGATGACGCGAATGACGGCGACGGGTATTCCATACTTCTTCCCAATCTCCGCTATCGCTCCCGACTCCATATCGACGCACAGCGCGCCGGTCTGCTTGAATATTTCAGTGCGTGCGATGCGAGATCCGACGACCTTTGACGAACAATACACCGGTCCTTCAAGGTACGGAACTTGGGAAAGATGGACACGGGCCGTCTCATATTCGGCATCGCCGAAAAGAACCTTCGTCGCCATGATGATCTTGCCGGCGAGCAGATCTCCAGTCAGCGCGCCCGAGACGCCTGTGCTTAAGATCAGAGATGGGCTCGGCCTCGTTTCAAGCACCTCTCGCAGTTTTCGCCTTGCGAAATGAACTCCGATTCCAGTAATACAGACCTCCACATTTTTTAAGACCATGAAGATTTCGGACTTTGTCGCGGCTACGATCAGGATGTCGCGACGACCAATTTCTCTGGCGAAACTTACGGCATGAGGCATCTGTAGCTCAGTTCGCTAACGCTTGGGCCACGCGCGTTGAGCAAAAATGCCCCGGAAGGGCTCCAGAGGCTCCTCTGTCGCCCTCCCAGGGCTCTGCAATTTTCCTCGTGGATTTATTTCGAATCCTTAGTCACCCATTTTTGCTTTTTTCTCATCGAGCACCGCCTGCGCGGCGGCTAAGCGCGCGATCGCAACACGGTATGGCGATGCGCTGACATAATCCAAGCCTACCTTGTGGAAGAAGTGCACCGAGGCCGCGTCGCCGCCATGTTCTCCGCAGACACCGATCTTCAGATTCGGTCGTGTCGAACGCCCTTTTTGGACGCCCATTCTCACGAGCGCTCCGACGCCCTCTTCGTCGATGGATTCGAACGGGTCTCGATCCAGGATCTTGTGTTTGTCGCTGAGGTAGTAGGCAAGGATTTTGCCGACGTCATCGCGCGAGAAGCCGTAGGTTGTTTGCGTCAGATCGTTGGTTCCGAACGAGAAAAATTCGGCATCCTTTGCGATCTTGTCCGCGACGACGCAGGCGCGAGGCAGTTCGATCATGGTTCCAATAGTGAATTCGAGCTGGCACCCTTCTCGTTCCATCGTCTCTTTGGCCGCGCGCAGAACAACTTCTCTCTGGGCGGTGAATTCGTTAACGTGTGCGACGAGTGGAATCATGATCTCGGGCACAACCTTGCCGCCTTCTTTTGCGACACGGCATGCGGCTTCGAAAATGGCCCGCGCTTGCATCTCGGTGAGCTCGGGGTAGGTGATGCCGAGGCGGCAGCCGCGATGCCCGAGCATCGGGTTGAACTCGTGCAGATCTTCAACGCGACGGAGCAATGCCTGCAGTTTTTCGATTTTCGGTTTGTTCTTCTTCGGATCCTTTGCCTTGAGGGTGGCAATCTTGACCATCAGTTCTTCGCGCTTCGGGAGGAACTCATGGAGCGGCGGATCAAGAGTTCGGATCGTCACCGGGTTGCCATGCATTTCCTTAAAGAGCCCGTAGAAGTCTTCGCGCTGCAACGGCAGGAGTTGCGCGATCGCTTCGGCTCTCTCCTGTGGATCATCGGCGAGAATCATCTTCTGGACGAGTGGCAGGCGATCCTCGGCAAAGAACATGTGCTCGGTGCGGCAGAGGCCGATCCCCTGTGCGCCGAATGCGAATGCGATTTTGGCATCATGCGGGATGTCCGCATTGGCCCGTACTTTCAAACGACGTATGTCATCACACCACGACAGGACTTCGAAGAAGGCCAACGCCAACTCGGAATCTTCCCTCTTCTTCTTGCCATTGATAACCTGGAGGATTTCGGACGGCGCCGTCGGGATTTTTGCGAGGACGACTTCGCCTGTGGTTCCATCGATCGAAATCCAGTCGCCCTTCTTGACGGTTTTTCCGCCGATCGTCATCTTCCCGGCTTTTTCGTCGATCTTGAGTGCACCGCATCCAACGACCGATGGCTTGCCCATCTGACGTCCGACAACCGCAGCATGGGATGTCATTCCGCCGGTGGCTGTGAGGACTCCCTGCGCCACCGACATTCCATGAATGTCATCCGGGCAGGTTTCGGCGCGCACGAGAAGCACCTTTTCTTTTTTCTTTTCGGACCAGACGACGGCTTCATCCGCTGTGAAAACAAGCTTCCCTGTGGCGGCCCCGGGTGATGCGGCCAGGCCCTTCGCAACGCTCTTGTATTTGCCGCGGACAGCCGGGTCGAAAATCGGGTGGAGGAGTTGGTTGAGCGAGGCCGGATCGATCGTCCCTATGGCTTCTTCCTTGGTGCAGATGCCTTCTCTGACGAGATCGATTGCAAAACGGATGGCGGCAAAGCCGGTGCGTTTGCCGTTCCTCGTCTGCAGCATGTAGAGCTTGCTCTCCTGGATCGTGAACTCAAAATCCTGAACATCCTTATAGTGGCGTTCAAGCTTGTCGGTGATTTGGCGCAATTCCACATAGGCCGCCGGCATGACATCGTTGAGCTTCACGATCGGCATCGGCGTGCGGATGCCGGCGACGACGTCTTCGCCCTGAGCGTTGGTCAGGAACTCGCCATAGAACTCCTTCGCTCCGGAGGCTGGGTTTCGCGTGAATCCAACACCGGTTGCGGATGTGTCGCCCATGTTCCCGAATACCATCAATTGAATATTAACGGCAGTCCCGAGGTCATGAGGGATGTTGTTGAGTTTGCGATAGGTTGCCGCGCGAGGATTGTTCCAGCTCTTGAAAACGGCATCCCTCGCCATCGCGAGCTGTTGGTGTGTATCCTGCGGAAAATCGCTACCAGTCTGTTCTTTGACGACGTCCTGATAGAGGGCGATGAGCTCTTGAAGATCGGTGTCGCGCAATTCGGAGTCGGTCTTGACCTTCTTCGATGCCTTGATACCGGTGAGTTTATGCTCGAATTTGTCTTTCTCAATTCCCAGCACGACGTTGCCGAACATCTGGATAAAGCGGCGATAACAATCAAGAGCGAAACGACGATTGCCGGTCTTCTTCGCCAGCGTTTCAAGGGTGACATCGTTCAACCCGAGGTTGAGAATCGTATCCATCATCCCGGGCATGGAGAACTTCGCTCCGGATCTGACCGACACGAGCAGTGGGTTCTCGGCTGAGCCTAGCGTCTGTCCGGTCAGTTCTTCCAGCTTTTTCAAATTGACGCCGATCTCCTGATCGATCTCGGGAGGAAGCTTGCCGCAATTGGCAACATAGGCGTTGCACGCTTGCGTGGAAATCGTAAAGCCCGGCGGGACGGGCAACCCGACATTTGTCATTTCAGCGAGTCCGGCGCCTTTGCCGCCGAGTATATCTTTCATATCCCTGGATCCTTCGGCTTTGCCTCCACCGAAGAAGTACACAAATTTGTGTTCCATTAGTTCTCCTTTCGAACTGTGTGAGGGATTAATCTTGCCCCCTTTTGAGTGACATATCAAATCACGCCGATTGACTGTGCCGGCACCCACCCACTGTAACCGCCGGCGATTTTTATCGCGATCCAATCTGCCTGCGTGTTGAGGATCTTGATCCTCAGTCCTTCATGGATCTCCATGAGGACGGTGTTCTGCGTTCCAGGCCCACTCCTCACAGACTCCTTCGGCACGAGCAGGATGCCGTAGTGACTGCTCTCGAATTGGTAGATGTTGATACCGAGGACGACCGTGGTGAGAAGACAACATGATAGCAACCCGATGGCCAGGGCTTTGAGCCAGCGAAAAGATCCGTTGGATACGATCATTCCGAGAAAGGCGATATTCGTGAGAATCCAGAGCCATGATGCCGCGGTCTTCAAATAGGGTATCGGAATACCGAAGACGAGAGCGATCAGCCATTGAAGAGGCAGTGGTGTTTGATCGGGAGGGACGGCGTCATGAAGGAGTTTCGATGCAAGCTCCAGGTTTCCGGCGCAATCCTGATCCAACGGATCCAGCTTGATTCCGCGTTCCCAATAGAAAATCGCTTCGCCGAGCCGGCCCCTTTTATAGCATGTATTCCCGAGGTTGTAGAACACCGTGGATGACGGTTGAGCGCATTCCTTGAAGGCGGCTTCAGCATCGGCGAATTTGCCCTGTTGATACAGCGCCACGCCACGTTGGAATGCATCTTCCGCACCGGCAGCTCCGATGCAAAGAAAGAAACAGAATGCAAAAAACAAGAAGATGACGGCAATGGCTCTCTTCATATCTTACCGTCCAGCCGACCGATCGTTTGATTGGCTTCGCGCATGAGCTTTTCCATAGAGCTCACTCCGGGTTGGCCGGCGCCGAAGAGGCCATACTCGGCATCATTCCAGAGCGATTGGAAACGCTGTTGCAACTCAGGCTCGATCCGCCTCTCTTCCAACTGGTCCAAGACACTCTGCAGGGTCAGTCCTTGAGCCGAGAGTGAGAGCTTGTGAGCAGCATAGCGAGCCAGACTGTCGGTCAGAAGGTGATAGAACAATTTCGCATCTGTGGGATTGACCAAGGTGCGCGCCTTTTTGATTGATTTCTTGAATTGGCTGTAGGCCCTGTTTCGCAGATAAGATGCCAGATCGGTTTGTCTGCTTTCTCGATGCCGCCGGTATGCAAATGCGACGACATTAACGAGTGGTGGGAGAATGATCCAGAGATAGGCCAGGAATGATTGTGCAGAGGCTGGGCGGATCCCTTCACTTTCATTCGTGTGGATGAAGGAGATGTCCTGCCGGAGAGCTCGCAATTGGGATCGGTCGTCACCGGTGACTGGAGTTGTAACGAGCTGACCGCCTTCAACTTTCAGTGTCAGCGTTCTCGTCTGCGCAATTCGATACTCTCGCCGGGCGGGGTCGAAGAACGGTAAAGAAATGGAACCAATCTGGTTCGTGCCCTTTACCTTTGGGCTCAGGACGTATTCCCAACTTTTCTCGCCCTCCATGAAGGCTCCGGTTAGGGAGATTTTTTCCGTGTATTTCGGCTCATATATCTTGAAATCGTCGAGTGGCGGAAGAGTCGGTGCGGCAATCGTCTTGAGATTTCCACGACCTGAAATTGTGATCGTGAGGGCCGCGACATCACCCAGTGCAACCGTCGAGCGGTCGAGTTGCGCAGAGATCGAATAGGAACCGATGATGCCGTCAAAATTCGCCGGCCGGTTTCCTTGTGGGAGAGGAAGCACATCCAGGACCAACGCCTTCGATTGGCGTTTGATAGATTGAGGACCACTGAAAACCCCGCCGCCGGATTCAGTCTGAATAGCTAGAGTGGCCGGGCCGATTGTGAATCGGCCAGGATGCGTGGGGAAGAGGGCGTTCCGTTTGATGAGGAATTCCACATACTCCTGCCCATTGATGTTGACCCGTTTGCCTGACGGGTTCTTATCGACTTGAAGATCTTCCACCCAGAATCCGGTGAGCACCGGGAAGTCGTCGATTTGAATACCGGCGATGCTGACCTGAGTGAGAATTTTCAGGGTCATCATGGCCTGTTGACCCTGATAGACCTGCTTCCGGTCAAGCTCGCCGACAAGCTGAATTGATTCGGGACCATAACGTCGGCCGGTTGGATGCTCATTCTCAAATGGATTGAAGAATGGTGACCATGGACTCTGCTGTTGCTTCGATGCCGTTCCCATCGAACCGGCGACAACTTCGATGTCGACCGGTGATGTCCGATATTCTTTTCCCGCGTAGTTCAAGCGAACCGGCGGAATGGTGAACTTGCCGGCCCTTTTTGGAGTGAGCGAGTAGATGATACTGCGAGACGAGGAGACTTTCCCGTTGATAAAACTAATGTTGGATGATTGGGATTGCCCGACTATGTCGAAATCATTCAGGTCAGGCATAATTGGATTGATGCTTTCGTTCAGGTTGGCCCCGGAGATCGTCACAGTCAGGGCCAGGGTATCGTCGAGGCCGATCTTCTGATTGTCGACTTCGGCTGTGAAAGTGATGTCTTCGGCGATGAGGGCGAGCGGGAACGGCGGCAACAGAGTTATCAATGCCAGAAGGCAGAAGAAATATATGCGGCTCATTGTATCCCTACTCAAAACGGAAATTATTAGCACAGCGCATGCCGAACCGTCAACGCATGTCAGTCGGCTCTCATCCCGTTGCCTTCAATTTGCAGTTGAGATTCTCGTGGCAGGAGTAAAGATTGAGCAGACTCTTCAGCGCCCCCACCTCTCTGCACCGCGACTCCTCTGCAGCTACCAAAATATCACCCATTTGGATTAGTATGGCACATAACAACCGGCAGACTCCAGGGGTGTTGCTGGATCGGATGTCCATCAGAAAAATTGCACACTAAAACTATGGCGCATTGAACCGAACCACTGATGAGCTCGGATACGCGGCATCCGATTCGTATTCATCCAAGTTCATCTGAGGTTTCAAAGTTTCTTCCTTGCCGGCAACAATTTTGTCGCACACCCAGTTGGATCAAGGAAAGGGGGAAATGGGTATCGCTCGGGATTCTTGGCCGAGGTATCGAGTGTGTCTGATTCTGCCATTTCCGGATTTATCTGCCGCCGAAAAGCGATCCAAACACCCCGCGGATGATCTGCCGCCCGACCTGGCTGCCGATTGAACGAGCGGCGCTTTTGGCCAGGATTTCCATGACGCCGTCCGGCTGCCGCCCAATCCTCTGTGGCGGGGCCGGTTTCGGAGGAGCCATTGTCGAGGCAACGCGCTGTTCGGCCTTCGCCTTCAATTTTTCATAAGCCGATTCGCGATCGATCAATTTCTCATAGCGGCCGTAGGCAATGGATCCATGGATGATTTGCTGACGTTGCCCGGCATCAATCGGCCCGATCTGGCTGTGCGGCGGGCAGATCCATGCGCGGTCAACCACCCCGGGAGTGCCCTTTTCATCCAGGAACGAGACGAGTGCTTCTCCGACGCCGAGCTCGGTGATGCACTTTTCAACATCGATCTTTGGGTTGCTCCGGAATGTATCCGCTGCTGCGCGCACGGCCTTCTGATCGCGCGGTGTAAAGGCTCGTAGCGCGTGCTGAATACGATTCCCCAGTTGCCCAAGCACAACATCCGGCAGATCCAACGGATTCTGGCTGACGAAGTAGACTCCAACCCCCTTCGATCGGATAAGGCGAACAACTCGCTCAATGGTCTCTTCAAGAGCTTTGGGGATGTCGTTGAAGAGGAGATGAGCTTCGTCGAAAAAGAAAACCAGTCGCGGCTTCTCGAGATCACCGACTTCCGGCAAGCGTTCGAAGAGCTCGGCCAGCAGCCAGAGCAGGAAGGCAGCGTAGATTTTTGGATACTGAATCAGCTTATCGGCGGCCAGAATGTTGATGACACCTCGTCCGTCCAGACCTGTTTGAATGAAGTCCGTCAAACTTAATGCCGGTTCGCCGAAGAACGCCCCACCACCGGCTTCTTCCAGCGAGATCAGCCCTCGCTGAATCGTTCCGATGGTGGCCGGGGAAATGTTTCCATAGGCCGTTGTGAATGAACGGGCATTCTCTCCAGCATACTGCAATATCGCTCGGAGATCCTTGATGTCGAGCAAAAGAAGGCCGCTGTCGTCGGCGATTTTGAATATGAGCGTCAGGACACTGTCCTGTGTCTCATTTAAATCGAGGAGACGGCCGAGGAGGAGTGGGCCCATTTCAGAAATAGTCGTCCTCACAGGATGCCCCTGCTCGCCGAATACATCCCAGAAGTCCGCCGGGCAATTTGAAAACGAAAAGTCGACAAGGCCCAGTTTTTGAATACGGTCGGCGATTCGAGGGTTGGGAAATCCGGGACGGCTGATACCAGACAAATCCCCCTTGACATCCGCCATGAACACTGGAACACCGATCCGGCTGAATTGCTCAGCCAGCACCTGCAGGGACACGGTCTTGCCGGTCCCGGTCGATCCCGCGATCAAACCATGACGATTGGCCATCCCAGGCAACAGATTGAGATCGACTTCACCCTTGGCGATTAAAAGCGGTTGTGCCATTTTCCCCTCCCACCTTTTGGCAGAATCCTTTCCAATCTTATCATGTCGGCCAAATTCACTACATGCCTCGTACGGGTTGCCGAAATCCACATTTCTCCATCTTGAACCTCTCATCCTTGTTCCTCCGCGTTCTCGCTTGTTCACACGAGATCCACCAAATCGGGCCGGGAATGGGTTTCGCGATTGGAATATCGGCAGGTTGAGATGTCGAGTCGCAGATCGGGGGTCATAGACAAGGTCTTGCAAAACGCGCATGCTTTGGCTAAAGTCTATCGCGCCGTGGGCGATTAACTCAGCGGTAGAGTGCTACTTTCACACGGTAGAAGTCAGAGGTTCAAGTCCTCTATCGCCCACCACGCCAAAAAAACTCCTGCATCAGATTCACCCTCCGGCAATACAAGCCTCGGCTTTCCACTTCCATGAAGAGCCTCACCGAAACTGGAAAGTGTCAACCTTACTTCCGGATGCTGTCGGAGAAATGCTTTGTCTTGTACTCCTCGAGAAGTTCCAGTGTTTTCGGTTTACATTGCCCGCAGACGGTGCCGATCTTTGTGTGTTCCTGCAGCTCGGCATAAGTCCGGGCTCCTTCAAGCACGGCATTTTCGATCTCCTCATCTGTCACGCCCACGCACTGACAGATGATATGCGCCTTTTGTTGCTTGACCTTGTCGAACATGCCCTGCCGCGCATAGTAATCGTCGATCGCGGCTCGCAGTGCTTTGTCGCCAAGAACCGAACAATGGATCTTGTGTTCAGGAAGCCCGCCAAGCTCCCGTTCAATATCCTTGGAGGTCAGTCCGTAGGCGCTGTCAAGCTTCATCCCTTTCGCCAATTCAGAGAGGATGGATGTGCTTGCAATGGCGCTGGCACATCCGTATGTTTTCCACCGGATATCAGAGACCGTGCCTTTTTCCTTGTCGACCTTGATGAGGAGGATCATTTCGTCGCCGCACTTGATATTGCCGACAACCCCTCGGGCATCCTCATCGAAAACTTCATCGTCCTGGAGGACATTCTTCGGGTGTATGAAGTGCTCTTTTACTTTTTCGGTATAGACCCACGCCGGGCCTTGCGTTGTCATGTTTTTCCTCCGTTATTTATGCATGTATGCAGATGACATCTTCCTCACACGTGAGATGGTCTCGAGGAGATTATCAACGACATAATCGATATCTTCCCTTGTGTTGTCCCTGCCCATGCTCATTCTGATGGAGCCGTGTGCCTGCTCCGCTTCCAGGCCGATCGCCAGCAGTACGTGAGATGGATCAAGCGAGCCGGAAGCGCAGGCGGAGCCCGTCGATACAGCGATTCCTGCAAGATCGAGATAAAGCAATATAGCCTCTCCCTCGGCTCCCATGAATGAAGCATTCAGCGTCCCGGGGAGTGAATCAATCGGGTGGCCGTTGAAAGAGACATCGGGTATTCTCTTTTCTATTCCGGCCCTCAGAAGGTTTTTTAGCCCCAGGAGTCTGTCGTGCTCGGCCTTCATCTCGATCTTTCTCATCTCGACGGCCTTGCCGAGCCCGATGATGCCCAGCGTGTTCTCGGTTCCCGCGCGCATTCCACGTTCCTGATGTCCGCCTCTGATGAAGGGGCAGAAGGGAACGCCCTTTTTCACATACAGTGCGCCGACACCTTTCGGTCCGTAGATTTTGTGCCCGGAAAACGAAAGGTAATCTATTTTGAGGTCATCGACGTTCATCGGCAACTTGCCCACCAATTGAACGGCGTCGGTGTGGAAAAGCGCACCCTTTTGATGAACGATTTCAGAGATCCTTTTCATATCCTGAATTGTGCCGACCTCATTGTTCGCGGCCATGACTGAAACAACCGCCGTCGCATCGCTGATTGCATGTTCAAGCTGGTCGAGATCAATCTTCCCGTATTTATCGACACCGATGTACTTAACCTCTTCGCCTTTCTGCGCGAGGCAGGCTGCAGTTTCAAGCACGCATGGATGCTCGATTTTCGTCGTGATGATCTCCCTTTTTCTGTTGACGGGACATTCGCACCCGTGCGACGGGCAGCTGATGGTATTAAGGACCGTGTTGTTCGCTTCCGAGCCGCTGCCTACGAAGATGAGTTCTTCAGGCTTAGCCCCGATGAAAGATGCGATCATCTCGCGAGCGTTCTCGACGAGTGCCTTGGCTTCCCTTCCGAATGAATGCATGCTCGAAGGGTTGCCATAAGCCTCCATTGCCTGGAGAAGGGTTTTCTTGACCTCCGGATGAAGGGGGGTTGTCGCGTTATGATCCATGTAGACTTTTCGTTCAGCCATTGCTTTCCTCCACGCCTCCTATGATGCCGTCGCCTTGAGCCGTGTCAGTCGGGTTTGACGACATCGACCCGAGGCAACTCAACCTTGTCGATTATACCACTCGAACCCGCTTTGAATGGAAAAAGAGATGACGAAAAGGATCTGATGAGCACTATTGCCGTGGTAATTCAGGGCGAGTCCATGTTCGGAAATTCTCTATGCCCGAAATCAACGGTTGGAATTCAGATTGAAAGGGCCGCGAATGTCTCCTGGATTTCCCGGGTGAAAGTGGGCCGACGGATCAGTTTCTTCATGGCCGGGTTGGACCCCGATTCCTGGGGGAGGCACCACGAATGCTGCGCCCTTTGCGATCAGCTATTTTGGGAAGCCATGGCTCTTCGCCAAGGGCATCAATGACAAGAACTTCAGGTTGAGTCTATTCGGGATGATGCGGTAAAGAATAACGCTATTGAGGTGGCCGTCCGCGGGACCGACTGTGCTTCCGAAATAATCGGCCAAAAGCTCCTACTTGATCTTCGCGCTTTCGGCTGAGCCCGGCGAATACAGGTAGTACATGATGCCGAAGGGGTTTCCCTCGGACCCCACGCCGACGAGGATCAGAATTTCCTGTTTGGCCGGATCGAACATGCGGGCCTGCTTGCTGGTCTGGTCGTTGCCGAACAACGACTGATGCGTTTCCAGCCGAGGGGCCTGGATCAGCACCTTCTTGCTCAGGCTGGGCCATTGGCGGTCCTTCCGAATGGTAATGGTCTCCCCGCCCACCGTCAGTCCATAGTCCTTTCTGGCGTACCCGAACGGATAATAGTAGACCCACAGGCTAGTGCTGCCATTCGGATTGGACATTTCCCCGTACTTGTCCTTGACAGAGAGCGATCCCGCGTCGGCGACGCCCATTGTAATCTCATATTCCTTGCCGGCCTGCATCTGGGCCGGGAGCGCGCTCCAGGAGTGGCTGAACACTCCGCGTTGCACAGGGATGTTGTAGGCCTTTTCGTAATCGCTCTGGTTGAAGGTGTAGAAGGTCGTCGCGCCGCCGTCGGAGATGGAAACCTTTTGGGGTCCCGGGGAGCCGCTCTTGTCGCCCATCACCTCGGACCACCGGCGCGCCAGGACCCAGGTACCGCCGGGGCCTCCCTTCGCCGGTTCCACAGCGGCGGTGGCGCGGTCCTGGGCCAGCAGGTTTCCGTCCGCATCGAAGAGCTCGACGGTGACGGGATGCTCGCCCTCCTGGGTGAAGACCGGCGCGACTTTGGAATCCTCCCCTTGCGTGACCACGGCCTTGTCCAGTCCGGGCCAGCGCCACTGGAACCGGTAGACGCCGGGCGGCCTTGCCTTGGCGGTGAAATCGAAGGTCGCCCCGGGCGGCCCCACGCCCCGGCCGGGCTCGATCACCACCTGGGGCTTGCCCAGCGGCATGGTCACCTTGGCCTCCGACTGGGTCAGCGTCATCCCCGTCTCGCTCTTCAAGACCACCTTGAGCGTGTAGACCTGCTCCTCGTCGCTCTCCTCGTATGTGTAGTGGATCTCCGCCTCCGCCCCGCCGTCGGCCACGGGTTCCTCCTCCGTCCCCGAGCTCTCCTCGCCGCCGTCGCCGAAATCCCAATCGAAGAAAGCCTTCTGGACCTGCTTGGGGATCTTCTCCGCCTTGAGCTTGAACTCATAACGCTGGTTGGGGACGGCCTTGAGTATTTCCGGCGGGTCGATCTCCAGCAGGACGCCGGTGTCGACCACGACCACTTCCGCCCGCCCCGCGCTCATGTTCCCGTTGCCGGCCATGACGCAGAGCGTGTCGCCCGCCCAGGCTTTGACCAGCACCGAAGCATCCTCGGTAAACAGGGACTTCACAGGCTTGGCGGGCTGTAACGTCCGCTGGCCGGCCGGGATCACGAAGAGATCCACCACCACCCCCGAGGTCTTCTCATTCACCTTGACCAGGAGGGGCTCTTTCTGCCCCCCCTTCTTGACCCCCTTCTGCAGGCGGACGGCCCACAGTTGCGCGGTGTAGCCAACCGGCAGGTCGAAGGCGTGGGTCACCTCCTTCCCAGTTCCCAGGGTCAGCATGCTCCGCGCGGAGGCGATATCCCGGTCGGTGGCGCCGCTGAAGGTGGCGAGCGGGTACTTTTTCAGGAACCCGCTTGGGGAAAAGGCCATCCAGGCGGCAAAAGCGCGGTGGAGCGCGTCCATGCCGCCCCGGTCGGCCAGATAGTTGGCCAGGGACCGCGTGGGGGGCACCAGGGCGACGTCGCCCGCCACCGCCTCGAACATCTCCCTGAACCCCACCCCCCCGTCCACCAGGTACTTGACCCACCCCGCAGTGATGTACTCGTAGCCACGGTCGGTCCACCCGGGGCCGGCGATAGCACCCTTGGTGGAGATGGGATAGGTGAAGTAGTTGGGGCCGCAGCCGAAATCGAGCCCCGCCAGGGGCGCTGGCCAGGCGGCCACATGGGCGGCATAATCAGCCGTGGCCTCGAGCCACCAGGAGTTCATGGGGTTGGTCATCCCGGCGATGCCATAGTATTCCGCCTGCACAACATGGAAGAGCTCGTGGCCCAGGGTCACCCGCGCGTTGTTGGCCGATAAGGCCTCGTCCGTGGGGATGTGGAGCCGCTCGAAGATCTTCTCATAGCTGGGCGCCCCAGTGACCGCTGAGAAGTAGGAGTCCATCTTGACGATGATGCTCTTCTGGTACTTGCACAGCCACCCCTGCCTCTCTCCGGCGGGGTTGCGGAAGCCGTGGGTGCCGGCGTAGGCCTTCAGGGCGCTCTCCAAAAATCCCCCGATGTCCTGGATGTAGCGGGGATATTGTCCCGAATAGGCGAAGGTCGGGTTCTGATTGAGCTTTCCCCAGGCGGAATCGTTTAGGACCACGTGGCCCTCGATCGCCTTCTTCGAATAGAGGATCCTGAAGTTGCCCTCGGGGGTCACATACACATCGTTGAGCGCCCACTCGCCGATGGAGGTGACCACGACCGCGGCCGTGCCTCCGACCCCGAGGACCTTGCCCAGCAGTTTGAACACCCCGACAACGCTGAAGTGGTCCATGAGGACGGCGGCGGAACGGGACCGCTCGTCCACCCGCATGGGCAGGGCGATCCATCCGCCGCCTTTTTCGTCCCAGCGGAAGGCGGCCAGCTGTTCCTGCGGCGTGTACGCGGGGTCCAGCTCCGCGGGGTCGTAGGCGACACGGAGCTCCACCGGCTTGAGGGGCTGAACCCCGCCGTCGAGGGTCAGGTCCACCAGAGCGAGCACGCCGGGGCTTTTGATGGCGAAGGAGGGGACTTCCTTCAGACGGCCCACGGTAAGCGTGTGCTGCTTTTCTAGGAATCCCGGGGGAAGAGTCACGGTGACCTTCTCCCCATAGGTGATCACCTGCTCCTTGGAGCCGGGGACGACCCGGTATGTGGCCACATCCACGATGGTGTACTGAGTCTTTGACGCGGATCCTTCAATCCACGCCATGCCGGCTCCTTCAGATGCGGCGTTTTGAGCCCAGGTGGAAGGACTGGAATCCTCCACTGTATATGTCCCTGCAGCGAGTGTTGTGTCCGGATTGGCAACCCAGTACACCCGGCTTTCCACGTGAACTTGCCAGGGACCGTAGACTTCTCCCGCGCTGCTCCGCAGTGTGATCGTTCCGGCCGGCTCACCCTTCCCGCCGTTCCAGTGATAAGTCGTGATCATGGTGATCCGCGTGGCCCAGTTCAGTTTGAAGACTGTTGCGCGAGTTGGATGATTCTGCACAGCGTAAACATTGCCGTTGTTGAATATTGTTTGGGCGCCGGCGTTCACGCATTGCGCATTTAATGAAGCCCCGAGTATGAACAAGAAACAGATTGCAAGCAACTGAAAGCGATTTCTACGAGCCATATGGGCCACCCAATTTTTCTTGACTTGCAATTGACTGCTGTGAGCAGAAAAACAGCAGGAGTCCCATCCTCTGCGAACGGCTTCGTATCCTCTTAGAAAATTTTGCCGTTTTCCAATTACTATGATTCTTTCGCGAACCTGGGGCGTTGTCAAAACAGATAGGAAAATCAATTTCCCCCATGCGTGCATTTTGAGAATAATTATCTGAAATGTCAATATATAGTCGGCACGGCAAAGTCGGGGCCGATATGTATCAGATGCTGTCAACTCGATTCGGTTCATCAGGTATCACATGAGAGTCTTCATCCTACAGGCCTCGGTTCGACGATCTTACGGGTAGCGTGATGTTCAAATTGTCTGCAGTGCTGGATGACAGAAGGCTGCCGAGAGAGGTCGTGTTGACCCATTATTACTACAACGGTAGTATTCCTGGTATCCGGTCGGAAAAGGAAACTCCTATAGCCTGCCCCACTTGGTCTTCATCCGTTGCACGAAGAACCTTTTCACTTTTACGCCGATTATCGGTTCCCATTTTTCGATCAATTATGGAACTGCTTGCTTGAGTTGCTCCCGATACCACGCCTCAACGATGCCCCGCTGATAAGGCGATGCGCCCGCTGGGAAAACAACAGGCAGGCCGCCCGTTTCAGGTAGGAGCCTTCGGTCAATTCCAGGTTGTCCAAAATGACCTCGCGGCTGTCCTTGAGGATGGCAGTGTCCATGCGCCCACTGCGGCTGGCACGTTGCGCAACCAGACGTAGGACATCCACACTGCAATCTTTAACCTGAAACGCGGGTTCGGGCACGCCGTCCCAGTGCCTGCCCCATTTTTTGAGAAGAAACCGCTCCAACGCAGCGCCTTTCAGCTCCTGCTTGGTGCTGCCGCTGCGGAAGTGGTATTCGCCCTTGTAGCTGACTGGACTCGGGTATGGCTCGACCCGGATCTCAATCCATTCCTTCCCGTCTTCCTCGCTCAGATTCACATCCACCATGATACCGAGGATGTCGCGCACCTTGTTCGGAATGTCCTCCAGCAGCTTCGGCGCGTTTGGCAGCCCCGAGACCACGCCCTTGGCATTCCTGCCGATGTGCAGCACTCCACCGTCGGCATTGGCAAAGCCGCAGATCCACTTCAGGACTTCGTCCCGCCAGGATTCCTTCCATTCGATGTGCTGGTTTTCTTTCATACGAGCCGCGTTCTCCTAAATAATGGAGAATTGAAAAATATCGGGCATTCGTGGTTCCCTTTAACGACATTCTCTTTCATTTTCAATTATCCATTCTCAATTTTTAATTTGGTTAACCTTGGAGGTCTTGACAATAGAGACAAGTATTTTCACGAGTTCTTCGCTGTCGGTACGGATTGATTCAAAGCGCGGTACACATATGTATTCGGAGTGATGGAGTAATTCCAGCCAGTAAAGTGTCTCGTTGGCTTCCTTGAGGGCAATGGTCATCTTGTGAACAAAATCCGCTTTGCTTTCAGCGTGTTCTGCTTCTCGCACCAGCGCCCCAATGGCCGTGCCGCTGCGCAGCACCTGTTTCGACAAAACGAATTCTTTCTTCTGCTCCTGCAAGTGCTTGGCCAACTTCACCACCCGCAATGCAAAGGCAAACGACTTGTCTTTAACGACATTCTCTTTCATTTTCAATTATCCATTCTCAATTTTCAATTTGGTTAACCGGACTCGTCCGGTTAACAACTCCTGCATCATGCCCTGCTTGATGGCGCGGGTCTTGTCGCGTCGCTGCGTAAGCGCCGCCAGCTCTGCGTCCATGTCCGACAGCACCTCGGCGATGGCGGTTTGTTCGGTCGGTAGCGGAAACGGAATTTCCTGCTCTTCAACGCTCTTGCGCCCAAGCCCGAGTTGCGCAGACCCAATTACCTTCTTCCGCAATGCGTTGTTTGTCTTGTGGCCGTTGATGACATAGCAAAGAAAAAGTGGGTCGCCTACATTTGCTCTCAGACAATAGACATGATCACCAAGCACATACGTGTCGTCCGCGTCGATGTAACCAACCTTGCCAATGATATTGCCGCCGCCGATATCATCTTTCGGCATCACAAGGTCACCAGCCTTGAGGAAGTCGCCTTGATAATTTGTTCCCTTCGAGACAATGAGTCTTCCGTCTCTCGAAACCGAACCCATATCTACAACCCAATAGCGTCCGCCGATTACGACGTAAGCGCTCTTCGACTTGCCTGCTGAAATGGAGAACACATCCCCCAACCGTTTCACCCCCCACTCACCGTGGAAGCTGGGGAGGCGTTTTTGGCCGGTGAGAAGCTGCTGCATGGCGGCCTGTTTGAGGTTGAGCTTCTTAGCAATGAGCTGGTCCAGCGCACCGATCAGCGCATCCACATCGCTCAACGCCCCCGCGATGGCTCGTTGTTCTTCAATTGTTGGTGGCAGCGGAACGGGAGTATTCCTCAACGATTGAAGTGACAGGTTACGAATCGTTGTTCCGGTCAGTTCGTTCTCGAAGAACAGAGATGTGGGGCGATTCTTGAGGCAGTAGGAAATGAACGTCCTTGACCCGGTCTTGGCCACATTTATGTATGCCGCGCTTTTGCCCAAAACGACCTGTTCGCCGTTGTAAAAAGCGAGATTTCCAATCGTGCCGTTAATCGAGAGGAGAAGCGTTCGATCAGTCAGGTTTTTTCGGAGGGTTTTGTATTCCGACTCGCTGACGCACATTGTGCTGTCGGTAATCGAAATCCGATCGTTTACCAGATTGTTGCCATTTACAAAGTAGAATTCGGAAGACTTAATATAGTTCGGGGTAGAGTGAATGCCGTCACCGATCTCCGTGCTGAGACTGAACAATGGCTTGATTTCCCACTCCTCCGGAATCACCCCCACCTCGGTCTGCTTGTAGCCGGGCGGGCAGTCGCCGGACTTCACTTCCATACCGCCCCCATCTTCGTGAGCTGTTCGTCCACGCGAGCGGCCAGCGTCGCTACTTGGCTGGTGAGCTGCGGCAGCGGGGTAGCGTAGCGTTCGGCAAGCTCTCGGATGCGCCCGGTGAGCGTCTGCGACACGCGGTCCAGTTCGCCCTGCACGGCAGCGGCCAGCGTGGCCTGCCATTTGTCGTCCACCACAAGTGTCTTGATCTCGTCCTCGGTGAGCTTGCCATACTGCGCGGCTACCTTGGCTATGAGCGCATCCTGCGCCTCCTTGACTTTCGCGATGGTGACCGCCTCCTTTTCGATAAGGGCGAGGTAGTCGCTGAGCACCTTGTGCTCTTCGCCAGAGTCCGCATCGCCCTTGATTTCCTTCAGCCGCGCAGCGACAGAGGCCTTGGTGAGCTTGTCCTTGTCGTTCTTCGCCGATTCCAGCAGTCCGTCCTCACCACTGTGTTCTTCGGCCATTTCTTCCATCGCCTGCTCTATGGCCGCGACCTCGGCTTCCAGCTTCTCGATGGTCCCCTGCTCGGCGGCAAAGTAACTGGCGATGATCAGCACAGTAGGGATCAACTCGGCTCTATATTTCAGCTTCCCGACAATGAAGTCGGGCTTTTCTTTCGTCTTGCCGCCTTTCTCCTCGATGATGAGCCGGGGCTTGGCAGCCTCATACCAGCCGTCGCCCACGATCAGGTAAACGTCGTCCTGCATGGTCATTGCCCAGTAGTCCATGAGGTGTTGATACACATCGTAGGGATCGAGCAGCCGGGCTTGCTCGAAGGTTTCGAGCAGGTCCTCTGCGAGCGTTTCGATAAGCGCCTTGGGGTTGCCGTCCTGGCGGATACCTTTCAGGCGCGGGGTGTTCGCCTCCTTCCACTTCGCGAACAGCTTGGTCACCGATTCGTTGTAGGCGGTGAACTCCGCGTGGCCGAAGATGGTTTCTTTAATGGATAATGGAGAGTTGACAATGGATAATGAAGAGCTTCCAGCGCATCCAACTTTACATTCTCCCTTCTCAATTTTCAATTCTCCATTATCAATTCTCAATTGCGAGTAGCCGGGGCGGCCGGCATTTTTGAACAACGTAGCACGCACGCCGGGGATGACCTGCCAGTAGCGTTCGAGCGCATCGATGTCGCGCTCCGGGATACCGCCACGCAGGTGGGCGTCGATGTCCTGCAATTCCTCCGGCTCGGTGCTGTCGATGTAGCGCGGGAGGTTGAGGTTGAAGTCGTTCTTCGGGTCGCTTATCTCGGCCACCGACACCATTCGCGAGTAGCGCGGTATTTGGGCCTGGCGCGCGAAGATGTCCACGATCTTATGTATGTCCTGGGCGCGCAGGCGGTTCTTGTTGCCGTCCTTGATGAAGCCCTTGGAGGCGTCGATCATGAAGATACCCTTGCGGGCCGCGGCGTTTTCCTTGTCGAGCACGATGATGCAGGTGGGGATGCCCGTTCCGTAGAAGAGGTTCGCCGGCAGGCCAATGACCGCCTTGATGTAGCCGCGCTGCACGAGGTTCTTGCGGATGACGCCCTCGGCGTTGCCCCGGAAGAGGATGCCGTGGGGGAGAATGCACGCGCCTTTGCCTCCGGGCTTGAGCGAGCGGACAATATGCAACAGGTAGGCGTAGTCGCCCTGCTTGGCGGGCGGCACGCCGTAGTACTTGAAGCGCTTGAAGGGGTCGTTGGCCGGGTCAAGGCCGTTGCTCCAGCTCTTGTCGGAAAAGGGCGGATTGGCGACGATGTAGTCAAAGGTTTTGAGCTGGCCGGATACGTCGGTGAAGAGAGGGTTGGCCAGCGTGTTGCCCTGCATGATGAGAGCCGTGGGGTTGTTGTGCAGGATCATATTCATGCGGGCAAGGCCGTAGGTGGCGGAGTCTTTTTCCTGCCCGTAGAGGGTGACCTTGATGTCTTTGCTATGGCCGGCCTCGTCCCCGACCTTCAGCAGCAGCGAGCCGGAGCCGCAGGTGGGGTCGTAGACGGTCGTGTCATTCGTCGTGGCGGCGCTGCGGATTCCTAGGAACTGCGCCATGATGCGGCTGACCTCTGCCGGAGTGTAGAACTGCCCCTTGCTCTTGCCGCTCTCGGTGGCGAAGTGCCGCATGATGTATTCGTAGGCGTCGCCGAGGATGTCGTCGCCGTCGGCGCGGTTCTTCGAGAAGTCGAGCGAGGGGTTCTCAAAAATGGCAATGAGGTTGGTGAGCCGGTCCACTATCTCCTTGCCGCTGCCGAGCTTGGTGGCATCGTTGAAGTCCGGCATGTCGGACAGCTTATTGGCATTGGCCAGCGGTCCGAGGATCTTCTTGTTGATCTGGTCGCCGATGTCGCTCTTACCCTTGAGCGCGACCATGTCCTTGAAGCCGGCGCCTTCGGGAATCGTGATCGGGGCATAGGGTACGCCGACATATTTATCGGAGACATATTTGACGAACAGCAGGACAAGAACGTAATCCTTGTACTGGCTGGCATCCATGCCTCCGCGCAGTTCATCGCAACTGGACCAAAGTGAGGAATAAAGTTCGGATTTTTTCAGGGCCATTTTCTTTTCTACTTTCTAACTTTTTTCTTTAACATGCAGTTGTACTTGGCCGCTGAGGGCTAGCTTATGCTTAACCGGCGAGCGGGCTTGGCCCGCGAGTCTGGTTGAAACGGTTGTTGGATTTTCAAAACAAGCCCATTTGCATGCGTTCATTAATCTCATGCTTTTTCTTAATTTTGGAATGGCACTGCCTCTTCAGTCATCATACCAAAATCACCAGGAATGGACGTATGACATATGAAAGTCTTTGACGGCCGGCTTCGTATTACGTTCCATGGAATTCGTCCATTGAAATTCATATGAATGCTGATGCCCGTATATATTTCCTTTTGATTCGCTTTCATTAATCCGGGAAGAGCCCCCTTTCTCCCATTGATCTTGAAACCGCAGACTCATAATCCGGATGTCAAGAATCTGTTTCGGATTTCATATAACCGATCTGGATGAAAGGGGTCTTCCGGTCGCATGCACACTCATTACGCTCATCACGGTAGAAGATGCCGGCGGTTTTTAATTCCTTTTTGAGACGTGTCCGGGCGCGGTGAAGGCGGATCTTGGCTGCCTGAAGTCTTAATCCAATAATGTCGGCGATTTCAGCGTCTTTAAATCCCTCCAACTCGCTGAGGACGATGACGGATCGGTAGGTTTCCGGCAGCGTCGCGATAATTTCCCGGATGCAGCCGTTCATTTCCTCACGAATAACCCGCACCTCGGTGGAAGGCGTTTGCTCAAGATCCTGGCCAGCCTCAAGTTCGTCTTCTAAGTTCTCAAGCTCCCAGATCATCCGCCACCAGCGCGTCCCCCTGAGCCGGAGGAGCACTGGGATGACGGTTCCCGCACCGACGCCTCCTGCTACTGATCAGCTCAACGCCAGCCCACGTTGTTCAACTTCTGCATGGTCGGCCATCTCGCCAACCGCGCTTATTGACTCAACCTACAAACCCCCCTACTCTTAACCCGTGATTCAGATGCACTCTGAAAATATATTCTCCTGGCAACCTTCTGTCACCCCCGGGGGTTACAGAAGGCTGCCAGGAGAGGTCGTGTTGACCCATTATTACTACAGCGGTAGTATTACTGGTATCCGGTCGGAAAAGGAAACTCCTATAGCCCTGCCGACAGACGCAATTGTATATACAGCTTGTGTAACCGCATTGTCATACACGATTCCTTCGGCGGCAAATGCGTCGACGATCGGAGTCGTCGGCCTGCCATAACCGTAACAGCCGAAATGTGATGCAGTAGCGGCATCGAAAAGCACAACCAGGAGATTGTCATTCTTGTGGCGTGTGCGGAAGTCATCGAACCGATTTCGTTCAAAATCCTTCTTCTGTTCTTCCGAATTCTGTTCCACGACGGGATCGACCCAGTAGAGTTTACCGTCCCATGGGTTTCCATTTCCGCCCTTCGCCGAAAATGTGATATCGGCTGTACGATTCTGAAATTCCTGTAAATCAATCTTTTGTGTTCGCCCAATCTTTATTTCTCGCTCCAATAGCAATTAATCGGGGGAGTCACTTTCGATTCGTACCGACGCAGTCAGATCGTCGGCATGTGTTCCTGTAAAACGAGAGGACAGTTTCAGAGAGGGTGCTACTCCAAGGAGAGCGTAGAAACAGATGGACCCGGGACGAACCTGCATTAATTCAGAAACCTGTTCCTTTGAAAACTGTTTTGGAGCTTGTTCAAAAGGGATGAGTTTTCGAAGGTGCCGACACAGGCTTTGATGGCGTTTCGATTAGCGGGAATCATCGTGCTTGTGAGTATCCCATTTTTCACCGCCGGCATACGCCTGGCGCGGCTTTTCAAGGAATTTCATGACAACATGCCTCGGCTCTACATGGCGGATCTTCTCGGCCCTGGGGTAGGAACTCTGGCTGCAATTCTATTAATGAATACCGTCCAAACTCTGTTGACGACTTTTTTGATCTGCATCCCAGTGATTTTCGCCGCACTGATCGTGCCGGGCGGATTCCGCGTTGTACCAGTCGCGCTGATGGTCCTGACGGCCGTGCTTGGGTGGTTCTCGACGTCCATACTCAATCCTCCCCGCACCGAACGATCGCTCATCATAGCTCAATACTGGGATGCAATGTGGGAAATCAAGGTCAATATCGCACTTGAAATCGGCGGCCTTTTCTACCTCTTGGCGATGATGCTTATGAGATCCGGGGATGATTGGGTGCGGAAATGCGAAGTTCAGTCGTCCGCGCCATTGGCAAAGGGTCCGATTCCAGTATGACCTGCCGTCGGGCAGGTTTTCGTCACAGGACTGGAAAAGGAACGCGGGAACGGATTGAATCACGACTCCATGTCGGATTTTACGGTCTTTCCCGGAGGGGCACACTTGTACCCTGTAACATTAAATTAGATATAGACGCCGGCCAATAATCCCATATATTGCAGAAATTCATTGAAAAATTGACGGGAAATCCTTCTCACGAAAATCGGTGTTGATTGAAATTTCGAGGTACTTTCGCTAAAATTTCAACTTGATCAAAACGAATGGCCTATCGTGTATCCCAGGCAAGGCCGTTTTCAATAAGATGCCTTAGAGGAGGAAGATCATGAACAAGATTGCTCTGAGCATTCTGCTTCTGTCGCTGGCGACCGGCTTCGCTGCCGGACAGCCGGATGTCCCGGAGTGCAAGGATCACCCGCTGTTTCCCACGCGCATGCCGGAATACCGCATCGAAGTCTGCAAAGTCGAGGATTACGGGATCTACGAATTCTCGTCGACCAAAGGACCGAAGACCCCGGTCGAAGGCAAGTTCACCTTCCTAACCTACTCTTTCACCGGACAACGGATCAGCGAACCGAGCGGTCTTGCCGTTGTCCGGAACTATGAAAACGCCATCCGGAAGGTGGGGGGCACGATCCTCCAGAGCGATCCGCAGCGTTGGGTGAACGGGAAGATTATCAAGGACGGCCAGGAGGTGTGGGTGCAGATCGAAAAGGGGAACGGGAAAATCTGGCTGCGGATCGTCGAGAAGAAAGCGATGGAGCAGTTTATCGAGGCGGACGCGGCAGCCTTTTCCAACGACATCCGGACCACGGGCCACGTGGCTGTCTACGGCATCAATTTCGATACCGGGAAATCGACGATAAAGCCCGAGTCAACCCAGGCCATTGGGGAGATCGCCAAGCTCCTGAAAGCCGATTCGGGACTCAAGATTTACGTTGTGGGTCATACGGACAACACGGGCAGCGTGGACGGCAACATCAAGCTTTCCCAGGACCGTGCCGAAGCCGTCCTCCAAGCGCTCGTCCGCGACCACAGCATCGCCCCCGCGCGCCTGAGATCCTTCGGGTGCGGCCTGTTCGCTCCCGTCGCATCCAACGACACCGAGGAGGGCCGGGCCAAGAACCGCCGGGTCGAACTAGTGAAGCAATAGAATCCCGCTCACCGATTTTGTGCTATTAGGCAGAACCGAATGGAGTTATCGATGCTCACGCGGCTCCGCACAATGCCCGGTATGCAGCCAAGAGCCGATGATCCATTTTTAGCGCGGCGTCAACAGCAAATTCCAGCCGGTGATGAACATGCCCCGCATACCCGCTGGAACCTACGACGCCCCTAGGAGGTAAAATGTCAGCGAATCCGTTCGAAAAATCCCGACCGGCGGGCGTTGATTTGAGCCGCCGGCAATTCATGGAAAAGAGCGGGGTCGCGCTGGTCGCCGGGGTCGCAATGTCATCTTTTTCAACCGTTGTGGATTCGAGCACTGAGCAGGGCTCGGGACAGCCATCGAAGCACCCGAACATCGTCATCCTCATCACGGATCAGGAACGTCTTCCGCAGTACTGGCCTGACGGCTGGGCCGATACGAATCTGCCGAATCGCAAGCGGCTCGCCAAACATGGGCTGACTTTTACAAACGCATTCTGCAACGCCGCCATGTGTTCGCCCAGCCGTGCCACGCTGTTCACAGGCCTTTATCCGGCCCAGCACGGCGTGGAGCACGTCCTGAACGCAGCCAACACCGAGCAGCCGACGCTTCAACCTGCGACTCAGAACATGGCGCGCATGCTGGTGACCGCCGGATATGATGTGCAGTATCGAGGGAAATGGCATATGAGCAAGGATCCCAGCGGCACGCTGCCTGTCCAGAGCCGATCTGACCTCGGTAGATATGGGTTTCAAGGCTGGCAGCCGCCCGATGCCGGCGGAGACCAGAATCCCGCGACCTTCGGGGGTGGCTGCACAAACTACGACGCCATGTATGCGGATCAGGCCGCGGCATTCCTCGAACGTGCCGACCCGCGGGCGTCCAAGCCGTTCGCACTTTTCGTCTGTCTGATCAATCCGCACGATATCATGTCCTATCCGTCGTTGTGGAATCAGGCGAGCTTCAGCGATATTCCCCAATTTGAAGGATGCAACAATTATGGCGATCTGGCTCCCGGTTGTTTCGACCAGGGAATTTCCCTGCCTCCCACCGTCCATGAGAATACGGACAAGAATTTCAAGCCGTCGGCGCAGGCCCAGTCCACGGCAATGTGGGCTCAAGGGTTAGGACCCATTACCAGCCATCAGGATCAGATGAAGTATGTCAACTTCTATGCCTACCTGCATCGAATCTCGGATGCGCATATGGGCACGGTGCTTGACGCGCTGGAGTCCAACCATGCCTTATACGAAAAGACGATTGTCATTCGCCTGGCCGACCACGGGGAGATGGGGCTTTCGCACGGCGGCATGCGTCAAAAGGCCTTCAACGCATACGAAGAGACGATCCATGTGCCGCTCGTGATTTCCAATCCGATGCTCTTCCCAAACCCAGTTCACACCCACGCGCTGGCCTCGTTGATCGATCTGATGCCTACGCTCGCAACTCTCGCCGACGTGCCGGACCGGGATCGGTGGAACTTCAAAGGAGTTGACCTCACTCCAGTCATTCAGGACGCCATCGACCATCCAGGCCGGCACCCCACCGAGACGGTGCAGGATTCCATACTCTTTACCACCGACGAAACCGATCCCGGCGGCACTGTGACCGAGCCCAGCCATGTCCGCTGTCTCCGTGAAATGTGGTGGAAGTTTACCATCTATTTCGACCCCGACGGCAAAGCGGATCCCCAGTACGAACTCTATGATCTGAGGACCGACCCAACAGAACTGCACAACATGGCCAATCCTGCCAACGTAAAATACTATGACCCTGACAAGACAAAGGTAATGCTGGACAAACTCCTCCGCAAAATGGAGGAAACCGGCACCGACCCGCGCCGCTTCACCGGGGACAGTCCCGATCACCACGCCGAGGCATCGCCACAGATTCAGGATTCGACCATATAGCCGGTGGCCGCAATGAAATCGGCGGGACATCATGGTGCCAGAAGACAATGATGGACCCGCCGACCACTTTGAGAACCTCAGAAACATTGGCTTTAGCCCCGGCTGCGTTCCATGTGATGACAAAGCCGCGCGGCGCGATCTGCAACCTGGATTGCAAATATTGCTTCTATCTTTCCAAAGAAAAGCTCTACCCCGGCAGCGATTTCCGGATGTCCGACGAGCTGTTGGAACAGTACATTCGCCAGCATATCCTGGCGCATCATGTGCCCGAAGTCACATTCACCTGGCAGGGTGGCGAACCCACGCTGATGGGACTCGATTTTTTCAGGCGGGCTATCGAGTTGCAGATGAAATACCGCAAGCCGAATACGCAAATCAACAACGCGCTCCAGACCAACGCCACAACACTGAATGAGGAGTGGTGCCGGTTCTTTCATCAGAATGATTTCCTGCTCGGCGTCAGCCTCGATGGCCCGCAGTCGTATCATGACGCCTACCGCGCCGACAAAGGAGGCGCCACCACCTTTGACCGCGTGATGGCCGGTATCGCGTTGCTGCGGAGGCATCGAGTGGAGTTCAATATCCTCGCCACCGTCCACGCCGCGAACGCAGGCCACGGCCTTGAAGTCTACCGCTTCCTGCGAGACGATGTTCAGACTCAGATGATCCAATTCATCCCGATCGTCGAGCGCGACAATGCGACGGGATTTCAAGAAGGCGAAAAAGTAACGGCCAGGTCAGTCACCGGCAGGCAATACGCCGAATTCCTGATTGAGGTCTTTGACGAGTGGGTGCGTCATGATGTTGGTCGCGTATTTGTGCAGATCTTCGATGTCGCGCTCGGAGTCTGGTTCGGTCAGCCTTCGACGCTTTGCATTTTTTCCGAGACCTGCGGAGACGCCCTTGTGCTGGAGCACAACGGCGATCTGTTTTCTTGTGATCATTTTGTCGAACCTCGCTACAAACTGGGGAACATCACCGAAACACCTCTCGCCGGTCTGGTCGCTTCGCCGCAGCAGCGTAAATTCGGGCTGGATAAACACGCTACCCTGCCGCGCTACTGCCGTGAATGCGCGGTGCGGTTCGTCTGCAACGGCGGCTGTCCGAAGGACCGCATCCTCACAACTTCCGATGGCCAGCCGGGCCTCAATTACCTGTGCGAAGGTTTCAAAGCGTATTTCACCCACATTGACCGCCCCATGAAAATCATGGCGGACCTGTTGCGCAAACGGCGCTCACCGGCCATCATTATGCTCTTGCTCGCCGGCACGCCCGGGAACCCCGTCCAGCCATAGCATTTCCCGCGGTAAAAAATGGGGCCAGAGCTACCGCAACCATGTGGGCGATCCGGTATGCGTGGACTGGGTGACGACGGTGAGAAGCCAGTTGTCGGCCCGTTCAGACAAGCCGTTGCAGGATTGGCGCTGGGCGGCGAGGAATTCACTCGGCGCCTCGTGCACCTCATGAGAGCTGCTGTGAGTGGTGAAGAACCATCTGCCCGGCAACCTCGGCGACACCGCGAAAAGAGAAGGAGTCCCCAATAGATCGAACAGGCGGTTGAAGACGTGTTTTGAGACGAGCATCCCAGGCGCCGAGCACGGATGTTTCTCTGCGCCCAAAGGCTGCATTCTCTAATGACCGTGCGAGAGATCGCGGGAACGATACGGGAAAGGCTCGTCTGCTGTCTCGATGGCGGTGAAGGCAATCAAGAGGGAATCTGCGAACGATTCGAGTTCAGTTGCGAAACTTCAGCAGTTGGGTCAACGCCTGATCACGAAAAGTGAAAAATGAAGACCTGGCCCCACGCCCACAACCGCGCTTATTGACTCAACCCACAAAAACCCCTACTCTTAACCCGTGATTCAGATGCACTCCGAAAATATCCTCTCCTGGCAACCTTCTGTCACCCCCGGGGGTGACAGAAGGTTGCCAGGAGAGGTCGTGTTGGTCCATTATTACTACAGCGGTAGTATTCCTGGTATCCGGTCGGAAAAGGAAACTCCAATAGCCTATTCCCAGGAGGTAATCGATATGAAACAGTTCCGCCTTCCATTCTTCCTGACCCTTTTCTTTTGTATAGTGCTTTGTTTTTCAGTTTCGGTTGAGGCACAAATTGGACCCGACAGAGGCGAAGCCTTTAAGGTGCAGGGGGATATCGACCCTTATGAGGTTACTCTTTATCGAAGTGCAGGCTACGCTGATCCGATCGGGACATGGAAACTTTCACTCGGCATGCGAATGCTGAAAATTCCGGATATTGGCGGCACTCCCAGATCCATGCTCCTGGGCTCCAAGGTCCGGGCGTTGCTGTTCCCCAGAAGTGATTTTTCTGCACTCTTGGGGCAGGACTTTGTGTATCGGGATCCCTTTCCTTACATCAAGGTTTTGAATTCAACGCCAGATCTGCAATATACTGGCGAGTCACTTATTATCCATCGTAAAGACATATCTGATTTCATTGGTGTTTATCTGCTATCAGGACCATCAGATACCTCTGCGGGTGAATTCTATCCGCTACCCGAGAAGGCCGACGAATCGGCGATAATCTATCATAAAATATCTTACGGAGGGCCGTTCATTGTGGAGTTTATTCATGGCGGTGCTGATACAGGCTTGGCTATGCAGTGGTCGCCTAACTCCCGCAGCCTTTATGAAATGGAAGTCAACATAACGTCCGACAATGGGGTCACACTGAGGTTGCCGGACCCCGATGGATACAGCATTATTAAGGGGTACCCCTTCGATCTTGCAAAATATAAGGTTGGACGGATTTCCTCTATGTACATTCAATACAAAGGGCCATATACTGCACAGTCATACCTGGATATTAGCCGCGAACGGGCGCCGGCGGCTCCCGACTCGGTCCCTGCAGAGCCGTCTTTGTCTGCGGCAGCGGTCAATGTTGCTGGAACCTGGCAGAGCGGCGCAGGAGCCGTCTACGAGTTCCAGCAGAAGGGGGCCACGTTTACCTGGACCTCGGCCGCATTGGGACAGCAGGGCTCTGGCGCGGTGAACGGAAAGGCCGTCACCACCCAGTGGACGGGTAGCGGCGGATCCGGATCGGCGACGGGACAGATCACCCAGATCAACTCCGCCGGATTGGCATCATGCATCGAGTGGAACAACGGCGTGTCCTTTATCCGGCCGCTCGATCGCCTGGTTGGATCCACGACGCTGGTCCCGGCAGAGCAACTCCAGTCGGCAGTGGTTGATGTCTCCGGGCCGTGGAAAGGGCCGATGGGTGCCGCCTATCAGTTCACCCAGAACGGCGCTCAGTTCAGCTGGACGGTCGCGCTGACGGGTGAGAAGGCGACCGGAACCATGACCGGGATGGACGTAACTGCCCAGTGGTCGGGGCCGGTGGGCCAGGGATCGGCTAAGGGCACGATCGCCAAAGTAGACCCGGGCGGCAGGGCGAGCAGGATTGAATGGTCCAACGGCGTGGTGTTTGTCCGTTGAGCGTCGCGCCTTGCCGTCGTATGTAAACCGGATGAACTCCTGGCGGGCGCGTCGAGGCGACCAGGCCAATGGCAATCCCCACGGCGACCGGCACCAACCCCTCGACAATGACCATCCAGCGAACGCGCCACGTGCCGGCGCCCAATGCGATGCGGACTCCGATCTCACGGGTCCGGCGGCTCACCGAGTACGACAAGAGGCCGTATAGATCCATGGCAGCCATGACGAGCTCAAGACCCGCCCCCCCAGGGTCAACGCGCTAGCCGTTTACTTAGGGTGTTGACAACTTGCCCTGTATACCCTATAATATGTACGATGGACAAGGGCTATGGAATCGGACGTGCTGCGGAAGAAATCTTCTGGAGAATCCCATGAGCGAATCCCCGTGCAAACGGGCGGCGTCCAGGTCAACTTCTGCAAGAACCCTGTTTGCAAGAACTTCGGCATCCCCGCGAAGGAATCCTTGTCCAAGGGCAAGAAGGACGCGTACGGGCTCGACACGACGGGGCGGAGCCTGCGGCCCGCTCTCGTATGTTCCGGATGTGGCGAGAAGTTCCCAGTAAAGAGCAACCTCGGCATCGCTGAGGAGACTGGGCGACTCGCCAGGGAGCTACACGAGCGGCCCGAGCCATCATGCCCCAATGAACCGTGTGTGAACCATGCAGTTCCGGTGAAGGCTGGTTCTTCCGCATACCACTCCTTCGGGAAGACGCATTCGGGGTCGCATCGTTACAAGTGCAAGGCTTGCAAGCGGACCTTCGCCGTGGGCACATCCACAGTGCGCCAGAGACACCCACACAAGAACAAGACAGTGTTCCTGCTTTTGATGAACAAGAGTCCCTTCCGGCGGATCTGCGAGGTTGCCCGAGTCAACCCGAAGACGCTGATGCGGGACAAGATCGAGTTTATTCACCAACAGTGTCTTGCATTCGGGGCGGATCGGGAAAGCGCCCTTCTCGATGCGATGCCCATACGTCGGCTCTACCTGAGCACGGATCGTCAGGATTATGTGGTGAACTGGACCCACAGAGAGGACCGCCGAAACGTCGTTCTCCATGCCGTCTCGACGGCAGACAACGCCACCGGCTACGTCTTCGGGACGCATCTCAACTACGACGCGACGCTCGATGCGGATGCGATAGAAGCCGAAGCGGAGAAGATCGGCGATGCTTCCAAGAAAGGCCCTTACAAGCGCTACGCCCGCCTCTGGCTGAAACGGGACTACATGGAGGCTCTTGCATCCCGCAACGGGCGCAAGAAAGTGGCTGGCAGCCTTCTCAGAGACGTGGAAGCCTCCTATGCCGAGTGCGCGGCGAGAGATGACGTTGAGGAATTCGAAACGCAGGACACGAGCAGGCGGCTTCCAGCCAAGGGTATGCAGGTCCATGCCGAGTACACGCTGTACGCGCACTTCATGTTTCTGCGCAAGCTCTTCTCGGGTGTTGAGAAAACGCGGTTCTTTCTCGATCAGGATTCGGGCATGCGTGCGGCTTGCCTCTCGGCGTTCTGGCGTGAGATCAAGGCCCGGCGCTGCGATGCGTTCTTCGTGCGGATCGCCAAGGACAAGACTGTGAACGAGAAGCGGGCATTGGTCGCGAAACGCCGGGATGAATTCGAGTTGGCGAAGTTGGGCCACCCCGGTCTCACTGACTGCGAACTCAAAACGCTTCTGATGAAAGACCGGCTGGGCGCGGCCCGCGAGATCGGAAGGTGGCGCGACCGATGGATCGTCCATCCCCTGCCGGACATGAGCGAGCCCGAGAAGGCGGTATGTTATCTGACTGACTACGGAGACTATGACGAGGACCACCTGGCGCGGCTGTTGTGCAAGGCGAGCTTGCATGGAACTGACCGGTTTCTCATGCAGGTGAGAAGGCGACTGTCGTTGCTGGAACGGCCCATCGCCACGGCGAACAACGACAGGCGGCTTTGGCACGGCTACGCGGCGTACAATCCGGCAATGGTCGGGAAGATGCTCGGGATCTTCCGTGTGTTCTACAACTACTGTCTCGCCGGGGAAGACAAGAAGACTCCGGCGCAGCGACTCGGACTCACCAAGGCCAGGGTCGAACTCGAAGACATCATCTATTTCAAGTGACGGGGAAGGCGATGACACATGCGATGTGAATTTGGAGTGCCTTTTTGGAGCTACGGACCGAATGATGCCATTCCGTCCGATGTGATAATCGAGCACGTGCTTCTATTTAGACAAGTTGAGGATATGTTGCGAGTTGTAACCAGGTTCGGTTACGACCGCTGTCTCGATGTTTTCAAGAAAGCCGTCTTGACACAGAAACGCCGTTTCCCGATAGCGGTTTCCTTATCAGAGGAGGTCATGAATGCCCTTGCAACATCTCAACCCCGGTGCCATTAGTCTCCTGCGAGTACTATCGAAACAAGACTACATCAGCAAGTTCGTATTGGTGGGCGGCAGTGCAATGGCATTCCACCTGGGTCATCGCAGATCGGAAGACTTGGATTTTTTCACGGGGGAGGGGGATTTTCGTCCACGCACTATTGATCAATGGATCAAGAGACTGTTTCCTGGTGCCTCGCAACTCTTGGCAGAAAGTACAAAACTCAACTGCCTCGTCGGCGAAACAAAACTCACTTTCTACGACCTGTTCGTCACTATGCAAGACATTTGCTCTCTATCCTGCGTCATTGAATTGGCAAAGTCTAACTTTACGGATTTTAATCCGCGATTTTTCCTCGGGCAAATCCTGTATCTTGACGACATCCCGCCCGACGACACAATATGGGAACCGAAGTACCCTATGTCCAGGGAAGATTTTCGTGGCTTTTTCGTACAACGTGTGCAGAAATACACTCTATCTCTTCAACTAGCTCCCAAGGCTCCGGAACCTTCCCATTCCCAACCCGATGCCGACGGGACTCCCAAGCATCGATTTAGCATCCAACCGGCATTACTATGACTTACACACCTTTAGTAAACGGCTAGGGTCAACGCGTAGAACCGCGGCGATCCGATCGGATCGAACTCCGTAAAGAGACCGCCGACCATGAGGATGGGGCCAGGTCTTCATTTTTTCATTTTTGTTGTCTTGCTGGTGTTGGAAGGAAACGCGAGATAGCATGGAGACATGCGTCGGCCGACGAGGATCGAGTTCGATGGTTCGCTCTGCCACGTCATGTCCCGCAGCGTGGGCCGCATGGCGGTCTTTCTCGAAGACTCCAATCGGATCGACTTCCTGGTCGGAAGGAGCTTCCCTGGCGCTGGGCACGGATGCTTCTGTACGCCCAGATGCTGTATTCATTGATGACGGTAAGCGAGATCGCCGAACGGTATGGAAGGGGAGCTTCAGCCGCCTCGATGACGGCGAAAGCCATCAGATTGGAATCCGAGACCCCCATCCCCGGATGGCGGCAAATCTCCGGCTGTTGGATCAACGCTTGACAACTACGAAAAATGAAAAATGAAGACCTGACCCCGGTCTTGGGGTAGCGACTGCCAACTTTCAGCGCACAGCTCCCCATGCCAGGAGTGCCACCCATTCCTCCTCAATTGTCGCGACGTACCTCAGCGATCCCGGCTTCAAAGAATTAGGAATTCCCCGTCACGCATAATGGGCATGCCATCGACTGTGATCGATACACGACGCATGACAACATCAAGATGCGCGTCGGATTTCCAGGGCGATCCAGTCTTCTCCGGATAGCCGTGGCCGAAGGCGATATGAACGCCGGGGAATTTTTCATCCTGGAGCAGGTTGCCGATGATCCGGTCGAGTCCGATATTGGTCCCGATGGCGAACTCTCCAATTCGATTTGCATTCTCATCCTGAGCAATATACTTTCGCAATTCAGCATCGATATCGGGACGCGCGGGGCATGAAATGTGGGTGATAATGCCGTCGGCCATGTCGACCAAGACGGGGAAGGATTCGCACGAGCCCTCTTTGCTGAGATAATCGCCGAGGCACCCATCAACCACGGCATGGCCTGTCACCGACTGGGCACACGTGAAGACCTCGCCATCCGGCAAGTTCTTCCATTCCTCGGGTGTGATCAGCCCGTCCGATATGATCCAACGCCAGCCGGGATTGAAATGTGCAGTGAAATCGGTGCCGGCGGCGGACGTGACGCGGATGGCCGACGCCTTGTGTACGATGTCATAAACCTTCTTGCTCAGGCGCTGCACGACATCATAGTCAGCCGCCATGCCCGTTTCCATGATCTGCCGAGTGACACTCGGCATATGCGCATGCCTCAAGTCGGGCTTCGCATCGACGATATCCAGCATGGGGATCCGGAAAGATTTGAGCTCCCCGCGCTTCCCGGCAGCGGCGTAAATCGATGCTGTCACCGTCTCATACGCTTCCGCGATAACGGCCGGAAATACAAGAGGCACTGATCCATCCTCGGGACGATCTCCGAAATCTTCCATCACAAAGCGCTTCACATGGCTCGTGACACCGTTGATCTGTTCCATTAAGGCATCCGAGACATCGGATGTCTCATGATCCGTAATCAGGACGATTTCTTCATCACGATGGAGGCGCAGGCATTTATGAATCGCCTGCTCGGCACCAAATTTCAGTGTTCCCATCATTTGCTCCATGGGTTAATTGTGAATTCGTTTCAGGCACGTGTGTGAAATTCCAATTGGAACCATGGATGAATTATGGGATGGACACCGGAGTGCGTCAAGCTGAAACCCCTCACCGCGATTCAATCTCATTGCGATTTTTCCATCCGGATATGGGCTTGTGGAAATCGGCCATGCTATAGTAGAGAACCGTAAGTGCTGATGAAGGAGAGACGAACATGCCTGCAAAGTTGAAGGTCCTCAGAAGCGGCTCTGTCGTTGAGGAATTCGACATTACAAAGCCGGCGATTCTGATCGGCAAGGGGGCACACTGTGATCTCATCCTCAATTTCCCCGGCGTCGGTCGGGAGATGGCACGGCTGACGGCGGAAAAAGACGGGTTCTATCTTAATGACGTCAGCCTCCTTGGCGTGTTCGTCAGTGGGCGGAGAATCACACGCCAGCGGATCGAGCCCGGTCAGGAAATCCTCTGCGGCTCAGTCAAGATGTCCCTCATCGACGAACCTCCCGTCCAAGCGCCTGTATCAGGCGGCTATACATCGGCCCGGGAATTATGGGAAACTGCGCGATCGAAGGAACCTCAGCCGGCGTGTCTCGTTTCTCGTGAGAATCCTGCAGACGCGCATGTGATTTCAAATGATGAGTACACAATCGGCAGAAATCCGGAAGAATGTCGGCTGGTACTGAACGATAAATCCGTTTCGAAATGCCATGCTCGTATCACACGGAACGGAGATCGATTCATGCTGGCCGATTTGAATAGCTCGAGCGGCACGTTCGTCAATGGCAAGAAACTCTCCGGATCGATCGAATTAAAAGCGGGAGATGAGGTCAAAATCGAGAAGAGCGTTTTCATTTTTCAAAAACAATCTGAAGAGGATCCGCAATCCAGGCCATTGAATATGCAAGGCGTTGGCATTCCGAATCAGTCGCCGGAGAACGTTCGCGATTTCTCCTACGATGATCCGCCGCAGGCATCCCTTGCATTTGCCAAAAGCAGAAAAGGCACAATCATTTTCGCTCTTGTCGCTGTCATACTCATTGTGATTTTGGTGACAGTTGCAATCGTTGTGATCAGGGGCAGATAGACCCGGCGCAACATCCTGCATGCCCAGTCCTTTTCTATCGCTTGACATTCCCTAACCTTGCGTAGCCAGAACCAAAGGCGGAGGCAGCACCAATCGCAATCCTGGACTTCTCCGGAAGCGAGGAAGGGAGGAATGCAGGAGCGGACTTTGTTATCGACCAGTGGTGGTTCCATAAACTATTCCTGCATTGCCGAGAGGAATTCACGATTTTGCCCTGTCACTACTTTTCCATTTTGTGTACAGATTTCACCGGTAACACACTATTGATCGCTGTCCTGGTTCAAGGAAGCTCTGCCTGGCTGCCTGCTATAGAGCCTGATGGAAGAAACTGCCATTGACTCGTTGAGCGCCGCCCCTGCCTTCTACTCCGGCTCGTCGATCCTCACGCGGTTGATCGAGGCCGCTTTGCCTGTTTCGTGATCGACCTCGATGATGACGCCCTGGAGTGTGCCTCGTCCCGGGGCCGATTCGAATTTCCCCGGCATGCCCGTCAGGAATCGAAGCATCGCCTGTTCCTTGACGACGCCGATGACCGAGTCGAGTGATCCTGCGAAACCGGCATCGGTGATATAAGCGGTGCCTCCAGGCAGCACCCTCTCATCGGCCGTCTGCACATGCGTATGAGTTCCAACCATGGCCGCGACACGGCCATCGAGATAAGCCCCCAGCGCCTGCTTCTCGGATGTCGCTTCTCCGTGGAAATCGATCAGAATCGTCTTCGCGTACTTTTGGATTTCGGGCAGGATGCGATCGATCGCCTGGAACGGGCAATCAACCGGCGGCATGAAGACTCGCCCCATCAGGTTGACGACTGCGATCCGATAGCCAGCCGGTGTCTCTCCGGCATACCATCCAAACCCCTTCACACCTGGCGGGTAATTGATCGGTCGCAGCAATCGTTTCTGAGCTTCGAGGTATGGAAGAATTTCCTTCTTATCCCAGATGTGATTCCCCGACGTCAGGGTATCGATTCCCCACGAAAGAAATTCATCAGCGATCACAGGCGTGATGCCGAACCCAGCGGCAGCGTTCTCGACATTGGCGATCGTGAAATCGATATGATGATCCAAGATGAGTTTGTCCAGGAAGGACCGCACCATCGTACGACCAACCTTGCCGTTGATGTCCCCCAGAAAAAGTATCTTCACAGGGTGCTACTTGGCGTATTCAACGGCACGCGTTTCGCGAATCACCGTGACCTTAATTTGCCCAGGATACTGCATCTCACTTTGGATCTTTTTCGCGATATCTTTGCTCAGCCAGATCGCCTGCTCATCGGAGATTTTCGCGCTCTCGACGATGATGCGAATCTCACGCCCCGCTTGCAGAGCAAATGCCTTGGAAACGCCATCGAAGGAATCGGCGATTTTTTCAAGTTTCTCCAGTCGCTTGACATAACTTTCCAGCATCTCGCGTCGCGCGCCGGGACGAGCAGCCGAAATCGCGTCCGCGGCCTGGACGAGAATCGATTCGATGTTGACGAAGTCGACGTCGAAGTGGTGCGCCTCGATCGCGTCCATGACATCCCGCGATTCTCCATACTTGCGGCACAATTTCAGCGACAGCTCCGTATGCGTCCCTTCTATCTCGCGATCCATCGCCTTTCCAATGTCATGGAAGAGGCCCGCTCGGACGGCCGTCCGCGACGGCAGCCCAAGTTCCCGCGCCATGAATCCGGCCAGATAGGCGACTTCTTTAGAATGCTGGAGCACATTCTGCCCGTAGCTCGTGCGGAACTTCAGCTTGCCAAGCATGTAAAGCATATCAGGATGGATGTCGGCCTGCCCGAGCTCGAGTGCCGCATTTTCGCCCTCCTGCTTGATCCGCTCATCCAGCTCTTTCTTGACCTTCTCAACAACTTCCTCGATTCGCGATGGGTGAATGCGGCCGTCGGAGATAAGCTTTTCGATGGCCATCTTCGCGACTTCGCGACGGATTGGGTCGAAGCCTGACAGGATGATGGCCTCGGGCGTATCGTCGACGATGAGATCGACGCCGGTCGCCTGTTCGAGAGTCCGGATGTTGCGTCCTTCGCGCCCGATGATCCTCCCCTTGAGATCTTCCCGTGGAAGATCAACCACCGAAACGGTAGTTTCGACCGTGTGATCGACGGCGCACCGCTGGATGGCCATGCTGATGATACGGCGCGAATTGTGTTCGGCCTTCTGGCGGGCTTCATCTTCAATCTTCTTCACGAGGAGAGCCGCGTCATGCCGCGCATCAGATTCCAGGCTCTTCAAGAGCATCCTTTTCGCATCATCGCTCGTCAATCCCGCGATCGTTTCGAGCTGTCGCTGTTGTTCAGCGATCAAATCCTTGAGTTTCCGATCTGTTTCCTCGTTCTGCGCTTCGCGAGATGAGAGCTGCTTCTGGCGGCCCGCCAATTCGCGGTCCTTGTTCTCCATCTCAGCGAATTTGCGATCAAGGTGCTCCTCCTTCTGCGTCAGGCGGCGTTCGATCGAGTTCAGTTCGTTGCGCCGGTCTTTGGCCTGTTTGTCGAAATCGGCCTTCAGAGCGAAGAACTTCTCCTTCGCCTCGACTTGCGCCTCCTTTCGAAGGCGTTCAGCGTCCCGTTCGGCTTCAGAAACTGTTTTCTTGGCCAGTTCCTCGGCCCGGCCGATTGTCTGAGCGGCAATCTTCCGGCGATTCGATACCCAGATGACGAAAGCCACGACGCATATCGCCAAGCTTGTTATTATGCAAACCAATAATTGTGTCATTCGGCTGTCCCTCTGCCATTGCCTTTCGCAGCACCGGATCATTCTCCTTCTGTCGCCAAGCGATATTTTTGATTTTCATGGATGTGATCCGGTTTATTTCCATACCCCGCCGTGCCGTGTGGAGCGTCCGTTTGAACCTGTCAAACAGGTGGTCACCCTATCCACGCATCAGGCTTCTGCGGCGCGAGGCTACAGCGTGCACACAACATGGAAAATCAGGCTCCCTTTCAATGGACTGTTGGCTCAAACATATCAACCATCACGAACACGGCAGGGATTTAAGTTCCTTCCGCTTCTTAACATTCTACAATGTCACGCCAATTGTCAAGGACGACTATTCGAGCGCCCTGGCAAGTATCGATCCGAGTTTATCAGCTCGTTTGTTGATTTCCTCCTCCAGACGTTCCATTTGTCTTCGAGCTTCAAACAATTCATGAGTCAGATGAACCGCCGCCAGGATCGAGATTTTGAGTGTATCGACCGTCGGCGTTCCGGCAGCGATCCGGCGCATGGTTTCATCGACGTAGGCAGCGAGCTCTTCCAGTTCTTTCTCATTCCCGGCTTCTCCGCGCAGCGAATACCCCTGCCCGTAGATCTCGACCTTTCTGGTCGCAGCCATTTTTTTAATCGTCGCCGTCGAGTACGGCGAGTTTTTCGAGCATCGAGCTGATCCGATTCTTCGCTGCCTCGCGTTCGCTCCGGAGAGCACTCAGCTCCTCTTCCATTTTCTTCAGTGCACCGGCCGTTGTCTGTGCTTTCTCCAGTTCGTTTTGCAGTCTCTTGGTTTCGGATTCGGCCTTTTTCAGTTTATCTGAGAGCGCGGCGTTGTCGGTCCGAAAACGGGTCAAAGCATGAACAGCCGCTGCCACCTTTTCTTCCAGAATTTTCAAGTTGTCCATCAAGCCTCCCATCAAGTAGTATGAACGATCATCCACCTGCCAATGAATCACTATCTCCGGATAGCCCCAGCCTGTTCGAGTGCCCGGACGCATCGTTCATGAAGCGAATCGACCTCGACAGACGTCAGCGTCTTTTCGGACGACTGGTATCGCAGCCGCATCGTCATGGATTTCTTCCCGGCAGGTATCTTATCGCCACGATAGAGGTCAATCAACGATAATCCAGTGAACTCGGGCCCAGATGCTTCTGACACGACCGCGGCAAGGCGTGCGTATTCGATGTTTTCGTCTATCAGGAACGAAACATCTCGAGAGCTCGCCGGGAATCGAACGAGCGGCCGGTAGGAAACCCGGCTCTCCACTTTCGTCAGTAGCGCTTCCAGATTGAGCTCAGCCGCATACGCCGGATGCTTGGAATCGATATCGATTCGTTCACATCGGCCGATCTCATCTCCCCCGGCGGTTAAAAGAGCCACAACCATCGTCGTACATCCATCCGGCGCCGGAGAAAATTTAACCTGCCGAATGCCGATTCGATCGAAGAGATCCTCGATGTGACCCTTCAGATCGTAATAATCCGATGTCGACCCGCGGCTCCGCCATGATGATTCCCCCGGCAGGCCGGCCGGTATTAAAATCCCTAATGCGGCGCATTCCTGATCCGGGAGATGAAAGATATGACCGATCTCGAACAAGCGGATTCCTTCATTCCCATTGTTGAAATTATGAAGCGCCGATTCCGTCAATCCCGGCAAGAGCGTATTGCGAAGATGCGTGCGCTCGGAGATCGGGTTGAGTAACGGACGCATTTGCGATGGATCACCCGTTGGAGTGATGAATGTGTAATTAATCACCTCAGTCAGTCCCATTCCGACGAGGCCGTCACGTAGATCCTCTTCAAGCTGCAGATGGGGCACGAGGGGTTCAGGTTCGGAATCCAGGGGCGGGAGCAAGGATGGAATGCGGTCATAGCCGTATATGCGCGCAATCTCTTCGACGAGATCCACAGAGGAGACGACATCGTTGCGATAGCTGGGTGCGCATGCACAGAGTTTGGAAGGCGCATCGAAACGCACCAGGAAGCCGAGCTTTTCCAGAATTTTTCCGCATTCATCGATCGGAATCGCCACTCCCACCAGCGTTGCCACCTCTTCGGCAGTGAGATCAATGCACCCGTGCGGTTCCGATGCGGCGCGAACATCCAGGTATCCGCGCGAAACCTGACAACCCATTTCCTGCAGGAGCCGGCAGACACGGGCGGCTGCGAACAATGCAGCCTCTTGATCGCAGCCTTTCTCAAGACGCGTCGACGCCTCGGTCCGAAGTCCCAGCTTTTTGCTCGCTCGTCGGATGCCGCGTGGCTCGAAAGCAGCACTCTCAAGCAGAATCCTCTTCGTCCCGGCGCTGACCTCCGTTGCCTCGCCGCCCATGATCCCTGCCAATCCAACGGCGTCTTTCTGATCGGCGATCACGAGAACCTGTGGATCCAGTACTCGATCGACGCCATCGAGGGTGCGGAGGCGTTCGCCGGGCCGTGCCGGGCGGACACGGAGCATGTGACCGTTGAGCCGATCCAAATCGTAGGCATGAACCGGGTGTCCGGTCTCGAACAAAACGTAATTTGTGACATCGACGACATTGTTAATGGATCGCTGTCCAATGGTTTCGAGTCTGGCACGAAGCCAATCCGGCGACTCGCCGACGACGACTCCAGTCATCACCCTGGCACAAAACCGTGGACAGAGATCATCACTATCAACGATGACGGTCGTCACGCCTTCGATCCTCGGACCCTCCTCTATCACATCGCTGGGTGGCATGTTGATCGAAGCCCCATGAACCGCCGCCAGTTCGCGGGCGATCCCAATGACGCTCAGGCAATCCGGCCGATTGGATGTGATGTCCAGATCGAAAACAGCGTCCTCCCCCCGTATCGTCAGCGTATCGACGGCATGACCAATCGACGTGAGCGTGCGGGAAACACTCTCAGGGCCGCCGAGCGAGCAGCCCGGGAGCAGATCTTTCAGCCAAAGATAATTAACCTTCATGAGAACCTAGCCGCCGAATTGTGAAATGAAACGGAGGTCGTTTTCGAAAAACAAGCGGGTGTCTTCGATTCCATATTTAAGGAGCGTGATTCGGTCGATACCCATACCGAATGCAAAGCCCGTCAATCCCGTCGGATCATAACCGACCCTGTCGAACAGCGCCGGATGCACCATTCCGGAACCGAGAATTTCGATCCATCCCGAATCTTTGCAGACCCGGCATCCTCGGCCCTTGCAGAGAAAACACGAAATATCAACTTCAGCGCCGGGTTCGACAAACGGAAAATAGCTCGGGCGCAGGCGCAGCTTCACATCAGACCCGAACATCATGTGAGCGAATGTCTGGAGCGTCCCGCGCAAATGAGCGAAGCTGATCCCGCGGCCGACGACGAGCCCTTCGACCTGGAAGAACATCGGCGTGTGTGTGGCGTCGGTGGCGTCGCGCCGGAAGACGCGCCCGGGAGCGATGATGCGGATGGGCGGTTTGCGGCGAAGCATTGAATGGATCTGCACGGGAGTCGTATGCGTCCGCAATAGCGTGTCTTCGGAGATGTAGAAGGAATCCTGTGCGTCGCGCGCCGGGTGGTCGGGCGGAATATTGGCCGCTTCAAAATTGAAGTAATCGGTATCTAGCTCCGGTCCATCCTCGATGGAATAGCCCATCTGCATGAAGATCCGGCAGATCTCGCGACGTGTCTTGGTGATCGGGTGGAGGAAACCCCGTGGAGGGCGAATTCCAGGAAGAGTGACGTCAATGAGATCGGGCTTGGCCGCCCTCTGAGAAGCCGTGATCTCGGAGGCTCGCTCCTGCAGCTTTTCTTCGATGAGACGTTTGAGCTCGTTGGCGCGCTGGCCTGCCACTGCCCGCTGGGCAGGGTCGATCTGCGGCAGCAGCCGCATCTTATCGCTTAGAAGTCCGCGCTTGCGCGACAAGTATCTGTCCCGCAGTTCCGTGAGAGCGTGGTCATCGGAACAGGCGGCAATCTCCGCACGAAAGCTCGCTTCCAGCGCTTTCAGTTCGGCCAGCAGGTCCATCTCAGGCACCCTGTATGTGAAGAGCGTATGATGAACACCCGGCGTTACCAATCCTCATCAGACATCTCCGTCTCTCTCGATTCGCCTATCTACAATATCACCCCCGGTTTTCAGACCAGGGTTCAGCCGCTCCTAAGCGGCCGCGCCCTTCTTTGCGGGTAACTGTGCTTTCGCCCGTGCGACAAGCTGCTCGAACGTCGGCATGTCCTTGATCGCGATATCCGAAAGGATCTTGCGATCAAGCAGGATGCCGGCTTTGGTAAGACCGGAGATCAGCCGATTATAGGAGAGGCCGGCTTTTCGGGCGGCCGCGCCGATACGCACGATCCAGAGTGAACGCATGTCGCGCTTTTTCGTACGGCGATCGCGATACGCATAGACACCGGCTCGTTCGGATGCTTCCTTGGCAAATTTATAGAGCTTGCTCTTGCCAGCGTAATATCCTTTCGCCAGCTTCAGATATTTTTTCCGCTGGTTTTTTCTCTTAAACCCTCGCTTGACTCTTGGCATGTGACTTCTCTCCGCCTATGAACCGTATGGGAGCATCAGCTTGATGCGTTTGTGATCCGCTTTGCTGACGAGACCCGGCATGTCGAGTTTCCGCTTCCGCCCCGTCGCCTTCTTGGTCAGGATGTGATTCTTGAAGGCCTTGCTACGCTTTATCTTTCCCGAGGCCGTCAGATGGAAGCGCTTCTTTGCGCCTCTGTGTGTCTTCAGTTTTGGCATGATGGCCAGACTCCTTGATCTTCTTTGGTGTGAGTATCGCGAAGAGATTCCGCCCTTCCTGCTTCGGCTGCGATTCGACGATCGCCAGCTCCTGGAGCTCCAGGAGAAGGCGGTTCAGAACGTGCCTGCCGAAATCCGTGTGGGCCAACTCGCGGCCGCGGTACATGATAATCGCCTTAACCTTATCGCCGTCGATGAGGAATCGTTCGCAATGCTTCTTCTTGAACTGGTAGTCGTGCTCGTCGATCTTCGGCCGGAATTTGACCTCCTTGACCTGGATCGTGCGCTGGTGCTTCCTCGCATCATGGATCTTCCTTGCGAGCTGGTACTTGTACTTACCGAAGTTCAGGATCCGGCACACAGGCGGTGTTGCCTGCGGCGCGACTTCCACAAGATCGAGGTCCCTCTCATGGGCAAGCTTCAACGCGTCAATCGGCGTCATGATCCCAAGCTGAACCCCATTCTCGTCGATCACTCGAACTTCGCGAACGCGAATTCGTTCATTCACCCGGATATTGCTACTTTCGATGGGTAAAACCTCCTTCTAAGGTAACACCTACGGTCGTGTGCTTTTCTCCGTGATGTGCTTTTTAATCTCGGAGAGAAAATCGTTGAGCGGCTTCGCGCCTTGATCGCCCTGGGAGCGAGTGCGGATAGAAACGGTTCCACTCTCCGCTTCCTTGTCTCCGACGATCAGCATATACGGAATCTTCTGAGTCTGCGCTTCCCGAATTTTATGGCCGATTTTTTCGTTTCGGGAATCGACGGCGACGCGAATGTTATCGCGTTCAAGCACGGCGCGCACAGACTCTGCATATTCCACATGCCGGCTGGAGATGGCGATGATGATGACCTGAAGAGGCGCGAGCCAGATTGGGAAGGCACCGCCATAATGCTCGATGAGCACCCCGATAAATCGCTCGATTGAACCGAGTAACGCCCGATGAATCATGATCGGTGCATGATGGTTCCCGTCCTCACCCATGTAGGTCACATTAAGCCGCTCTGGAAGATTGTAATCCACCTGGATGGTAGTGCACTGCCAGGATCGGTTCAGCGAATCCTTGATCTTGACGTCGATCTTTGGCCCGTAGAAGGCGCCGCCGCCTTCTTCGACGGTGAAGGCGAGGCCTCTTGTCTCCAACGCCTTACGGAGAGCTGCTGTGGCCAGGTCCCAGTTCTCGACAGTTCCGATGTGCTTTTCGGGACGCGTCGACAAAAAGATTTCGTACGCTTCAAAGCCGAACGACGCCAAGATGAAGAATGTGAAGTCCACCAGCCGCTGGATTTCGTTATCCAGATCATCGGGCCGGCAGAAAACATGCGCATCATCCTGGGTAAAGCCGCGGACTCGGAGCAAACCATGCAGGACGCCGCTCCGCTCAAACCGGTACACAGTGCCGAACTCGCACAGCCGGATCGGCAAATCGCGATAGCTGCGAAGGCGGCTCTTATAGATGGCGACATGGAACGGACAGTTCATAGGCTTCAGCTGATACTGCACCTGATCCATGTCGATCGGTGAATACATGCTCTCACGGAAAAACTCGGTGTGACCGCTTGTCTTCCAGAGGCTCAAGCGGGCGATGTGCGGTGTATAGACGGGCTCATAGCCGTTCCGCATGAGCTCAGCTTTGAGGAAATCCTCGACAATCATGCGCACACGCGCGCCTTTGGGATGCCAGAGAATCAGTCCGGCGCCCACTTTTTCCTCTTCGATGGAGAAGAGATCCAGCTGTGGGCCTAGCCGGCGATGATCTCGTTTTTTGGCTTCTTCGAGAAAAGTGAGGTAATCGGCGAGAGATTTATCATCAAAGAAAGCTGTGCCGTAAATTCGCTGCATGGACGCGTTGCGCTCATCGCCCTTCCAATAGCAGGCGGCGACACTCAGCAGTTTCACAGCCTTGATGAGCCCGGTTGATGGAAGATGAGGGCCGAGGCAAAAATCAATGAAATCACCCTGCTCATAGCAGCTGACCTGTGCACCGCCCTTTTCAGTGATCAGCTCGATCTTCAACTTCTGCCCGCGTTCTTGGAAGATCCGAATGGCTTCTTCCTTCGTGATCAGTCGGCGGACGATCGGAAGGTTGGCACGGATGATTTCGAGCATCCGCTTCTCGATTTTTTCCAAATCCTCAGGATTGAAGGTCCCATCCCTGAGAAAGTCGTAATAGAAACCCGTGTCGGTCGCGGGACCAATGCCCACTTCGACGCCTGGAAAAAGGTCGGTCACGGCCTGGGCCATCAGGTGTGAGGCCGAGTGACGCAGCATGTCCATTGCCTCGGGCGATGACGGGGTTACGGGCGCAGCCCGTCCACCGTGCGGGAGCACGGCGCCGAGATCATAGACGCCATCGTCGATGCGCAATCCAATCACAGGCTCAGATTCCGTTATGACGCCGGCAAGGGTTTCGCGGGCAACGACACCCAGCGCGTATTCCCTTTTTTCGCCATTTGGAAATTCCAAAATCAATTGATTGCTCACCGTTCTATCCATCACCTGTTCTTATCTGACCTGCCGACGAAAAATCCGCCATTTTGTCCGGGATTGCTGGAACACATTAACATTTTCATTGCAAAGTGGTAGGCGCGGACGGACTTGAACCGTCGACCTCTACCATGTCAAAGTAGCGCTCTAACCACCTGAGCTACGCGCCTCCATATCCAGCAATCGAAAGAAAATATTGCCCCCTCAGGGGCGCCGGAACAAGGAAACTAGCAGAATTCCCGGAGCCAGTCAAGAACGCTGAATGAGTTGACGGTTTCAGTTCCTGGTTCCCCGTAATAAATTGCCTGTTTTGGGCGCCTCGAAAAGCTTGCCTGGATGTCATCTTGAAGTTTTCGAACGCAACTCAAGCGATGTCTCGGGCGAAATCATATGTGATCCAGAGCGGGGCTTGTATCTGATCGGTGAAATCCGTGCACAAAATGGCAAAAGTTGTTATTTGGCAGGATCGTGAATTCCTCTCAGGAAGCCGGGAATGACTTGTGAAACCGCCGCTGGTCGATATGAAAATCCGTTCCTGCTTTCCTCTCTTCCTGCATTCCTGAGAGGTTCGGTAGCGATGGTTGTCAAAGACATCTTGTTTGGTTGCGGCTATGCCGCGTTAGGATCTTCAGTCCATATCAGACTGCCGCTTGATTCGAGAGATGTCCCAGTCCTTTCCAGCCCCTTCACAATGACCTGTAGGAATTCCTTCCTGGAAAGTGAGCTGACCCTTGGGTCGATCAAAAACGTTCCCAAGCCGACTTATCAGGGGACTGAGTGTGAAAGTTGGGTTGTCTGAGAACTGGGACGTTTAGTTGGTAGCGGGGGGTGGATTTGAACCACCGACCTTTGGGTTATGAGCCCAACGAGCTTCCAGACTGCTCCACCCCGCGACCGATTGGAGACCTTTATTTATAGCGCATGCTTGCGATTGTGTCAACTCGATCAAGCGTCTGCGTCGTCTTTCGTTACAGGCGCTCGATCTCGGCCTTCGCCATCCGATCACATTCCTCGTTCTCGCGATGGCCGGCATGACCTTCAATCCAAACGGGTTCAAGAGCGTGCGTCGCTTTCAGCGAGGCAAGCCTTTCCCAGAGGTCCTTATTCTTCACAGGGCTCCCCGATGAGGATTTCCAATGGCGCCGTTGCCAGCCATCCAGCCACTCGCGGAGGCCCTTCACCACATACTGCGAGTCGCTCACGATGCGCACGCGGCATGGTTTCTTTAATTGCTCCAACGCTCGGATGACGGCCATCATTTCCATACGGTTGTTGGTGGTCGATGCTTCCGCGCCCGATATTTTTTTCTCTGCGCCTGTCTCCCGATGCCGTAGAATGGCAGCCCATCCTCCCGGCCCCGGATTCCCGAAACAAGCGCCGTCGGTAAAGATGTCGACGTCCGGCTCCATCTTCATTGGGCCTCGGCCATGCACATCAGAAGCCGGCGCGCCGTGTCGGCATCAGCTCTGGCGCGGTGAAATTTGCCGCACGGGTCAATGCGGCATTGGAGCGCTGCTTTCGTGAGACTCTGCCACGCGTACGACAGACGGCGCTCGTTCCATTCCCCATAGAATTTTGCATAGAGATCCATCGCGCAGTAGGAGCGGAAAGGAAGATCGAATGCGGGCATGCACCGTGCGGCGGCAGACTGATAGAACATCCGGGTGTCATATTCAGCATTATAGATAACGACGGCTCTTCCGTGGAGAATCATGAGCTGTGTCGGCCAGACCTCCGCAAAGCCCAAGGCGTTGGCGACATCAGCGTCCTTGATCCCATGGAGGTGAGTGGCTGATGCCGGGATCGAGATCGTCGGTTTGACATAGGTTTCCAGAAGAACCGATCCATCCGTATCAATAATGGCCAATTCACAAATCTCATCCTTTTCGCCGAGTCCGGTAGTCTCCGTGTCGAGAAATACGGGATTCATCGATAGCCAGTGTCGAGCTGTTTGAATCGCCTGAGAACGCACAGTGTCATGTTTCATGACTTCCTCTCCATCGGGGAAATTCCTGACAATAGAAATAGTTGACATGGCCGGGGTTTGCAACCAGGGAATCAATCATCGTCATTCATGGATCGGTTGGGAGCAGCGCGCTGAACAACCAAAGCACTGCCGCCGACCACAAGAACGCCTCCGAAGAGTTGAATCCAGCCGAGTTTTTCGTCGAGAAAATAATGGCTCTGCAGAACCGTCAGAAAGGGCGCGACGAAGGCGATCGTGGACGCCCTCATCGCCGACACTCGATGTATCAGCCAATAATACAGGGTCTTCGCGCATCACAGTGGGCCATTTGAGGCCTTTCTGCCCAAGGCGGGTAGGAAGGCAGCGACGATTTTCAGATTGAGGTACTGTTCGTCACGGTAACCGTAAGCGCGGCGTTGCAGGACGCGGATCTTGTTGTTG
>CAIWXX010000098.1 GCA_903916735.1 uncultured Acidobacteriota bacterium
CAACAACAAGATCCGCGTCCTGCAACGCCGCGCTTACGGTTACCGTGACGAACAGTACCTCAATCTGAAAATCGTCGCTGCCTTCCTACCCGCCTTGGGCAGAAAGGCCTCAAATGGCCCACTGTGATGCGCGAAGACCCTCTTTTGTGGACACCGGCTATGCCAGACTCCTGTACGAGCGCACGCCCGAGAACGAGCACACAACTAGTTCAGTCGGCAATACGATCACATTTCAGGGGCATGAGTACGACCCAGATACCGGCTTGGTCCACTTCCGCAACAGAGACTACAGCCCGGAACTTGGAAGATTCCTCCAACCCGATCCGATGGGCTACATGGATTCGCCGAACCCATATCAGGCGTTCGGCAACAACCCGGTGAACATGACTGACCCGATGGGACTCTATCAAACAGACGTTCATCATCTGCTTACTCAATACCTCGCCTTGCGCGCTGGTTTCAGTGAATACGAGGCTGATAAGATAGCTAAAGCAGATGAGGGGGAAGATCAAAACGAGGCTACAGAGGCCATAAAAAATGCTAGGAAAGGCAGATGGAATACGGTTCAACAGCACCATTTTCCACTCGACACACCTACCGGAAGGGTTACGCGAAATTCAGCTTCTGCTCGGCGTGGCGTTGAGAATGCCACAACTGCGGCACGCAAAGCCCCCTGGAGTTCTCGCTTAGAAGAATTAGGAGCCGGCCTTCATTTACTGCAGGACTCCTATTCCCATGAAGGAGCATACTTTGGCAATCTCGTCGACCAAAGAATGACATACGGCGGCAAGAGATTTTGGGCGATATCCAATGCTTGTGACAATGCGGAAAATGGTATTTTCCATCCTGACAGACCTGAAATTGAAAGCCGTGCAGATACAAAGTCGACAGATGAGACATATCGAGATGTACTGCGGACAATTGAAATGTCCCATGCTACATTCGACGCTCTCGTCGACTTCCGGCTTCAAGGTGGTGTGATCACACTCCATGACGCGCAGGCGTTAAAACAGCAATGGGGACAATTAGGGCGGGTCGTTCAAGAATTTGCAGCGGCAAGAACTAAACAATCGAAAAAGGAATGGCAGCGGAAATATGCTCCTACTGTAAGCCTGTCAGATGCCGACCTCGATGACATGTCGATTCCAAAAAAGTGAGGCGATGATGAATAACAAGATGTTGGGGATTCTATGCATCGCCGGCTGTTTTGGCCTCCATATTTTCCTGTGGTGGAGTGTTGATGGGTACAAATACAGCGGCGCAATTCTTCCTGCTCGTCTTCTCAACCTTTTTCCGGCACGGCATCTGGAAGACATAGCTGATGCCGCAGCATCCGCGACCCTTTGGGTTGGCTCCCTTATCTGGGTCGCGATCGGAGTTGCAATCGCATACCTTGTGCATACTGTTGGAACAGTTAATAGGCGTAAAGTTTGATGGCGTGAATGGCACTGAGCTAATCGATCGAAAGCTGATTGTTTACGTGTCAACTCTTGTTTACAATTTATATTTTCTGGGCGGGGCGGGGAAAAATATTTTTCAAAAATCAATGATTTACGACTTGCATTAATAAGGCGCATGCGCTATATTATAAACAGGAGGAAAGAAAATGATAAACAACGAGTTTCTTTTCGGTGGTGGATCAGGGGAACCAACAAAAACAAACCGAGAAAAAATTAATCGGATAGCGAAGCGGAACGAATGCGAATTTCATGAGATTGAAAACAATCAACATTGTGAGCATTGGTTTGGTACCCGTAATTATGGCGAACCCACCAATAGCCAAACAGCCAAAGAACTGTATGCTGATCTTGGGAAGGCCGGATTGCTCGATGAACGCGGGCGCATCAAAACTATGAAAATCCGAAAACGAAATACCAAATGAGCAATAAAAATATCTCCATCGCGCAAGCGGCCAAAATTATGCAGCGCTCAGTATCAGAGGTTCGGCGACTCTGCGCCAACGGAATAATAGTGGCCAACAAAATAGGCCGCGATTGGATTATCAGCGAGGCAGACGCACGCACATACAAATCAAATCCCCGAGGAAAGCCGTCTCAAAAAAAATAAGAAAACAAAATTTCGGTCCCGGGTCCTCGGGGTCTGGGGCTTGCCCCAGTACCGCCGCATGGAGCGGCGGGTGGGTCCCCCTGGGGGTCGGGGGCCTTGTGGGTTCCATTGACCTTGATTCGAAGCGATGTCGTCTAAAATCGATTCGCAGATCATTTGTCATATATTCGCTCGTCGCTCTCGGAGACACCGGATTCCCCCGACGGGGGTAGGGGGCGTCGGGTCCCCGCGACGCGGGGTTGAGGAGCGAGCCGGCGACCCCGGCGAGCGGCGGTGAAGATGCCTCCCAAGGCAAGCGAAGCGTCCACGGGCCGGCGACGCACGGCCCGGACTCGATAAGGATGAAGCTTTCTCCCATTCTTATTAGATAAGTACTAAGAAAAGACTAGAAACGTCGTAATAGATGTGGAAAAGTCCCTCGGGGCCGCGAATCATATGGGATTGAAGAGAGGGGAGATTGGACACGGTCGGTCAAATAACGGAAGTTGGTCGGTCAAATAACGGAAGTTGGTCGGTTAAATAACGGAAGTGGTCGGTCAAATAACGGAAGTCGGTCGGTCATTAACCGGATTTTTCCTCGCCAGATGGGAGTTCGAGTTTCCGAGGATCTGCACGGTCGACGTGCACCAAGTCGGTATCATCGATTCGCCAAGCCTTTAGAAATCCGACTTTAACAAGCTCTTCCAATGCCTTTTTGAGTTCGGCTCTGAAATGTTTTAAAGTCTTGATTGAACTGCCTGACAGGGTCCGCCACAGTCTCACCGAATACGGGTACGGATTATCATGTGTGGACATGTGCGTATGAATAGCTCTCGCCAAGGAACTGCGAAGACGCAATCTTTGTGTGAAGTCGATTGATGTCCAAAACTTGAACAGTCGGGCGATCTCCGGTTCTAACCACACGCGATATTCTCGGGCCGATGAATCTTTTTTCTTTTGCTTATCGCGCCAAGTGAATTTGCGGATCAAGCTCCCGGAGAAGCCTACGTTTTCGGTCTCGATCGTCAAATTACCGTTTTTCAGGTAGCTCATGCTGAGTTTCAGGCGATCATAGTTTCGCTTTTGATCATCTAATTTGATGGCCACTAAAACTCGTCGGGCAACAAATCGCACGCCATCAATGCTCTTTGCATCATTACAAATCCGAAGGAGTTCCAGCATCACATCTTCGTCGCTCTGGCGTAGCTCGGGGCCGCTGTATGTAATCTTGATGCCTTTCAGCGCGGCTACTGGCTGGGCCATCTTGAGGTTAATGTAACCTCTCGGAGCGCGTTTGTCAGCCACTTTGAAGAGCGCGGATCTGGCGATGCTATTCGGTATTGCTCGCAATTCCTTGTGGAGTTTTGGGTAGAGTATGAGATGCGTTTCCGAAGATTCTTTCTCGTATTCTTCCTCGCCTTTTCTGATGGCTTCTATGCAATCGGGGCAAATCTTTTGGTGATGCAACGGATCATCGCAATAACCGAGTCGCTTACCGCATAATGCGAAAGGGCCGAGCGGATCTTCTTCCATTTTGTGATCCGCCGACTCATTAGGATTTCGCCGTTTCGGCGGCGGTTGATACACGTAGCCGGCTGTTGATCCATGTATCTAGATCGATCTGTCTATACGCTATGCGGCCACGCATGCCGCTATAACGGATGTAATTTGGTCCGATGCCCCGCACTCGATAATGGGCCAGAGTTTGTGGGGCCAGCCGCAAATATGTTGCAGCCTCGTGTGATGTGAATAATGGAGATATTCCCGGACGGGATTGATTGATAGGAGATGGCACGGCGCCTCCGTAGCACGCATTGGCCGATTAAAAGGGCCTTTCTTAGCACTCGGCCATCGCGCCAGGATCAACCTGAGCGTTTGCAGGTATGATCTTGTCCTATTTTTCTATACTAAATTAATCCTAATTCCGGTATCCGTCAAGTATTCATGCAATTTTTTTCTTTTGCATGCTTATGGATAGATAATACTTCCTCTTTAATGGAAATTACCTTCTCTGGCTGTGACCATGCTGTGACCAGCTGAAAGGGCAGAGCTGCTCATTTTGGTGGATCTAATTGATTATATTGGAGCCGGCGGAGGGAGTTGAACCCCCGACCTACTGATTACGAATCAGCCGCTCTACCAACTGAGCTACGCCGGCTCGGGCGTGGCATTTTGTATCACAGCAGGATGGTGGAATTCAACCGGGAAGTCAGGGCCGTCATTTTGAGATACTGAAATGGCGGAGGAGCTTCTTTTGCTTTTCTAGGTCGCCGCTGAGTTATTTCCGCCCGAAAAAATGCTATTCGATTTTCTCCAACAGAAAAACCGGGGTTCTGCCCCAATCCATTTGGGCAATGTCGCTTTTTCGAATTTCATACTTTGTCGAACTGAGGGTTTTCGTTGTCATCAGGAGTAATGTGCCTGGTTTCAACTCTTCCAATCGCATCGATAGCTTCGTCATGAGCTCCGGCTGGAAACAGGTGCAGTGGATATAGAAGATGTCGCCGTCGGAAAAATCGGCGTCTCGAATATCTCCGCGGCGGAACTCAATAGTCTGTTTTTGTTTTTCGATAGGCAGTGCCGGTTTTACTTCGCAATTAAAACGCCGAAGCATCTCCTGTGCCGTTCGATGCAGGCCATCGAGGTGCTCGATTCCGACCGCCTTCGAGAAATCAAATAACAATGCCGCCAGAAGGACAATTCTCCCTGTGCCCGATCCTAAATCATAAAAGATCCTGTTGTTCAGATTCGGCACTTCACTCAGCATCCGGCCAAAAGGCTCCGCATCAATCTCGCCATAACGAAAGCTTTCATCAGTTGTAGCTATCCGTGCACGATCTTGGTGGGAGATTTCATAGGGGCGAATTTCGGAATAGAGAGTATCAATGATTTGTTGTGCGTCCGGAAGTTCCATGACGTGTTTTTATTCGGTACACCGCCTTTTTGTCAAGACTATGAGAAAGGTCATCCGGCGGAGAACTGATGTTTCAGTTCATCATTATGTGGAAAATATTGAATGAGATTCTTAAAACCATTACAGCGCTGTCCGCATGGCTCCGTTCGATTTCCTATCGAAATTGTCCACGGGCGCTGAATGCTTTATCCCTGTTCATCGGAGTTCATCTGTGGTTAATGAATCAACGCTTGGGGTTTTCCCGAAACAACCATAACTATTTTGATTTCCCCATCTAGTGTAGTGCGTCATCCAGAAGTGATCTTATCAATTACCAGAAAAATTCGCGATGTGGTGTCGAAAAATGTAAATGCAGACCTCGTCATGGAATGAAGTAGTCTCCGTCCATGTCTGCGTTCACGTCCTCGTTTCCCGACAAATGTGGGACATTAATAGAATGGGAACGGAGATGTGGTCAATGAGCCTGATCGTCCGCTCGTGATACAATTTCCAGCTTATGTTGCAGAACCCCATCACACTTGTCCGCCGGTTCCCGGGAGTTGTGCAGATTCTTATTTTCGGGATGCTGGTCAACAAACTCGGAAGCTTCATTCTTCCTTATCTGACGCTGGTGCTGAGTCGTGAGTTCCATATGAGCGGCGGGGAAGCCGGGGTTCTCGTCATGTCCTACGGCTTCGGCTCACTCATCTCAGTCATCTCCGGCGGCATCCTCACGGATACCCTCGGCCGCCGCCACACGCTTCTCCTGAGTCTCTTCGGCAGCGGCAGTCTCGCCATTGCGATGGCTTTCGCACAATCATCGAAAATCCTCATTCCGATTCTTCTTCTTTTCGGATTCATTGCGGATCTCTATCGCCCGGCTTGTTCGGCAATCATCAGCGATCTCCTTCCATCACATTCGCGGGCCACCGGCTTTGCCGCGCTCCGCATGGTGATCAATCTCGGCTTCGCGGCCGGCCTCGCCATCGGCGGATTTCTTGTTGAATGGAGCTGGCGAATCCTCTTTGCGGCCGATGGGCTGACCACGATCATTTTCGGATTTATCGTTCTTGCCGGCATACCGGAAACACGTCCGGAAATATCTGAAGCAGCTCCACGCGCATCCGGGCAGGCGAGTCCCTGGAAGGATCGGGTTTTCCTGCGCATGATCTTCTCATCGCTGTCCTATGCATTTGTCATTTTCTCGTTTTTCACAATCCTTCCATTGACGATCACTCACTCAGCCGGCTATCCGGCGTCGGTGTACGGAGCGCTTGTCAGTGTCAATGGTTTGATCATAGCTCTTTTCGAGCTTTCGATTATCGTCTGGTTGCGGCGATTCCGGAGGCTCCGCGTTGCCGCCTTCGGCTACCTCATCACCGGCATCGGTTTCGGCTTAATGGGCTTTGCGATGCACTGGAGCTGGTTTCTGGTGACGGTTATCTTATGGACCGTGGGTGAAATCCTGACAGTCCCCCAACAGATGTCATTTGTTGCAGATTGGTCGCCTCCCGAGGCACGTGGGCGCTATCTTGGTTTCTTCAGCGCAACGTGGAGCCTTGGGATGATCATTAATTCAATTGTTCTTCTTCCACTTCATGCCCGGCTCCCCGAGTCGCTCTTCTGGCCGCTCCTTCTTCTGTTCGTTATCCCGGCTGCTTTCGTCCTCCTCGGCTTAAATCGCACTGCTGATTTGCCTGAATTCCTGCGTGGACAGTGTGACGATCTTCCATCGCCGGAAGCAGCAACTCAAGAACATTAACGCATTTTATTGCCCCGAGATAGAGACCCGATCAAACATCTCAGCTTTCAAGGGGCCGAATGAAAAGATCCCAATTGGCTGTAGGCTGGTATCGCGTTGGCATGTTTCACCTGGGCGACAAATGAAAGCAATCCGATGCTGCTTCTGCACGAAGCGGCGATACGGAGGAAATCTATCGATATTCCCTTGAGGAGCGATGATGAGCTGTTCGTGCGAGAGGAAAGTCATCTTGTAGCTGATCCAGTAATCTGCATAGCCGCCTTCAACATCACAGTCTCTGAGCGCCGAGATCATTGCCTCCCATGAGTTGTCGGGGCGAAGGCTCCAATACCAATTGATTTGCTGCCATGTGAATACCATCATAAGGAATGCAAAGAGCACGGCTGCTACAAGCTTGAGTTTCGCGGAAGCGGATTCAATTCCGTGAACGCATGCGAGCGAAATACCTGCGTAAAGCGGGACAAGATATCGATATGATTGCGCATCCAGGAAGACTCCTCCGATAAGAAAGATCACAGGAATTAAAAGCATGTATGTTTGGTAGAAGGTGTCGCGCACGGAATAAGGTTTTGCGCGAAGCAGAGCAATATCCCGGATCTGCCGGTGCGCCGACCAGAAAAAAAGAGCCAAACAGAACACCAGTGGAAGTCCAAGAATTGGTGAGAAGTGAAGAGAGCTGGTATCCGGCGCCTTGAAGCCGGCAAGAATCGGCAAAATGTCGTGAATGATAACGGGCAAGGCATCCAACAGATTTTGGAAATCAAATTGCCGGAGCGGCGCTCCGATACGACCTTTGAAGATGGAATACAGAATGGCAGGTGAGTACCCGATGATAAATGCTATTGGTATCCAGAACCACTTTCTTAAGAGTCCAAGAATTTTTAAACGATGTGTGATAGCAATCCACAGACAGATCGAGAGCCCCAGCAATGCAATTGCGACCCGCAACATCTTTTGTGGGTTGTGGGCACTGATGTCTACGGCGGCGATGTGAGCAGAGAAGCCGCCTGTAAAAAACGCGATTGCATACAGCCCGGAATAAGACACTGCGGCGATGTTGAGCGCACAGAGGAATAGCCGCGGGAGGAGAGGGATCCATCGTGCCAGAAGGACATCTGAAACGAGTTTCAGCGATCTATTTCGCTTCCACCATTGTGATCGCAACAAGAGGATGAGTGCGACAGGCAAAACATAATAGATGATGAGCTGATGGATCCACCACGCCACGCCGAGGGTGAAGGATAGGAGAATCGCAATTTTCGCCGAATGTGATTTTTCCCATTGTTGGAACAGCAGAAGGAGCAAGGTTCCTGAAAGCATCGTCAGGATAAATTCAGCATTGGCACTCAGACTCCAGAAAACAAGCGCAGGAGGGCCGGCAATGAGAAGTAGCGAGCCGAGAAATGCAGTTCGTCGCGTAAACAGTTCGTCGAGCAAAATAAAATTCAGCCCCACCCAGAGTGCAAATAAAAAGAGTGTCACGCTCTTGAGAGCAACCACGCTTGAGCCGGCGATCGCGAATACGGCAGCCGCAAGATAGACTTCGGGCACACCCTTGTATCCCTGGCCCCAATAAAAGATCGGCAGTTCTCCGTGCAGGACATGCCTCGCCATCAAACCTTCGATGGCTTCATCCGAATCGAAAAAACTGGCGCTCGACATGAGAAACGGCAATCGCGCCGCGAGACTCAGCACGATCAGAAGAAGAGCCAGTTTATATCGCATTATTCCAAAAGCTTGGCGACCGACTGTTTTTCCTGGGCACTATCGATGATTCCGGCTCCCAACAAAAACACATCCTGCGGAACGCCTATCTTTTGTCTCAACAGAGCATCCCGATCCCAACTAATATCTTCGCCCAGATGCTCTCGAAAATCCTGAAAGCTCGAAAAACGATGCTGGAAAAACGGAGAGACATGTGGAGATGTCGTGATAGAGGATCATCCGTGTGCCGATGAGCAGAGTCGCAAAAAGGCGGAACAGAAACAGAAAATTGAGTTTGATTCGTCTATTCATTTGTTGCACCGAACCTGCAGACGAACAGGATAGCAGCTCCACTCAGCCGTCCAATCATGAAAAGAAACAGCGTTCAGGCATGTCGCCTGGGATTTGAGAGACTCACAAATAAGCTCTTGCCCTGCTTCATCACCGCGCAGATCAACCAGGCTGAAATGATGATCGCTATGACGGAAATCGCAAAAGCCAGCACCGGCAGCAGTGTTGAGAGTATCATGCCGACGATTGTGACCGCATCTTCAATAAATGAGATCACCGCATTTCCAATGCCCGCGTGGATCGGTGCCAGCAATGTGGATTTGGCTCGCAGCAGCGACTTTCCTGCATGTATGGTGAACGCCGTGCCGCCTCCTGCGAGGAGTCCAATGATGAGTGCCGTCGTCGGATCGATATCAGTAAGAATCGATGATGTCAGCACGGCTCCGGCAAGGGGCCGGATGACCGTCCCGATTGCATCCAGGAAATGATCGACCGCGATGAATTTGTCACCAATTAATTCGATGATCGTTGCGACTGCAAGAATGATGAGGATGTCGGTGCGGGCAAAAAATTCGAAGGAGCGGCTCACGTGCAGAAAGCCGGTGCGTGTGAGGACCCCAACGACCAACATCGGCAACCAGGCTCGCAATCCCGCACATGCCGCCAGGCCGACTCCCATCATTAATTGCGGCACAAGTGAAAAAAGATCCATTTCCAGACTATGAAAAAAGCATGACGGCGCTTGAAGAGTCATTCATCGCTGATCTCCTGAGCGTTCCTACCATCCTGCTGCGGCGCGTTCTCCGCGCACATCAGCTCCGCCGAAAAGCGTTCCCGTTACCGGGAAAATTCCGACAGCGGTCACGGCGGTCGGCATGCGGAACGGGCCAATAATGCGGAGATCATGTCCGCGTCGTTTTAGTTCTTCGAGCACGTCCCAGGTCACTCGGGCTTCGATTGTCAAAACTCCGGGGTGATCTTTGTGATCGCGGAAGGAATCTCTCATGTGTTCGGAGTTGAAGCGCGGGGCTTCGATCGCCTCTTGAATCGGCAAGCCGAAATCGATGTGGGCGAGGATGACGTTGAGATTCTGTTGATCCTGTGAGTCGCCGCCTGGAGTTGAGATCGCCATGTAAGGACGGTCATCCTTACAAATGATTGTCGGTGTCAGAGTGATGCGTGGACGTTTTTTCGGTGCCACGATATTTGGGCTTTTCGGATCGAGACTGAATTGCTGCATGCGTTGAGACAGCGGCACGCCGGTATCGCCTGCGATAAATGCCCCATCCATGATCCAGGCACCCGAGATCACACTGGAAAACAGATTGCCGTTCGCATCGACGGCATTAACTGCCGTTGTATCTCCTGTCGGGGATTTCGGATCTGCTGAGACGGCATTCGGCGAGGACATGAAGTCGGATGGTGAGGCTCCTCCCGGAGACCCCGGCCGATGGAGACTGGAAGCGTGATGCATGTCGATGAGAGGCCTGCGTGAATCGGCATAAGAGATTGAAAGAAGCGCGTCTGATGGAATTTTGACAAAATCGGGATCGCCATAATAAACATCGCGGTCATCAAACGCGAGCTTCATGGCTTCTGTGACAGTGTGGAAATAATCCGCTGACTGGAAACCCATTTTTTTCAGATCGAATCCGGAAAGAAGGTTCAGGGTTTGTATGAGCACCGGGCCTTGAGTCCAAAAGCCGGGTTTGTAGATGTCATATCCACGATAATTCGTATGTAGTGGAGTTTCTATTCGACCGCGGTAGGATGCCAGATCCTCTTCTGTCAGGATTCCACCGAAATCGCGGGAGGCATTGACGAGGCGATGGGCGATATCGCCGCTATAGAAAGCGTGACGTCCGGCCTCGATTGCCTTGACCCGATTTTTCGATTTCTTGAATTCGGCATCATCTGCCGCTGCAATGGCTTGCAGTGTCCGCGCAAGATCCGGCTGGCGAAACATTTCACCGATTTCCGTTATCTTGCCGCCGGGATAATAGGCCGCCATCGTCGTCGGGTATCGCTCGCAATTCTTCCGTTCCCGGATGAGAGTGTCATGCAAAATATCGTACATCGGAAAACCATCAGCCAGGTCGATGGCTGGAGCGAGCACATCCGAAAGCCGTTTCGTGCCGAATTGTGAGAGTACAATCACCATCGAATCAAGAACAGCAGGGACGGTCGCCGCCTTGGGTCCGTGAAAATCGATGTAAGGCTTCCCGGCCCAAATTTCCGGAGTGGCCGCCGCCGGCGCCACTCCCTGGCCATTGACGACAAGGACCTGCTTTTTCGTGGCGTCGTAGAGAACGACGGGCGCTTCACCGCCAAATCCAAAGAGCTGTATTTCAGTGACGCTGGCAGCAAAAACGGCGGCAGCGCCTGCATCAAAAGCGTTTCCACCGTCACGGAAAATGCTCATGCCCGCTTCAACCGCAATATGTCGGCCGGCAGCGATAGCGTATTTTTTAGCGTTAATCTCCGCCCGCATTGTCTGGGTCGAATAGGCGACGAGGGGTAAGATGAATGTCAAAAGAATGGATAACAGAAAACGGTCTTTCATCATTTTTCACTCCTCCTGTGACGATGCTCCACGCTCCATCCAAGTCTATTACGATAATTCATCACGACGGTTATCACAAGAATATCCGAACAGGATTAATTCGAAGGACAAGATTAACCACAGATAAACGCAGATTCGGAAAATTTCTATGGCATCAGAGCCGAGGCCGTTGCTGTGTCGTTCGCGATTGGCAACGCTGCAGGTGGAAGGAGCTCCGAGTAGTGGATACTCTCCTCGATTTGCTGCGCTCGGGCTGCATCAGCTATTTCAGAATCGAAGGCTAAAATAAAGAAATTCCCAAAATAGCAGACGGGGAACTCGCGTCAAGAATCGAGTTCCCCGGCTGACGTTTCAAAAGGCCTTTCTGTTGTGAAGAGATCCTTCAGCGAACCGGTGCAGTTGATGGTGCTACGGCGACGGTCGGGAGTGTGGCGAGGTTTTCGGCTTTCCATCTCATCGCCATTAAAATTCGGTTTCGGCCGCTCGGGTGATCATAGAAAATGAACTCCTCGACCGGACCAGGTGACATTTTGCGGTATTCACCGAGCTTCAGAGCCACCTCGGCCTCGCCATCCGGCTGTCGCGCTGCATTCAATCCAAAAAGATCAGCTTCGACCTCCTGAACGCGTATCAATGTGTTGTTGATTGGAGTCATCACAGAGAAAAAGATCGAGAAAAGAAGGATCATGAGAGGGAAACCAGCCACATCGCCGATATCCCGGATACCCCACTTCTCGCCCCATTTTCTCGTGCAAAAATTAAATGACCACCGCAGAAAAGCAAAGCCGATTGCCACGATGACCAGGAAAAAGAGCAGCATTTTGTAGATATGGTGAAGGACATAATGGCCCATTTCATGAGCCATCACGGTTTCGATTTCCGGAAGCGTGCATCGCCTCAAGAGATTGTCATTAAGCGCTATTCGTTCGGTCCCGAGAAATCCACTCACATTTGCAGAAACCCGTGTTGTCTGGCGTGAAGCGTCGAATACCTTGACATCATTCGCCTCGATCCCATTGGCGCGCGCAAGACTGAGGATTGGTCCACGAATTTTCTGATCCGTAAGGCTCGTGTATTTATTGAAGAGCGGATCGATGAAGATAGGGCTGATGAGTAAACTGAAAACCAGAAAGGCCATCATCACGACGGCTCCCCACAGCCACCACGTTCTGGGGAGTTTCCTGATGACCCCATAGATCAGCGTCGTCAGAATACCGCCCATGATCAAGCCAATCAGCAAGCCCTTCCCCTGATCACCCAACCAGGGGCCGAAGGTCTGAGTCGCCAGGCCATACTTGTGTTCCCGGAAAAAGCCCTCATAGACGGTCATTGGGAATGTAATGAGTGATGTAATGATCATATACTGGGTCCAGTAAATGATCGTTTGAAGGGGTTTCCGGCGTGTCATTCGTTCGGCCAGATTTCGCATCCGGGCAGACAATTTGCCGGCGAGGAGGAGGATGGCGATGCAGGCGCCGATCAGAAAATCCCAGAGCTGAAGCCAGTAGCCTCCTTCGAAATAAGCATTCGATTGTGCCTGCTTATCGGCAGGCATTTTTGCCAGATACGCCTCTGTCGCTGCCTCCGTATCGAAACGAGTCGATGAAGGCGGTGGCGTGCTCTCGCTCTGCGCCAGCGACAAGAGTGGGGTCACTCCAAGGAGGCAGAGCCCGAGGAGAATCCCCATAACACAGGTCTTCTTAATCATTTTCGTCACTCCCTTGCATGCATTGCTCATATTATCTTCACTCTAATACTACGAGATCGAACAGAAAATGTTCACAATTTCTCTCGGCCGGCCGCGTGGAAAGTGAATGCAGCAGCCCCGTTCAAGATCAGGACATGATGGCCCCGATTTCCAGGGAGGCCCTTTTTTTTTCTATTTTAATACACTGGAGTCGTCAACGTTTTTCAGGTTGATGCTTTTTCAGATACTGGATCAGTTCTCCGGGAAAGTTGGATCCGATTCCGTCGAGCCCCATATCCAGGTAGGGAAGGAGCTCTTCAGGAGTATCGACCGTATAGATGGCGCATTGGAAACCCCGGCTGTGTGCCATGTCGATTTTCATTCTATCGACTTGAGATCGATGATACAGAATCATCTCCGCGCCGATTTCCGCGGTTTTGTCAAGCCCTCGGCCAAGGTCATCCCGGGCGACGAGATATCCCGTCTTCAACTTGGGCTGAAACCGCTTCGTTCGCAGCAAAGCCAATGGTTCGAAAGAGATAATAATCGCATCACCGATCATCGTGAATCGATCCAGCAGATCGACGACGGATCGTTCCACATCTTCGCGATTCTGGAACACCGATTCACTCTTGATTTCGATAAAAACCTGGGCTTTGCCTTTGAGAAAGGCGAGAGTTTCTTCGAGCGTCGGAAGGTGTTCTTCTTCGAACGTATCCCCGAAGCGGGCGAAATAGCCTGCGCCGCAATGGGATAAGTCTCTGGCAGTCGTTTCGATGACTTTGCCATGTCCGGTGGTTGTCCGATCGAGCGTTGGATCGTGGATGACGAAGGGCACGGCATCGCGGCTAAGCTGCACATCGAACTCGATCGTTGTGCATCCTGCGTCGATTGCCTTTTGAAATGCGGCCAGTGTGTTTTCGGGCGCAATACCTGAGTACCCCCTGTGTGCAATGAGTCTCACGGTGCGACCTCCCATCTTAAGTTGTTGATGACTGCTGGTAACATTAGAATAGCATATCGTGTCGGGGAATGTTGGAAGGAAGGAAGCTGCTGTGCAAGAGGCAACACCGATTGTCGTGAGCGCCTCCCGGCGCACGGATTTGCCCTGTTTCTACATCTCATTCCTGGAAGAGGTTCTCGAAACAGGTCATGCCGATGTCAGGAGCCCGCACGGGAAAACATATGCTGTTGATCTGCGCCCGGAAAATGTTCACACATTGGTTTTCTGGTCGAAAAATTACCGTCATTTTCTGGGAATCGACGCCCCGATTCGCCGCTATCTGAAAAGGTATGCGCAGCTTTTTTTTCAGATGTCGATCACGGGTCTGAGCGGCGAGTGCATGGAAGCAGGTTCTCCCTGCGTTGCTGATGCCTTGCGACAGATTCCGGAAATCGTTGCACTCGCCGGGTCGCCGGATCGAGTGACACTGCGATTCGATCCAATCGTTTTCTGGAGAGAGGGCTGCGCGGTTCGAAGTAACATTTCCTGTTTTGAGGAGATCGCGTCCCAGGCTGTTGCGCATGGCGTCAAACGCATCGTTACAAGTTTTGCGCAATGGTATGGAAAGAGCGTGCAGCGAGCAACGGCGTGCCGGCTCGATTACATTGATCCACCATTCGACGAGAAAATATCACTGGCGCGCGAATTGGGTGTGTCCGCGGCGAAGCTCGGAGCGCATCTCTCGATCTGTTCCCAACACATGATTGCGAAAGCAAGTGGCCTCCAGGCCTCATCCTGTATCGACGGCCGGCTGCTGGCCGCACTCCACCCTCAGAAGCTCCCACTCAATCCGCAAAAGGATCCGGGCCAGCGGCCTGATTGTTTATGTTGCCGATCTCGCGACATTGGGAGCTATAGCCAAGTCTGCTCGAATCGCTGTGTTTATTGCTATGCTGCAACGTCTTAATAATACACTTCGGATCAAGCGGGAACGGATTCACCGCCTTCGAGAAATCCGCCCTGTGACTCAACCGCTTATTCGTGAAGCGGAAATACTGAGCCAGTTGCAGGACCATGGTGGAGGAATTCTATTTCTCAATGCTCTCCCCCAAGGTCGGGTCCATAAATGGCTCAGCCGGTCCGGCATCTTTTCTGTTTGCACTCAGGCCGGATTCGCGAATCCTGAATTTGCCATCGACACATCCGACGCCTATAGGCATGTCCTGCGCATTTACGCAGGCAAGCGTGATCGAACGCTGCTTGTCGAGGTCGTGCTCCGCACTGCCTGCTTTCATTGGAAGCAACTGTATGCCGCTCACCGTGAAGTCACTTTACTTGTCGTCGAATGGACTCTCTTGCAGAATCCCCATGCATCCTTCGATGCTGCACGGTTGCCGCTCCCAGGCCAGCGCTATCCGGGACTCGGCGTCGGGGAACGCATCATCGAGTTTTTGCTGGCACTTGCCCGGGAGCTTAATGTCGATGGGATCGTGGTACATCCGCAGTACTATCATCTGGCTGTCATATATTCGAAGGGGTTTCGTTTTCTTCATCCGGAGACGGAAGCCGTCCTGCAATCACTCCGGCGCGACCTGGCATCAATCGATTTCACCGAAGCCGCATGGGCTGTCCACCGAGGACTGGTTCGTGAAGGGAGAAAAAAATTCCGCTGGATTCCGGAAGAGCAAGTACTGCCGATTGCTTCTCACTTGATCGAATATTTCAGCTCGGATGCATACAAGCAGCCAGTGGAAGCCGCCATGCAGAAGCTCTCCTATTCGGTTAGAACACGACGGCGAAGACGACTCCAAAGCCTCATCAGGCGGCGAAATTCCTAACGCGACATTGCCGCAACCAAACAAGATGGCTTCGACAACCATCGCTGCCGAACCTCTCAGGAAGTCAGGAAGGGAGGAATGCAGGAACAGAAGGTAGTGTGCCGGCAATGCTCGGTTCGTTCCTGGTTTCCTTACTTCCTGCATCCCTAAGAGGTTCAGATGGGATCTTGCATGTTTCGAAGATCTTGCCATTTCGTGTCGACATTTCGCCGTTTAGACACTAAGAGGACGGTAAGAGCGAATGAGCTGTATATGGCCCAATCATGGCATGAGGCAACGACTTGACTTTGATATGACCCGGCGTACTTCAAGGTGATGTTGCATTTCTGCTATGCCTGTAGTATATTCACGCGCTCTAGGAGGATGACGTTTTATGTCTGCCAGATGTGAAATATGCGGAAAAGGGCCGGTCTATGGAAGCCGGATCAGTCATGCCCATAACGTATCGAACAGGCGGTTTGAGCCCAATCTGCAGAGAGTGAAGGCCTTTATCAGCGGCGGAACCAAGCATATCCGCGTCTGTACTCGCTGCATCCGCAGCGGTAATGTCCCAAGGTCCAAGGCCTAAGCGGTTCTGGGCGTCGAAGGTTTTTATCCATGGCCGGGTAGGTTACTCTGGTGCCCGACCGAATCCGTACGGCGATTTGGCTGAGCCTGATCCTTCTGTTAGCCGTTGCGTGGCGAATTCCGCTGCTGCAACGCGCTGAATCGTTCTTCACGTCGGATGAGGCCATCGTCGGCCTCATAGCCCGCCATACAAGTATCAACGAACTCCCGGCTTTCTATTGGGGGCAGGACTATATGGGGACATTGGAATCCTATGTCGCTCGTGTCCTGTTCAAAATCGGGGGCAGCTCAGTTGCCGTCCTGAAGTTGGCGCCATTCTTTATATTCGTTCTGTTCCTGCTGGCTCACTATGATCTTGTTCGACTTTTTTCAACTCGGCGTGTCGCGCTTTTCTCGACGCTGCTCCTTGCCACTGGGCCGCCGGTGCTGCTCTCCTGGAGCATCCGTGCGATGGCTGGGTATGTGGAAACACTCCTCTTCGGCACGCTGTTCCTTTCATCGCTTGTTCGATTTGAACGGACGGGCAGGAGAAATTTCCTTTTTCTGGCCGGCCTTTCAGCCGGACTCGGCTGGTGGACCTGTCAGCTAGTTGCATGCTATCTCCTTGGGGGATTGGTCTTTTTTTTCAACGAGCACCGGCGATGCAATCGTGAGGCAATCACAGGACAACAGCTTTGGAAATGGCTTCGGCTGGATCACTCTATCATTCGCCCGCCGCCGGCACTTCGACTCCTCCTTCTCCCAATTCTTTTCCTGTCTGGCTTCTATTTTTTGCTAGGCCTATTTGTTCTTCTTACGGGTGGGGCAGAAGTGCATTTTGGACGGCTCCTGTTGAAGGCAACTGATGGCTGGAAGTATGTCCGGTATTCCGGATTCGGGTGGATCGCCGCTGCGCTCTGGGCTGTTATTATCACTCGTCGCGATTTGATCGCACGTGGATGCCGCGCATTTTGGGCATGTGGCGCCGGGTTTTTACTTGGGTACGCCCCCGCGATAATACATGCGTGGAATTGGCATGAAGCGTCCGCTCCTCACCAGAAGTTCTCGCTCCCCGAACTGCTGGCGCGCCTGCCGATCCTTTTCGACAGGATTATTCCTTTGATTCTTGGTGGAGCGTTACCCGATAACGGGGAAACATCATGGTGGATCACAGCGACTCTTTTGGGATGTCTCCTTCCGATGTTTTTCTTCATAGCCACTGAAAAAATTATCCGGCTTTATGCCGCTCTTGCTGCGACCACATTTGCCCTTTTTCTTTTCAGCGGTAATTTTCTAGATTCGGCTTCCTATCGTTACCTGATTCCTCTCTATCCGGCACTGATGGTATTGCCGGCCACTGCATTCTGCCGTGCATCATCTCGTCTTCCGGCGATCACATTGGCGTTGCTGATTTTTTCCATCTGGAGTTTTCAGAGTTATCAGTATGTCCAATCTCTGGTGCCGGACAGAGACTCGCAAAAGATCATTGATTGGTTCCGGACGCGGCATATCACGGCCGGTTATGCGGATTATTGGATAGCCTATCGTATGGATTTTCTGTCAGAGGAGAATCCGACGATGACACCCTATAGATCTCAGGATCGATATCCTCACTATACTCAACTGGCTCGCGCTGTTTCACGAGCCGGCTACATTTTCAAGATCGGTGATCCACTCCGGCCGGCCTTCTTGGAAGCGAAGCGCAATCAAATCCTGGAACACGCCATCGTCGGACGTCACAGGATCTATATTGTGAATCAGGAAAACCGGGCCGCGCTGCCAAATCCTATTTCCAATGCATCAGGACAGGCGGAATAAGGCTGAGGAGACCAAAGATCACCCAGACAACAAGCAACGGCAGGAGCCACCGAGCCCATTTTTCCCATCGCAACCTGGCCAGCCCGAGTACCCCCATAGTGACTCCGGATGTGGGCAGAATGGGATTGAAATATTCGGCCAGCTGAAAAGCATAGACGGTTGTTTGCCTTGTAATGCCGACGAGATCACCCAGCGGAGCCATGATGGGCATTGTCAAAGCCGCTTGAGCCGTCCCCGAGTGTACGAAAAAGTTGATGACACACTGAGAGAAAAACATGAGCTGTGAAGAGATGATGGGATGGAAGTGGGAAATTCCGCTCGACATGAAGAAAAGCACCGTGTCCAGAATTTTCCCATCAGTTGCGACGACCAGGATAGCTCGGGCACAGCCGATAATAAGAGCCGCGCCGATCATGTCCTTGGCACCATCTGCAAATGACCTTGCAATGTCATCGGACTTGAGCCTACCGAAAAGACCGCAGATGATACCGATCGCCAAAAACAGGCCGGCGATTTCATTGATATACCACTTGAACTTCAGAATCCCGACGACAAGTACAAGCATGCCGATGCAGAAAATACCTAGGACCATTTTGTGGGAGGGGAGTAGTTTCATGAGCTCATGTGTTGTCATGTCTCCCATCAGCGTTTTCTTCCGTTCGCAGTCCTCCTCATAGACGGGGCTTTGCTCAGGGTTTTTATGAATACGCGATGCATAGCGCATGACGAAGAAGATCGCGATCGCCGTGCCCAAGGACCATGTGATCAACCGATAACCGATGCCGGAATAGAGAGGAAGACCGACAATGCCCTGTGCAATGCCGACGGTAAAAGGGTTGAAGAATGCACCTGCGAAGCCTGCTGCGGCGCCCAGGAATGGGATCGCGACTCCCACAATGGTGTCGTACCCCAGTGATAGAGAGAGGGGGACAAAGATCAGGATGAACGGCATGGCTTCTTCGCACATACCAAAGACCGCTCCGCCCAGAGAAAACACGATCATGGTGACCGGAATGAGAAGCACCTGCAGCGCTTTGCTCTGCCCGAACTGGAGTGCCAGATTATGAATGAAAGCAGTGATGGCGCCTGTTTTCTGGATAATCCCAAATGCCCCTCCCACAACAAATACTACGGCAATGATCATTGCCGCATCGATGAATCCCTTGATCGGGGAGACAAAAAGGGCGTTAAGACCCTGTGGCTGGCGGTCGGCTAACTGAAATGAACCCGCGATGGGAATGCTCCTGCCTTCCTTCTCCATGCGTTGGTATTGCCCTCCAGGCACAATCCATGTGGCGATGACGGTCAGCACAACCATCGAGTAGATCAGTATCAGGGTGTGAGGAAGCTTGATCTTCTCAAAATTCATGGATTCTTGACCTTTCGGCTCTTCATATCAAATACGTTGCCTGCAGTGAGGGCATGCAAAACCATATTTGTGAAACCGATCTTTTGAGAGGGCAGAATATGAAATCGAGCTTGTGCGGGATCAAAGACCATAACCTGACTGGCGCCGATGACCTCGAATGTTTCATCCGGCTTGACCAGGATGGCTGTTGATTCATCGATGGCGATGCCCATCAGCTTGGGGTGCTCCGCGAGAAGGCTCATGAGCCGGTTGTACCTTTTTCGAATGACAAAGTGCTGATCGACAATCGCGTTTTTGACGAATCCCAGCCCGGGAACTGTAATGACGTTTGAAGTCTGCAGCGTTTCGAATTCATGCCCCTCTTCCACTTTGCGGACTTCTTCGCCCGTAATCATGACCTCACTCATCGCTGCCGCGCCGGCACTGGTTCCTGCGATGATGCAGCCCTTGTAAAATAGCTCGTGAAGCCTTTTATAAATCGGCGTGTCCAGCAGAACACCCATCAAGCGCGCCTGATCTCCACCCGAGAAGAAAATGCCTCCGACTCCATCAAGGATCTTGGCGGAATCTGGTTGCATGGCTTGTTCCCGCGTCAGATTATGAATTTCAATTTCTTTGACCCCAAGCTTCTTGAAATCCGCTGCTTCCTCGGCGCTTGTTTCATCAGGAACACTGCTTGCCATCGGGAAGATGATGATTTTTCCAGTTCCGAATTTCTGGGCAATTTCCAGATACCTGTTCATCATTCCGTCGGGCCAATCCCCACCCCCAATGATGAAGAGATATCCATTTGGGCCGGCCCACGCATTGAAGTTAAAAAAGGCAAGGAGGAACGTAATCAAGAGCGCTGTTTTTTTCAATTGCCATCTCCTTTATGCGGTTATCGATTATATATCATATATCGTTTGGGAAGCCAACTTGATTTAATCAGTCGGCACAGGACACAAAATGCCTGATCTATTTAGGGCCACAGGCAAATCCGCCCTGGCCTGGGAAGAGATTTGTCTGCGATGAATAATTGTCGAATCGATAAAAAAAGGCAGGGATTGACAAAATCCCTGCCCTGTTTAAGGAGTCTTGGCGCTTCTTAATCCAATGCCACCGAGATGAAGATGCTGCCTCCATCGCGCTCCACACTCAGCAGAATCTCATCGCCCGATTTGGTATTTTTAATCGCCTCTGTCAAATCCTTAGCAGTTTTTGTCGGTTGTCGATTGATTTCATGGATGATGTCATATTGTTGGAGCCCGGCGCGATCCGCCGCGCTGCCAGGATCAATATCCATGATAACGGCGCCGTCTTCGCTGTTGGTTCGGAGGCGGCGAGCCATCTGCGGAGTCAGATTGTCGATGCTGACACCAAGTCGGCCGTGTTCTTCTCTTTTCTCAGGAGTTTCACTTTGTTCATCCGGCAGATTCCGTTCGGTGATCGTCACATCGGCTTCCTGGAGCTTCCCATCGCGATAGAACTTGACAACGGTCTTTTTTCCGACATCAGTAGCAGTGACAATTTCAACCAGTTTGTTACGTGATGCAATCGGCGTCCCATTGAATTCAACGATTACATCTCCCGTTTTCAGGCCCGCTTTTGCCGCGGGTGATTTCGGATCGGAGACGTCCGCAATCATCGCGCCCTTATCATCTTTCAACTTGAAGTTGCGCACCATGGCGGGTGTCACCTCCTGCACTGACACGCCCAGCCATCCTCGTACAACCTTGCCCGTGTTGATCAGCTGTTCCATCACGCTTTTGGCGCTATTTGATGGAATGGCAAATCCAATTCCGATATTGCCCTGGTTAGGGGTGACAATCGCGGTATTCACACCGATCACTTCGCCGCGCATATTAACGAGCGGGCCTCCGCTGTTTCCAGGATTGATCGATGCGTCGGTTTGAATGAAATTCTCCAAAGGGCCGCCATCGATGTTCCGTCCTTTGGCGCTGATGATCCCTGCCGTCACAGTTTGCGGGAAGTTGAAAGGGGATCCAAAAGCGAGTACCCAATCGCCGACCTGCGTTTCATCGGAGTTGCCGAAGCGGGCGTAGGGAAGGCCCTGATCGAGATCGATCTTGATAACGGCTAGGTCTGATACTTTGTCTTTTCCAACAACCTTGGCCGTGATGGTTTTTTTTACATCGGCCAGGAAAACTTCGATCTTATCGGCCTTTTCGACGACGTGGTAATTCGTCAGAATATAGCCGCGCGGATCAACGATGATTCCGGATCCAAGAGATTTCTGTTGCATACTAGCGGAATCACCCTCATCACCATTCCCTCGATCATCATATTTATATTGACGATCCCTTCGGTCGCTATTATTGCCAAATCCGAATGGGAAATCGTCGCCGAATGGGAACATTTGAAATCCCTGCTGCATCCGCACTTTTTGTGATGTATTGATATTGACGACAACCGGCTGGACCGCTTTAGACACTGCATTGAACGCCGATGAAAGCTGCGTCGCCGATGGCATGACGGCTTCGTGTGGTTGAATGAGCGGCGTCATGGCGCCGCCAGTGACCGGCGGTTTTGATTCATCCGCCTTCAGCTTGACAAGGGAAAGCGAAAACCCGGCTCCAACGAGCAATCCAATGGCCAGCATTGCGACTGCGAGTGTGTAGATCCGACTGTTAAACCTGACCATAAAATCGTACCTCCATTGCTTATTCTAAACGGGCTCTAAGCCGAAAACTGCCTCATCAGACCTTCCCGACCTGACGGCCCGTTCATCAGTTCATTCATTTTAGCGACTCCCATTAGCAATACGCAAGCACGGGGCGGCAAGTTACACAAGCCACATAATCTGGTCATACAATTCCTTAGTTTGTTCTGTCATGGTTTCGGCGAATGCAGTGCGATCGTAGACGTAAACATAAAACGTAAACGAACTCAGCTTTATTTACCCAGGTCCAAGTCAATGTCAGGGTTCGCAAGAACCTTGACGCCGGGTGCGATCGGCATGACCAACGGACAGGAGGTGAGAGTCCAGACCTGGGGCCCTGACGGAGGGAACCCAACACCGAGAGTGACAAGGGCGCTGACCCGGAGCACCGGGCCCAGAGCGGAGGTGATGCGAATTGGCACGC
>CAIWXX010000099.1 GCA_903916735.1 uncultured Acidobacteriota bacterium
AATCCAGTCCCATAGATCGTGGCGGAACTACCGGGCTTGCTGGTCTTGGAAGAGATGCTGGTGATCGCTACACCTGACCCGCCGAGCCTCGCCACGAAAGCATCGCAGACAGATGTAAATGCATGGATTGGTGAGCCCCAGCCGGCATAACTGTAACCTGTTGCATATACATTTCCGCTATTGTCCAGGGCGATACTCCACGCCGCACGATCGCTTCCGGCTCCGCCCAGGAACGTGTTCCACAGAGGCAAACCGTTACTGTCGAACTTGGCAATGAAAACATCACTACTTGCTGTGTACGGTCTTTGGGGCGAACCCCACGTGGCGCTGCTTTCACCGGTCACGAAGAGGCTTCCGCCACGATCTAGCCCAATGCCATCACAGTAGTCGTCACCAAGTCCTCCCACGAAGGTATTCCAGAGACATGCACCATTGTTGTCGAGCTTAGCAATAAAGCCGTCGTGATATATAGATGTATATGGCACAATAGGCGAGCCCCAGGTGGCGCTACTAGAACCTACGACATAGACATACCCACTCGGATCCATCGCCATATCCACGCCTGAATCCTCTCCATTGCCGCCGAGGAAGGTGTTCCAGACAAGTGTCCCGTGAAGCCAACCATGGCAGATGAGCTTCGCCACGAAAGCATCACCTCCGGATGTAAATGCACGGACCGGTGAGCCCCAGGCAGTCCAGCTATAACCTGTGACATACACGTATCCATCAGCGCCCGCCGTAATGCCACAACCGGAATCCCAATCGCCGCCGCCGAGGAAGGTGTTCCAAAGCAGTGAACCGTTGCTGTCAAGACCTGCCACGAATGCATCCTCGGCGCTGGGCGTGAATGGCCGGACAGGCGCACCCCACGTGGAATGACTATGGCCTGTGACATAGACATCTCCGCTGCTGTCCACTGCTACGTCATATCCAGAGTCATTACCGCTTCCACCGAGGAAGGTATTCCAGAGAAGTGGTCCGTTGTTGTTGAGCTTTGCAACGAACGCATCCCCATTCGAAACATATGGCCAGAGCGGAGTGCCCCAGGTGCAATTACTATTGCCTGTGACATACACATTCTCACTGGTGTCCACCGTGATGCCATCAGAGGAGTCAGAAGCGACCCCGCCGAGAAAAGTGTTCCAAATAAGGGTACCATTGCTCGAGAATTTGGCTACAAACCCATCCCACTCTCCCGAATATGGCCTCAGAGGCGAACCCCAAGTGGTATCACTGTTACCGGTGACATAAACATTGCCACTTGCATCCACTGCGATGCTGCGACCGCAATCGTTGCCGCTTCCTCCCATGAAGCTATTCCACGACAACGCACCTCCACCTGACGCGAGCTGATCTTGATTATTCATATCACCCGCATTTGCAGTCAGAGCCAGACAAACCAGACACACGAGAACCACAAACGCTCCGAATGCCCGATACGTCATTGTTCTTCTCCTTTAGGAAGACTAAGCCTCATCGCCGGAAGTGGACTCGCATCAATTCCTGGACGATAGAGGTTTCTTCATCCGAATACGGCCCTGCCGACTATGATTCATTCGTCCTCACTCACCATTCTCGGTCGTTAGTCGCTATCCTGCCATAGCATGAACATGCTGTTCATTTCCTATTCCGCCTACTTCACTTGGAACTGAACCGTATTACTCGTCTTCCCATTGACCACCATGTAGACGCTGACTATTCCTTTCTTGACCTTGGGGATCGTGAGCTTAAGCGAAGTGGCTTTGGCCTTGTTGATGGACTTCACCTTCCTGGTGCCGAAATACACAACATCCTTCTTTTTATTGGTAGAAAATCCAGTCCCGTAAATCGTGACGGAACTGCCAGGCTTGCTCGTCTTGGAGGTGATGGTTGTGATTATGGGGCCAGAGGTGACCGTGACAGTAGCTGTGTCGCTAATCGCGCCTCCGCAGGGATTCGCTGCTTGTACCCAGAAACTGGTTGTCGCCGTGAGTGCTATAGTCGTGTAGGAATCCGAATTCGTTCCCACGGGATGAGTCGCGTCCGGATAGGTACCTTCGTACCATTCATAGTTGAGCGGGGGTGTCCCGAAGACCGCTACCTTCAACGTGGCTGTCTGGCCTGACGCGACCATCAGGCTTTGGGGTTGATTCGTGATCCACGGTTCCGCACAGTGATCGATCTTGGTGACGAAGGGATCGGGACTGCCCGCTTTTATCCCCTGGAACGCATTCTTAGTCGGGAAATTGGCGGAGTAGGTTGTTCCTATGACATAAGCCGCGCCGCTCCCGTCCACCACGATTCCATGGCCATCGTCATTCGCGCTCCCTCCCAAGTGTGTCGAATATGCCAGCTCGGCGCCGCTCGCGTTGAGTTTCGTCACGAAAGCATCCTGGCCGGCTGGCCCCTGCAGTGGACTTTTCGAGGGGAAGTTTGCCGACAGAGTCAGCCCGGTGACGTAGGCCGCACCGGCTGCGTCTGTGGCAATTGCGAGGCCGCTGTCTTCCTGGCTCCCTCCGAGGTACGTACCATACACAAGGGCTGATCCGCCGGCGTTGAGCTTCGCGACGAAGGCATCGCCGCCGCCTCCGGTCGTAGGCTGTAGGGGATCTTGGGTCGGGAAATTGGTGGAGTACGTCAAGCCGGTTACCATGGCCGCACCCGTCGCGTCCACGGCGATTCCAGAGCCGGAGTCAGCCGAGCTGCCTCCGAGGTACGTGGAGTAGGCCAGGGCTGAGCCGCCCGCATTAAATTTCGTGACGAAGGCATCACCCAGACCCCCGTATGCAGCCTGCAATGGATTCTGTGTTGGGAAGTTCGTGGAGGTCGTGTTTCCCGTGACATATGCTGAATCGCTTGCGTCCACGGCGATCTTCATGCCCTTGTCAAAGCCGCTTCCTCCCAGGTACGTGGAGTAGACCAGGGCTGAGCCGGTCGCATCGAGCTTCGAGACGAAGACATCGCCAAAGCCGCCCGCGTACGATGGCTGGAGAGGATTCTTTGTCGGGAAGTTGATAGAGCCCGTGTCCCCGGTCACATACGCCGCACCGGTCGCATCCACGGCAATTCCGTCGCCGTCTTCGGACGAGCTGCCTCCGAGGTATGTAGAGTAGACCAGAGCCGCGCCGTTCGCGCTCAGCTTCGCTACAAACGCGTCCGTGCTTCCCCCGTTCGCACCCTGCAACGGGCTTAGGGTCGGGAAGTTGGTGGAAAACGTATTACCTGTCACATACGCCGCGCCGCTCGCGTCCACTGCGATTCCCGAGCCTTGGTCATTGGAATTTCCCCCAAGGTAGGTGCAGTACTCCAGAGTCAACCCGTTCGTGCTCAGTTTCGCGACGAAGACATCGCTGCCGCCGGCATTTAAAGGCTGCAGCGGATTCTTGGTGGGGAAGTTGGTCGAGCTGGTGTATCCCGTCACATACGCCGAGCCGTTTGCGTCTACCGCGATCCCTTCGCCATAGTCCGGGAGGCCGCCGCCAAGGTAGGTGGAGTAGTTAAGGACGGGATCTATGATCAAGGGGCGCGTGCGGTCATAGGCCTCGACGTTCACTCCGATCTCGACACCCTTCCGCAGCAACGTTCCCGTCTCGCCTGCGCTCAACATCGAGTACTCATTGGCTATCCCGCGCCTGATCCCGTCTGCCTGCTGATAGACAACCGGCTTCTCGAAACGGATATCGCCGCCTGCCGCAGACAGCACCAAGTTGCCGTCCCGGCCGATCTCGAAATGCTGATCCAGCCCGAGTTTGATCGCCTTCGGATCAGCACCTGGAGCTACGATGAAGTCGAACTCGAGCTGTCCCTGGTCGCCGTAGAAGATCAGATCAATGCCGGGATAGATCCCTTCGTACTTCACCTTCGCATATGTGGATATGTTGGTGCGCCACTTGGAAGGATCATTGCCGATGAAGTAGTTTGCTTTCCCTGAGAGCTCATCCAGCCCCACGATCCTCGCATTCGGATTCGCTCCCAGTAGCTGCAAGCAAACCGGCGCGGGCTCGAACTCGTCTCCTGCGCTCGTCGCACGCGGCGATAGTCCAGTCGCGGGCAGTGCCCCTGCCGATTGAGTACTGATCGGTGAGCTCGATTTGCTCAACGAGAGGACGGCCTCACCGGGCTCCAGGAACAGCGCGTAGCCGCGTCCGTGGCACTGGAATTTGACGTGACTGTCCGTCTGGCCGGCGTTGACCTCGAAAACCAGCCCCAGCCTCCCATAGTTCTCATCCGCTACCGCCTTGCCGCCGTCATGTGCCTTCGACCCCGGCACATTCGCATCACCAGAGCGGGTAAAGAGTGCAACAGCAAGCGCAGAGCACAGCAAGCATGCGCACAGAACTCGTCTCGATCTCATTGGTCATTACCTCCTCGATAGTGACAAGCTGAAAAGTCATCAGCGTAGGGAACACCGCTCAGGGAAAGTGCCGCCAAGTTGTTCATCTTATCCTCCTTTCCCGTGGCTTGAATCCGATGCGTTCTCTCGCATCACGCCAATATTCGTATAAGTGCCGACATTGGGGAATAGCATGAACATGCTACTTTCTTCGGTCCGCAGAATCCGAATGATCCGATCGGATCAGGCGTGAGAGAGGGCGCGCCACCTGTCATGGCATCGGAAATGGCTTGCGGAAGTCCGCCCGGCAGTGCTTTTTTGGGATATAGCCACACGCTCGGTTGCAGATGGATTTGAAAATTTGGTCATCATCGGAAAGATAGCTCAGCATCATGACATGCAGAGATGGATATTTCCGTCGAAAAGAAAGACGCCCTCGGATCCACTCATTCCCGGCAGATGAACATCCAAAAAGAGAACGCCCGGTATCCCATCAATAATGAGGCGCAGCCCTTCGCGTGAAACGCGCTGATCATCGACAATGGCGACCTGAATCAACTCCAGATGATTCCGCTTCGTAGCGCCTTGCTCACGGGCCTCGCATTTCGAGTGCATACGGAGCTTCTCATAGATCGTGCGCATGTAGTCGCGAATGGTATTGATGCTGACAACGAGCTTTTCAGCGGCGCTCTGATAGCAGTGTCCTTATGCCAACAGTCCCCCAAGATGCACTTCGTGCTGGGTCTGATCATGCCCGATCTTTGATGAATTAAAACAAGGCAGCAATGGACTGCCCAGCACCAGCAACGATCATGATCAGAACATTCACCGAAAAAGGAAATGCCATTTTTCGAAATGTCTCGAATCCACAATCACCTCAAGCCTGACTCTTGCCGGATGCGTCAGGCCGAAGAGGATTCTCCCAACGCAGGTTGGTGAATCTCGCAAAATCCCCATCCGTTGAGCAGAGAATCAAGCCATGTTCAATCGCCAGAGCCGCGAGGTCCGCATCGGGGATCAGATTGGCCTTTCCATCGGTTTCGGGAAGAAGCGATTCAAGAATCTGCCGGTGCCGGTCGGTTGGGAGGGGAATCCAGACACGACGGCAACCAAGCCAGCTCTGCACTTGCTTCCATGCCGCTGCCACCTTGAGCGGGTGTTCAAAAACGCGCAGGTTGGTGGTGAGGCGCATGAATGCAATCAAACTGGGCCACGCCAGGGCGATTTGTGCCGAACCGTTCAACCGGCCATCAAGCCATGCATGAGCTGCTTTGTGCTGCGGCATCGATGCGACATGAGCGTAGATGAGCAGGTTGGCATCTACGAGAATCATCGATAACTTTCTCCTTCAACCCAAGCCAGCACGTCGGCGACATCATCCAGACTCGTCTGCAAGCACCGGCCCAGCGATACGGACGGCGTCCGATACATTGTCTGAGGTGACTCCGGGGAAACCATTTGTGCCAAACCACGGCGTAAGGCCTCGTTGACGATCTGTTTATCGCGAGAGCCGGTACGCTTGCGCAACCGCTGTATCATGGCCACAATATCGTGATCGAGGGTCAATGTCGTTCTCATGCATCAAATCATAACTTGTTTGATGCTTTGATGTCAAAATGGACGGCAATGAAAATAAAGCGGCGTCAGATGATGCCGCCTCGCAACGCCTTGCTCACGGCTTCGGATTTCGAGTGCACATGGAGCTTCTCGTAGATCGATCGCACATAGTCGCGAATGGTATTGATGCTGACGACGAGCTTTTCGGCTGCATTCTGATAGCTGTACCCCTGCGCCAGAAGTCCCAGCAGGCGCACTTCGTGCGGGGTCAGATCATGCTCCATTTTGATGTACGATTTCGTCTTTTGAAACAGATCAACGACTTTTCGCGCGATTTCAGGGGACATGGGCGCGCCCCCTTGGACGGCTTCTGAAATGTATTCGAGAAGCTTACTCGGAGGAGTCTTCTTCAGAATATAGCCACAAGCCCCGTTGCAGATTGACTGAAAGACATGATCATTATCAGAAAGGCCGCTCAGCATCACCACATGCATGGACGGAAATTTTTCGCGATAGATCTTGACACTCTCCGACCCGCTCATTCCTGGCAAATGAATGTCCAAAAGGAGCACATCCGGGATCTCGGATGACAGCCCTCGCAGCCCATCTTCCGCTGTTTCAAAAGTTTGAGTACAACGATATCCGGGCGTACCATCAATGATGAGGCGCAGACCTTCGCGCGCGATTCGCTGGTCTTCGACGATGGCGACCCGGATTGGCTGGCCCGTGCCTGTCGATGATTCTGCCGTCATTTCAATACAATCCTTTTAGAGCCGACGCAAAGATCATTTGATCAGAGAGGAATTGAAAAAGAAATATGCGTGCCTTGTCCCGGTTTGGATACAACTGTCAATGAACCACCGAGGCGCGCGGCTCGCTCGCGCATGCTCACGAGCCCCCTCCCACTGCCGCGAGGGGCGACATGGTCGCTGTCGAATCCTCGGCCGTCATCAATGATCTCGCCGGCAATGCACCCGCTACGGAGTTCCAGTGCGAGAATAACCTTGGAACAAGCCGCATAGCGAATAATATTGTTAACAGCCTCTTTGAAAATAAGAAGTATCTGGCGGCGATGATCGGATCCAACACGGATATGCGGCATATTCTCAGGAATCTTCATCTCCCACGTGATGCCTTTTGCTTCGAGAACCTCTGATGAAAACTTCCGTATCCGGGCGATAAGGCTTTCGATATCATCCAACTGGGGATCGATGGCCCATACAACGTCAGTCAGGGAATCCACCAAGCCACGAGCGGTTTCAGCGACAGTCGAGACCTGATCGGCAGGCTCGGCGTGGTCCGGCCTGAGCTGCCTCTGGACCATCTCGCTGATGATCGCTATATTTGTCAACCCTGCGCCGACTTCGTCATGCAGATCAGCGGCGATCCGCGTACGCATACGCTCGAGCTGGAGCAACCGCTGCATGCGATAGCGATACAGTGCATGCACGATTCCAATCAGAGTCATCGCGATGAGTGCATAAAACCAGATGGTCTGATAGAAGTGTGGTTTGATTCGAAAATCCACCGACGCCCCTGTTTCATTCCAAACGCCGTCGCTGTTGGCGGCAATGACTCGAAATACGTACTTCCCAGGTCTGACATTGGTGTAGAAGGCTTCCCGGCGCGACCCAGCATCGACCCACTCGGCATCCAATCCATCCAACCTGTAACGAAACTGCATCTTCATGGGCTTCAGGAAGCTGAGACCCGAGTACTGGAACTCGAGCCTATCACTCCCCGGCGACAGAACAGCAGGAAAGCCAATGCCGGCGCCGCCCATGACACGGCCATTGACGACCATCTGTTCGACATGTACCGGCGGAGACAACGGATTCTTCAGGACTTGTTCGGGGTCGATGCGCACGACGCCATCAACCGTCGCAAACCAGAGCGATCCGTCCCTGGCTTTGAAGGCGTAGTTCTGTCCACCCCCGTTGCATTCCCTGCTCCTCATTGCATCAGATTCATCGAAAGAAATGCATGCGATGGATTGGATGATGCCATCGGCGACCTGATTCAGCCCCTTCTTGCTCACACAAAAGATGCCGTTGTTACAACCCATCCAGAGGTTGCCGTGTGCGTCCTGAAGAATCTGATAAATAGAGTCGCTGAAAAGACCGTCCTTGGTTGTGACGCGGCTGAGCTTGTTGTGATTCAGTCGATTCAATCCACCGCCGGCAGTGCCGATCCAAAGCACTCCCTCTTCATCTTCGTGAAGGCAAACGACGATGTCATTGGAGAGGCCTTCTTTCGACGTCAAGGAAATAGAGTGACCTTTAGAAAGCCCAACCAAACCATCCCCGTTCGTGCCGATCCATAATGTTCCCTGTCTATCTTCTTTCATGCAGAGGGGATATCCATTGAATCCCGGAACTCGAGTCACCTGCTGGTCCTTCAACTGACAAAGGCCAAGATCGGTTCCCATCCACAACACACCGGAGTGATCTGCGTAGATCGTGAAGAATGTGGTTCCGGCATACCCTCTTTCTCGTGAAAAGAGGTGTATTCTCCCACCAATCATCTGATCCAATCCCCCGCCGCCAGTACCGATCCACATGACACCACGATTGTCATTCCACAGGCACGTTACGGAATCATTCGAAAGGCCGTCCTTCTGCAGATAGTGTGCGATAAAACTTCCGTCCTTAAGGCGGCTGAGCCCGCCGTCGTTGGTGCCGATCCATACCGAACCGTCGGCTCCTTCGGAAACCGCTTGAACAAAATCGCCTTTCAGGCCTTCCTTGGTAGAGTAGGTTGTGCAGACCCCGTCTCGCAGCCGGTTCAACCCCCCGCCGTTTGTACCAATCCAGAGACTTCCTTCACGATCTTCGTAGAGGCATTGGATCTGATTGCTGGCAAGGCCATCGGCGGCGGTGAAAGTGCTCAGCCTCCCCTCACTGTATCGG
>CAIWXX010000100.1 GCA_903916735.1 uncultured Acidobacteriota bacterium
AGTTACCAACCAACGGTTACGCGCATGACTTCTGGCTCGAATGCGCCGTGAGCAAGGTCACCCTCATCCAGCCGGGAGTCGTTTGCGATAGTCTCAGTCAAAAATTTCTGCGCCCGCACATGCTTGCCGAAAGGACACCCATAACGGAGCGGATCGCCTGGGAGAGTTTCCGGTTCAGTTGTTGATAGGTATGACAACAGAAATCAGTGGCGCGGTTGAATGGTCCATGGCTACCGGGACAAATCCCAATGAAAAATTGGTTTTTGATCGTAGTCCGTAGATCGGAAGTCGCGGACCATGGCTCACTATTCGCGTACAAGCCTCACGCCATACGTAGCTGTCACGACTTCGCGCTTCCTTGCTGCCGAGATTATACGGGCGGTGCTCGCACGGCTCGCAATCCGTCGCCCGGACTTTTTCGAAATGGGCTACACGTCAACCTGGTTTGATTGCCCTATTTCAAGCAACCCGCGAGCCTATCCTGGCCATCGACCGGAGCCATGCTGGTTCCGTGCAGTGACCCGCGCCCATGCGCATCTTCCTCCTGTCTTCTCACGACCAAGCTCACCGGCGGCAATAGAGCACGGCGGAATTGCCGTTCAGCGGAGCACCTTGTTGGAGATGTTCACTTCGCCAACACCAATAATGAGTATCCCCCTAATACTCTTGCGGTGAACAGCACACTAAACTTCGAACACAGCCATCGTGGAACGTTGGCGACTGCTGTTTTGATTGACGGGTGTTGTTTGAAGGTCCCAAACGCTCGATTAGTGTAGAAACAATCTACTATTTCGTGACCTGCATCTTTCAACGTTGCAATTGCCGAGTCAGCGGTGAAATAGTGAAGATGACCCAGAGTATACCTACTGTCTATGAAGACATTTCTCAACACAGAAGAGACATGAATTTCGAGGGGTATATGGAATATCTTGTAGTCAGCTCTAGCTTTGCATTTCTCTAAAAACCCAATGTAATCAGAAATATGCTCCAATACATCTATTACGAGAAGGACGTCGAAATACTTGGCGTTGGTTTGCAACAGCAGATCTTCATGGAAGAATCTGACGCTTGCATTTTCCCTGTGTCTTGCTAGTTCGATAGCCTGTGGAGAGATATCGTAACCGCTGAATTGAACGCCTCTGAGGTACTCTTTTTTAGAAAGTTCATCCAAAATCGCACCAACGCCGCATCCTATTTCTGCAATTGCGCGCGGATGGAGGTGATTATCGCCAATGATTCTAATAATCTGATCAGCTTTCCACGGAGAATCCTCAGCATGCCAAGTCTGAGTTGTTTTCAGGTACTTCCCAGTCACGTAAATAGTATCCATGTTTCGATTTCTAACCCGACTTTGGCGATTCGGGAGCGCTATCGTTGAATTTCGACTTCTTTCATGATGTTGATTGGTACGCGGGCGATTTTTTCAGGCTAGTATATGCATATAGAAAGCTGGAATTGCTTGTAGTGTAGACCGCTGCTGTCCAATTGACGTGCGACGAGAAATGGTTCTGTAGCAATGCCATTTTCTCACAGCCTCAGAAGGCTCCTCAACCTAAAGGCCGTTTTGGACATGAGTGATTGCAGGAAATCCTGCGCCGCATCTGAAGGAGCGAATGTATCCCTGAAAAACAAATCGTGTGGGGTGGCTAAGTCTGGATTCGGTGTCGCACTCCCTGCTCATTGATCTCATAATTGAACCGGATAATACATTCTCAATATGGCGGGAATGGCCAGTAAGCCCCATACGATCAAGTCGAGTCCGTCAGCCGCAATGCAGCGGGCCCGGACTCTCATTCCCTTGGAACTTTGAGTGGCTAGATCAGGGGTTCGAGCGGACGTATGTTACAACGATCTGAGGCTCCGCAATCACCTCACATCCCACAATCGTGCCATTTCAAACTCGACAGCGTCGAACTGGACGGCTCGCACTTTCTGATCGCCCGCATATGTGTCCATTTCCTGCCAGAAATCCCCCGCCCGGCAGTAGACATCCAGAGTTTGTTCCAGCGAGTTCACCAGCCACAGATGTGAAACGCCTTCACGCAGGTAGATTCTCTTCTTCTTCGCCTTGTTGATCCCCTCTGTTCCCGGCGAAAGCACTTCGCAAACCTAATCAGGCGGCAGCGCGAAGAAGGCTTCCTCTGTCGGAAGGATCGGCATCCGCTCGCGACGCCATCCGGCGAGATCCGGCACGAGGATATCGGAACCGAAGTGCAGTTCGGGTTCGTCGATAATCCACCAGCAGCCGGGCCCTCCAGGACCTCCAGGCTTGCGATAAAATGGGGCATTAAGATCTCCCGTCAAAGTGCTGGATGCATTGGCGTGCTTTGGCCTGGGCCGCGGCGACGCATAGAGGATCCCATCTAAAATCTTCCCGATCAGGTTATCCGGGAGCCTGAGGAGCTGCTAGTAAAGCTGACCGTTATCCTCACTTACGCGCGCCGCCTCTGCCATATTGCTATCCTCCCGAATGCATCTTAACACGGCACTCACAAGTCATGTGCCCATATCGGCATCCGGCGTGGAACCATCTGCGACCAATGTTGTGTGGGACCCGTCGACAAGCTGTCGTATGCAAACCCACCACAGTTTCATCTATAAAAATTAACCCGCCCATCCATATTGGACCCAAGTCAATCATGCCGATTCCACAATTTCATCGCGTATTATCATCGCCGCACATATATTTGGTCTGTCAAAGTAAGGTGCGTGTTGTCAGTGGCGGCTCGCCGGAGAAGCACTCACCAAGCTCGATGTAGTATTCATGCGTTTTAGCTAGGCCTTCTTCAACAGAGAACTGGGCACAGAATCCCAGTGCCTCACGTGCGGCAGTAGGGTCCGCAAGGGAGTGGAGTACATCGCCTGAGCGGGGATTTGCACACTCGGGTTGCGGCCCTTTCCCGACCAGTTCCCGAACCAGCATAGCCAGTTCGCGAACCGTTGTGCGTCTCCCAGCAGCAATGTTGTATGCACGGCCGATGGCGGATTGGGGCGCTGCCGCCGCAAGGAGATTCGCGGCCACAGCGTCCTCGACGAACGTGAAATCGCGGCTCTGCTCGCCGTCCCCGTAAATGAGGGGCGGCTTCCCGCTCGCCAATGCGGCGAAGAACTTCGGGATGACCGCTGCGTAAGGGCCGGCAGGATCCTGGCGGGGTCCGTAAACATTGAAATATCGTAACCCTATCAGCTCCATCTCAAACAGGCGCGCGAATAGTCCCGCAATCTCCTCGTTCATGACCTTCGAGAGCGCATACGGTGACAACGGCCGCCCTTCCTGGCCTTCCCGTTTCGGCAATTTCTCGCTGTCTCCGTAGACACTGGAGGAGGAGGCATAAACCACCCGCGCAACTTTCGCATCACGTGCAGCGGTGAAGACATTGGCCGTGCCGGCCACATTCACGGCCATGGTCGTGGCTGGATCTTCCATGGATCGTGGTACCGATCCAAGGGCTGCTTGGTGGAAGACGACATGCACTGCTTCGACAGCCTGTCGGCACGCGTCCATGTCCCGGATGTCCCCCTCCTGCAACTCGATGCGATCACCGCAATGTTCGAGATTGCTTGGCTTCCCCGTTGAGAAGTTATCGAGGACCCTGACCCGAGCCCCGAGCCGGAGCAGCTCTTCGACGAGATGGGACCCGATGAAACCAGCACCGCCGGTTATGAGGACGTGAACATCTCGAAAATCCATACGTCGGCCCTATGCCCTCACAACATTGGGGAGCGGCTCTCTATAGACTCCTCGAGTGTCCACAATGAGCCGTACCTGTGATACTACGAGGTCGTAGTCGATGGATTCGTGATCGGTGACGATGACAGCCGCGTCCTGTGCTTGGAGAAACTCGGGCAGCAGCGGGACCGAAGCCAGGGGACTCAAATCAGGCCATGTCCGCATCGCCGGCGACCGTGGGATGTAGGGATCGTGATAGGAGACGACTGCTCCGAGCTGAAGGAGGAGATGAATGATCTCAAAGGCGGGGCTTTCCCTGGGATCATCGATGTTCTTCTTGTAGGCGATGCCTAGAATGAGAACCTTACTGCCTTTCACAGCAATACCCCGTTCATTGAGCGCTGCTTGAAGCTTGCTGATGACGTATTGCGGCATTCCAATGTTCACCTCGCCGGCCAGATCGATGAACTTGCTGGAGAGACCGTACTCACGTGCTTTCCAGGAGAGGTAAAAGGGGTCGAGAGGGATGCAGTGGCCACCCCACCCTGGCCCAGGGTTGAACCGCATGAAGCCGAATGGTTTTGTGGAGGCCGCATCCAGGACCTCCCAGATGTCAATCCCCATCCGGTCATAAATGATCTTGAGCTCGTTGACCAGAGCGATGTTGACGGCTCGGAAAACATTTTCCATCAGCTTCACCGCTTCGGCTGTGTTCGCCGAGGAAACGCGAACCGTCTGGCAAACGACCTTGCCGTATAGTGCCTGGGCGAGATCGCCCGAAACCTGGTCCACCCCGCCGACGACCTTGGGGATGTTCGCGGTTCCGTACTTCGGGTTTCCAGGATCTTCGCGCTCCGGCGAGAAGGCCAGGAAAAAGTCGATGCCGCACTTTAATCCCGTGGCTTCGAGCCTTGGTTTGAGTATCTCCTCTGTCGTCCCAGGGTAGGTAGTGGATTCAAGGACGATGATCTGTCCCCTCCGTAGCCGCTCCTTGATCTGCTGGGTCGTCGTTTCGATGTACCTGAGATCTGGTTCTCGGTGCGGTGTCAGTGGTGTCGGCACGCAGATCAGGATCGCATCCGGTTCGTTCAACCGCGCGAAATCAGAGGTGCATTGAAAACGCCCGGAAGCCCGCGTGGAGGACACGCGACTACTGTCAAGATGGCGAATGTAACAGTCACCTCGCTCCAAGGCTCCAATTTTCACGGGATCGACATCGAACCCGAGGACAACAAATCCCTTCTCGGCGAAAAGCAAGGCCAGAGGCAATCCGACGTAGCCCAGGCCGATGACGCCAACCGTGGCCTTACGCTCGTCGATCTTCTCGAGCAGAGACTCAGCAGGATTCATCGAATTTCAGACTCCTTGCGACAGCGAAGTGATTGGCCACGCTACACCGGCTGCTCTCGGGCGCGCTACAATTCAAGCGCTGGAACCTCGGACAGTGGGATGACCTCGATGCGATCTGCCAGAAAATACCGTTTTGCTCCGGGATAGACGACAAACACATGGTCCAACCCCAGATCCGCCTGTGCAATGCCGAGAGATTGGGTCATGCTGGGAGCATCCGCGCACTTGAACTCGAACCCGATGCGACGACTGTTGTGGAGCACCAGCAAGTCCAATTCCGCGCCTCGTTGCGTGGCCCAGAAGAAGGCGTGGCGATCATCAAAACGCGCCAGCGTCTGCTCAAGCGCGAATCCTTCCCATGACGCCCCGTAGCGGGGATGTGATTCGAGCTGCTCACGTGTGCGGATGCCCAGCAACGCGTGCAGGAGGCCGCTGTCCCGCAAGTACACTTTGGGGGACTTCACCTGCCGCTTGCCGATGTTCTCATGCCAGGCGGGCAGCACACGGATCATGTAGGCGCCGGCGAGGATGTCGAGATAGTGTCTTGCCGTCTTTTCGTTCGCCCCCAGCGACCGGGCCAGCTCCGCTGCATTCCAGATCTGGCCATGAAAGTGGGACAGCATGTTCCAGAAGCGGCGCAGCGTCTCGGCCGGGACACGTATGCCGAGCTGCGGGATGTCTCGCGTTCCAGGAAGCTATCGATGAAGGACTCCCGCCATCTCAAGCTGGCAGCCTCGTCCGCTGCCAGCATGGAGCGGGGAAACCCGCCCCGTAGCCACAGATCATCCTGCCTTTGGAGCCCCACCTCGTCCAACGTAAATCCGGGGATTTTGAGGAACAGTGCCCGGCCAGCCAGGGTCTCCGAGGTTCCCCGCACCAGCTCCGGAGAGGCGCTGCCCAGCAGAAGGAATCGCGCACGCGTGCCCGGCCGGTCTGCCAGGGGTCGCAAGACTTCAAACAAGGAAGGCATGCGCTGGATCTCGTCCAGGATTACCAGGCCCGTTGCGTCCGACAGGACCTTCTCTGGTGTGGTTGCCAATGCCATGCGATCAGCCGCGACCTCGAGGTCGAAGAATCGCACCTGGCCATGCTGCTCAGCCACCATCCGCGCCAGCGTCGTCTTTCCGGTTTGCCTCGCTCCGATGAGTATCGTCACGGCAGACTCAGCCAATCGGGTCTTGATGCCCTGTACAAGCCTGGGTCTGGCAATCATTCTCATGTGTGTTGAATTATCGGAGACTGCATATGTATATGCAACATGTTATAGATAATGCGCAAATGCTGCGTCCATCTGAGAAGCAACCACTATAGCTTGCTCGGCGCGACCAATTACCTTTTCCAAATCACCAGTTCTTGACTGATTCGTCCACTGGCCAAGGCGTACCGTTCAATCATAGCGCCAGATCCTCTCTCGCTCGATCGCCGCCAGCACCAAAGGGATACGATCATGCTTGATGAAAACTGCTCCGAGGGCGGGCGAGACGCCCGCGCGCTCCCAGGTTTCTCATGACTGGTCGTAATTGCAGCTACCCCCTCATCCCACCAACGCGCCATGTCGAGCTCGACAGCGTCGAACGGGACGGCTCGCACCTTCTGATCGCCCGCATATGTGTCCACTTCCTGCCAGAAATTGCCAGTACGGCAGTAGACCTCCAGAATCTGCTCCAGCGGGTTC
>CAIWXX010000101.1 GCA_903916735.1 uncultured Acidobacteriota bacterium
AAAAGAGCCATGTTGAGGTATCACCCAAGCTCGCAGAATCAAACCTGGGGCATCCTGGCGCGTCAAATCCGATGGTTGAGGGGATGATAGGGGATTGACTGCCGCTTTGTCATCTGGATCAGAAAGAATCCTCTCGGCGTCTTCAATGTCTTGTCGATCCTCTTCTTCTTGACGTTCTTTTTTGCTGTTGTTTGGATGCGCGGGATGTTGACGACCGTCCGATGTTAAAACAGTGGCACCGGCAACGGTTGCCAGTGGTCTTATTTGTTCTATAAAGGTATGACTGACACCACACAGATCAGCAATCGCTCTACTTGATAACTTCGGAAATTCCTCTAAAGCAATTTTTGCACAGCGTCGCTTGTCCTCATTGGTTCGCCGACGACCTAATGTAGCATTTGCACTCAAAGCAAACTTAAGGGCCTCAATCCGCATGGTATCAGGCATTTAGAGTCATAAAAAGAGTTGACATAACACTTCTTATGCGACACATCCTTTAGTATGTGTCTGAAAACAATGTCTCTTGACACATAAAGCGGCATCCTGTATGCTTCCACTTGGAGGTAGCAGAAATGAGAAACGACTCGAATGAAATTCCGGCGCAGGTAGTAGACGGAAACGGATATCCCCTTGGATGCAAGATCGACGAAAACGGGAATCCGATTTGTCCACAGTGCCGGTCTGACTGGTATGAATGCGACTGTGAGAAGTAGGCGTATGCACATGAAGCACGAAACACCCAAACGACTGACGACCGCAATGAGCTACGCCGACAAGATCAAGGCCGACCTGGAACGGCCGGAACCTAAGAGAGATCGGCGAATCCTGACAACCTGGACAGATGAGGAGTATGACAGAGTGGTGCAAGCCGCAACAGCTCACAAGCTCCCACCTGCGACACTGGTTTATAGGTTGACACTATCGGCGCTGAATGCGCTGGAGTCGGAAAAGTAGCCAGATCATTATAAAGGCAGGCGAAATGCGGCCTTCGAGGTCGGGATGATACCTAGAGTCGGCTCGACCTCCTGGAACGCAATGGTGAGTCAAAGGAACCCTCTGTATGCGGAGAATTCAGCCTTCTGATACTCCCGGCGGGCATCGGAGGGTCATTCATTCATGGCTGTCGAGCGGCAACCGGCTGGATTTTATCGCCTATTCCCTGATGAGCAAAAAAATCCTCTCAATGGTGACCATTTGGTGACCATGATTCTACAAACGTAGTAAATAACCCCTTATGTTTGGGGCATCAAACCTTCTTGAAAGCCTTGATTTGTATGGGGTTTAGCATGGTGCCGGGGACGGGAATCGAACCCGTACGGGCCTTGCGGCCCACGGGATTTTAAGTCCCGTGTGTCTGCCAGTTCCACCACCCCGGCTATTTTCTCATGGTAGTGCAACCTGCATGGTCATGGCAAATTCCGAGTCAGCGCATTATTGCCGACCTTGACGTGGTCGCTGTGCATCGGGCGATTCGATTTGCCGTCAGGCCTTCAATCATGCTATTTTCACGCGTTTAATGGATCGAATTGTGGATGCACTTGCCGGGTCGCTTATCGATCGAGCCGGAATGAATTGCCGGTGTCGTCAGCCCGGCGCGGCGCTCCATATCGCCTCAGCTGTGCTCTCCGACGTCGACCATTTGCTCGCCTTCAACAGTCCGACAGCAGCAGCATGAGTTTCCTGGACCATCATTTCAGAAATTTTCAATGCCGCCTGAACGGCACTTTTCTCTTCATCGTGGTCATCTCTGAAGGAGCCTGTTTCATCCGCTCTTCTATTGACCGCTCTGGTTGCACATTGAAAGGCACTCCATGAACAGAATTCTTTTTTTTCTCAAGATCCACCTTCTCCCCCTCGGTGGAATCGGCATCTTTACAATGACCTTTCTGGATTCGACTTTCGTGCCGTTGCCGAGCATAATGGATCTGACCTATATCGGGTTTTGTTTGGCGCGACGGGCATTAATCCCTTACTATTGCCTCGCTGCAACAGCAGGCTCCGTGGCTGGTTGCTATGTTCTTTTCACGCTTTCAAGAAGAGGATCGATATTCGCGAAAAAGCGCCTCTCCATCGGCAGCAAACCGGCATTCGAAGCTCTGGGACGTCATGGCGGAAAGGCACTCTTTCTGGCATCGCTCATGCCGCCGCCCTTCCCTTTCAAAGTTTTCGTTTTTGCATCAGGCATGTTCCCAATCTCCCCATGGCGTTTCATACTGGCGATCGCTGCGGGTCGCGGCTTTCGATTTATTTTTGAGGGAACATTCGCTTTTTTTTATGGTGACATGGTCATTGCATACATGAAGAAGGACTTCGCTCGGCTTTCGCTCATTATAGTGGGAATCATGGTACTCCTTTTCCTCTTGTCCTCACTCGCCAAACGCCGTTTCATGAAGGAGACGCCCTGACTACTCGCGGATCAGGGGATAGCAGCTCCCCTTTTGTTAATGGTCCGAATGTATTACTATCCAAGAAGGTAGGGCCGTAGATGAAAGGCGACGATAGAGATTCACAGCAACTACTCAAGGAGCTGACCCGGCTCCGGAAATCAAATGAAAAGCTGAAGAAACTCGAACTGGCACGCCGAAAGACCGAAGAGGCGTTGCGGGAAAGTGAACGCACGTATCACGAATTGGCGGAAGATCTGCCCGAGGTTGTGTTTGAGATAGATCTGGACGGACACGTCCTCTTCATGAACAAGAACGCATTCTCGGTGTTCGGGTACACACCGGAGGATTTCATCCATGGCATCTGTGTCTACGAATTGGTCGCGCCTGAGGAACAGGACCGTGTTCGCGAAAACATCCTCAGCGCATTCGCCGGCAATTATCGGAGCAATGAGTATCTCGCTCGCCGCCAGGACGGGACAACCATCCTGCTCCAGATTCGCTCGCGCCGGATCGTCAGAGGTGGCAAAGTCGTCGGCCTGCGTGCCATCAGTTTTGATATGACGGAACAGAAAAGAGCCGAACACGCCATACGTGAATCCGAAGAGAAATACCGCGCTCTCATGCATGGCGCCGGCGATGCGATTCTCCTTGCGGATTTCGATGGAAATCTGCTGGAAGTGAATAAGTCCGCCGAAAAACTGCTGGGACTCCCGGCTGAAGTCTTAGTCGGCATGAACATCGAGCAGATCCATCCGCCGGAGGAACAGCAGCGGATTCGCGAGGCATTTCGGAACATCAAGCAGCTCAGCACGGGATCGCTGAGCGATACCCTGACACTCAAAGGCGACGGATCCGTCGTCCCTATCGACATCACAGGAAGTGTCATCGAGTACGCGGGAAAGAGAGTCACCCTGGCTATCTTTAGGGATATGCGCGAGCAGAAACAAGCCGAATGGGTTCGGCAGCAATCAATCGAAAGGTACAGAACAACCCTCAACTCCATGGGTGACTGGATTCATGTCGTGGATCAGGACTTGAGGTTTATTCTCTTCAACGACGCGATCAAAGATCTTTCGCGATCTCTGAACATGGGCACTGACGTGATCGGCAAGACGGTATTCGAGGTGTTCACGTTTCTCCCTAAAAGCGTCCAACAGGAATACCAGCAGGTTTTTGCGACTGGTGAAGTCCTCATTACAGTTGAAACAAACACTGTCAACAATCGGGAGATCATGACCGAGACTCGGAAAATTCCCATTTTTGAAGGCTCCAAGGTCATTCAGGTCGTCACCGTCATGCAGGACATTACAGCCCGAATGAAAGCTGAGATCGAATTGCGCCGGAGTGAAGAACGATATCGCGTGCTCTTCGAGGAATCGAAGGATATGGTGTATATCGCGACGCCCGCCGGAAATTTCCTCGACATCAACCCAGCGGGTGTCGCTCTGCTTGGACATGAGAGCCGTGAAGAGCTGCTCAAGGCTGATATACGAGAAACGTATCTGGAGCCGCAGGATCGCCGGCACTTCCAACAGACCATCGAAAGAGATGGATTTGTTAAGGATTACGAGGTTCGATTAAGACGAAAAGATGGCACTCCCATAACGGTCCTGATCACAGCCAGTGCCGTCAAAGACAGTTCGGGGAAGATAGAATCCTATCGAGGGATCATCAGGGATATCACAGAACGCCGGAGGCTGGAACAGCAGCTTTTCCAGGCACAGAAAATGGAGAGTATCGGGACTCTTGCCGGCGGCATCGCACACGATTTCAACAACATCCTCAGCGGAATTCTTGGATATGCCTCTTTTATGAAGACGAAGCTGAGTTCCGACCACCCCCTGCGCGGATATGTCGATACAATCGAAAAGGGCGCTGTCAGAGCCGCTGAACTGACATCAAAACTACTCGCCTTCGCCCGGGGCGGCAAATATGAAACCAAGCCTGTTGATCTGAACGAGATCGTCAACGAAACCGTCAATATTATCTATAGAACCTTCGACAAATCGATCGAAGTGGAGCCGAGGCTTCATGAAAACTTGCCGACGGTGGACGCCGATGCCGGCCAGATCCAGCAGGTCCTCATGAACCTGCTCGTCAATTCGCGGGATGCAATGCCGGACGGTGGCACGCTGATCATCGAGACCGGTGTGGATGTGCTGACTGCGGAGGATGTGAAAACGAATATCGAAGCATCGACAGGCCAGTACGTGACTGTTGCGGTGATCGATTCAGGGATCGGAATGAACCGGGAGGTCCAGCAGAGAATTTTCGAACCCTTCTTCACGACAAAAGAGAAAGGCAAGGGAACCGGGCTGGGATTGGCCATGGTCTATGGCGTCGTGAAAAACCATGGTGGATTTGTCAAAGTCTACAGTGAGATCGGGCGAGGTTCCACATTCCAAGTCTATCTGCCGGCCAGCGGCAAATCCGAGGAGATTAAAAAAAAATCCGGACAGACAAGGGGTTTGCACGGGGATGAACTGATCTTTGTGGTCGATGATGAAGAGAGTATCTGTCGATTTGCGAGAGATGTTTTTCAGGAATTCGGATATCGAGTCCTCACGGCAGCCGACGGATGGGAAGCAATCGAGATATACCAGATCCATTGGCGGGAAATCGGCTTGGTTATTCTTGACATGATCATGCCCAAATCAGGCGGCCTGGAAACCTATCTCAAGATGAAAGTAATCAATCCCGCCGTGAAAGCACTTCTCTCTACCGGATACAGTCAGAATGGAAAAGCACAGGAGATACTGGACCGGGGAGTTCAGGGGTTCATTCAAAAACCATATCTCGCCCACCAACTACTAACGACCGTCAGATCCGTCCTCGACCATTAGTCATCCACGCAAGCCTGTTCTGAAGGAGGGGCGTAGCGGAGCATAGTCGAGGAAACACGCCGACCTCCGCCCTGCACCTGTCATGGGATGACCCGCGATAAGGATTCAACGTGACGGAGTCTCATCCTCGGGACCGGGCTTACTTCTTCCGGCTGCCTTTTCCTCCAAGCCCCCGGGCAGCCGCCAGCAGAGGTTGAAAGTCTTTTCGCAGAAGAGGGTTCATGGTCAGCGCCCGTTCCAGGGCATCGAGCGCCTGTTGGGCCGATCCAATGCGCTTCGTCGGGGAGCGCTCGGCGCGAGCCTGTTCCAGGTACAGCGCTCCCTGCTCGGCCACCGCCTCCGCGAGTTTCGGATTAATGGATAGTGACTTGGCAGCCATGTCGAGACCGTTGCTGATCTCTTGCGAGCTCTTGCCCTCGGAGCGTGCCGATGCCTGGTAGCGGTAGAATGAAGCAAAGGCCAGATAGATCTGAGCATCTCCAGGATTCGACTCGACGGCTTTTCCAAGTGATGCTTTCGCCCGTGTGAAAGTTTCATCCGATTTCTTTTTCTTCAATGCGAGCCAGCGAGCTGCGATTGTGTCGGCGATCCCCATCTGCATTCTAGCTGTGCTCGTGGCCGGATCAGCGGCAATCGCTTTTATCAGCAAGCGGCGAGCGGCTGCGAGGTGCTGATCGGGAGGGCGGACTGCATTCAGCTCGATGCCGGCCCGGTCTATCGAAATCAGAGCATTCTCCACCAGGATTGTCGAATTGCGTGGATCGATCTGAAGCGCTTTTGCAAAACTTTTTTCGGCAAGTTTGAACGGGACTTCCGGATCCCCGTGAGTCTGGCAAGCATATTCGCCGAGGCCTCTATAGACGCGGCCAAGATTGGAATGCGCAATCGCAATGCCGGCATTCGTTGCAATCGCCTTTTGGTATGTGTCGATGGCCTTTTCAAAGGATGGCCGAGGATCTTTTCCGTTGAGCCATTCAAAGAGCCCTTGATCCTCATAGTTCACACCAAGGTTAATCGTGCCGATGGCAAGGCTGGGATTAATGGACGCGGATTTTTCGTAGCAACCGGCGGCCTGGGCCAGCAAATCCAGCGGATCACCACCATGGGTCAGTTCGTACTCGGCGCTGCCGAGGTAGGCGGTCCCGAGGTTGCTGAATGTCTCTGCGTCGTTCGCACTGAGCTCCACGGCTTTTTTAAGATATCGAATCGATTCACCGAATGAATTCCGCGGATCCTGTCCATGGGCGGCCTCATCATCCCCGATATTTTCATACGCAAGTCCCAGGTTTTCATTCGCCTCCGGGGAAGCCGGTTCCATCTCGATCACCTTCTTGTAGTTTTCGATGGCCGAGGTCAACATCGGGCGCGAATCTTTGCCCATGGATCGGTCGTACTCAGCCTGGAGGTGACGTGCGGCTGCAAGCTGCAAGTAAGGCCGTATTATATCGGGGCGAAGTCGAACTGCTTCCGACGCGGCATCGGCGGCGATTGTCAGCACTCGTGTCGGATCCTCGCCCCTTCCGATCTGGTACTGACCCCAGAGCCAGTAGACACTAGCAAGCGTGGCATGGCTCTCGGGCCGTTCAGGATCGGCGATCAGAGCCGATTCGGCTGCTGTGCGAGCTTCCGCGAGGTGGGCAGTCAGATCGCCGCCACCCTTGCCATAGAGATCCATTTCCATGACGTTCGTCCAGAGCGAGCTGAGGCGAAGGTAGCAGAGAGGGTCGCTTCGGGCGATCAGTGTTGCGGCATGGTAGGCATTGATGCCCAGGCGATACTCGGCCATGGCCGCCTCGTCTTCACCGTGATTTCTCTTCTCGTCGGCCACCGAGACAAGAGCATCACCTTCCAGTATTTTGGCTCCGTAAAGCGAAGGATCATGCTCGAAGGCGGCTTGAGCCTTGTCAATGGCATCGCCATCGTTGTGCTCGAAATAGGCAATCAACCCCTCGATGTACTCGATCGGCAACGACCCCATTCCTTTGCCGTTCCGCAGATAGCTGATGGCCGGCGTTCGATATTCTTTCTCAATCTGCCTTTTCTGTTTCTCGCGTCGTTCGGCATTCTGTATCTTCTTGACGGCATCAAGCTCATCTTTGTAGAGCGCGCCATATGTGAGGCCGAGTGCCGATGCTGCATCGGGGCCGTTCATGCCGCGATTCCAGGCTGCTTCAAGATGGCCGCGAGCAGCGCGGTAATTGCCGAGCGCCATGTCGCCGCAACCGAGAGCGTAATCGGCCGGCGCTTCGGCCAGGGCGCCCATGCTTTTCTGTTCCTCCTCGACATGTGTCATCGACATTCGTACGCGAGCCTTAGACGGCCGCGTATCGTGAAGAGGCTGCAGATACGCCGTCTGCATGATCGAGTTAATCTTTTGGACATCCTGCCCGAACTGTTGGGCCAGACGAGCACGCTCTGCCGCCGTCCAACGGGCATGCAAGCCGATGGCGCCAAGGACAGCCACTGCAATGATCGCCGCCACCGAAACAATGACGATTGCTTTGTGCTTGCGCGCCCTCTTCATTGTGCGATAAGACCAGCTCGCTCGCCTGGCCGAAATCGGCTCCCCTTCCAGAAATCGGCGAAGCTCATCGGCGAGAAGGTGTGCCGATTCATAGCGTCGTGCCGGTTCTTTTTCCAGGCATTTCATGACGATCGTTTCGAGATCGGCAGGCAGGCACGGGTCAAGCCGACGCAGCGGCACAGGCTCCTCTTCAATCACCTTCATCATGACCTCGATGCCACTCGCCCCCTCAAAAGGCGGCCGATTTGAAAGGAGGTGATAGAGCGTCGCCCCCAGGCCGTACACATCGGTGCGGCGATCCATGTGATCCTTAAGTCCCTGCGCCTGCTCGGGCGCCATATAGGATGGCGTCCCCACAGCCTGTCCTGTTGTCGTCGTGCCTGGGCCTTCGATATCGCGCGCGAGGCCGAAGTCCATGACGATCGGCTTCCAATCGCCGTCTTCCCCTTTCTCCACCATGATGTTCGTCGGCTTGAGATCGCGATGGATGAGGCCGAGTTTGTTGGCGGCGTTCACGGCTTCGGAAACCTGCATCATGACTCGCGCTTTCTGAGCAAGCTCCATGTGGCCGCCGGCCTGCGAGAGAGTCTCGCCTTCAACGAGCTGCATCACGATATATGGATGACCATCGAAATCCCCGGCCTCATAGACCTTGCAAACATGCTCGTGCTCGACTCGAGCCTGTAAACGCGCCTCCTGTAAGAAGCGCGCGACCATTCGCGGATCTTCGCCATGAAGAAACTTCACAGCCGCACTCCGTTTGAGCATCGTGTCAGTGGCGCGATAGACTTCGCCCATGCCTCCCTGGCCAAGCAACTCTCCGATTTCGTAACGGCCGCATTGCTGACCGGACCACTGGCCTGTATGCCCCACAAGAGGAACCTCGGGCAGCGTCACCGGCTCTTGAGGAACCACCCGGGGAATCGGCATTGTTGTGGCTGCCGGATCAATCCCTTCCGGAGCTGCTTCAAGCTCCTGAATGATTTCCTTCACTGCATCGACATCGAGACGGTTGACGCCGATGAGGGCGCCAAGGCGCGGACCATAGCGAATGAGCATTTTTTCGAAGAGCGCCAGACCATCGGACCGGATCAGGCCTTTTTCGACGGCTCGTTTGAGAACCCGTTCTTCCATTTCTCGATCCATGCCGACCTCCGCAAGAGAGACATGACATGTTAAGCCACGAATGGTGGGAGTATTGTACATGAGCTTTGATCCTGGCGCATCCCTCATAGTGAAATGGCGACTGAGCCGCGCCCGACGCGCTTCTCATATGCCGGGGTTCATCTCCGGCAAAACCAGGCATACATGAGAATCCCGGCGGAAACTGCCACATTGAGCGACTCGACAGTCCCGGCGGTAGGAATCGTCACGAGCTCATGAGCTCGCCGCAGAATATCTTCCGGCAGCCCGCCACCTTCACTCCCAAGAAGCAACACGGAATTATCGGGAAGGACCATTGACCCCGGCGCGCACCCTCCTCTGGCAACAGCCGCGATAAGACGGCGAGGCTTTTCGAGGTAGTCAAAGAGCGCTCCATCATCCTGTGCAAAACAGAATGGCGTGATAAGGAGAGACCCGGCGGAGCCTCGAGAAACCTTCGGCGTATAGGGAGATGCGCATCCGGAACCGATTAGAATTCCGCCGGCGCCGAAAGCTGCGGCCACGCGAATGAC